>CASFSL010000009.1 GCA_949297365.1 uncultured Bacteroidales bacterium | reverse complement strand
GGGACCAGCCTCAATAACGGTGCATGGGATATTCTTCCCATCAGCATCGAAAACGGAAGTCATTCCGATTTTTTTTCCAATTAATCCAGGCATTGGTTTAATTAATTTGTTGTTAATCAATGAACTAATAGCTCCCGCGCATTTTTCGCGGGCTGCAAATATACCACTAATTTTTTAATTACCAACCATTTTCGTGAATTTTTCCAGAATTCAGCGGCAAAGTCAGCGCCATCTGCCGGCAGAAACCTCCGATTACTCATCCTTAAGTGGTCAAAAACACGAGTTAAGGATAAGCTTTATTTACTTTTATTCATCCTTAACTCAAGGTCATCGACCGCCGCGACCAGATGCTGGACACATGGAGCTGTTCAGAGCGACCACGAAAACCCGAAAGGCCCTGCATCTCACCATGGTCACCACTTACGGTCTCAAACCGAACGCATGGTCCGGCATGATACAGAACGAAATCGTGCCGGATTACACGCTCTCCGCAAAGATGCGCCCATTCGCAGTGCGGCTGGCCGGACATTTTGGTATGGCCTGCTGTGCCCGATTGTCACTATGCATTTTAGTCAGATTGTATGCATTTGACAATAAGCACATTATCAACCCAGCATTATGTTAAGTAGGACGGATTCTGGCCAAAACAGGCGTTTTTACCGCTACCTGACATTTTATAAAAATACAATACCCAGTCAATCAAGAAGTTGTAATATAACGAAAATGCATAGTGGCAGTATTAACGGGATGTATTTGGTATGATGTATATGAGATAAGCGGCAGGCATGAAAGTGCTGCGGGATACTGGCAATGTAGCCCGCCGACTATAAAGCACCGGTGCTGCTTTTAACCTGCTGTCAATCAGCAATTACCGAATGTGCCGTTTGCGGTATGGTCTGTTTTTTCAGGCCATAGAGCCGCTGCATTAGAGATACAAATCTGATAATCAACATATTAATAGACTACATGGCGCTTTATGGGTAACACTGACTGCGGCATGGCTTCGGACTTAATTCTAATCTTGATCTTGGAAATACCGTAACTGTTTATTAACTTTACCACACATATCAACCACGTACACCTTATGAAAAGATTTACCGCATACCTGACTGTACTGCTGCCGGCTATTATCAGTCTCTGCCTGTCGGGCTGTAATGTGACTTACCACACCTCTATGCCGTCAATGCCATGGAAGATGGCAGCAGACAGCATCAAGCCGGACATACCCCCCAAGTTCAATGGAGGAGACCCAAAGGTAGAATTTCCGCAATGGGTGTATCAGAACCTCCATTTCCCTGAAGAAGCCCGTAAGGCAAATGCCTCAGGCACTGCTTTGGTGGAGTTCGCCGTCAACCCGGACGGAACCATATCCGACATAAATGTTCAGGAGAGTCCGCATGAGTCTATAACCGCAGAGATTATAAGGGTTTTTTCCGAGTCTCCGCTTTGGACACCAGCATACCTTGACGGCAAGCCTATCAAAGTAGTCTACACCATGCCGCTGACTTTCAGGTTTCGAGACTCCGCACCAAGAATCCCGAACCGTCCCCGGTTTTAACATCATATCTGCGCAGACGACACTGCCCGGCGGTGGATCTCCTCAAAAGAATCCGGACCGTCGGGCAGCAAGCATACACCGCTACATCAATGGTCATTTGTCAGAGTCTCCGCCCCGGAGCTGGAAGAGCACCGGGAAGGCGTATGTCACATTTACCGGCTTGCCGTCAACATAGCCGGGTGTCCAATCAGGTGACTCGGACACCACTCTTATGACTTCATTGTCTATAGACTCACACACACCTTCCAGAATCGAGATATCGGACACACTGCCGTCCTTGTTGATCTTGAACTGCACAATGACCCTGCCCTGCATACCTGCATTACGGGCATCGTCAGGATAGGTCAGCTGTGCATAGAACCATTTTGGGAATTCCTGCCTGGCATCACCACCGTTGAACTTAGGCGGAACATCCAGTGCAGAAAATTCGTACACCTTGGCTGTGTCGGCGGACTCAGGCCCGGCGGCAACGGGCTCCGCTGCACCAACCAGGTCATCCGTGCCGGACATTACATCGTTGCCGCCATCCGTCGTATTGAAACTCATAGCGGCCAGAAGCAGGGGCAGGCAGGCGATATACGCCAGCGCCGCCCATTTCGTAGTCTTTACTTTCCTAATCATGGCTATTCGGTTTTTAAGTTTGCTGTGACCAAAGCTGTTCGCGATCAGGAAACGGCTGTCTCCCACAGCTTTTCTCACCAGCAGAAGTTGATATTGAGTAGCATCGACGCCTTGTTTGAGTACGGCCTCATCGGCCTCGTATTCGTGCATCATCCGAAGCTCGGAGCGCATCATCCACACGAGCGGATTGAACCACTGGAGCGCACAGACCAGCGACATGAAAAGCATATCAGCCGAATGATGATGTCCGGCATGCGCACACTCGTGCGTCAATATCTCCGGATGTCCGTCATAGTCGCTGCGGCTGATTACGACATGGTTCATGAAGCTGAACGAGGGCAGGTCATGTTCCGCAATATGAAGCATCACGTACCTGTTCCCGTCATAGCAGTAACGAACACCTTTATATTGACGGATGACCTTGCGGATACGGCCCAATGAAACTGCCGCTGATATAAGGACGACGGTGAACCCGGCGGCATAAAGGCCATACAGCAGTGCCTTCCAGTCCAACCCGCCTGCGGCAGTCTCCGACACATTTCCGCCTCCGACAACCGTCTCCGGCAGGACAATCCGCAACGGCAGATAATCAGCTACCGGGGCAGAGGGGTCCACATTGATCCTGACCAGCGGCAGCAGCAGACAGGCCACTGTCCCGGCCAGCAGGACCGCACGGTTGAGGCGGAACAGCGTGGTCTTCCTCATGAAAAGCATGAAGAAGGCGTAGAATCCCGCCAGCAGCAGGGCCGTTTTCAATATCCAGTGTATCATTTTCTCAGGTTCTTACTTTCTATTTCCGCTATCAGGGCCTTCAGCTCGTCAAGTCCCATCTTCTCCTCCTCCACGAACTGCGAGACCAGACTGGTGTAGGAATTGCCGTAGTATCTCGACACCACGTCCCCGACAGTCTGCCCCCTGTACTCCCGCTCGCTCACCGCGACACTGTACTGATACGAGTTGGCCATGGGCCTGCGCACCACGAATCCCTTTTCCTCCAGAAAGCGGACCTGAGTCGCCACCGTATTGTAATTGGGCCTCGGCTCGGGCATGGCCGCCACTATATCCCTGATGAACATGCTTTCTCCGCTTTTCCAGAGGATGTTCATCACCTCCTCTTCCTTTGCTGTAAGTCTCTGCTTCATATCTTTCTGTATCTATTTACCGCAAATGTAATCAAAATTTCCATAACTCCTAAAATTTTTAGTAGTTTTCTTAAATTTCTTAATAGCTCCCGGCAATCCGTCGCCTGCATCCCTTCACCACAATCCCACCGTCTCACTTCCACAACGGCAGCATTTCCCGCATTTCCCTGCCGTTGCGGCACGGCTTTTTTCGCCGTACTCCCTCTACAGGCCTTCCGGACGGCATTGCCCTTTTCCCCCTCTTCCACAACGGCAGCATTTCTCGCATTTCCCTGCCGTTGCGGCACGGGCAACGGTATAGGCTCAACGGTATAGGCTAACTGACAAAATGTCGTGTAAATATTTGATTATCCGCACATTACGGACAAAATGGCAGAATTTTGCGACAAATTTGCCGGGTGGCAGGCGGCACAGGGCACTGGTCCGCAATTTGCGATATACTCTATCGAACGCCCGAAAGGGAGGGCGGAACGGAGCCCCCGGTGAGGGGCTCCGGAAAGACTCCCGGGACCGGGACGGCAAAGGCAACGCAGCAATCCGGAAACGGACGCTGCGACCGATGCCACGACAGGCCGGCGTTCGGAAACATTTTTAGAAACAATTTAAAATTATGGAGGATAAAATTATGGTACCTAGCAGAAGAACACAGCAGAACTGGCTGCCCGCATTTTTCAATGACTTTTTCGATGATGACTTCAGGCATTTCGGCAACATGATGAGAACATCGTCACCTGCCATCAATGTCAAGGAGAACGACAAGGAGTACAAAGTGGAAATCGCCGCTCCCGGCATGTCCAAGGATGACTTCAAGATTCGCATCAACGAGGAGAACGAGCTGGTGGTCACCCTTGAGCACAAGGATGAGCACAAAGAAGAGAAGAAAGACGAGAAATACCTCAGAAGGGAATTCTCCTACTCGCAATTCGAGCAGACCCTGCTTCTCCCGGACGACATCAAGAAAGAGGAAATCAGTGCCAGCATGGAGCACGGTGTGCTGAACATCACGCTGCCCAAGAACACTGAAGCCCCTGTCACCCCTAAGGAAAGATTCATCGACATCAAATAGTCGCGGACACAGTATGAAACAACAAAGGCCGCACTTCGGACATCCCGGAGCGCGGCTTTTTTATTGCCCCCCGCACCGAGATTCACCAAAATATCATAATTTTGTTCCGGGACATAATTAAAATCGGAAATGAGCATAAATAACAATCATACAAGAATAATCCTGCTGCTGGCGGCCGTCACGGCGGCTCTGAGCTGCTTCGGGCAAAGGGCGCAGGCGCAGGATGACAAGGGTCCCGCACATCTGGACTCGCTGCTGCACAGAATCTACCGGGAAGACCAGGCCGTGCGGCAATATTCCCTCAATATGGAAGGTATGGATGAGGACAGTCTCATGGCATACATACAGCGCATGACAGAGACTGACCTCAGATGCCAGACGGCAGTATTTCCTATCCTCGACTCACTCGGCATTCCGGAAGGACTGTCCGACACTTCTTACAGCGCATTGTTCCTGGTCGTACAGCATTCGGACCTGGAGCATCAGAGGAAATACTACCCGCTGTTCGAGACAGGTGCTGAAAAAGGCCTGATCGAGCCTTCGGACGTTGCCACCATGCTGGACCGTATCCTGATGCACGAGGGCAAGCCGCAGGTTTACGGCACTCAGACATTCTTGCAAATGAAGACAATTATCGTCAAAGCCGGGGAGGACGGAAAACCGGAAAACGGAACCGGGACGGCATATACAAGCGAATCTGCCAATTACCTCTGGCCGGTAGAGAATGCCGACAGTCTGGACATCCGCCGCGCAAGGGTCGGCCTGCCGTCAATCGGAACTTATATGGAGATATTCGGGGAAATGGGCATGACTCTCCTATGGGACAAGGAGATGACAGTGGATGAGGCTTCAAGGATAAAAACAGGCAATAACCCAGAATAACATGAATACAGACATTCCCAAGGAAATCCTGAATTATTTCTCCGGATGCGCCCATAAATGCACCGAAGCCGGACTGCTCTCCTGCAGCAGCGGCAACCTGTCCCTGCGCCTCCCGGAACTTTCCGGCGATTCCGGTCTGGCCCTGCTGTCCGCCACCGGCAGCTGGCTCGAAGAACTGCGGGAAGACCAGGTCGCCCTCTGCCGCATCAGCGACGGCCGGTGCCTGAACGGAGTGCGGCCAACGATGGAGGCCGGCTTTCACCTCGGAGTCATGCGCAGGAGGCCGGAAGTGGGATGCGTCCTGCACTTCCAGTCCCCGTATGCCACTGTAGTCGCCTGCATGAAGGACAAGCCCAAGGATTTCAACGTCACCCTTGAAGGGCCGCTGTACGTAGGCAGGGAAATACCCGTAGTGCCGTTCCTCCCGCCCGGCTCGGACGAACTCGCCGCAGCGGTAGTAGAGGCCCTTGCAGACCACGACATCGTCCTGATGTCCAACCACGGACAGGCCGCCTGCGGAAAGGATTTCCCCGAGACATTCCGCCGCGCCGTCTTCTTCGAAATGGCCTGCCGCATCATCGTCCTCTCCCGAGGCAACTGCACCACCATCTGACATGCGCCGGAAAAACAGCTGCCAGCAGGCACAAAGGCAAAAGCAAACACACGGCACTGCGCCGGCAAATCCGGACACGACCGGAACCCTCAGCCGGCAACATATTAGAAAACAGTCCTCTTTTCATTGGTAACTACGGTATCAGGGCGATGATGATGTAATACAGCATGACCCCGGAAGCGGCCAGCTTTGCCCCGGTACCGAGCAGGAAACCGAGGAAGGAGCCGAGAGCAGCCTTAAGGCCCTGGGCCATCTTCTTCTCGCCCCAATACAGTTCGGCGACAAGGGCTCCGATGAAAGCTCCGACAATCATGCCCCAGGGAGGGAAAAACAGAATGCCGACGAGCATCCCCGCAGTGGCCCCGCGTGAGGCATACTTCGTGCCGCCAGTCACACGGGTCAGCCAGCCCGGCACCACATAATCCAGAACGGTGACTATCACTGTCACTATCAGCATGATGATCAGCAGACGCCAGGTGATGTCGTCCTGAGCGCATGGCGAACCCCAGAGAAAGAGCAGAAACATGCCTGCCAGACTGCACGGAGGGCCGGGCAGCACGGGCAGAATACAGCCGAGAAGGCCTACGATGCCGAGTATTACGGCTACTATGTCGATGAAAATTTCCATATTGTGCGTCAGTCTGAACTTTCAGTGCACAAATGTAACATATTTGGTAATCTGAGCAAAACTTACGGTCGGTACTGACGCAGGACGGCTTTGTAATTACCCGATACTCATGGACTTATGAAAAGCGCGTGCGCTTTTCGGCATGTTCCGAACTGATGACAAGAACACGTCATCATCATAATGCCTTATACACCAAACTTTTACATTTTTGAGGTGACGCACTGCTTACCGTTTGTCTATTCATTGAAACCCTGGTGCCGCAGGACTTCCTGCATCTTGGCGGACATCTCCAGGCATTCCTGCTGAGTGAAACGGAAGCGGGTGAAGACCTGGGCGAGATTGTCCGTGCCGTTGAGTTCCACGAAATAACGGCTCTCGGGAAGAGCCTCCTTCGCAGCGTAGATGCGGTCGATATCCTCCGCCGCATAGTCGTGATAATAACCGGCGTGCAGAATGGCCTCCACCGGCAGGCGGTCAGTCTGCTCCGGAGCCTCGTCCGGCCAACCGAGAGTGACGGTCAGCACCGGCACCACCAGAGACGGCAAGCGCAGGGCCTCGATGATCTTATCGGGATTGTAGACCGTTGTACCGAGGATGCAGGTACCCAGGCCGTGCTCCTCCGCCAGAGTGATGAACGCCTGGGCAAACAGCAGAGTGTCCGTGGCGGCGTTGATGAAAGATACGAAGTTGCCGTAACCCGGTGCCGCGTCCCGCTGCTCACACCACCGGCTGAACCTGTGAAAATCCGCACAGAACGTAAGCACCGCCGGGGCCTCCTCCACCATCGGCTGATGATGGTGCGCCTCAGCCAGGGCCTCCCTTTCCGGCCCGTCCCCAGTGACCACCAGCGAATACAGCTGCATATTGCCCATAGTCGCAGCCCTTGAAGCCTCCTCGGCCAGAGCTTCGATCAATCCCTCCGGCAGCCCGCGCCGGGAATATTTCCGTATGCTTCTTCTATCCTTGAATTCCATCATCGTTTCATCATTTTTCCAAACGCCTACAAAAATACAAAACTTTCCACTCCCTGACCCATACAAACTAAGAACAATAATCCGTATTTTTGCCAAATTCGGTATATGGAACAGAGACTACAGGAATATAGCGTGCAGGAGCGGTGGGTGGAAATGCCGATGGCGGAGTACATCGCCGGCTACCGGGACTTCGGACGGGTGCGGGGATACTGCCGTGAATGCGGCCGGTACGGAAACTGCTGGGCCTGCCCTCCCTACGATTTCGACGAGACGGCTCTTCCGGAAGGATATGCGGTCATCTCCCTGCTGGCCACGAAGATTGTTCCTGCAGAAGGGACGGTACTGACTCCGGAGACAGCCGACAGGATTATCCACCGGGAACGGGAACGGCTTGACCGGATGCTGTTGAAAATGGAACGTGAAGCTGCAGTGCCGGCACACACTGTCAGGGCTTTCTTCGCCGGCACCTGCCTGCTCTGCCCGCCGGAGCACTGCACACGCCGCGAAGGCCGACCCTGCCGCCACCCGGAGAGCATCCGCCCGTCGTTGGAAGCCCTGGGATTCGACATCGCCCGCACCGCCGCCGACATTTTCCACACACCCCTGCAATGGGGCCGGAACGGACAGCCGCCGGAATACCTCACTCTCATCAGCGGCTTCGCCCGGAAAATTTGAGCATTTATCAAAAACTGTTCGTAGATTTGCATTCCGAATTCGAATTCAACAGAACTATGGCAAACGGAACCATCGAACAGCAGCTTCAGGACCACGGCATTCATCCGACCGCAGCCCGCATCCTCGTACTCCAGAAACTCTCGGAGCTCACCCACCCTGTCTCCATGACGGAGCTGGAGACGGAGCTGGAGACCATGGACAAGTCCACGATATTCCGCACGCTCAATGTCCTGCTGGAGCACCACGCGATTCATTCGTTCGAGGACGGCAGCGGGTCTGTAAAATACGAGATATGCCGCTGCGAGTCCACCGTCTGCCGGGTCGAGAACCGCCATATCCATTTCTACTGCGAGGAGTGCAACCGCACATTCTGCATTGACGATGTGAAGATTCCCGTAGTGGAACTTCCTGATGGCTACGAGATTGAGTCCATCAACTATACCGTCAAGGGCCTCTGTCCCGAATGTTCCGGCCGCAAAGCCTGACTTCCGTCACTGCAACCGGATTGCAAAGTGACCGGGCTGACGCATTTATGAAACCTGGTTGCATCCTGTCCTCTGTAATTTTGTGTCAGAAACCAAAATGACAGAATCATGGCACACGCACATCATAATCACGGACATCATCACTCCGGGCAATCCGGACATGAAGGCAGGAGCATGAGGCGGCGCATCATCATTATCGCCGTCACAGCAGTCCTGCTGGCCGGGGCGGTAATCATAGAAAAGCACTGCGCCCTACAGACATGGCAGCTGCTTCTCGTCTATCTGATACCGTACCTGCTGGTCGGAGCACCTACGCTGAAAGAGGCAGCCGAGGGCATCGCGCACGGAGATGTGTTCAACGAGAACTTCCTGATGACCGTCGCTACCCTCGGGGCCCTCTGCATCGGCTTCCTGCCCGGAGCGGAGACCGAGTTTCCCGAAGCCGTCTTCGTCATGCTGTTCTTCGCTGTAGGAGAGCTGTTCGAGACCTACGCCGAAGGCCGGAGCCGGGACAGCATATCGCATCTGATGGACATCCGGCCCGATACGGCTGACGTGGAGCGGAATAGCCGCGTGGAGACTGTCCCGCCTGAAGAAGTCCGCATCGGAGAGGTCATAGTCATAAGGCCGGGGGAGAAAGTGCCTCTGGACGGTACGGTGATAGAGGGCACATCATCGCTCAACACCGTCGCGCTCACAGGAGAGAGTATGCCACGGGACGTAAGCACCGGCGACGAGGTCATATCCGGCTGCATCAATCTCTCCGGTGTGCTCCGCGTGAAGACGACAAAATCTTTCGGTGAAAGCACTGTGTCGAAAATACTCCGGCTGGTGGAGAGCGCGGACGGACAGAAGTCCCGAAGCGAGTCATTCATCACCAGGTTCGCCCGCATCTATACTCCGGTCGTAGTCTTTGCGGCTCTTATGCTGGCCTTCCTGCCTCCGCTTTTCTCAGAAGCCGGCTTCTCAGCCTCTTTCGTCACATGGCTGCACAGGGCACTGATTTTTCTTGTAGTATCCTGTCCCTGCGCCCTGGTCATCAGTGTACCGCTGACATTTTTCGGCGGACTTGGAGGTGCCTCGCGCAAAGGCATACTCATCAAGGGCAGCAGCTATATGGATACACTCGCCCGTATCGGGACTGTCGTGTTCGACAAGACCGGAACCCTCACAAAGGGCGAATTTGCCGTGGAGGCCGTTCATCCCGAAGACTTCAACGAGAACGAGTTGCTGCATCTGGCCGCCCATGTGGAGCATTTCTCCACCCACCCGATAGGCGAGGCTCTTAGGGCAGCATTCCCCAACGAGGCCACCGACGGCTGCTCGGTCACCGATGTGGAGGAAATTGCCGGGCAGGGTATCCGGGCCTGCGTGGAAGGCCGCACGGTCTGCGTAGGCAATACCCGGATGATGGATTCGGTCGGAGCCGGCTGGCATGACTGCCACCGTGCCGGTACCATCATCCACGTGGCCGTAGACGGTAAGTACGCCGGCCATATCGTCATCAACGACCGTGTGAAAGAGGACAGCGCAGAGGCCATCGCCGCACTCAAGCGCCTGGGTGTCAGCCAGACTGTCATGCTGACCGGAGACCGGGAGGAAGTGGCCCGCGATGTGGCCGGCCGGCTCGGACTGGACGCATATCATGCCGCCCTGCTGCCCGCTGACAAGGTCTCGTATCTGGAACAGCTGCTGGCCTCGAAGCCGGCCGGACGCAGCCTGGCCTTCGTAGGAGACGGCATCAACGACGCGCCTGTGCTCAAACGGGCCGATGTGGGCATTGCTATGGGCGGGCTTGGCAGCGACGCCGCCATAGAGGCCGCCGATGTGGTGCTGATGGATGACAAACCGACCAAGATAGCCACGGCTATCGCCATAGCACGCCGCACTCTCCGTATCGCCCGTCAGAACATCTGGTTTGCCGTCGGTGTAAAGGTGGCCATACTTGCCCTGGCTACAATTGGCCTCGGCACCATGTGGATGGCCGTATTCGCCGACGTCGGAGTCACCGTTCTGGCCGTCCTCAACGCCATGCGCGCCCTCCGCATCCCTTCTGCCGCCCACTCCTGAGCCATATCCTTCCATACACACTCCAGCCTCACATCCCGGCACAAACCATAAAGCACCCATCAAGCCCACATCATCCACGTTATCAACCAATTACACACAGGCAAGTTGCTCTATGCACTGAAAAAACAGGCCATAGCGCAACTCTTCAATCTGCATATGCCTGATTTTTAAGCCATTACTAAATGAGCTAGTGCTTTATGGTCAAGCTAATGAGAACGCATCAGTGGATGACTATCTCGTCGGTGAAGACCCAGCCGCCGAACTGGCCGGAGCGGGCCTGGACGCGGATGTAGCGGGCGCTGACAGAGGCATCGGCAGCATACCAGCCGTCGGTGACGAAGGTGACGCGGTCGTCGCGGAGCACCTCACGGGTGATGCGCCTCAGCTCCCGGAACTCAGAACCGTCCTCCGATGCAGAAATCACCACCTCGGCCGGCAGGAAGACCTCCGGGCCGCAGACCTGTATGAAGTCCGCCTCCACAGAACGCACATCAGTCAGCCTGCCAAAATCTACAGTCACATCCAGACGGCCCCGGGAGATAAAGCCCTGCCAACGGCCGTCCCCGTAAGTCCAGCCTCCGTGCAGACCATCCGTGAGAGCCGTATCTCCCCCTGCGGCATAAGTAGCATTATAAGGCGCGTTGTAGATGACCTTGCAGCCCCGGGCCAGATGCTCCACAGACTGCTGTGAGGCAGGACGGTCACCCACCTCGCGGGCCAGGTTGAAAACATTGTATCCGTCAGCCCTCATCCTCTCACACAGCACCAGGGCCCGACGGTAAAAGTCCCCGTAATCCCGACCCGAAGCCGGGCTCCAGGCCACCTCAGCCAGGGCATAGAGACGGGGGTATATCATCAGCTCGGCATGTTCCTCGGTCGGAATATATTCGCACCAGAGATTGGCCTGCACACCTATGATATTGGAAGCCGCCGCCGAATCCAGACCGTCAGGCACAGGCTCGAACGAATAGACCTTGGACAGCGGAGTATATCCGCCCATAGCCGGAGGCAGCGTGGACGGATCATCCTGATAGGTATCGAAATAGCAGAACGCGCCCGGAGACATGATCGTCCTGTTGCCGCATTCAGCCGCACGGACACCCTGATCCACGCCTCTCCAGGCCATGACCACAGCGGCACTGTCAGCCCCGCCCTGCATGATCTCGTCCCATCCGACCAGAGTCCGGCCATGTGACTCAAGGAAAGTGCCTATGCGTCTGATCATATAACTTTGTAGTTCGTCAACATGCGTCAACCCCAGAGCCTCCATGCGGGCCTGGCACAACGGGCACTCAGCCCAGGCTTTTTTGGAGGCCTCGTCTCCTCCGACATGGATGTACTGCGACGGGAAAATATTCATTATCTCCGTGAGAACGTTTTCAAGAAACTCAAAAGTTTCCTCCTTTCCTATGCAGAAATCCGAATGCTTATAAGGCTCGCCGGTGCAGGAAAGTTCCGGATATGCTGTCAGCACCTCATCCGAGTGCGAGGGCATCTCTATCTCCGGCACAATCGTAACATAGCGGTTAGCGGCATACCGCACCAGTTCCCGCAGCTGTTCCTTGGTATAATACCCTCCGTATGCCCCGGGTGTACCCTCGGGAAGGTATTTCCGCTCTCCGAACCACCAGTCCTTCCACAAGTCGCCCTCCCTCCAGGCAGCCAGCGAGGTCAGCAGGGGATAGTGGTCAATCTCCACCCTCCAGCCGGCAGCATCCGTCAGATGCAGATGCAGACGGTTGAGTTTAAGGACAGCCATCGCATCTATCTGTTTTTTCAAAAATTCCAAATCAAAAAAATGCCGCGACACGTCCTGCATATAGCCTCTCCAGGCAAATCTGGGCCGGTCACGGACAGTGACACAGGGAATCCGCACACTGTCAGTGGCCTGAAGAAAGTACCCCTGGCCCGACACTATTTCTGCTACTTCTAAAGGGAATCCGGCCAGCTGGCTCAGAGTCTGCCAGGCATAGAAAAGACCCGCGCTGTCTCCGGCCTCGATGATGACAGAATCCCTGGTAACATCCAGCACGTAGGACTCCGGCTCGGCCCGGACTATGGACTGGCGCACCCGGCCGGAGGAAAGGATATCCCCGGCATCCATCTTAAAATATCCCTGACCATAATGCAGTTCAGCAGGTCTGGGAATGACATCCGATACAGGCCGGCTTATAGCCCCGGCAGGAACAAGCAACACGACAGAGGACAATACAATCAAGAGCTTACGTATCATATTCACACATTTTGGCCACTAATATAAGGAAAGTGAACCGATTTTCCGCAAAACCCGGACACTTTCCACTGCAGCCTCCCATACCACAGACGATATGCTGCAACAGGGATGAAACTTCTGCAATATGTTCGTAACCTGCGTAACAGCATTTTAACCGCCACGTATCATCCATGACATATCGTCCCGATACTTTTGCCGCCGAAAAAGCAGGACAATATGAATACCAGATTTCTAAAAGCAGTATTTTTCCTTATCGTACCGTTCATTGCCCTACATACATGGACAGCGGACGCACAGACTGTCAAAGGCGTCGTAAAGGACGCCGCCACATCGGAGCCGTTGCCCGGCGTAGTGCTTATCTTTGAAGGCATCACTGATGGAGCCGGACACAGGGAAGGCACCCAGACCTGGGCCGACGGGAGCTACATCCTTGAGATTCCTGAAGGAATCGAGGGTGTGCTCACTCTCCATATGATAGGCTACAGCGATGTGATGTCCGGTGCCTTCAAACTCAAAAAAGGGGAGGAACTGGTCATGGATTTCGAGATGCAGACCGAGACCGAGGCACTGGAAAGCGTTGTGGTGGTGGCCAGAAAGAACAACGAGTCCATAGCGGCACTGATGAATGACCGCAAGATATCCGCACAGGCTGTGGAGAATATCGGCGCGGCCGAGATACGGACGAAAGGCCTGTCCAATGTGGCCGAGGCCGTGGAGACCATGAGCGGCATATCATTCAACAACTCCGGCCAGCTCTTCGTGCGCGGACTGGGCGACCGGTACAGCCTGACCACCCTGAACGGGCTGCCCGTAGCCTCACCCAATCCCGACAACAAGCTCATACCTCTGGATATATTCTCCAGCTCGGTACTGCAGAACATAACGGTGACCAAAGTGTACACCGCCACCAGTTTCGCCGACTACTCAGGCGCCCACATTGACATCGCCACCAAGGAAAATGTCGGCAAGAGCTTCATCTCGGTATCCCTCGGTCTGAACGGAACCATCGGCACTACATTTACAGACACATACCGTCCCGACAGAAAGGGCTGGCTGCTGCACGACAACAATATCCCGGACAACGTCAGGAATATGAGTCTGCCCGACTTCAGAACCTACATCGTAAAGAACGACCCGTTCGGGACCACATTTGATATCAGCAAGTCGATGGCCATTCCCGACATCTCCGGCTCGGTGTCGGGAGGCCGCACATTCCAGCTCCGCAACGGTGACGAGCTGAGTCTGCTGGCATCGGCATCCATCTCCAGCGGAAGCCAGAACATCTACGACGCATACATCACCAACATCAATACCCAGGGCCAGCACATGGACGAGTTCACCTACAACAGCTATGAGCACAGTCTGGACGTTACCGGCCTTCTGAGCCTCAACTATCTGTTCGAGAACGGCGACAAGATAGGCTTTACCACGCTGTACGCCAAGAACGCCATGGAGGACTACAAGCTCCGCGACGGATACGACGCCGAGGACAACCAGCTTCTCGGAAGCAACTCCATAGCCCACTCGTACTCCCTGTGGAACACCCAGCTGGGCGGTTCAAACACCCTGGCCAAGAGCTGGCTGCTGGACTGGAAAGTCTCCTACAGCATGACTGACAGCAACGAGCCGGACCGCCGTCAGGTAATGTACCGCAAAGGCGAGGACGGTTCCCTGTCCCTTTTCAAGCTCAACCGCCAGGAGACCATGCGCTACTACGGAGAGCTCTCGGAGCAGGAAGTCGTGGCTGAGGTCAAGCCCACGTTCAGCTTCGGCGAGAAGAGCAGGCTCATCTTCGGAGCCGCTTACAAGGATAAGACCCGTGACTACAATTCCCTCCGTTTCTACTACAACCTGAGCGACATCAATCCGGTCATCAGCGACATCTACACCCCTTCCTCTTTCCTCAATGCCCAGAGCATAGCTGACGGCCTGATAAGCATAGAGAGGGATGCCCAGCCCAAGAACAATTACTACGCCGGCCACCGCATCCTAGCCGGATTTGCAGAAGTGGAATATTACCCCATCGAAGATCTCCTTATCGGTCTGGGTGTCCGCTACGAATACTCGCAGCAGTGGGTACGCTACTGGAACGATGCCTCGCGTGAGAGCACCTCAAGACTTGACAAGGGCGACTTCTTCCCGGCATTGAACCTGAAATACACTCTGAATAAGAAACATTCGTTCCGCTTCGCCTCCTCCATAACCGTGACCCGTCCGTCATTCATCGAGATGGCCCCGTTCCTCTACAAGGAGTCCTACGGAAGTGCGGAGATACGCGGTAACGACCAGCTGACCAACGGCTACAACTACAACTTCGACCTCAAATACGAGTTCTTCTCCACCGACAACAGACATATGTTCTCCATAGGAGCGTATTACAAGATACTCAAAGACCCCATCGAGAGAGTGCAGGAGACCTCGGGAGGAGCCATCGTCCACACTTTCAGAAATGCACAGCAGGGTATGGCCGCAGGACTTGAAGCGGAGTTCCGCACACAGCCGTTCAAGTACTTCACTGTCGGTGGAAACGTGTCCCTGATGTACACCGACGTGACCCTTCTGGACGGAGGTATCTACACCGACAGCCGCAGGTCTCTCCAGGGTGCCTCCCCCTACGTAGGCAACGCATACATCACCTACGCGCCTGAATTCGGAGAGGAGTCCTCGCTGGCCGTCTCCGTGCTCTACAACGTCCAGGGCCCCAGAATCCAGGCAGTGGGCATCTATGGACTCGGCAACATCATGCAGGCTCCTATCCATGCCCTTGACGCCAACATCACATACCAGATCAACCGGCTGTGGAGCGTACAGCTCTCACTGACCAACCTCCTCGACTCCGAATACCGCTTCACCCAGAACGTACCCGACCTCGGCAAGGAGATGCTTACAGAAAGCTACCGTCTCGGAAGAGGCATCGGAGTAGGAGTAAAACTGGATTTTTAAACTCTGAATATTTTATAACTTTTCTAAATTTTTTAAAAATGAACAGAAAACTTTTATTTCTTGCTCTCGGCGCAACTGCCGTAATGGCTGTCTCCTGCGAAAAGGACAACAACAGCAACGTTATCGATTCCGATGTAGATCTCGTAGGTGATATCACCGAGGACAGGACTCTGGAGCAGGGCCAGACCTACACCCTCACAGGAGGTCTGCATGTAAAGGCCGGCGCGACACTGACCATCGAGCCGGGTGTGACTATCATCGCCCAGGATGACGATCAGGTGGACTATATCCTCATCGAGCAGGGTGCCAGGATCGACGCACGCGGTACCGCAAGCTCTCCCATCGTGATGACCTCGACAAGAAAGGCAGCCGGTGCATGGGGCGGCCTGCACATCTGCGGCAAGGCTCCCATCAATGCCGGCACAGATGCCAAGTCCGAGATAGGTGACGCTTCCTACGGCGGCAACGACCCTCACGACAACTCCGGTACACTCCAGTACATCCGCGTTGAGTACGGCGGATACGCCTTCTCCGAGGAGAAAGAGGCCAACGGCTTCACTTTCTACGGTGTAGGTGACGGCACGACTGTAGACCACCTCCAGGCTTACGGCGGCTCGGATGACGGATTCGAGTGGTTCGGCGGCACAGTGAACGTGAAGTATCTCGTTTCCACCGACAATACCGACGACTCCTTCGACTGGACCGAGGGATGGTGCGGCAACGGCCAGTTCATGATCGCTCATCAAATATCCGATGAGTGCGACTGCCTCATCGAGGCCGACAACAATGATAACGACAACATGGCCTCTCCCATATCCCATCCCGTACTCTCCAACATCACTCTCGTAGGCAACAACGGTGAGAACGAGCGCGGAGTACGTCTGCGTGCCGGCACTCAGGCCGAACTTTACAACGTCATCGTGACCGGAAAGGCCCGCGCCCTGACCACAGAGACCGAGGGCACCGAGTCAGCACTGGCCGACGGCACTTCCAAGCTTCAGTATGTATACCTCTCCACGAACGTCACCAGTGACAGCGATGAGATTCTCTACACCGAAGAGGACTTCCTCGCCGCTGACAACCACAACGAGACAGGCTACACCTTCAACCTGACCGACAATTACTTCGGAACCATCTCCGGAGGTTTCGACGCCACTGGCCTCGGCTCCTTCTTCGAGAGCGCATCTTACGTAGGCGCCATCTCGGCAGACAACGACTGGACAGAAGGCTGGGCACTATAACCTAACTGCTTTTCGAAGCTGTCATACCTGTTTTTCAACGGAGGCTGCGAAGTGATTCGCCGGCCTCCTTTTTTATCATATCATACTCACCATATAGAACGGCAGGCATATCAGTTCATTGCCGCCCAGCTGAAAATCCTTGGCATAGACCAGATAACTGTTCTTTATCCTCGACCGGTATTTTGCCCTGAATGCGTCAAGCGAGGCATGAGCCCTGTACCCGGAGGACTTCACCTCTATCGGGCATATCTTATTGCCGCGTGACAACAGGAAATCCACCTCATACGAATGCTTCTCGTCTTTTTCAAAGGTATAATAGAACAACTTGTTCCCGGCCGCCACGAGCATCTGTGCCACAAGATTCTCATAGACATAGCCCATATTTGCCTCCAGCTTGTCCGCCAGCAGCTTCTGATATATCACATTCTCCGCGAAATCCCTGTCCCAGAACACCATTGTCACGAACAGGCCGGTATCGGAGACAAAGAGTTTGTATCTCGATATATCCTGAGTCAGGGACATTCCCACATTGGGATCATCCGAATGATACGACACGAGCACGGCCTTACTGTCCTCAAGACTTGCTATCATCTCAGCCTCGGTACCGTCCTCCAGCTCTCCCACGACAGCGTTGGTATAATAACGCGTAGCCTTCTTACTGAGCTGCGACGGGATAGCCATAAACAGCCTGCTGAGCCTTCCCGTAGCGTCAATCTTCAAAAAGTCATCGGAATACAGCTTGATGATCCTCCTCTTGACCTCATCCACTTTTGCAAGGTTATTGGTTCTGATATACTCATCCACAGCCTGCGGCATTCCTCCCACCAGCATATAAAGACGCAGATCCCTCTCCTTTGCACGGTGCGCCGCACCCAGAGGCATCCGCTTTTCATAGAACGTCCTGATAAGAGGTACGGAGGCCGTGTCGCCCAACGCCCATCTGAACTCTTCGAAATCCATCGGATACATATCTATCCGCTCCTCCTCGCTGGGGATGGTTATACCCTTGGTGTTCTGCCTGATACTGATAAGCGAACCAGTCTCAATGTAGTCATACCTGCCGTCCTGCACCAGATACTTGACCGCCTGTCTTGCATTAGGGCATTTCTGCACCTCGTCAAATATTATGACAGATTTCCTCTTCTCCAACACCACATTGTATATAGTCTGCAACTGAAGGAAGATGAAATCAAGATTCATCAAGTCATCAAAAAGAGCCTTGACAGCAGCGGATGCCTTATTGAAATCTATTATCAGGTACGAAGAATACTCGTTTTTGGCAAACTCCTCCACTACAGTAGACTTGCCTATACGCCTCGCCCCCTGCACCATCAATGCACTTTTCCCGTCCGACTCCTGCTTCCATCTGAGAAGCCTGTCGTAAATCTTTCTTTTGAAAATAAATTCCGCCATAACTGATACCGTCTCATTTTCAGCACAAAAATAATCAATTCCCCGATTTCCCGCAAATTTATATCAGCCGATTCCCCGATTTCCCGCAAATTTGTACCGGCCGATTCCCCGATTTCCCGCAAATCCTGACACGCGGTCAGGTCCCGGCTCCATTCTTGCATACGCTACATTTTCCGGATTTTATTGTATTTTTGCAGATTGTCAAAATGAAAGGATTATGGCAGAAAACAAGATACTACTCGAGATCAAGGACCTGCACGCCAGTGTAGGCGACAAGGAGATACTCCGCGGCATCAATCTGACGATACGCGAGGGCGAGACCCACGCCATCATGGGGCCCAACGGCTCCGGCAAATCCACCCTGTCAGCGGTTCTGGCCGGCAGGGACAACTACACCGTCACTTCCGGAGAGGTGACTTTCAACGGGCACAATCTTCTGGAACTCAGCCCGGAGGAAAGGTCATGGGAAGGCATCTTCCTGAGTTTCCAGTACCCTATCGAGATCCCCGGAGTGACCAACGTCAACTTCATGCGCACCGCCGTCAACGAACACCGCAGGCACAGGGGCCTCGAGCCTCTTAACGCCGCGGACTTCCTCAAGCTGATGCGCAGCAAGATGGAGATAGTGGAGATGAACCCCTCTTTCTCGTCCAGGGGAGTCAATGTGGGCTTTTCGGGCGGAGAGAAGAAGCGCAACGAGATTTTCCAGATGGCCATGCTGGAACCCCGCCTGTCCATCCTGGACGAGACCGACAGCGGACTGGACGTGGACGCGCTCAGGATAGTCGCCACCGGTGTCAACAAGCTCAAGAGGCCGGACAATGCCGCCATCGTCATCACCCACTACCAGAGACTGCTGGACTATATCGTACCCGATGTGGTACATGTGCTCTACAAGGGCCGCATCATAAAGACGGCCGGCAAGGAGCTGGCCAGGGAGATCGAGGAGAGAGGCTACGACTGGATCATCAACGGCTAGGAGGCGGACATATGGCAGACAATTATATATATGCCCCCGCGCACAATATAGAAGGCGGGTTCCGCTGCAGGGTACCGCTCAAGGGCAGCCGTCAGATATTCATGATCGACGGAGGTGTACAGGGCACCGGGAGACCGCTTGACATCCGCTTCGAGAAGGGCAGGCTCTACGAGGAGGCCCTGCAGGTGATCGGCATACGGACAGAAAAGCACCCCGAGGACATATTGATGGAGAGCCGCTTCCACTTTGCGGAAGGCAGCTCCGCCAAGCTCATACTCTGCTCCCATACATTTGCGGAGAATCCGTTCCGCACCGACGAGAAGGTAGAGATCACCGTAGAGGCAGGAGCCTCGGCCGACATCGTCATCATGCAGAACGAGCACAACAAAGCTGCTCACAACACCTCATACGACATCCGGCTGGCCGGGGGAGCCTCGCTCAAGGCCGTCATCCTCACCATTCACGGCGGAGTGATAGACAACAGGATAAACCTCAGCCTGGACGGTCCTCACGCCGAATGCGACATCAGCGGGCTTTATCTGGTGGACGGTACGCAGAAAGTATCCAACACCCTGAATGTCCTGCACCGTGTACCGGAATGTCACAGCCGCGAGCTGTTCAAGGGCATCCTGGACAACAGCGCCACCGCATACTTCAACGGCCTGATCCACGTCTTCCCGGACGCACAGAAGACCGAGGCCTACCAGGAGTGCCACAACCTCCTGCTCGACCGCGATGCCCGCGCCTTCGCCCAGCCCCAGCTCGAGATCTACGCCGATGACGTAAAATGCTCGCACGGAGCCACCAACGGCCGGCTGAACGAGGACGAGCTGTTCTACATGCGCTCCCGAGGCATTCCCTTGAAGGAAGCAAAAGTGCTTCAGCAGCTGGCATTTGCATACGCCGTACTGGACAAGATAAGTTCCCCGGAACTGAAAGAAAGGATGGCTTCTCTGACCGAGAGAAGGCTAAGAGGCGAATTTTCAGACTGCAACAGCTGCTGCCGCAACTGTTGTTAAAAACTCCGTTGATAACTTTAGCGGAGCTTCCTTTGCCGAAGCCGTATTAAGTCATAACTTGCAAAACTTTTTGACTTGAACAATAATAGCTAACAGCATGAATACCAATACTTACGACGAAGCATTGAAGGAAAGCAGGGAGTATTTCCACGGAGATGAGCTGGCCGCCTCCGTATGGATCAACAAATACGCCATGAAGGACTCCTTCGGCAACCTGTACGAGACATCCCCGGAGCAGATGCACTGGAGACTGGCCAACGAGTTCGCCAGGATTGAGGCCAAATACCCCAACCCCATGTCCGCAGCCGAGATTCACGGGCTGCTCAAGGATTTCAGACATGTCATCCCTCAGGGAGGTCCCATGGCCGGTATCGGCAACAATTACCAGATAGCCTCTCTGTCCAACTGCTTCGTCATCGGCAACAAGCACGAGGCCGACTCATACGGCGGCATCATGAAGATAGACGAGGAGCAGGTGCAGCTGATGAAACGCCGCGGCGGTGTGGGTCATGACCTGTCGCACATCCGTCCTACCGGAAGTCCGGTGCTCAACAGTGCCCTCACCTCCACAGGAGTCGTGCCTTTTATGGAAAGGTATTCCAACTCCACCCGCGAGGTCGCCCAGGACGGACGCCGCGGAGCCCTCATGCTGACCATATCGATCAAGCACCCGGATGCCGAGAACTTCATCGACGCCAAGCTCGAGAAAGGCAAGGTGACCGGTGCCAACGTATCCGTAAGAATTGATGACGAATTCATGCGCTGCGCCCTCAGCGGCAAGCCTTATATACAGAAATACCCTATCGACTCGGACAGTCCCAAGGTGACCAAGGAGATTGACGCCGCCGCCCTGTGGAAGAAGATCATCCACAACGCCTGGCAGTCCGCCGAGCCCGGAGTGCTCTTCTGGGACACCGTCATCCGCGAGTCCATCCCGGACTGCTATGCAGACCTGGGTTACAAGACCATAAGCACCAACCCCTGCGGTGAGATTCCCCTCTGCCCCTATGACTCATGCAGGCTCATTGCCATGAACCTCTACTCCTATGTCAAGGATCCGTTTACACGCGAGGCATCGTTTGACTTCGACCTGTTCAGGGAGCATGTGACCAAGGCCATGAGGCTTATGGACGACCTGATCGACCTGGAGATGGAGAAGATAGAGGCTATCCTGGAAAAGATCAAGAGCGACCCCGAGGACGAAGATGTCAAGCGCACAGAGTACGAGCTCTGGCTCAAGATACGCGAGAAATCCCTTGGCGGACGCCGCACTGGCCTGGGTATCACCGCAGAAGGCGATATGCTGGCTGCTCTCGGGCTGACCTACGGCTCAGATGCGTCGATCGACTTTGCCGTCAAGGTGCAGAAGACCCTGGCTCTCGCGGCCTATGCGTCATCCGTCAACATGGCCAAGGAGAGAGGAGCATTCCCCATCTTCGACGCCAGGCGCGAGGAGAACAACCCGATGATCGCCCGCATCCGCAAAGAGGACGAGGATCTCTACGACAACATGGTCCGCTACGGCCGCCGCAACATATCCATGCTCACCATAGCTCCTACCGGAACCACTTCCTTGATGACCCAGACCACATCCGGTATCGAGCCTGTCTTCCTGCCCTTCTACAAGAGACGCCGCAAGGTCAACCCCAACGACCTCAACGCAGTGGTAGCCTTCAAGGACGAGAACGGAGACTGCTTCGAGGAGTACTACGTGTTCCATCATCATTTCCTCACCTGGTGCGCTGTCAACGGCTACGATGTCGAGCAGGTAAAGCAGATGAGCGAGGAGGAAGTCGCCGCACTGGTCAAGAAGTCACCTTACAACAAGGCCACGTCCAACGACATCGACTGGGTGGCCAAGGTGAAGATGCAGGGCAGGCTCCAGAAATGGGTGGACCACTCGATAAGCGTGACCGTCAACCTGCCTCACGACATCAAGGAGGAGATGGTGGCCGAAGTGTACCGCACGGCCTGGGAGTCCGGCTGCAAGGGCGTGACCGTCTACCGTGACGGCTCCCGCACCGGAGTGCTCGTATCGGCCAAGGACGGGGCCGGAGTCATCAAGCCCAAGAAGAGACCCAAGTCCCTTGAAGCCGACGTGATCCGCTTCAAGAACGGCAACGAGCAGTGGATAGCCTTTGTCGGCAAGCAGAACGGCAAGCCCTACGAGATCTTCACCGGTATGGTGGACGACTCCCGCAACCTGCCCGCCGCCATCACCACCGGACGCATCGTCAAGGAGAAATTCGAGGACGGGACCAGCCGTTACGACTTCCACTATACAGACCGCTACGGCTATCCCGGAGTGCTCGGAGGTATCTCCCACATGTTCTGCCAGGAGTTCTGGAACTATGCCAAGCTCATCTCAGGCGTCATCCGCAACGGTATGCCCATCGTGGACATCCTCAACCTGGTCAAGGGCCTCAACCTCGACGACGAGAACATCAACACCTGGAAAAACGGCGTGGAGCGCGCCCTGAAGCAGTACATCCCCAACGGCACGAAGGACGAGACCGGACAGAAGTGCGAGAAATGCGGCTCCACCAACCTCATCTACCAGGAAGGCTGTCTGATCTGCCAGGACTGCGGTCACGGAAAATGCGGTTGATGCCATGAACATCGTCCTCTATCCGCAGCCTAAGATCAATATCGGACTGAGGGTGACAGCCCGCAGAAGCGACGGCTATCACGACATTGAGACACTTTTCTACCCTGTAGTTACACATATGGATATCCTGGAAATCATCGAGGCGGACTCCGTCTCGATGATTCATTTCGGGACAGCCTATGATCTGCCCGGGGGAGATATTGAAAAAGAACTTTGCATCAGGGCATACAGGCTGCTGCAGAAAGATTTCGGACTTCCTCCGGTAGGAATATACCTCCACAAGAATATCCCGGTAGGCGCAGGTATGGGCGGAGGCTCGTCCGATGCCGCGTGGACTCTGCGCGGACTGAACGGACTCTTCAACCTCGGACTGAGCGATGAGCGCCTCGCAGAATATGCCGCCCGCCTCGGCAGCGACTGCCCGTTCTTCATATACGGCAGGCCCATGTACGGCAGCGGCCGGGGAGAGATACTGACTCCCTGCACATCTCCCGCCATAGCACAGCTTCAGGAGAGATACCGCATAAAAGTCGTAGCCCCCGGCATCCATGTCTCCACCGCCGAAGCCTACGCATCCCTCACCCCCGACCACACCGGCCGAGGACTCTCAACCCTCCTCGACACCCTTCCCGTTGAAGAGTGGAAGGACCGTATCGTCAATGACTTCGAGCGTCCCGTCTTCGCCAGATACCCCGAACTGGCCCGCATCAAGCAGTCCCTCTACGACGAGGGCGCGGTCTACGCTTCCATGAGCGGCAGCGGCTCCGCCCTCTACGGCATTTTCCGACTTTAACCTACCGCTACTTTTGTTTTTCTTGGATGGAAAATGTATTTTTGTCCTGACTAATCCCGATAACAATAATTATCATGAGTACAGAAATACGGAATAAAGTCGAGTACATAGTCGTCATGATTGCAGAATTTGCCAAAGCAAAACATTTAACAGAAAGTCAGGCTTTCCGGTATCTCAAACGTTTTGATGCCATCAAATTTCTAAATGAGCACTATGGCATTGCACACACACTGCGCATGGAAGATGTTCTGAACGACATAACCGATTACTGCCGCCGGCATGGAGGGGCGATAGTATGAAACTGTATCATGGGTCTACTGTCGTGATTGACAAAATCAATCTTTCCCTGTCAAAGCCCAACAAGGACTTCGGAAAAGGCTTCTACCTTTCGGACAATGAACAACAGGCTTTTGAAATGGCTTCATATAAAGCCTCGCAGTTTGACTCGGAGCCTGTCGTAAACGTCTTCGAATTTGACGAGCGGATACTTACGGACAGTACTTCAACTCTCAACATAAAACGTTTTGACAGCTACAGCAAAGAATGGGCAGAATTTGTTTTCGCCAACCGCAGTAACGAAAACAGCCTCAGCCCCGTACATGACTACGACATAGTTTACGGGCCTATTGCCAACGACCGTGTCGGCCTGCAGATTCGTAATTACATGGAGCACAATATAGACTTGGAGACATTTTTGGAACGCCTGAAATTCATACGAGGCATCACTTTCCAATATTTTTTCGGAACACAAAGAGCTGTTAACTTACTTACAAAGCTATGACCGATGTTGAATACATGATAGAATGCATGACAAAAGACCTCGTTATCCTGTTAATGGAACGTCGCCACATGGATATTGAGGATGCTTTTGACACATTGTATAACTCAGACACATTTAAGAAATTACAGGATGTCCGAAGCGGTCTGTATTTCCAAAGTCCGCTCTACGTTTATGACTTCCTTGAAAAGGAGATAGAAACAGGCACACTCGCCTGACTACAAGGGATAAATTTAAGGGATGACCTATTCTGACGGATTATGCATATCTTTGCAACAATATAATCATTTGAATAATTATGCGCAGAATTACATTATTTGCCACTCTGGCACTGGTCCTGTCCGCTTTCGGGGCATATGCGCTCCGGGCACAGGAGTCAGTGGCGGACCGAATCGCCGCGCTGCCTGCAGTCAAGGACGTGCAGGAGCTGGAAAGCACCAAATTCCCCGAAAAATATCTGGTCATCTTCGAGCAGCCCATCGACCATGAGGATCCCGCAAAGGGTACCTTCACTCAGAGAGTCGTGGTGGGCATCGTGCATCCGGACAGCGCGACCGTCGTAGTGACAGAGGGCTACGGGGCACAGTACGCTTTCGTCCCGTCCTACCGTGACGAGATATCCACTATCTTCAACACCAACAACATAGTCGTCGAGCACCGCTACTTCCTGGAATCCACGCCCTATCCCGGAGAGGCACCCGAGGATGTCAACTGGGACTATATGAACGCTCCCAACGCCGCCGCCGACATGCACGAGGTGGTGACCGCGCTCAAGACGATATTCGACGGGAAATGGATATCCACCGGTATCAGCAAGGGAGGCCAGAACACCATGATATACAGGACATACTACCCTGATGACGTAGACTTCTCCGTACCCTATGTAGGACCTCTCTGCCGCGCCCTCTACGACGGCAGGCACGAGCCCTTCATCGAGACCTACGCCGGAACTCCCGAGGACAGGGAGGCCATAAAGAACTTCCAGATAGAGCTGCTGCTGCGCAAGGACTGCCTGATGCCGGCATTTGACTCGGTCTGCATAGCCAATGACTATAAGTTCAATGTCCCGACAGACGAGGTCTACGACTTCGGAGTACTGGAGTTCTCCTTCGCTTTCTGGCAGTGGGGCTATCCCGTGGAGCAGATACCCGGGAAGGATGCCTCCGACAAGGAAGTGTTCGACTATATGATGGCCATCTGCTCTCCCGAGTACTTTGTGACCTGGAGTCCTACATCGCCTTTCTTCGTACAGGCCGCCAAAGAGCTGGGATACTACGGCTACGACATGAAGCCTTTCAAAGAGTACAGGAAGTACTTCAGCATCAAGAACACCAAGAACTACCTCCAGAAGCTCATGCTGCCCCAGGGCGTTGATCTGGAGTTCAGTGACTACCTTTACAACAAGATATCAGCGTTCCTGCTGTCCACCGATGCAAGGATGCTCTTCATCTACGGACAGTTCGATCCCTGGTCAGCCGTCATGCCCGCAGACCCTCACAAGGACAACATCAAGTTCTACATTCAGCCCGGAGGCAGCCACAGAGCCCGCATCGCCACGTTTGACGAAGCTACCCAGAAAGAGATAAAGTCCATCCTGAGCCAGTGGCTGTATGAGTAATCTGCCGCAGTTCAAGGACATAGAGTTAAGCGACAAGGAGTGGGCCGACCCGCTCCTTGCTGTTTCCGACTATCGGGCCACCGAATATTGCTTCACCTCGCTGTACATCTGGGCCGGCTTGTTCGGCACACGCATCGCCCGTTGGAAGGACTGGCTGCTGATACGTTCCGACGGAGAGGAGGGCTGCGCCAACTACATCTTCCCCGCCGGCAGCGGAGATGTGCAGGAGGTCCTGCGGGTCCTGGAGGAGGATGCGGCATCCATCGGGAGGAAGCCCGTAATATGGGCCATTGCCGATGCCCGTGACACCATAGAGGCGGCATTTCCGGGACAATATCGGTTCACTCAGATACGCAAGTCCTTCGACTATCTCTACGAGACGGAGAAGATGATCTCCCTCGCCGGGAAGAAATACCAGCCCAAGCGCAATTTCATCTCCCGCTTCAAGGCGCAGAACCCGGACTGGACCTACGAGAGCATCAGTCCCGACGGTGATCCGGAGCTCTGCCGCCGTCAGTTGGAGGAGTGCAGGGCAATGACCGACGAGTGGTGCGCCCTGAACGGCTGCTCGCACAACGAGTCCATGCGGATGGAGGCCTGCGCCGTACGCACAGCCCTGCGGGACTTCGTACCGCTGCGGCTCAGAGGCGGCATCCTGCGCTCCGATGGACGCATCGTGGCGTACACCCTCGGCGAGCGGCTCAACTCCGACACATTCATCGTCCACGTGGAGAAAGCGTTTTCAGACGTAACCGGAGCATATCCGATGATCAACCGATGCTTCCTGGAGCACGAGGCCGCCGGTCTGCGGTACGTCAACCGGGAGGACGATGCCGGAGACGAGGGACTGCGCAGGGCCAAGCTCTCCTATCATCCGGCGTATATGTTGGAAAAATATTTGGCAGTTCGCGGATAAGTGCTTTTCTTTGTAACCTGTTTTATCCGATTTATCCGAAATGGGTCTATATAAACGAGAGAATTTAGAAAACGGTGCGGAGATCTGCGTCTGGGAAATCTCCGAGGACGAAGATGAGTTGCGCCGCTTGTGCGCCCCTATCCCCAGCGATGAACTCGAAGAGCTTCAGATAATCAGCAGCCCCGCCCGCCGCAAGGAAAAACTGGCGGTGAGGGCCCTGCTCAACGTGATGTTTCCCGAGAAACTGTATCTGGGTCACCACGACAACGGCAAGCCCTACCTGCAGAACTGCGCCGTGGAGATAAGCATCTCGCACTGCGCCCGTTTCGCAGCCATCATAGCCCATCCCGAGGAGAGCGTGGGCATAGACATCGAGAGCCTCGGCCGGGATTTCTCGGCGGTGGAGCGCAAGGCCCTGTCCGAAGACGAGAAAGACGACCTCTCAGACCACAACACCAACCAGCAGCTGGCCATCTACTGGTGCGCCAAGGAGGCCATCTTCAAGAGGATGTCCCGCAGCGGTGTGGACTTCGCCAGACAGATAGAGGTGGAGCGCTTCACCCCCCGCGACGAAGGCGAGTTGGAGGCCACTTTCATCCACAAGGACGGTGAGGAAGAGACCTTCGAGCTCAACTACGAGGTCTTCG
This sequence comes from uncultured Bacteroidales bacterium, assembly GCA_949297365.1. Classification (GTDB taxonomy): domain Bacteria; phylum Bacteroidota; class Bacteroidia; order Bacteroidales; family UBA932; genus Coprenecus. Next base: position 90,873 of record CASFSL010000009.1, on the reverse strand, counting down.
ACGGCCACGTCATGGTCTGGCTCGTCGGCTAGGTCTCTATCCGCGACAGACCTGTATTTCCAGTTTTTTTGTAAGTTTGCCGTATGACTTCACATGGCATATACCGTCCGACGATACTGACAGCCGTAATGCTGACCATACTGGTAACAGCACTCTCCTGTTTCGGCAGAAGGGACGCGCAGGTGCGTCAGGTCCTGGCTGCAGCCGATTCGCTGATGACGGCCCAGCCGCAGGCCGCGCTGGACACTCTCATGAGCATCGACAGCTCCGATGCCGCTAAATTGCCGCGTGCCGACAGGGCTTTCTACACCCTGCTGCGTACTGAAGCAGAGTACAAATGCTGGCTGCCTGTGGCCGGGAACACCGCCATAACCGAAGCCGCGGACTACTACCGCCGAAAAGGGCCGGAGGACAGGCTGGCAAGGGCACTCGTCATGCATGGTGCCGTCCTCTCAGAGCGCGGTGATGCCGAAGACGCCATGTTCGCCTACAAGGAAGCCGAGCCCCTGCTCGAACGCTCCGGCGACCTCGAACAGCTCGGCCTCCTCCACACCCGCATCGGTGATTTATACGGATACCATATTGCAGATGATTCATCCGCAATATATAGATACAACAAGGCACTTGAATGCTTCAAGAAAGCAGAATTGAATGAAAGAGTCATCTTCACACACCTGTCTTTAGCTTCAGTACTTATTGATTATTCTGAAGAACCGGCTCTGCACCACGCTGACACGGCCCTACTGCTTGCAAAAATGTCTGATAACCGTCTGGGCGGTATCAACGCACATATGCTGCGCATGCATAGCTATTACTGTTCCGGCAACTATAGAGATGCTATATCGGATGCCGGACAGATATTTGCCGAATACGGTGAAGAACCGCAGAATATCAATGAATCCAGTTCATATGCCAGCATTTACGGATACCTATCAGAAAGCTATGCGGCACAGGGTCTTCTTGATTCTGCGGCAATCTCTCTTAAACGGATAAACGCGACAACCGCTGTTGACACCCTAACTGTACTTTCTGCTTTGGCAGAACTTGCTGAAAAGTCAGGAGACAGTATTACTGCCTACCGATACCGGCTGCAAAGAGACTCCATCTATATCGGTATTCTGGACTCAGAATACAACGCCAATCTGCTGGAAGTTGAAAGGAAGTACGACAATGATTCCCTCAGAAACGAACTGTCCAGAAAGCGATGGACAACAATTGCTGTCGTATCTCTGCTTCTATTGCTCGTTACCACGCTCACCATTATCATAATGCAGATAAAGCATAAACTGGAGATACAGAATGTACGTATACTCAGTTTAGTGTCCACTGCCCAAGGGCTAAAGGATGAACTGCAGTCCGCAATAGCAACAAGAGACAGGAATGAAAACGACCTGAAGCATCTCTCTTTAGAAATCCAAAAGCAAACGGACGCGAACAAAGAGCTTATGTCTCTTAACGGAGACCTGCTTGCCGTTACAAAAGACATCTCCGACCTGTACTATATTTATGGAGACACAGCTTCAAAAGGATGGCTGGAAACCAAAATAAGAGATACCCTGGCAGAACGCCTGACAAGCATGAAGACATCCGTCAGGATTGACAGAATGCTGGAATCAGTCTACCCCGGCTTCATGTCTATGCTCTGCTCCAAGTACACGTGGCTGAGTCAGGATGAAAGAGAACTCATCAGTCTTATGTGCTGCGGATTTACGACCAATGCCGTCTCAATCATAATGAACCTGGACATTAAAAAACTCAACGATAAAAAGACCCGGCTGGCCCGCAAAATGGGCATAAGCATCAGACTGTCAACATATCTCAGACAGGAATTGTCCGATTTTAAAAAAGTCGTGGACAAATCCAGCCATACTACTGACACTCAATAAGTTTATCACTCCCGTTAAAGTAGCCGCGACTTTTTCATTTTCATACATTAAATTAATACTCAATTGATTACATCAAATTGAGCACGACTAATTGAATTTGGCGGTATGGGGACTTTCTTCCACATTTGTATCACTAAACATCCAAAATTTGTTTATGAAAAAACATACCGCAATTATTCTGGCTTTTGTAAGCCTGTGCTCATCGCTATGCTACGCTGCTCCCAGCGTAAAAGGGGTTATTCTGCGAAAGATCATTCCCTCCACCCGCAGCATTGAAGCCGTTCCCGAGGCATACATCAGCAACGACATCCTTACCGTCTCTTTCGACGGCTCGGGCATGTACTCCCTCTATATTGAGGACAACTTCGGTGTCTCCGTCTACTCTTCTGCCCTGCCGGCCAACGGCATGGAGTACGACTACGACCTCTCCGGCATCGGAGAAGGACTCTTCCGCCTCGTCATCTCCGGACCCTCCGGCGACTACGAAGGTTATTTCTCTATCCATTAAATTTAATTCCAAAATCTAACTCAACTATCATGAAAAAATCTAATCTACTATTGGTATTATTGCTGTATCTGGCAATAACCTCTTGCGCAAGACTTGACACTCCTGTAGTACCCGAAGACTCTGCGATACCTCCGATGACTTCCACATTCGTGACAGAAGAAATGGCAATCTCTGAAGTTGAGGAGTTCTTGAAAAACTTTGATCCCGGGACAAAAAGCGGCAGTAGAACTATTGCCGAAATCTATCCATCCGGATCCATGCCCGCGACCCGTTCTGAGTCAGATTCATCAGGCGTTGAGATGACCGAGCCGTTTGTCTATATCGTGAATTTCACCAATGACGAGGGTTTCGCCATTGTTTCAGGTGACACAAGAATGTCTCCAATCCTTGCCATCACCGACCACGGCAATCTGGAGCAGGGAGAAGTCATCGATGATCCGGGAACTATTGCCATGCTGGCCAATATAGATGTGGATTACAGGATGGCAGTTGGCTTGCCTGTAGAGAACCCTGATGGAGGACTTGACTATCCCATAGGTATTACGAACAACGGCGTTTATGTATATCCTGGAGGTGGGGAGACCTACGGAGGCAATAATCAGACTATAAAAGACAACTTTATTACCATCGGAGGTGGGAACCCTCTTCCTGACATAACATATTCTTACAGTGAGTGGAAAGATTATACTAAAAGAGGAGAACTGGTAGGATGCGAGTGGGGACAAAGTATTGATCCATACAACCGATTCACTTATACCAGCGATGGAAAGAAAACCCACGCCGGCTGTGTAGCTACTGCGGTCGCGCAGATTATGTACTACTGGGGAAAGGATTTCAGTATGGACGGATATACCTTTGACTGGGACCTGATGCATAAACACATTGCCTCGTACAACAGATATGAGTCCGCATACGACATGATCGGTGAGCTTTTCCTGAAACTGGGATTGCCGAAGAACCTGGACATGGACTACAGGGATGACGGAAGCTATGCATATGACAAGAATGTCCCCAGGACGTTTGTCAACTGCGGATATGCCAGCGGAGGCAATAATGAAAGCTATAACTATGACCGCCTGTATAACAAGATATCAGCAGGTCCGGCCTACATTTCCGGTTGTTCAAAGAAAACTGTAAAGAAATTTCTGGGTATAACCGTCAAGACCACATATTCAGGTGGACACGCATGGGTAATTGACCAGGTACTGACCCAGAGCAGAACGAAATTTACCTATACTGACGGCATTCTTACTGACACTGCAACACAGTACCGCCACCTTGTTCACTGCAACTTCGGATGGGACAGCAATAATTCCAGCAACGGATACTACTTCTCGGCACAGTTCGACACAAACAAGGGGCCGGTTACACGAGCCGATGAAACCGGCAGCATGTCAAACAGTCAGGCTGACCACTATTACCAGTACAAACTGAACATGAATATCAATATAAGCCCTAGGTAAGATGCAGCGTTTTCGGGCTTTTCTGCATCTTATAAGAAGTATCTGATAATTTAACCCATTAAAATACTGAGTAATATGAAAAAATCACATCTTTTAATCTGCGGGCTTGCCGCTGCCGTCGGAACGATTTCCTGCGAGGAGGAAAGGCCTTTGGGTGAAGGAATCTATACCACGCACTTCATACAAGGAGTGACTTTTGCCGATGCACTGGAATGCCGTACCGTAGAGGACGAGGGGGTAATATACCTCAACCTCACCGGAACAGGCCTAGGCAAGGAAACAGCTGATGACTTCTATGCAGAGATTGGAGATACGGCCTATAACAGGTACGTTGCTCAGGTGCCGCTCACCGCTGTATTCGTCAACCGTTTCACATCCGTTGACATCACCAGTTCGGAGCAGTTTCTGGACATCCCGGCAGGGGAATCCATCGCACCCTACATCATCTTCCGCAGCGCAACGGCCATGCCCTACATTGAAAGTCTGTACACCGTAGGCGGTTTCTGGTCGGAGATGATACTGGATGAGTTCATGATCGGCATGGGCATGATGGACGGATACGACGGGCCGGGATACGAATGGTACCCCGAGTTTCAACGCAACTGCTTCCATCCAGTGGTCAAGCCACTCTCTGAACTGACCCAGGACGACCTGTTCTTACTATGGGTGGGATATCCCGGCTCCTCGCTCAGATTCACTGACATTCCCGAGATAAAGAGCCACACGTTCACCATCACGATGACTGACTCAGAGGGCAGCGTACTCACCTACTCCGTTCCGTTCACTTTCCCGGAGCAGTAGGATACTGCTCCTGACTGCACACGAAGCTGCAGCAAGGGACAACTTCAAAGCACCGTTATCACTGACAACCAAAGACTTAACACCATAAAAAGGTGCCCTGTCGGTCTTTCAAACGTCAACAGGGCACCTTTTTATTTCGCAACATCCTGGATATAAGCACTTTTATCAAGTTACACGTTCCCTAGACATCACGGTAAACATATTGTATCCGCCGCCCGTATTGCCGGCAGGCAGTGCTCTTCATCAGGCCGGTGCCTCTCCTGCACACTGCTGAGATATAGGGCTGAAGCGGCTGAAAAATCACTGCAACAGTTCGTTTCTGGGAGTTATTTTGTATATTCGCAGGATAAACCCTATAACCGAATTTATGGCAGACAATACTGTTAAGACTCCGTGGTATCCTTATACCGAGGGAGTTCCCGTACATCTGGAGTACTTCAAGGGCTCGATGTTCGACATGGTGGCTTCTGTGGCCGCCAGATATCCCAACTACGTGGCGTTTGACTTCATGGGCAAGTCCACGACCTATGCCAGGATGATCAGGAAGATAGAGCAGTGTGCCCAGGCTCTGAAGACCATCGGTATCCGCAAGGGCGACTGCGTGACGATAGCCATGCCCAACTGCCCCCAGGCCATCTACATGTTCTACGCCATCAACCTCATCGGCGGTATCGCCAGCATGGTGCATCCGCTCTCAAGCGAAAAGGAGATTGAGTTCTACCTCAACGAGTCCAACAGTATCACCGTCATCACCCTGGACCAGTTCTACGGCAAGATCGAGGCTATCCGCAAGAATACCGGCATCGTCAACGTCATCCTCGCCCGCATCAAGGACGAGCTGGCCCAGCCTCTGAAAGCCGGCTACATGATCACCGAGGGCTACAAGATCGCCAAGATACCCAAGGATGCCCCGGTCATCACCTGGAAGAACTTCATGAAGCTCTCCAAATGCTGCTTCTACAACTACAAGGTAGAGCGCAGCGATGACGATCCCGCAGTCATCCTCTACTCCGGCGGCACCACCGGCACCACCAAGGGCATCATGCTCACCAACCGCAACTTCAATGCCCTCGCCGAGCAGGTCATCGCCACCAACCCGATGTTCGGTCCCGGGGACAAAATGCTGGCCGCCATGCCCGTCTTCCACGGCTTCGGCCTCGGAGTCTGCATCCACACGATGCTGGCCAAGGGCGGAAGGTGCGTCCTCGTGCCCCGCTTCACTCCCAAGAGCTACTCCAAGCTCATAACCAAGAACAAATGCAACTTCATCGCCGGTGTGCCCACTCTCTACGAGGCCATGCTACGCCTGCCCAATATGGAGAAGGCCGACTTCTCCCACCTCAAGGGCGTGTTCTCCGGCGGAGACTCCCTCTCCATCGAGCTCAAGAAGAAGATGGACAAGTTCCTCGCCGACCACAAGGCCACCATCAAGGTGCGCGAGGGCTACGGCACCACCGAGTGCGTCACCGCCTGCTGCCTGACTCCAGTCAAGCTCCAGAAAGAGGGCAGTATCGGCATACCTTTCCCGGATACTTATTTCAAGATAGTCAAACCCGATACCGAGGAGGAAGTGTCCTACGGCGAGGAGGGCGAGATAGTGCTCTCCGGCCCTACCGTCATGCTCGGCTACTACAACAAACCAGAGGAGACAGCCAAGACCCTGCGCAAGCACGCCGACGGTCTGACCTGGCTCTACACCGGGGACCTGGGCTGCATGGACGACCAGGGCTTCGTCTACTTCAGGGGCCGCATCAAGAGGATGATAGTCACTTCCGGCTACAATGTCTATCCCGCCCAGCTCGAGAATATCCTGGATGCGCACGAGAAGGTGCAGATGAGCTGCATCATCGGCGTACCCGACCCCTACAAGATGCAGAAGGTAAAGGCCTTCGTCATGCTCCGCCCCGGCAACGAGCCTACTCAGGAGACCAAGGACGAGCTGCTGGCCTACTGCCGCAAGTACATCGCCAAGTACGCCATGCCCTACGACATCGAGTTCCGCAGCGAGCTGCCCAAGACCCTGGTCGGTAAGGTGGCCTACCGCGTACTCGAAGAGGAGGAAGCAAGGAAAACTCAGGCTGCTGACAAAAAGTAAACCGAATGAAGTCAGGCAGTTCAAAGATTACAAAAGGCGTGGGCTTCCAGCGCGGAGTCTACGCCTTTTGCCGTACATTCGTGGGCCCGTTTGTCAATATCATCCTGCACATCAGGTACAAACCGTGCAAGGTGCGCAGCCGGACATTCCTGTGCCTGGGCAACCACACCCAGAACCTCGACCCCGCCCTGATGGTCATCGGCACACGGAGGCACATGCGTTTCGTGGCCAATGCCTCCCTGACCAGGGGCATAGCCGGATTCTTCCTCAACCCGTTGTTCGGTATAATTCCCAGAGAGAAAGGCGCCAAGGGAGATGCCGCCATTGCCTTGATAGAAGCCAATCTCCGGGCTGGCGTATCCGTCGGAATGTTTCCCGAGGGCAACCGCAGCTGGGACGGCGAGACCGAGTTTATCTCGCCCCGCACCGCCGCCCTGGTCAAGGACACCGGTGTGGCCCTGCTGACCTACCGTCTCACCGGAGGCTATCTGCTGCGTCCGAGATGGGCCGACCATAAGCGCAAGGGGCCGATGTATGGAGAATTGGTACACGAATATACTCCGGAAGAACTCTCCCGAATGACGGTGGAGGAGGTCTATGAGGCCATCTGCCGGGACCTGTATGTCAATGCCTACGAGACCCAGGCCGCCAGCGGGGCGTTGTACCGTGGGAAGTCCCTGGCGGAAGGACTGCAGTATGCGGCCTATCTCTGCCCGCACTGCCTGCGCTTCGGTACGATACAGACCTCCGAAGACAATATCACCTGTGACTGCGGACTTTCCGCCCGTCTGCTTGAGACAGGATGGTTTGAGAAGGGGGAGAATATGCCTTTTGATAATTTTTCCCAGTGGAACCGCTTCCAGAAGCGCTGGGTACACGAGAACTGCGGGGCACTGCGGCGGCATACGGAAGAGCCTATAGTCTGCGACAACGACTGTTTCAAACTTACATTGAAAAAGGACGGAGTCTTCACCCACTTGTCGGACAATGCCTCCGTGGCCATGTACGGCGACCGGCTGGAGATATTCTACGGTGATCAGAAGATAGTCTACAGTATCGGTGAGATAACCGGTTACGGCACATTCCTCTCCCGTTCGATGTATTTCAACTGCGGCCCCTCCGTCCGCTATCAGCTCGTCGCCACAAAGCCCGTCTCCACCCTGAAATACTACGCCCTCTGGCGCGGTCTGTCCGGCCGCGAGTACCTATAGGGTTTCAAGCTGAAGCATCAGCATTCCGGTGGATATATCCTTGAAAATGACTTTCTTGTCGCGGTCCAGCAGGTAAAGGGACGGGATGGCGCGGACATCGTAGACGAGGTTGTCGCGGATGGTCAGATCCTGGTTGTAACCGGTAATCCATTCCTCCGGGTAGTCGGACAGGCCCTGATACCAGGCGGACACATCCTCGTCTATGTAGATGCTCAGAAGAGCCAGACGGCCTTGTTGCTCCATAGAATTGATAATCGGAGAACTCTTCAACATACCGATAATCTCCCGGCAGGCCGGGCATCCGGGATTGGAGAACAGCAGCAGCGTGTACTCACTCCGGGTCTCGTAGAGGCTGTGCATACGGCCCTTGGCATCTGTATATGTGAAATCGGCCGCATACGCTCCGGGAGCATTGTTCCTGCATGTGGTCAGTTGCTGCTGATAATAACTGCTGTAATGCTCACCGGTACGTCTGGTGCTGAGGACACTTTCCACTACCGGGATATAAAAACCCTCGTTGCGCAGCTCCGAAAGAGGATTCCAGAGAGCTGACTCCATGACAGTCACGATAAAGTCATAGATATGTCCGGATGTGTCGGTTACGGCAGACTCCTCGGCCAGCGACATCAGATGACGCTGGGCCTCCATGGCCTTATCATAGGGTATGGACCAGAGAGCCATGATATAGTCCCTTACAGCCTGAGTCATACCGTTCTCCGTCACTCCACCTATAAGAGTGTCGGATATGCCGTTCCACACCTGCGTGGAATCAAAATATCTGTTCCAGTAACGCGATGCGGCATACTCAGCCGCTTCCTGCCCCGTCAGCATGGTGGGCACTGACACATACGGAAAAGCCTGCGGCTCTTTCTCCGCACCGGTGTCCGTATGAAAATTACACCCGCTTATGAACACGGGTGTAATTGCCAAAAAAAGTAAAGTTATGAAAAAAGATTTATCCATCTCGTTGTTGACCTAAGAGGATTCGAACCTCTACAGACAGAACCAAAATCTGTAGTGCTACCATTACACCATAGGTCAATACCATGGCGCAAAGATAGTCAAATTTTTAAAAGGTCGGAAGGCTGTCGCCGAAAATGTAGTAGAGGACCAGCCAGAAAGCGAAACGGGTGCCCTTTCCTATGAGCATGAAGAGGGCGCAGCGACCGAAGTGCAGCTTGTAGAAGCCCAGGCCGATGGCGAAGACATCGCCCACGAAGGGCAGCCAGGTCATAAAGGCCAGCAGTGAGCCGTACTTGTCTATTTTCGACTTCTGCTTCAGCAGGGTCTCCTCCTTAACATGGAACCATTTTTCTATCCACTCCCACTTGCCGATACGGCCTATCCAGTAGGAGGTCAGGCCTCCCAGCCAGTTGCCGGCAGTGGCGCAGAGCCACGATACCACCGGGTCACCTCCGGCCAGAAGTATACCTATTATAAGGAAGTCCGACGAAAAAGGGACGATGGTAGCGGCCACAAAAGCACCGATGAAGAGTCCGATATAGCCCAGGTCGAGCAGAAATTCCAATTCCATCGCCTATCTCCGTATCTTTTTGAAAAATTCAGTCATGACGGCACCGCACTCCTGTGCCAGCACTCCCTTGATGACTTTTGTCCTTGGGTGCAGCAGGGACGGGGAGAACAGGGTGTAGCCGCGCTTGGGGTCATCGGCTCCGTAGACTACCGCTCCGACCTGAGTCCAGGCCATCGCGGCGGCGCACATCGGACAGGGCTCGACAGTGACGTAGAGGGTGCATTCCGGGAGGTACTTGCCTCCGATGTAACTTGTGGCAGCCGTCATGGCCAGCATCTCGGCATGGGCCGTGGGGTCGTGCAGGGTCTCCGTCTGGTTGTGCGCCCGGGCGATGATCCGCCCCTCGCACACCACCACCGCTCCGATGGGGATCTCCCCCTCGGCCTCGGCCCTCCGCGCCTCTTTCAGGGCCTCGCGCATGTATTTCTCGTGATCAGTGTTCATTGCAGTTCAATATTTTCCAGGATCCGTTTTTCTTTGCGCCTGTCCTTTCTATGATGCCTTTCTCCCTGAGTCGGTCAATGGCCCGCTTTATCGTGCTCCTCGATTTTTTGGTATTAGCAGCCATCTCTTCAATCTTGACAGATGGATTCTCCGCTATAAGTTGAAGGACAGCTATTTCTGTCAAGGATGCCTTTCCGGTCAGATTGTTTAAAGGTTCATTCTGGACCTTTAAATTGGACTTTAAAGGTTCATTCCGGACCTTTAACCCGTCTGCCTTTATATGCAAGGTCCTGTTCCGCAAGTCGGCCTCCTCGTTCAGAAGGAGATGGCGCAAAAACCTTTCCAGCGGCTCTGTGGTGGCTGTTATTCCGTTTTTCAGGTCATTGTAATTGGCCCTGACAAGGGCATTGCGGAAAAACCATGAATGCCTCTCGAAAGTATCGTTTCCTACATTGAACCCGAAACTGCGGAGATATTTTATCAGGAATACCGCAGTTGTGCGGGTGTTGCCCTCTCCGAAAGGATGAATCTGCCAAAGATTGGATATGAATCTTGCGATATGCCGCACAGCCTCATCTGCTGTCAGTCCCTCGTATGAAAAATCCCTTTCAGTAGAGATGTCGTATTCCAGGGTCTCGGTTATCAGTCCGGCACCGGCATATATTACTGTACCTCCGTCCAATACCCATTCCTTTTTGGTGATGTTATAGTCCCGGATGCGGCCGGCGAATTTGTAAATGCCTGTGAAAAGATACCGATGGATACGGATGAGTTCCGCCGGAGTCATGGAGAATGCCTGTTCTGCGAGAAGTTCGGTGATTCTGTAAGAGACTGTGTCTGCCTCCTTTGTCCGCTCATCACTACCGGTGTCTTCCTTTGCTGTGCGGCTCTCATAGTAGGACTCAATGCGCTGCCGTACTTCCCGGAGCGAGATGTCTCCCTCGATATGCTCGCGGGCGGTATCAATAAGGTACGCCGAGGGCTTCAGCCCGTCCACGTCCTGAAGTCCGATGGCCGTGCGCCATGCCTGCGCCCGCTCCGCCCTCGACGGCTCTCCCTGCCTTATATATTCCTCAAAGTCCATCATGGCTCTCTGGTTATTGGTGTACTACGAGTGCATCAGCTTTTTGTACTTTCCTATTTTTAATCAATATCCTGAAATAAGGGCATTTCCCGTTTATAGATAAATCTTTGCCGTCATTCCCTTTCCTGAATTTGATAATTTCGAATTGGTCTGGATTGAACTTGTGCAAGAATGTAATCGGTACCCCCATATATCCGGCGTAATCGTAAGGGATATCTTGCGTCTTGTTTACATTGATTCCATCGTAGTTATCATACCGTGGATATTCGGTTTCATTTCCTACATATTTCTTTGTAAGAACAATATCCTCATGACGTTGGGAAGTTTCCAAGTTAGTCAGCCATAGGCAATTGTTGGGCGAAATAATCCGGTTCCCGGCATCATCAATCTTTGTCTCCGTGCCGTAAAGTTCATAATGATCGGGGACAATAAAGCCCGAAATTCCTCTGCCGAGGTTGATGCCCAGCCATACCTTATTCTCTTTGATGAGTTTGAAAATCTCCTTATAGGTTATCGCATTGATATTGCCTATTATCAGGAATTTCTTACCGTATTTCATCAATTGGGCTACATATTCTCTGAACAAAGAGAACGGGGGATTTGTGACAACAATATCGGCTTGTTTCAATAGCTCGATGCTTTCCGGGCTACGAAAATCGCCGTCCCCTTTGAAATAAACGAAATCCGCCTGATTCAACCCCTCATTTTCTGTACTTGAATATTCGTAAAAGAAAGCGTTCTCGTTCTCTTTTGTGTCGAACAAATCGTTTGTTTGCTCCTTGTAACAGGCTGTTATCAGTTTCTTAAGTCCTAATTCTTTGAAATTCTGAACGAAGTAATTGAAAAAGTTGCTGTTACGGGGGTCATCGCAATTGCAATAGACAACTTTGCCCTTAAAATGCTCCTTATAATGCTGCAATTCACTGACTATATCGGAAAGCTGTGTATAGAACTCGTCGCTTTTCAGTTTCTTAGCCTTTTGCAGTAACTTGTTTGTTGCGTTTCTTGCCATTCCGAATTGTTTTTAACGGTCTGCCTTTGTAAGTTGTTTGAATAAGTCGCTTCCTAATATTTGCAAGGAGGTTCTTGAAATCTCAAGCATTATATTTAACATATCTTGGGCATTCCACCTTGCTCCATTCCCTTGCGTGTAGATGGAAGTAGCTTGAAGCATAATCATTTTATCTCCATGCTTGACAAATTTGTTCTTACACAAATTCGTATTGATTGGCATTCCATAATTTGCAGCAGTCAATCTGTCTAGCCGGTTCAACATTCCGGAATTATATTCCAGCGTTACCACTCTGCCATCCGGTCTTGTTATTGAAATGGTCTCAGTCAGGAAGTTTGAGCCTTCTAAAAATAACACATAGGGAAAGTGAGATTCTGCCAGCATGAAATTGGCAATTTCACAAATATTCTTATGCGACCTTTCTATTGCATTACCTGCCGCCATCAAATCCTGGTTGTTGTTTTTACCAACCAATTTCCCTTTTTTGATATTTTCTATATCTTTTCCTTGATGTTTGGCTTCTGATACCAAAACAACTCTCCAATTGCCATTATCATCTTCCACTTCAATAATTCCCCCATCAGGAATAATGCTTGAGTTGGGCACAAAAAGCGTTTGCCCCAACTCAGAGTCTACTTTCTTCAATGCCTCGTTGATTTCTTCTTTCTTAATGCTCGTTCTATAACGAAAAGATAATTGGGGGAATTCTTTCTTTAAGTGTTCGATTACGAAGTGTGAGATTTTTCCAACTTCCATATCGTGCAGCTTAGCTTCTTCACCAAAGATGCCAACTGCACCTTTTGATTCTTTTTGTTGTTCTGTTAATCTATTTGATTGGTTCGTACTGGACATTATCACTGCTGATTAAAGATTGCAATGCAAATTTAGCAATAATTCCTCAATATCCACTTGCCGGATTTTGCCTGGTCATCATACCTCAGTACACCGTGTTTCCTGAGATACTTTATCTCTCTTTCTGGTGGTTTCCGATATCTTCAACTGCCCTAACATTTGTGCACGTGTAACTAATCAGTCAGTCTTTATCAATTTCAATATCTCGTCCTACCCGGAGATACAGATGCTGAATTTAGGGGCTCATTTTGAGGCTCATTTTGGGCAAGTACCGGATAAATGGGAAATGTCACGCTCAGCTGCTGCCTTATTTTGCATGTACGCAGCAGTATATCTGACTTCGGTCGCACGAGTGACAATTTGGCAGAGTATGCGGAGTGGCACTCAATTTGTTTAATGTGTCTGTGCAGTTTGAAAACAACTAAAAATTAAAAGATATGAACATTAGACCTTTAGCAGACAGAGTGCTCGTAGAGCCCAAAGAAGCTGAGACCAAGACAGCAAGTGGAATCTATATTCCCGAGACAGCAAAAGAGAAACCCCAGCAGGGTAAGGTAATCGCTGTAGGCGGCGGTAAGAAGGATGAGCCCATGGAACTGAAAGTGGGTGACACCGTTCTCTACGGAAAGTATTCCGGAACCGAGATTACCGTTGACGGCAAGGACTATCTGATGATGCGTCAGTCGGACGTGCTGGCAGTTCTTTAATTCTGTTTGTTTAACTTTTAAAAACTAAAAATCATGGCAAAAGAAATCAAATTCAATATGGAAGCCCGCAGCCTGATGAAGGAAGGCGTGGACGCTCTTGCAAATGCAGTGAAGGTAACCCTCGGTCCTAAGGGACGCAACGTGGTTATCGACAAGAAATTCGGTGCTCCTCAGGTTACCAAGGACGGTGTTACCGTAGCCAAGGAAGTGGAGCTCGAGGACCGTTTCCAGAACATGGGTGCCCAGATGGTAAGGGAAGTGGCATCCAAGACCAACGATCAGGCCGGTGACGGTACCACCACCGCTACTGTCCTCGCACAGGAAATCATCAGCGTAGGTCTGAAGAACGTGACCGCAGGCGCCAACCCTATGGATCTGAAGCGCGGTATCGACAAGGCAGTTGAAGCTGTTGTTGCCGACCTGAAGAAGCAGACCCAGGAAGTGGGTGAGGATATGGCCAAGGTAGAGCAGATCGCCACCACATCCGCCAATAACGACGCTTTCATCGGCAAGCTCATAGCAGAGGCAATGGGCAAGGTGAAGAAAGAGGGTGTCGTTACAGTTGAGGAGGCCAAGGGTACTCAGACCGAGGTCAAGGTCGTTGAGGGCATGCAGTTCGACAGAGGCTACATCTCTCCCTACTTCATGACCAACCCCGACAAGATGGAGGCCGTTCTCGAAAACCCCAAGATCCTGATCACCGACAAGAAGATCTCCTCTATGAAGGACCTTCTCCCCATCCTCGAGCCCATCGCACGCAACAGCGAGTCCCTCCTTATCATAGCTGAGGACGTAGACGGCGAGGCTCTGACTACTCTGGTAGTCAACAGACTCCGCGGAACGTTGAAGGTCGCTGCCGTGAAGGCTCCCGGATTCGGTGACCGCCGCAAGGAGATGCTCCAGGATATCGCCACACTGACAGGTGCCCAGGTAATCTCCGAGGAGAGAGGCTTCACCCTTGAGAACACCACCCCCGACATGCTCGGTAAGGCTGACAAGGTGACCATCGACAAGGAGAACACCACTATCGTCAACGGCAAGGGTGACAAGGACGCTATCGCTGACCGCGTAGCCCAGATCCGCAAGCAGATCGAGAAGACCACTTCCGACTACGACCGCGAGAAACTCCAGGAGAGACTGGCCAAGCTGGCCGGCGGTGTGGCTGTCCTCTATGTAGGCGCTGCATCCGAGGTCGAGATGAAGGAGAAGAAGGACAGGGTAGAGGACGCTCTGAACGCTACCCGCGCTGCAGTTGAGGAGGGTATCATCCCCGGCGGCGGTGTCGCTTTCATCCGCGCTATCGAGGCTCTGAAGGGCCTGAAGGGTGAGAACGAGGATGAGCAGACCGGTATCAACATCGTGGCCAAGGCCATCGAGGCTCCTCTGCGCACCATCGCCGAGAACGCAGGTGTCGAGGGCAGTGTAGTGGCTCAGAAAGTCCGCGAGGGCAAGGGCGACTTCGGTTACAATGCCCGCGCCGACCGCTACGAGAATCTGCTCGCAGCCGGTGTCATCGACCCGACCAAGGTTACCCGCGTGGCTCTGCAGAACGCCGCTTCAGTAGCCGGTATGTTCCTCACCACCGAGTGCGTGATTGCCGACAAGCCGGAACCCGCTCCCGCAGCTCCTGCCATGAACCCTGGAATGGGCGGCATGATGTAATCAGCTGACGGCACTCCCATATTTCGAGACAATGCTGCCGCAATCGTCATCACAGACGGTCGCGGCAGTTTTTTACATTATGACCTCAAAACATTTTGAGATTTCTGTCATTTTTGCTGCAAAACATTTTGAGGTTTTTGACAAAATCAGTATTTTAGTATTTTCGCCATAAAATCTGAGAGTTATGGCAGATCTAGTAAGTTCCATGACCGTCAATATCTCATACAATGTCAGCGACCCGAACATAGGCCTATCGCAGTCCAAGGACATGGACAGCTATAAGTTGTTCATAGCGGACACAGGTCTTTTCATCACCCTTGCCTTCAGGGATAAGGCTTTTACGGACAACATTATCTATCAGCAGCTCCTAAGTGACAAGCTGGCCACCAATCTTGGATATGTCTACGAGAATGCCGTTGCGCAGATGCTCCGTGCATCAGGCAACGAACTTTACTATCACACCTTCCCCACTGACAGTGGAAAACATAATTACGAAATCGATTTTCTGCTGGCAAGGCACAACAAAATCTGTCCTGTGGAGGTCAAGTCTTCCGGATATAAGGCTCATGCGTCGCTGGATATTTTCTGCGATAAGTTCTCATCAAGAATCCTCGACAAGTACCTGATTTATTCCAAGGATCTGGCCAAGGAGCAGGGACTTACCTATCTGCCTTTCTACATGACCCAGTTCATCTGACAGAACAACTCCCATATTTTGAGACAAAGCTGCCGCAACCATCAGTGGGGATGATTGCGGCAGTCTTTTACTCCAGGTCTTTGACACAGCGCAGAGTAAAACCCATTCCCTTGTCAAATGAACTTAGAGGGCCTACATAACGGTTGCGCTTATAACCCAAATAGAGAGCCGGATGTTCTACATGCCTGCGTTCATTCAAGCTACCATCGCCAGATCTTTGTCGTAGTATCCTTCCTGACAGAGTTGAGGTTCTTATCAGTGTGAAGCGTCCGGGATGTGTCAGCATTCCACTCATGTCCGCACTTGTTGCAATGCATGTAATATCTCGTATGCCTCCGGGTCTTGTAGACATCGTATTTTTCGCGGATGCGCCGCTCTATTTCCTTATGCTCGGAACTGCGGGTCTCAGACTCATGCTCTGTACGGTGTCTGTACTCTACAGAATGATCTGTCGTGAATCCAAGATCCTCAACATCGGTAATACTGACAGCTTTTTTACCTGAAGCATGACAGACAGGGCACCTGTAGAAATTGACAAACTGGAAATATATCACGCAGAATCCGACAAATGCGACAAGGGGATACCACAGAATCCCGATGATTCCCCATATTGCGGGCGCATTTCCCAGGAAGTCCAACATGACATACAAAGTCATAATACCGAAAAACAGAATAGTGGTCAGATGCAGCGTCCAGTTCGGACCGGCAGCGAATACAAACCGCACAAGCAGTGTCCATACACCGAACAGTGCCAGCATATAGACAGACTGCAGGATCAAGGTCAGGAACCCTGAGTCAGGAAGATATGTGAAATAAAACATATCCAGGAACATATTGCTGCCGCGTGTGGTACACCAGTACACATAAATACATGCGACCGTACACAGCAGAGACAGACCGGCCAGAAAATCAAGGAACTTACGTCTCTTACCTTTCTTCAACGACATTCTGTACCATACCGCAAACACCACAGTAAGAATAGCCGGCAACAAAAAATAACGATACAATAAGGAGTGAAGGTAAAACAGTACTACGCCCATAAAGCCTATCAGATATGCGTCAAAATAAATGTTAAGGCTGCCTACTGCCAGGTCTCATCATTCTGTTTGGAGAACGAGCCGTCGCTGTTCTGCTTATACTCGCGTCCATCAGAGCCTGTAAAGTAGGATTCTCCGGCCAGGCCCTTTTCTTCAGTGAGTTCAACTCCATTGGACAGCTTTCTCTTGCCTTTGGTCTTGCCCCCGAAAACAACAGCATAAAGCACCCACAGCACGAATAAGCCTATGATTATAAAGATTGCAAACACAGCCGAATAGAATGCAATGACAAATGCAAGTACGTCCACGACAAGTATATAGACCGAACGGGCTATCTTTGCTCCTATCGAATTGAAATATTTAAGAGACCCTACCAGATACCAGATTGTGACACCGACTACACTGGCCATGCCTATACATGCTCCTATAGTCTGAATCATAGTCGCCCTCTGGTCATGCATGAACATAGTAATACCGATCACCAGAATTCCCAAGAAAAAGTTGATAACGACAGTTGCCCAGAACGGAGTCGCCGCACTGGCATGTTCTTCTGTCGAATAGTTCTTGAAAATCAAGTTGTCCAGCCATGTAAAAAGTCTCACACTCCATCGTTTCAGAATAAACGGCTTCTTTTTTGCTTTCTGTTCCATAAGATTCAGGTATCCTCCCGGCTTCTGAAGGATTATTATTTATAAAAAGAAAGTGTGGAGCCGGTTTCGTCTATACCATTAGAAGGTTGTGGTAGAACCTTGAAGAAAATAGACGATATCCAATACCCCACACTTGAATAGATATGAGATACCCTGGCATAAGAGTTGCCACGGTCCACCTGTATCTAAACAAGAAAGAGTGTTGTCCGATATGTCCTTTCTTCATTGAAAACTACCACATTCTCTAATGAGGACAGTGCGAAAACACTTTCAACAAAATGTACGCTGATCGCTCAGCATCGCAAAGATATGAAAATATTTCCAAACTCGGACAAACACTCTTGGGTATTGAATGCCAAAGTTCTGCATACATTTTCATTCATGCAAAATTAAATACCCATGCTTCCGCTTTGTGACAATAACTCTTAACGACTATTCGCAAAGATGCCCCTTATAGCTGTTCCTCCTTTGCCAGGCCCTAGGCTCAAGGCAGAGGAAGAGCCGCTGGGTAGGGACTCCCGACCTTTCCCAACGGCTTTCGTCCAAGTCCATGGCCATATCCGTGATACCTATCCTGCACAAGGTGATGACAAATCACTAGTGCTCAGGCATATATGCGAATAAGCCCGAGGATAGGGGTGGTGGATTCCGGACATTTTGACGGTTTTCAGCTACCCCTATCCTCCGCACTGTTCTACATCCGCCTAGTTATCAGTCACTTCTCAAAAACAGCAGAGGACAGGTCCTCGGCAGACACTGGAGTGCCTCCATGCTACCCCCGTCACCTGCGGCATCTTGCTCCGGGGCATTTACGGAATGTGTGAACATACATTCTCTTTGACTGTCCTGGGGGTATCTTTGCGGATAATCATTAGTTATTTCTTATAATACTTCGTCCCAGCTATTGTCAAGCTCTGCACATTCTGTCTATCAGATGTATATGTGAATGTCCCTTTATAAATCGTATTTCCTTTTTCATCCAAGAGTTTTATTTCATTACCAGTAACAGTGTAATAACATACAACTTCACACCTATCATTATAGTACATTTCACATTTGCCATTTGTGTATAAATATATTTCAGAACCTTCTCTGTTTGTAAGCTTTTGAGTTTTCCTGAATACAACTCCATGCTCTGCACTTATAATTTCCACAGATGTTTTAAAATTCATGTTTTCTGTTGCGACAACAATGGAATTTGATACCCCTAATAATGTTGCTAATGTTAGCATAATCGTAAAACGTTTCATAATAATAAATTTTAAAGGTTAATATAAAGTTACTTTAAACTGTTGTAAGTTTCTAAAAACGATGATTCGGAACGAAAAGCATATGTTCTTTTAGTGTCCATATCCCAGATATAATAATTGTATCCTTTTCTTTGGGTCAGTTCTTTTGCATCAGACAAGCTGGATGCATTACCTATATAAATTCCAGGGGAAGCCTCTAAAGCGGCTGTTCTGGATCCTATTTGATATCCTGTTGCAAAAGCTTGAATACCCTCCATTATATCGTTAAACGTTGAAGAAGATGCTCTATAAGAACTCCCGCGCGAAGATGTCGTTTGGCTGGAAGATGCACTTGATAAAGCGAATATTATAAATAAAAAGATAACCGCTAATTGAGCAATTGTTTTTTTCGTAGGCATAATATAAAAATCGTTAAAGTCAATACATAAACACAGATGTCAATAATGTCAAATGTTCCAGGGATAATTTTCATATATTGTAAAATTTCCAAAACGAAAGGCACGCTTGCTGCTATATAAAACACAATTCTCGCTTCCGATTTTTCATTAGTCATAAATATAGTTTGTGACAACAATAATGCAGTGTACCATAACATATCTGATAAGCAATACTTCACAAAATACAGAATATAATTCCCATCATATCTAATATTTAATGACATCCTTTTCAAAAAATCATAATTTATCCATGATAATACATATACTGGTTCTCGAAACAGAATATATATTATAAGACCTGCTAAAAGCAGTATAAAAACGATTAATATCTGAATCCATTTTTTCAACTTAAATTCTAGAAAGTCAGGTTAAAAGCCATAGCGACAGACATACCGTCCGGGGAGGTAGGGTAAAAACTACAAGAAGCATATCTGCCTCCGGATGAACCTTTCTCCTTGACAACTACACGACGCGCTCCAGGAGCGGCAATGGCATCAATCAAGTTATAGACATACAAGGCTCCCAATGCTCCCAGACAGATATTGCGGACAGTGGAAAATTGATCTACTCGTTTGGCATACAACCGCTTATAATCAGCATCGTGGGTCTCGCCTATGCGTCTGGCGTAATCGGTCTTGATGGTTTCGGTTGCCACAACACCACCGATTAGTGCCGCAGTGCCGCCAAGTATCAGACCGCCTTTCAGATAACTGCCCTTATGGAACTGACCCCAGCCAGGCACTATTGCCGACCGCCACAGTCCCCTCGCCCCGTACTTTGTCGTAACGGATGTCTCGTCAAAATCAGCAATGGAGCCGGGAGCAGCAACCTGATAGAGATAGTAAGCCTGATAATTGCCGTTTGCCAACTGTCGCCAATAATTGTCAACCATCTTGCACTCTATGTCTATAGGAACTCCCTCTGCCCTAAGTTCAAGAGTATACACTTCATCTTTAGTTCCGCTTAGACCTGAAGCATCTCTATGCGACCGATGAATCTGGTTTATCTCCTCGACACTTGATATGTTCCAGTCTCGGGGTAGAAATCTTACCAGTTCGTTCAATGCTAAAGTTGACGCACTGGTAAGATTTGTGGTATTGACCGGTACCAATACATACTGAATCGATGTGTTTCGAGATGACGGCTGCTTATTTATCCAGCTGGGGACTATCTTATCTGAGGTCTGAATGTACTTCTGAGCAATGCATTCTCCGCATGAGACGGAGAATGCAAAAATCAAAAGAGATATCGTTTTAAGTGCAGAATATTTCATTAATTTAATCCCTTTGCTTCTTTCAATGTTTCAAATTCATCCTGCATGCTTTGAGAGAATTGCTCACTTCTCCAATCGATATACAGTTTCTCATTTTCAGATATGACCTGATGTAACTCTTTATTGCTCTGTAAATTGTTTATCAGAGTCTCTAATGCCAACTCAACACATACATATGCGGTCTCTGTTCCGTCAGGCTGTATGTATCTCTCAGATTTGGCAATACGGCTACCTCTTAGAAGTTCTTGAGTCACAGCGCTGACTTTATCCTTACTTCCAGAGGATAAAGTCTGTCTCTTGCTTATTCCCTCACTATTGGAACTTATCTCGCTTGCGCGATAAGTATCTCCGTAATTTTCAATAGATCCTGTGACAAGTGTAGCTATGGTATTTGATAACTCTTGTCTGGCCAACACAGCTGCTCTTTGTTCAAGATTATCTTCGGGAAATCCGTTATACTGCGCCCAAGATCTTAATGTTGTAGCATTAGGATCTTCTGCATAAAGCTGAGCTTCACTTTTTGCTTTTTTCTGTCCCATTCCGCCAGTGGCTAATTTCTGGGCTCCGCATGAGGAGACGAGCATGAGGGTTGCTGCGGCGAGGGCAGCGATAATTGAAATCTTTTTCATAATAATTTGGTTTTAAAAGTTAAACATGATGTTATTTAAAGTTTGCTTATTATTCCAGTGTACGGACACAACGACCGTATAGATTATATGTGTAAAAAAACATCTCGTAATCGATATTTCCTGTATCAAATTCTAGATAATAATGAGAGTCAGGTTCATTCTCTTTCTGTGTACTTGACCAATAATATTTATCTATAAACATTCCAACTGTTTCCCTTGTATTGTACATGACATATAATTCATCTATGGTCGGGAGTCTCCAATCTGAGTATCCTCCTAACTCCGAATTCTCGCACATATAATTCACAGAGTCCCATGAACCATGTCCAATATCCTCTGACTGGACAGCAATACCGACTGAGGACAACTCCACGAAAGGAGGACCGATTACTGTAGTCTTTCCATATGACACTCCTACTGAACTTGCCGCATATGCCCTTATAAATATCCAGGCATTTTTCGGAAATTTACCATCAACATGAAGACTATAAGTATTTTCAATTGTTCCTGAGTAAACAAGTTTTGTATCATCCACAGTAGGAGATTTATTAATAGTGCTATAGACAAAACCGCATTCAGTATATGCAGGCAGTCCCTCAGAGATTATAATACCGTTTAATGTTGCTGAACCCGATTCGTAATCTACATTTGTGGCATTTTCAGTTTTAACCTGAGGTAGTTCCGACTCCATAATAAACGACATTGATTCCTTGCTGTATGTCACTCCTTTAGAATTTACAGCATATGCCCATACATTGTAACTGATATCGTATCCCAACCCGGTCACCATTACACTGTATGAAGCAGAACCAGATCCTTCCACCATGACTTTATCCTCACATACTAATGGGCTACTGACAGGGCCATAAACAAAACCTTTTTCCGTATATGCCGGATCACCTACATTCAGAATATTGCCGTTGAATACTGCTTGAGCTTTATTTATGTCTATATCAGTAATCTCTAAGACAGATACTTCTGGTGGGATTATGGATATCGTGAAACTGACTTCTTCGCTACTGTACACTACTGTCTTTCCATCAAATCCAATTGCATAGGCCTTTACATAATATTGCCGGTCAAGTACCAGGTCTGAAATCTGTGCGCTGTACAAACCGACATTGGTTCCAGATACAGCGACCTTCGAATCGGAGATTGACGGATTTGGATAAAATCCGTATACGAATCCCTTTTCAATATAAGAAGGTGCTCCGGAATACTCGACTGTCCCGTTTAACAAAACCGACTTATTGGAAACATTCACATTGCTTACTTCCTGTACTGACACCACAGGGTCTTCCCCTTCTGTGGTAAACGAAACTTCGTTGTCACTATAATACGTTCCTAACGCATTCTCTGCATACGCGCGGACATAATATTTCGTATTAAGGTCTAAATCTTTCACTTTCGTACTATACACACCGTTGCCGATACCAGATACAGATAGGAAATTATTTTCAATAGTGGGATTACTATATGTGCCATATACAAATCCACGACTTGAGTATTCAGGATCACCGGCATTTTCCACTGCAGCATTAAATGTTGCGGTCATATTTTCAAGATCTATATTACTTACATCCAGCACCTTAACCTGTGGACCAGTTCCATTTGCAGTAAATATTTCTTCATTGGTGCTGTAGAATGTGCCCAGGTCGCTTTTGGCAAAGGCGCGGACGTAGTACTGCTGCCCGAGTTCCAGACCTGTCACACGGGCTGAATAGATGTCGTCATCGGTAACAGGAGCCGTAAGGGTCTCTATGGCTGTGGCCTCGGTGGGCTTGGACGATGTTGAATAGACAAAGCCACGGGCAGTGTAGCGCGGAACACCAGGATTAATCACTTCTCCGTACAATGTGGCCGTACTGGAGGTCACATCCTCTACTTCCAAAGTATTCAGCACCACTTCCGCTCTTTCGGCTCCGACAGCCTTGACCACAAGGTCCGAACTGCCGTTGGAGGAGCGGACCACCACTACGGTGGTGTTCTCTCCAGCGGAGAGCAGCTCACGGTCGATGAACACCACTATCGCCTGCGTCTTGCTGTAAGGAAGGATGCCGGCCGTATCACGGACCTCGGTTATCCAGCTGCATGAGTACTCAATATTCCACTCCAAGTCCTCGTAACTGCTGTTGACGATGTTGAAGGAAAGGGAGTTGACATCAGAGCCGTCGCCGAAGTCCAGGGTGTCGCGGTCTACTGTCACCACCGCCGGGATGCGCTCGATGAGAAAATCCCCGTTGGCGGACTTGTCGGACTCCACCTCAATTACCCGGCTGTCGGGAGTATAGCCCTGCTTGCTGATCGAGACCGTGTAGCTGCCCACCTCCAGGTCGGAGAAGAGATAGTTGCCGTCGCTGCCGGTCAGGGCGGACTTGCCGCCCGGCTCCAGCGATACATTGACGGTGGGGACTGGCTCTCCGGTGGTGGCATCGGCCACCGTTCCGAGGATGCTGCCCGTCAGTTCCTGCGCCAGCTCATCCTTGCACGATACCAGCCCCACAACACAAACCATCGCTACGATTAATATTGAATATCTGCCAATCTTTCGCATAATCTATTGATTGAATTAGTGAACAAAAAGTGCGGACACAACACTTATTTTATAATTGTTCTGATGCATCTTCCTCTACTATCATACAAAGGCCTATCCTCTTTTGCGTATATAGAGCCGCTTCGAAAATCTAAATAATAGTAATGTGGTTCATCATCTGATTCTTCCTCGCATATTTCTCCACTCCAATAACTTGACACTCTTGCTTTATCAGTATTAAAACCACCGATTTCTTCTCTATTGTCATAGAGTGACTGTAATTCGGCAATTGTGGGCAGTCTCCAGTCTGAGTATCCCCCTAGATTAGAACTTTCACACACTGCATTAACAGCATTCCATCGTGCGGCATCTACATCTTCGGACTGTACCATCAGGCCAAGTGTCGGCAACTCTTTGTATTTGGATGTTATCATTATGGTATTACCATAAGCCACACCTGCATCATTCATTGCATATGCCCTGATATAAACATCTCCTTTTGACAAATCAGTGACAGATGCATTGTATGTACCGGTTATCCCTTTCCCGGATGATATCACTCTGTTGTCATAAATCGTCGGCTCAGAATTAGACAGACTGTATACAAATCCTCTCTCAGTATAAGGAGGATAACCTTCATCCGTCACAGTACCGACAAACACAGCCGTCCCTGTCTCAAAGTTTACATCAGTAGGAGACTGTGTTGTCAATTTAGGAAGAATCGGAGAACCTTCATATATGAATAAGGATGTATAAGTGTCACTATAATAAGTACCTTCCACCGTAGTAACGTAAGCCCAGATATTGTAGTCAATATCTGCCTGCAGATTCTCCGCAGAAGCGCTGTAATTTCCTATTCCCGTTCCTGCCGCAACTATTTTCCCGTCACACATAAGCGGGTTTGTAGTTTTTCCATATACAAATCCTCTTTCTGTATATTGTGGATCTCCTGCGTTCAAGACCGTACCATTAAACACGGCTTTCTTTCCTGCATTATTCACATCTGTAACAGGAAGTATATCTACTGTAGGCGGAACAATAGACATTGTAAAGGATGTTTCATTATCGCTGTAGGTAATCGTATTCGCATTGCCATTTATAGCATATGCCCGGATATAATATTTACTATTTAAGGAAATATTATCTATCTCCGCACTGTAAAATCCGGTACCCGTGCCATCTACAATCACTTTTGAATCTTCTACTGTAGGATTGCTGTCTTTACCATACACAAAACCTCTTTCTTTATAAATCGGCTGCCCTTCTTCTATGACAGATGCATTCAATGTAACACTACGAGACGGTATGTCCATATTGCTGACTTCACGTATTTCCAATTCTGGTAGAACAGGGGACAGCGTAAATTTTTCATAACTATTACTGTAATATCTCTGCCCTCCATTTACAGAATAAGCCCATACGTAATAACTGATATCTGTTCTGACATCAGTAATCTCTGCCGAGAATCCTCCTAAGCCGGTTCCATTTACAGCCATTTGATTCTCGCAAAGTGAAGGGCTTTCATTGGAAGTACTGTAAACAAAACCCTTTTCAGTATAAGAAGGGTCTCCAACTGACTGCACAGAGCCTCTCAAGACCGCAGTCTGAGCAGTATAATCCATACCTATAACAGGCAGTACGGATATCTCGGCTGGTATTACGGATATAGTAAACGAGGTATTGGTACTACTGTAGGCAACGCCTCCTTCATTAATAGCGTATGACCTGACATAATATTTCTGATCCAAAACAAAACCTGAGACCTGTATACTGAAAAGACCGCTACCGGATCCCTCTACTGTGACTTTATTGTCGTATATTGTCGGATTCTCTTTTACTCCGTATACAAATCCTTTCTCACTATATGCCGGATTTCCGACATTGTTCACTGTTCCGTTGAATATTGCCGTTCTGTTCGCTATGTTGATATTGCTTACTGTCTGGACTGAGACAGACGGCAATTCCGGTTCTGTAGTGAATATGACTTCGTTGCTGCTATAGGAAATGCCCGCAATGCTTACCGCATAGGCACGTACATAATAGTTTGTATTCATTTTCAGACCTTTGGCCTCAGATCTGTAAGCCCCGAGTCCATCTCCTTCTGAGATTACTACATTATCATTTAGCGTAGGATTAGATATCTGCCCAAACACAAATCCTCTTTCATAATACTCCGGATTTCCCATGCTGGTAATAGTCCCGTTAAAAATTGCCGTTCCTTCTGATATGTTAATATTTGTCACATTCTGAACGGTTAATTCCGGCAGTGATGATTTGGTTGAAAGTTGCACAGATTCAGGACTGTATACTACTTCACCGTTACTTATGGCATAGGCTCTTACATAATAAGTCACATCCAATTGCAGATCCTCCACTACTGCACTATAAGGGCCTGAGCCACTGCCTGACACAGCTATTTTCACATCCGCCAATGTGGGATTATTTGTCAAACTGTACACAAAACCTTTCTCTGTGTAAGGAGGATTTCCTACATTAAGTACTGTACCGTTGAGTACAGCAGTTCTGGATGTCAGATTGATACTGCCAACTGGCTGCACCGACACCTCCGGTGCTACTGTCTCAATTATGAAAGATACCTGATTGTTACTGTATATCATCAATGTATCAACCTTTGCATAAGCGCGGACATAATATTCCTTTGAAGATTCTACACCAGAAACCCGAGTACTGAAATCACCTTTTCCCGTACCGGCTACCGGCTGCGCATTGTCACTGACCGTCGGATTAGGCATAAGGCCATACACAAATCCTTTTTCAGTATACGGCGGATCCCCTATCTCTGATACGGTTCCATTCAGGACAGCCGACATCGTCGCCACACTGATATCAGTAACAGTCCCTGCAGTAAGAACCGGCAACACTGCGGACAACATAAATGAGACCTCCTCTGAACTATATATCACCTTACCATTTACTGTCTTAACATAAGACCGAACATAGTATATCACATCATCATTCAATTCATCTGCACTTGCACTAAAAGAGCCGGTTCCTGTACCAGAAACTTTAATACACTTATCTGACATATCCGGATTAGGCAATGTCCCGTATACAAATCCTTTCTCCGCATATTCCGGATATCCCGCATTCTCAACAGTCCCATTAAAAACCGCCGTATGCTGAGCAACGTTGATACCGCTTACTTCCTGTACTGACACCACAGGGTCTTCCCCTTCTGTATTGAAAGCAACCTCTGCGTCACTGTAAAAGATACCCGCCTCACTTTCAACATAAGCACGTACATAATAGGTCTTATCAAATTCAAGATTCTTCACATCCGCACTATATGTCCCGGCCCCTGTCCCGGTTGCCACTAATACCTTATTATATATAGTAGGACTGATGATTGTATCGTAAACAAAGCCTCGACTTGTATATTCAGGATCTCCCACTGCCTCAACTGTAGCATTGAACGTGGCTGTCAATTCCCTTACGTTGACATTGCTGACATCCAGTACAGTAACCTTCGGATCTGTCCCCTGCACAATAAATGACTCTTCGTTGGTGCTGTAGAAAGTGCCCAGATCGCTCTTGGCGAAAGCGCGGACATAATAACGCCGGCCTAATTCAAGGCCTGACACTCTGGATGAAAACACCGAATCCTCAGTAACAGGCGAAGTCAGCACTTCTATAGCCGTTGCCTCAGTAGGCTTTGAAGATGTTGAATACACGAATCCTCTGGCAGTGTATTTCGGCAGACCTGAGTTTATTATCCTGCCGTAGAATGTCGCGGAATTTGAAGTAATATCCTCGACAGACAATGTGTTAAGCACCACCTCTTCCCTTTCCGCACCTATGGCAAGAACCGTAAGATCGGAACTTCCGTTGGAAGAGCGTACAACTACCACTGTCTCGTTTTTACCGGTAACAAGCTTATCTCTATCAATAAACACCACTATCGATTGAGTTTTACCATATGCCAGTACTCCGGATGAATCCCTAATCTCTTTTATCCAGTCACAGTCATACTCTATTTTCCATTCAAGATCTTCATATCCGCTGTTGACGATGTTGAAGGAAAGGGAGTTGACATCAGAGCCGTCACCGAAGTCCAGGGTGTCGCGGTCTACTGTCACCACCGCCGGGATGCGCTCGATGAGAAAATCCCCGTTGGCGGACTTGTCGGGCTCCACCTCAATTACCCGGCTGTCGGGAGTATAGCCCTGCTTGCTGATCGAGACCGTGTAGCTGCCCACTTCCAGGTCGGAGAAGAGATAGTTGCCGTCGCTGCCGGTCAGGGCGGACTTGCCGCCCGGCTCCAACGATACATTGACGGTGGGGACGGGCTCACCGGTGGTCGCATCCGCCACCGTCCCGAGGATGCTGCCCGTCAGTTCCTGAACCAGCTCATCCTTGCACGAGTACAGTGCAAGACCGGCCAGCATCAAAGTCACCAGAAATATCCACAATACTTTTTTCATAGCGTATATACCTTATATTATATCTTACGTAAAAGGATGTCAGTCTGGACAGTCTCTCCGCTGATGGCGGTTACGGACTTACGGTCAACATAGTACCCTTCTTTCTGCACTGACAGGGTATATTGACCGGGGTCCAGTTCCTCAAAGATAAATGTTCCGTCCTCATCGGTCTGGAGAGTGCGGTTCGTAGGATTAAGAACCACAGCGGCATTAGGAAGAGGTTCGCCGGTAGACGCATCATACACGGCTCCGTGAATCGTAGCGAAAAAGTCGTAACTGATCTCATCGTCGCAGCCAGTTACATAAAGACATGCCAGCAGTGCCAAAGACATCGCGGCCAGTCTTACCAGTATCTTAGACTTCATAGTTTTTACCGTGTCTTCCCGGCTTCTGGAGGACTTATTAGGGTTCTTTAAAAAAGAAAGTGTGGAGCCGGTTTCGTCTATCCAACAGAAGGTGTAGCGAACCTGACACAGATAAACGTTATCCAATACCCCACACTTGAATAGATATGAGATACCCTGGCATAAGAGTTGCCACGGTCCACCTGTATCTAAACAAGAAAGAGTGCTGTCCGTTATGTCCCCGTGTCTAGAAAGTCGCTACTTTTCTGTTAAGGACAGTGCGAAAACACTTTCAACAAAATGTATGCTGATCACTCAGCATTGCAAATATATGAAAATATTCCCAAACTCGGACAAACACTCTTGGGTATTGAATGCCAAAGTTCTGCATATATTTTCATTCATGCAAGATTTAAATGTAGATGCTCGTTTTTGTGACGGCATTTCTATGTTTTTGCAGATTCCGCTGAGTTGCGGCAGTTTTTTATCGGCGAGGACGGAAGAAAAGAATGGCGCTGGCCAGAACTATAAGGCCGAGGAGGATGAAGCCGAGGGGATTGGCACGACGGGATGTAGCCTTGATGGTAATGTCACCGGCCAGGAGACGGAAGCCGTTCACTTTCCACACCGGAGTACCGTCATCCATAAGTTCAGTGTTGGCCGATGTCAGCCGTCCGGGCATCCGGACCTGGTACAGCATTTCATAACAGAAAGGAACTGTCAGTTTTTCCTCGAGAGCGGATAACTCCTCTTCCCAGGCCGTGGCACGAACTGCGGCCGCATCAACGTAGATCGGACTGCCGCTCAGTCGGCTCATCTGTCCAGCGATATCAGTCAGCACGGAACCGTCACTGCCGTCGAAAGCGAAAAGCATATCCTCATAGAAGTCGTAATGCTTCTTCATCCACTGCATCAATTCCGTTTTCAGGCTGTCTGTAAGTTCCTCTCCGACAGCAGAGCAGATGACGCGGTATATCTGCTCACGATAACAGGCGTTAATCCAACCGGCGTATTTGTCATAGAGGTCTGTCAGGCTGGTGTATGCCTCCGCTCCGTTCATCCCGGAGTAACTGCCTGCGCTCCGGAACCATCTGTCCAATTCGTCCCGGGTCATAAGGCTGTCCGGCGGCACTGGCATCCGTTCCGCTATGCCCGGAAATGTGCAGGAATAGCTGTAGGTGTTGAACAGCAGTCCCCTTTTCCGGTCCCACCGCTCACGGGCCTTGAGGTAGGGCAGTCCCGCATATTCTTCCGAAGCTGGAATCTCCCGGTATGAGGTGTCGGAAGGCCGGAATGTCCGGCTGGCGTAGAAATTCATGGTGGCGGAGTCGTCCAGGAACCACCATACCCTCGGTTCTGCCATCCGGCCGGTCTCCCACCCTAATCCTGGTTCAAAAAGGAAAGGCTGCGAAGACAGGTCTCCGGCCAGGCAGGCCGAGTCGGCCTCGGCGTAGACAGTCCGGGTCATGCTCCCGTCAGGGTGTACTTCGGGCACGACGGCATAATAGGTGACGCAGGAAGGGAATATCGCCACTACAGCAAGCATTGTCAGAGTCATTCTGACTATCATACGGAAATTTCTAATGTCTGTTTTCATGATCTTGAGGTTTTGCGGCCCTGTCTTCCAGACCGGCAACGGACTGCCTGAGGGCCTTGATTTTACGATAATGTTCCAGTTGCGCGTCCGGCCGGCTCATTGCGGCGTATGTGCGCATATTCAGACTGCTGATATCCGTGCGGACAGCAGTGTCCGCTTTCAGACGGGCGGTCAGCGGGGCACATATCATCACTGCAGCCGCCGCTATGCCCGCAAGAGCAGGGATAATTCTTCTTAGCCGGATTACGGGTGCCTTCTGAAGTGCTGTCACGGTCTTGGCGCCACTTTGCGGCAAAGTCTGAATGCGCTCCAGAATCCGCCCGGTGACCTCCTCCGGATGAGGCATCTGCGGCTCGGAGCCACGCATCTTTTCTATAAATTCGCTGTATCTCATATTATAAATTTACCAGATTATAATTCCTTTTCAAGAGCCATCCTGACTTTCTGACGGGCAATGTACAGATTGCTCTTAATCTGCACCGCGCTCCATCCGGTGATACGGCGGACCTCCTCAAACGGAAGCCCCTCTATCTCGGCAAGTACGAATACGGTCTTCTGCATCGGAGCCAAGGCCGAGGTCACTTTCCGGAACAGCGTTTCCAGGTCTCTTCCGGCCGCATCGCTTTCCGGATCCCGGGCGCAGTCTCCACCGCGTTGCCTGAGAGCCTCCTGCTCGTACCTCCGCCGCCTCTTGCGCCTGCGCAGCACGTCATAGCACAGACGGCACGCAATGGTCCTCAGCCATGTGGCAATGCTGTAGCGCGGATCATATCCCTGCAGCGACTGCCATGCCCGGACAAATGTCTCCTGCACCGCATCCTCAGCCTCATCGCCGTCCCCCAGTATCCTGACACAGATGCGGAACACACTCTGCCGGTACCGCTCCACTATCAGGGCAAATGCCCCGGCATCTCCGTTCCTTGCAGCATCTATCGTTTCCGGTATCATCATTTTCCGCCATTTTTACCAAATATACGTCTTGCGGCTTGAAAAGTAAAAAAACAAATCGTAAATTTGAGAGTATTATTTGTTAACCTACTAATTTGTGTACTTATGGTAAATAAACAATTATGGGAACAGAGCGTGGACATGATCATCAAGTCCATCTGGATCTACACTATCGCCGGTATTCTGGGCGCAATCTTCGGAGCCATTGACGGCATCCTCAACCCTGTCGGATTCCTATCCGCTATGGCCGGCGAAGAAGGCCCGACCGGAGCTTTCGGCGTACTGGACACCATCTGCCAGATAGCAGTTATCGCCGGATACGTGTTGTTCTTCCTCAACATCAAGAAATTTGTGGATGTCCAGCCTACTGATGCTGACCGCGCTGCCGCAAAGAACATCTACATCGCGTACATGCTCCTGATCATAGGTGTCGTGGTACGTTTCATCCCAGTCATAGGCGGCATCGCATGGCTTGTGCTGGTAATCATAGGATATGTCAAGCTGCTGTCTGGATTCAAGGCCCTCCGCGACTCCGCAAACATGACCCCGTGTGCCAAAAACGGAGCTGATATCCTGTACAAGTCCACCATCTGGATACTGGTTGGTGCTGTCTTAAGCATCATCCCGTTCGTCGGCGGTTTCCTGAATGCCGTCATCACCCTCGTGGTATTCTTCACCATCCTGCGCGGTTGGAAACAGATCGGCCAGGGAGCCCCTGAAGATACAGGCGCGGCACCCGAGTCCCAGTCACAGCCTCAACAGCCTGAAAATCAGCCTCAGGAATAAGTCCTGAAGTACAATAACAAAAGCCGGCCCGCAATCTTTTTGTGCGGATCGGCTTTTATTTTTTGCGATGGTGCAGTTGCTGAAAAAACTTGCCTGATTAACAATGATTTACAAAACATACTGCACATTTGGCCACATTCAAAGCAGGTCAAATGTGCAGCGTAGAAATGCTATTCACTGATGCTCAACAACATCATCATCCACGATGCACCATCAGTTCAAAAATCAGATAAGGCATCAGCCGTTGACCTTGTGGTAGTCCTCAAGGAACTTGGCCAGACCTGAGTCGGTCAGAGGGTGCTTGAGCAGACCCTTGATGGCCGGAAGAGGACAGGTAGCCACATCTGCGCCGGCCTTGAGGCAGTCGATGATGTGACGGGTGTGACGGATGGAGGCCGCAAGCACCATGGTGCCGAAACCGTAGTAATTGTACATCTCCACGATGTCCTCGATAAGACCGACACCGTCCTCGGAGATATCGTCCAGACGGCCTACGAAAGGCGATACGTATGTAGCTCCTGCTTTGGCGGCCAGAAGAGCCTGACCGAGAGAGAATACGAGAGTGCAGTTGGTCTTGATGCCCTTGCCGGCGAAATACTTCACGGCCTTGATGCCCGCCTCCGTGCAGGGAAGCTTGATGACGATGTGCTCGTTGAGGGCTGCAAGTTCCTCGCCCTCGCGTACCATGCCTTCATAGTCGGTGGCGATCACCTCCGCGCTCACATCTCCGCCTACGATGTTGCAGATGTCGATATAATGCTTGTACTGATTATCCTTGCCTTTGATGCCCTCTTTGGCCATCAGGGAAGGATTGGTAGTGACACCGTCGAGCACGCCCATGGCGTATGCCTCGCGGATCTGGTCCAGATTAGCTGTGTCGAGAAAGAATTTCATTATTCGGATTGTTTTTAAATTCTAGCGCAAAGTTAGAATAAATTAAGACATAAAAAAAGAGGCACCCCTCTGCTACAACAGGTACCCCTTCCTTGTGTACTAAAACCTAAACCTACTACATAGATGCAGGTTTGTTGCATTTCGTTGCATGAAAATCAAAAAATTTTCAAAAATTTTTAATAATTATCCGCAAAGATACCCCTAGGACAGTCAAGGAGAATGTATGCCCGCACATTCCGTAAATGCATCGGTGCAAGATGTCGCAGGTGACGGGGATGGCGTGGAGGCACTCCAGTGTCTGCCGAGGACCTGTCCTCCGCTGTTTTTAAGAAGTGACTGATAACGAGACGGATGTAAGACAGTGCGGAGGATAGGGGTGGCGGATTCCGGGCATTTTGACGGTTTTCGGCCACCCCTATCCTCGGGCCCTTTCACATACATGCCTGAACACTAGCGATTTGTCATCACCCTGTGCAGGATAGGTCTCGAGGATATGGCCATGGACTTGGATGAAAGCCGTTGGGAAAGGTCGGGAGTCCCCACCAGGTAGCATCCCCAGCATTGAGCCTGGGGCCTGGCAAAGGAGAGTCACCCTCTGAAATCGGAGACGGCAGCATAACATTCTCTGCGTCTGTCCGGTAATAATTGCACCTGTCTGCCAGACACGATCATCAAAGCCGGACACTCACGGTGCGGAGTAAAAGTCCCGCGACGTACCACGACACAGTTGACGTATCACGACACAGTCCTAAATGCCACTATACATTTTCGTTAAGTCAGAAATGCCTGTAAATCCCGGTGTTGGCAAAATCACAAAATGTAAGGAGCATCCCAAAATGCCGTATTTTGAGGAGAATCGGAGCATCTGACATTCTTGCAAAAGCAGAACATCTTGTTAATCAGCAAAATGCAATATAATGAGAATGTATAGTGGCAAGTTGACGAGAATGTATAGCGGCGAGTTGGATGATGGCGGACGTGGTAGAGCCGCGCGTCGGCATCTCCTGCTCAGTCCGGCTTTAGCTGTATGAGGTCTGCCAGGGGGAATCTTTGCGGATAATCAAAAATTTTTCTTTTCCGCCTTTTTACCCGGTCTGTAAAAGACCATTATTGCCAGAACTGTAATCAACGGACATACGATTCCGATGACAAGTGCCTTTAAAGGAGTAGTCCCGCACAGCAGCCAGTACGAGAGAAAATCCAGTACTACCAGCACCAGAGCCCCAACTGTCAGGCTCCACCCGTATGACAGGCGCATCTTGTCGAAGCCTGCTCTCTGCATATTCGCAAAATGCAGAAGGATTATCACCGCGGCGATAATCGGCACACTGCTGCCTATCGAGTACACCAGGTCCTTCTCCCCGCTCACCCAGAAGTAATGCGACAGCACCGCCACCACCAGAGCGGCCAACGCCACCACACCCATTCTCAACCAATACGAACTTTGCTTCATAATCCTGATTTTTAACTATACGACATCAAAGATACACACATTGAACGACTATCACAACCTCCGCCTGCCTCCTCACCGGGAAAGTGTACCTGTTAAGTACGAATCCCAGGCACTTTTCCTAAAAAATTTGCTAACTTTGCACAAATAATATACTTAAGACTGAATGCCATGAATAAAGTTCACATCAACATGACCAGGACAGAACTGCGGAGAACTGTCACCGCCTGCTCCATGAGGGATGTCGCCATGGTCCTGTTTATCTTCTCCGTCTGGGGAGACTCTATGGGTATGCAGGCCGGCTATATCAGGGGCGTAAGCTGGTTCTGCGCCGCCTGTGCGCTGATAGCCGCTGTCACCTCGCTTGTCTTGTGGCTGTCTCCCCGTTCCCGTTCGGAAGAGAAGAGCACTGCCGAAGTCATACGGTTCGTTTCCACCGCTGTCATAATGCTGGCAGTCTGCGTACTCTCACTCTACTTCGGTCTGTAATTGCGTATTGGGAAAATATTGTTTCCTGAAGAAGGTCAGAGGATGCGGGAGAGGGTGCGGCGTGTGGGGAGGGCAGTGATGAACAGGCCGATGAGGGCGATGCCGGCAAGGGTAATCAGGATGTCCAGAGGCTTGATGACGACGGGATAATACTCCACTACGAAATTGCCGGGCATACGGATGACACCCACATGATACTGTATCAGGCAGAGAGCAATACCGGCCAGCATACCGACGACGGCACCCAAAAGCACTATCATCCAGCCCTCGTCAAAGAAGATACGGCGGATAAGCCCTGGCCTGGCGCCCAGATACTGAAGCGTGGCGATATCGTCCCGCTTCTCGATGATGAGCATGGTCAGGGAGCCGAAGACATTGCATGAGACCACTATGATGATAAAGAGCAGTATCATGAAGATGACGGCCTTCTCGATACGCATCATACGGTAGACGGTCTCGTTCTGCATATACTTGTCCTTGACCGAATACCCCGGGCCGAGAGTCTCCCGGACCTGACGTACCGCGTCCTGGACATCCGCCCCCGGCACAAGACGCAGCTCCACGACACCCGCCTCGTTGTCGGACACCCCTACCAGTCTCCTGGCCCGCTCTATCGGCACGAAAAGCGTATTGGCATAACTCTCTCCGCCCGAGAAGAACATCCCTATGGGATAAAACGTCTCCTTGTTGAGCGATGCGGCGGGATTGACAAGGGAGATCTCCCTGTCCCTGGCCGGAAAGTACACTTCTATCGGATCCAGGAAACGCGGTCTTATGCCCATCTCTACGGCCAGGCCCCTGCCGGTCACAGCCTGGGCCACCTCTCCGTGCATGAGGGTGAACTCTCCGTCCACGATGCAGGACCGCAGTTCAGGGTCCTCGGTGTAGGCCTGCTCCACCCCTTTCAGCACAGCCGTACCCTCCTCGCGGTCATAGGTCAGAAACACGGTCTCCTCTATGCTTTCGGAATAAAGAGCCACGGACGGCATCGAGCGGACGGCATCGAAGGCCGGGGTATCGGTGCGGAAATACTTGGACGAAGCGGAGGTCACGGCGATATCGGGCATGGCTCTGTCATACATGCTCCGCACCACCTCCTCGAATCCGTTGTAAATAGAGAGGACTATGATCAGTGCGCAACTGCCCACCGCAATGCCTATCGCGCTTATAAGCGAGATGATATTGATGACATTGTGCGACTTCTTGGCGAAGAGGTAACGTCTGGCTATGAAGTATGACAGATGCATAATGGCTTTCTGACTGAGTGTGATGCTTGGTCTGCGACAGCCGGGATGGACTAAAGTATGGCTGCGGGACCCGCTACTTGGCGAGAAGCTCGTCTATGTGCTCCACGTAATCCAGCGAGTCATCCAGATAGAAGACCAGCTCGGGCACTATGCGCAGCTGCTTGGCCATCTGCCGGCCCAGTTCTCCACGCAAGGCCCTGACCGAGTCCTGAATCATCCCGAATACCTTCCCCTGCTTGGCCGAGGGGAAAATGCTGACATAGACCTTGGCCACTGCCAGATCAGGACTGATGGAGACTCCGCTTACGGACACGAGGGCACCGTCAAAGGCCGCCATGCCTTTGGAGCGGATAATCTCGGCCAGATGTCTCTGAATCTCCCTGGCCACCTTGAGCTGTCTGGTACTTTCTCCTTCCATATCTACGGCCTCCTATTCGAATTTGAGGATATAATAGTTCTTCTTGCCTTTCTGGGCGAGGATGTACTTGCCGTCGATCAGGTCCTCCGCGCCGACTGTACGGTCGGCCGAGTCGCAGCGGTCCTTGTTGAGCGACAGACCGCCGCCCTGAATCATCTTGCGGCACTCGCCCTTGGAGGGGAACACGTCGGTAGTCACTGCCAGCAGGTCTATGACGTTCTGAGGCAGCACGTCCTTGCTCAGACTGTACTGGGGCACACCGTCGAAGACCGACAGGAATGTCCTTTCGTCAAGAGAACGCAGTGTCTCCGAGGTGGACTTGCCGAAAAGAATCTGCGAGGCATCCACAGCCTTGCCGTATTCCTCCTGTCCGTGTACCATTACGGTAATCTCGCGGGCGAGCAGTTTCTGGAGCTCGCGCAGATGGGGTGCCTTGGCGTGCTCTGCCACTGCGGCCTCAATCTCCTCGCGGCTGAGGGTGGTGAATATCTTGATGTATCTGGCGGCGTCCTCGTCGCTGACGTTGAGCCAGAACTGGTAAAAGGCGTAAGGAGTGGTGTACTCCGGGGAGAGCCAGATATTGCCCTTCTCGGTCTTGCCGAACTTGCCGCCGTCGGACTTGGTCATCAGGGGCCAGGTCAGTCCGTAGGCCTCGCCGCCGAGTTTGCGGCGGATGAGCTCGGTGCCGGTGGTGATGTTGCCCCACTGGTCGCTGCCGCCCATCTGGAGCTTGCAGCCGTAGTGCTCGTAGAGGTATGTGAAGTCGTAACCCTGGAGGAGCTGGTAGGTGAACTCTGTGAACGACATGCCCTCGCGGCCCTCTCCGCTGAGTCTCTTCTTGACGGAGTCCTTGGCCATCATGTAGTTGACGGTGATCAGCTTGCCTATCTCGCGGGTGAAGTCGAGGAATCTCCAGTCCTTCATCCAGTCGTAGTTGTTGACCAGTATGGCGGCGTTGGGAGCGTCGCTCTCGAAGTCGATGAACTTGGAGAGCTGGGCCTTGATGCATTCCTGGTTGTGGCGCAGGGTCGCCTCGTCGAGAAGGTTGCGCTCCTGGGATTTCATCGAGGGGTCGCCGATCATGCCGGTGGCTCCGCCGATGAGGG
This sequence comes from uncultured Bacteroidales bacterium, assembly GCA_949297365.1. Lineage (GTDB taxonomy): Bacteria > Bacteroidota > Bacteroidia > Bacteroidales > UBA932 > Coprenecus. Next base: position 53,387 of record CASFSL010000009.1, on the reverse strand, counting down.
AGATGGGACGGTGGCCTGCGTCCTGGAAGTGCTTGAGCATCATGACGCTGACCAGATGGCCGATGTGCAGCGAATCAGCTGTGGGGTCGATGCCCACGTAAGCCGTGCACTGCTCTTTGGACAGAAGTTCTTCGGTTCCGGGCATGATATCCTGGATCATGCCTCTCCATTTGAGGTCTTCGATAAAATTCTTCATCGTATGAGAAATAACTGCTTTGCTGTTGTAAATCCACGCAAAGGTAGTGATTTTTTGTTATCGGCGGTATATGCGGAAGAGGGCGGCACCGATACAAACAAGAACCAGTGCTATCATCCCCCAGATGAACCACATATTCAGCGTCTGCGTCTTACCTGCGGCCACCGAGAGCGTAGAGTTGGCGCAGAAAGAGAACAGCAGGGACAGCAGCAGGCCCAGCTGCGCGGCCAGGTCCCGCTTGGCGTCATTTGCGATTCCAGCTTTCCGGGCAGGGACGGGAAGGTTGACGATATTGGGGAAAATCTGGGCCAGAAGCGTCAGTATGTAGACTCCAAGTCCTACAAGGGCGACAACCAGCAGGATGCTCCTGTCTCCGACTCTGTCCACAACTCCGTGGATATCAAAGTGGTTCGGCACCGGCACTCCCTCCAGCCGCGACCATGACAGCATGGGCGCGAAGGCTGTAAGCACCGCCACCGCAGCGACTATATTCAGGACAGAGTTGATGTAACGCCGTATCATGATATTGCAATCAGTTGAGCTCCACGAGAGCCTCGGAGACATTGATGATGAAGTCCCCGACCCTCTCGCACTCAGATACAAGGTCCATGTAGTAGACTCCACGGAGATAGCTGCTCTCCTCGGACTCGATATTGCGCAGATGTTCCTCCTTCAGATTGTCACGGTACTCGTTGATGTCATGCTCGGCGTCCTGCGCATTGGAGATGTTGATCACGTGGTGGAATCCCTCCTTGAGGTTGGCTATCATGCTGTCGATGGCCACATCCACCAGATCGAGCATGTGGTTGAGCTTCCTGACCGTAGCCTCATCGAACTTCTGGCTGTGCAGATTCTTGCGCTGCAGGATACGGCCTACATTGAACCCGGAATCCCCCATGCTCTCCAGCTCGCTGATGATCTTGTACATGGCCTGAAGCTTATTGGTACCCTCCTGGCTCAGGTCGCTCTCCTGTATATTGCTGAGATACTTGGCGATCTCGAACTCAATCCGGTCGGTTATCTGCTCGTAATGCTCGAGCTTCTTGAACAACTCGTCAAAACGGTTCTCGTCATCCGCCTCGTTGACGGCCTGCCGGGCATATCTGTACTGCTTCTTGACTATCTCGGAGAAATGCACGACCTCCTGCTCGGCCTGCTCCAGGGAAAGCTCGGCCGTGCTCATCATACCGCCCTGAATATAACGGAGACGGAAGACCTCCTCCTCGTCCTTGTGCCCCTTGAGCACCCAGGTGACGAACTTGACAATCTGCGGAGTAAACCACACGAGGATACAGGTATTGAGCAGGTTGAACAGAGTATGCACGGTGGATATGGCGTAGAGCAGGGACGCGGACGATACAAAGGGATCCTCGCCGCCCAGGCCTACGACGATCTTGGACACCAGCCACAGGAACGGCTTGTACAGTGCCAGCACCCAGATGACTCCGAAAACGTTGAACACCGTATGGGCCAATGCCGCCCGTTTCGCGGAGATGTTGCCGACAGAGGCCGCTATGTTGGCGGTAATGGTGGTGCCTATGTTCTCGCCGAGCACCATCGCTGCGGCCATCTCGAACGGAATCCATCCCTGACTGGCCATGACCAGGGTCAATGCGACGGTGGCACTGGAAGACTGCAGGACGATAGTCATCACCGTACCTACCAGCACGAATATCAGGACTGAGAAGAATCCCCAGTCAGTCCATCTCTGGATAAATGCGATGGCCTCGGGATTGGTACTCAGGTCCGGGACTGAGTCCTTGAGAAAACTCAGTCCGAGGAAGAGCATGGCGAAACCGATAATCATCTCTCCGATGTTCTTGCGCTTCTGCGACTTGAACATCATGAAGGCAAAGCCTATGCCTATCAGGGGTATGGAAAGGGTGGATATGTCCGCGGTGAAACCCAGCAGGGAGATGAGCCACGAGGTGACGGTCGTACCGATATTGGCTCCCATGATGACTCCCACAGCCTGGGTCAGGCTCAGAAGACCGGCATTGACGAAGCTGACGATCATCACCGTCGTCGCACTGGAAGACTGAATGATGGCCGTAATCAAAGTACCTGTCAGGATACGGGTGAACGAATTGGCCGTCATGGCCGAAAGGATGGAGCGGAGACGGCTGCCGGCGACTTTCTGAAGCCCCTCGCTCATCAGGGTCATTCCGTACAAGAACATGCCCAGTGCTCCGAGCAGTGTCAGGATCTGAAATACAGTACTCATTTAACAGCTTATTTGTGCAAATATAGTTATCTTTGCGCCATGTTGAACAAAGCCCGGTTTTTTTTGTCATTACTGTTCCTGTCAGTGCTCTCGTCCCAGACCGCGCTCTGCCAGTACTACACCTTGGGCAACGACCCTTTCCGGGCCCGCTGGAGACAGATATCCTCTGAGCACTACAGCATCATCTATCCCGAGGAGACGGACTCCCTGGCCAGACTCTACCTGTACACACTTGAAAAGATGCGGCCGGCAGTAATGTCCGAGCTGAATATCAATCCCAAGCCCATACCGGCAGTACTGCATCCCTACACTACCCTTAGCAACGGAGTCGTGACATGGGCCCCGAAACGCATGGACCTGTTCTCGTCTCCCGACCCTTACGGGAGCAACCCCGACTCATGGATACCTCATCTCATCACCCACGAGTCCAGGCACGTCGGTCAGGTGGAGCATTTCACAAAAGGGATATACAATGTATTCTACTATCCGTTCGGAGAGCAGATTACAGGCCTGGGGCTCGGACTTTTCATAAGCGGACACGTCCTGGAGGGCGACGCAGTGGTGGCGGAGACCGAACTGACGCGCGGAGGACGGGGCAGAAACGCCGACTTCACCAGATACATGAGAGCAATGTACATCAACCGGGACTTCCGTTCCTGGGACAGGATGCTTTTCGGCTCTTCCAGATACCACACCCCGGATGAATATGTGTTCGGATATCTGCTGGAAAGCTATATCCGGTACGAATCCGGAGTAACCGACCTGATCGGACAGTATCTGTCCACACCGGTCAGGGGTTGGTACAACATAGGGAAGCTCATCGACCCAGTGAAATACGTGACAGGGACCGGCAAGGCGGAATATTTCCGAAGGTCTCAGAAGGTACTGAGCGAGATGTGGCGCAACGACTATCTGTCCAGAAGCCCTTTCACCGGATATACCGGACTGGCGTCCAAAAAGGAAAGGCTTTACACCGATTTCTCCAACCCTATCTACATATCCAACCCTGCATCGCCGTACTACGGGTCCGTCCTGCTCCTGAAAGAGGGCATGGAGACCGCACGCAAACTGGTCATGATAGACTCCTCCGGCAAGGAACATTTCATGAGATTCTTCAACTCCACGGCCTCCCGTCCGACATACGACGGCAAGAACCGCATCTACTGGTCCGAGAGCATCACCAACAATGCGGCCGGCATAGAAGACTTCTCGGTCATCATGAGCTTCGACATCCTCACAGGCCGGACCAAGTCGCTCCAGCGCAGGGCCAAATATTTCAATCCGGCACCATCGACCACAGGTGACACCCTGGCCGTCGCGGAGTACCCGGTCACCGGCAGTTCCTATCTGACACTGCTGTCGTCAGAGACCGGCGAGCCGCTGAGCCGGACCGAGGCCCCCGGGAAAGGCCAGATAAGAGAGTCCGTCTTCGTAGGCGGCATCCTCTACTGCTCGGTCATCATGGAGGACGGCATCGGCATATTCAGGCTGGATCCTCAGTCTGGAAAATGGAGCGGGACAGTGGCTCCGCAGCACCAGAGCATATCGGGTCTGAAAGCATACAAAGACCATCTGTACTTCTCCAGCGACCTGGACGGAGTCCTCAACATCTACAGATACGACCTCGGGACAGACTCCCTCCTGAAGATGACCAATTCCGGATACGGAGCCGATTTCCCGTATTTCGATCCCTCCGGAAAGACACTGTACTACTGCGAATACGGCCCCGACGGATACCGTCCGGTCAAAGCGGCCTACGCACAGCTGTGCGACACTGCGGCAGACTTCAGCAAGCCCTATAGATGGCCGCTGGCGGAGCTTCTCTCAGCCCAGAGCGAAAAGAGACTGAAGAACACTCCGACCGGCAAGTCTCCGGCTGACTCCGGCATACTCAATCCGCAGGAATATCCCTCCCGCCGGTACAGCAAGCTGCTCCATGCGTTCAGGATACACTCGTGGTTCCCGGTATATGTGGACGTGGACCGCATCATGACCTTCTCGTTCGAGAGATTCTCTCAAGTCGCCTCTCTCGGAGCCACCATACTTTCCCAGAACACCCTCGGCTCTGTCATCACTTCCCTGGGCTACGGCTACGTAAAGGACATCTACACCGGGAAATACTTTCACTCAGGCCATTTTTCCATAGACACCAGGCTCGTAGGGAACCTGGCACTAGAAGCCCGGTTCGATGTCAATGAGCGCAATGCCATGACCACCGTCTATGACATGACTTTCGGAGGGCAGTACATGTACGAGAACCGCAACACTCCCCTCCTGTCCGCCAGTGCGATGCTGTACTGGCCGCTCAGGTTCGACAGCAGGGGCTGGTACCGCAGTCTGACTCCATTTGTCTCATGGGGATTCAACAACGACCGGTATTTCGCTTACTCGTGCAGCCTTTCCGAGAACAGGATCATGCCCGTCGGCGGAGACTATACCACCATGAGACACCAGCTCCAGTACGGTATCTCCTACGGTCAGGTCATCCCCACGGCCAAGTCGCAGATCTATCCCAGATGGGGCTTCGGCATCACATTGCGCGGAGTGACCTCACCGGGCAGCGGCAGATATTTCAGGGATCTGATACACGCCGGCGGATACGTCTACCTCCCAGGCATCACCCGCCAGCAGGGTCTCAAGCTAAGTTTCGCGGCCCAGATGCAGATGAGACAGGACAGGTATCTGACCTCCTCCATAGCGGCTTTGCCGAGAGGCTATAACATGTACAGCTACGCCGACACCTATGTCAATCTTACGGCAGATTACGCCATCCCCATTTATCTCGGTGACTTCAGCTTAGGCACTTTCCTCTACGTCAAGCGGCTGCAGCTGATACCCTTCGCCGATTACGCCATGGAGCTGAACCGGGGACAGAGTCTGAAGGATTACTTCTCATACGGAGCCGACGTACTCCTGGACTTCAACATCATACAGCTCAGTTTCCCCATAAGCGCAGGAGTCAGATATGCCCGCACCGGGCCGAACGAAGACCGGTCCAGAAACCATTTCGAACTGCTGTTCAACCTGACATTCTAGGCCTTGTCCAGGCCGAACCAGGTAAACAGCGCCTCCGCGCTGCGCTTTCCGATCACATTGACTATTTCGCGGTAAGGCGCGCTCTTTATCCTGGAGAGGGTCTTGTATTTGGTCACCAGCTTCTCCCGGCTCACCGCCCCTACTCCGGGAATATTGTCCAGCTCAGAGACCAGGGAGGACGCGCTGCGCCGGTTGCGGTGATGAGTGATGCCGAAGCGGTGCGCCTCGTCCCGGATGTGCATGAGCACCTTCAGGGACGTGGAGTTGCGGTCGATAAAGTGAGGATACGGATCGCCCGGCACTATGACCTCCTCCAGCCGCTTGGCCAGGCCTATGAGCGTCACCTTCCCGATGAGGCCCAGCTCATTCAACGCCTCGTACGCCGCATTCACCTGTCCGCGCCCGCCGTCTATGACTATCAGCTGAGGCAGTTCCTGGCCCTCGGCCAGCAGGCGGGAGTACCTTCTGTTGACCACCTCCTTCATCGACGCGAAGTCATTGGCCCCCACCACAGTCTTGATGTTGAAATGCCGGTAGTCCTTCTTGGACGGAGCACCGTCCCGGAACACCACGCATGAGGCGACCGGGTTGGTGCCCTGGATGTTGGAGTTGTCAAAGCACTCGATATGCACCGGCGGCACATCCATACCCAGATCCTTGCGCAGATTCTCCACGATACGCTGCGAGTGCTCCTCGGGATTGACGAACTCCTCGTGCTTGAGCCGCTCGAACTTGATGGCAGCCGCATTCTTGCGCCCCAGCTCCAGAAGCGCGAGCCTGTCCCCTTTCTCCGGCACGGTGAACGTGACACCCGGAAGCGCCTCGGGCATATCCGGCAGGAAAGGCACGACTATCTCCTGAGGACGCTCACTATCCTGCCCCTCATACTCCTCCAGCTTCTCGTATATGCCGGAGATAAACGAGCCCAGGACAGCCGGAGCTTCCTCCTCTATACGCAGCTTGATCTCCAGATTCATGGACTGCACGATGCCGCCGTCATGCACCCTCAGGAAGCTGCCGAAGGCATCCTGCCCCTCCATGAGTACGTAGAAGACATCCACATTGATACCTTTACTATTTACTATCAACGATTTGGCATAATGCTTCTCCAGCAGCTCCATCTTCTCCTTCCACAGCTGCGCCTCCTCGAAGTCCAGCACGGCCGCCCTCTCTTTCATCCGCTTCTCAAAGTCCTTTATGAGCGTATAGGAGTTGCCCTTGAGTATCTGCACTATCGCCTCGATCTGCGCCCCGTATTCCTCCTCGCTCATCTTCCCGACACACGGCCCGGCGCATTTGCCCAGATGATAGTCCAGGCATACCTTGTACTTGCCTTTGGCGATACCTTCGGCCGTAATGGCGGACTTGCAGGTCCGCAGCCGGTAGAGTGTATTGATCAGAGCCAGCAGATTGTGCGCGTGCATGGCCGAGCTGTACGGCCCGAAATACCTGGAACCGTCCTTGACGAACCGGCGGGTAACCGTCACCCTGGGGAACTTCTCGTTCCTCAGGCAGATCCACGGATAGGTCTTCCCGTCCTTGAGCAGGATATTGTAGCGCGGCTGATACTGCTTGATAAGATTGTTCTCCAGCAGGAATGCATCCGCCTCCGAGCCTACTACGGTATGGTGTATGTCGGCTATCTTCGAGACCATCACACGGGTCTTGCGGTTCAGCCCGTTGGGCCTGAAATACTGCGACACCCGGTTCTTCAGGTCCTTGGCCTTGCCCACGTATATCACCGTCCCCGAAGCGTCCAGAAAACGGTAGACTCCGGGACTGTGAGGCAGCATTTTCAGTTTGTCCAATATGTCCATTTGAAAATATGTTTATCTTTGTAGGATATTTTTGCACTATGACAGTGAAGCCGGATACAAAGTTAATCAATAAATCTGACATTCAGAAAGCTCTCAACCTGAAGGGACCTGCAGGCTCTCTCGCAGCCTCCTGCGCCATGTCCATGATGGGGCTGAACCGCATCAACCGTCTGTATCCGGAGTTCGGAGAGTTCCGAGGCAGGGAGTTCACCAAGGCCGCCATGAAGACATTCCGCATATCGGCCGACATCCTGCAGGAGGAGCTGGAATACATCCCGAAACAAGGGCCCTTCATCATCGTCTCCAACCACCCGTTCGGAGGCTGGGACGGCATAGTGCTGTACAACACGGTGGCGGCCATCCGGCCTGACTTCAAGATCATGACCAACTTCATACTGTCCCACATCCCCAATCTCAAGGACAGTTTCCTGGCGGTCAATCCCTTTTCCGACAACAAGGGGCTCAAGAGCAGCTTCTCCGGCATCAAGGCCGCGATGGAGATCCTGGAGAAAGGAGGATGCGTGGGGATATTCCCTGCCGGAGAAGTGTCCACCCGCTACAAAGGATACAGCAGGCCCGCCGACAAAGTATGGTCAGGCACTGTCATGAAGCTGATCCGCAACAGCGGAGTTCCCGTGGTTCCGGTGTATTTTGACGGCACCAACTCCAGGTGGTTTCATTTCGTAGGGAAAATCCATCCGATGCTGCGTACCGTCAATCTGCCCAATGAACTGCTCAAGCGCAGCGGCAGGACGGTGACAATGCGCATAGGCCGGCCCTTCCCCGCCTCCGAGATTCAGAGATACGACGACATCAGGGAACTCGGCCGGATGCTGCGCAACAGGGTGTACGCCATGGAGGCCAACACACCCGGAAGGTTCGAGGTACATCTGACCGAAAGGCCCCAGGAACCGCTCATACCGCCGGTGGACAGCCGGGAACTGGCAAAGGAGATGGATGCCCTCACCCCCCTCTTCGAGGTCTACAAATACCGCTGCTATCTGGCCGACACGGAGCAGATCCCGGCCATGATGACCGAGATAGGCCGGAGGAGGGAGGAGTCATTCCGGCAGGTGGGAGAAGGCACCGGAGCAGGCATCGACACCGACAAGTACGACCGCTACTACAAGCACCTCATACTCTGGGACAAGGACAGCTGTAAACTGGCCGGAGCATACCGGCTGGGTATCGGCCGGGAGATATATGAGAGATACGGAGTCGAAGGATTCTACACCCATACCCTCTTCAAGTACTCCAAAGAGTTCACCGAAAAACTGCCCGAATGTATAGAGCTGGGCCGGTCATTCCTCTCTGTCGAGTACAAGAAAGAGGCCCTGCCCCTGATGCTGCTCATCAAGGGTCTGCTGTTCACGGTGATCCGATACAGCAACTGCAAATACCTGTTCGGACCGGCCAGCATAACGAGCTGGCTGCCGCCGTTCTACAGAAGCCTGATCATCTACGGGCTGTCAATGTGCACTCCCGGCAGTCCAGAATGCCCGGTGACACCGCGCACACCTTTCAAGTACGACTTTCTGAGGGTGGACCCCGCCCTGCTGCTGAAAGGCAAGGCCGGAAACGTGGACTCTCTGGACAAATGCATCCAGCGTCTGAGCGACGGCCGGTACAGAATCCCCACCCTGCTCAAAAAGTACGTCAAGCTGGGCGCGGACATCCTGGCCTACAACGTGGACAAGGAATTCAACTACTGCGTGGACGGCATGATCTTCCTGGACATAGACAAAGTGCCCCGCAGCGAGGTCGTCCTCCTGACCAAGGGCAGCGACAACCCCGAGACCCTCCTCGAACGCTTCAAGCAATAACCCCGGATATTATATCTGACAGCACACGGGGCAGGCGGGTTATGGGACGGGGTCGTAGCCGCTGCCGCCCCAGGGATGACAGCGCAGGAGTCTCCTGACCGTCAGATAGAGACCCTTTACGGGACCGTGCTTGCGGAAGGCCTCCAGGGCGTATGCCGAGCAGGTGGGCGTAAAGCGGCACGAGGCAGGTTTGTACGGAGATATGCACACCTGGTAGAACCGGATCAGGAACACAAAAGGAGCTATCAGGATCTTCTTAAGCACCCTGCGCCACTTTTGCCAGCGCGTTTGAGAGACATTCGGCGATCTTTCCATATTCCAGTATTTCATTGGCCGTGTAGACCATCAGGATATCCTTGCCGGCAAAGTCCGGACATTCTTTCTTTATATGACGCAGAGCCTCCCTGGTCCTGCGGCGCACCAGATTGCGCTTGACCGCCCGCTTGAATATCTTCTTGGGAACGGATATGACCGTCTCGTCCGCATCTCCGTCAGTGTTGTCCAGTACATACAGACGGTATGGATAGGAGTAGTATTTCTTCCCTTCGGAATGCAGCCTCTCTACCTTGGTCATAGATCAGTTGGAGGATATATACGAAAGTACGAACTCATCCGGGCCTGAGCGCAGGGACATCCGTCCCGATGCCATGGATATGGAGTCTATGAGGAAGCACTTGACATCCCATTTACCGGTAGTGCCGAACTCCCAGTTGTCGTATAGAGTCATGACGAGAAAGTCCTCGTAGAGACGGTAATAGTCCTCGCCGTCACCTACCGGGTCCCAGGAGTTCTCACCGCTGCGGACGGACATGGACAGGACATTGTCAGGGAGGAACTGCACCCTGTAGTTCATGAATTCCTCTCCATTCCTGGTATTGAACTGCCAGATACCGTAGAGAGTATCGGCCGCGGCATAGTCCAGAGGTATCTTGCGCATGGTCATCTGACTGTACTCGGGAGTGACTTCCGCACCGTTTATCGTGTAGCTGTCCACTCCCAGGGTCATCAGCGAGTCCTGAGACAGAACGAAACTGTATTCCTGATATGTGTCCACCCCGTTCAGATAGCCGTACAGGCCGGAATAAGTCCCGCTGATGGAGAAGTCGCAGCAGTAAATGTCGTATCTGAGCGTGTTCTCCCCCCACTGATAATTCGCGCTGTCAAGAGTCAGCACACCCTCGTACTTCACGGTTCCGGAGGAGGTGAATGTCATGACGGTATAGTTGCGCTCGTCCAGAAGATTGCCGTCGTAGGTATCCACAATCCACGTGGCCTTGAGGTTCTCCCTGTTGTAGGCCGGACTTTCCTGACTGCACGACACGGTCATACCTGCGGCAAAGATTACCGCACAGAGAAGAGCTACCGTATAACCGTGACGGAACAACATGCTATTTGCGGTTTTCAAGGTAAAGCAGCAGAGCCTTCGACACCGAGGGAGCCTCGGGAGTCGGAGCCTCGACCTCCACCGCGAAACCGTTTTCCTTCAATGCCCTGGCGGTAGACGGGCCATAGGTGACAAACAGCAGGTCGCCCTGCTTGAAGTCAGGGTAATTCTGAGCAAGGGACTTGACATCCGAAGGACTGTAGAACACCACCATCTGGTACTTCGAGAGGTCCACGTCCTTGAGGTCGCTGTAGACGGTCTTGCTGAAGACTGCGTTGCCGAACTTGAGACCGGCCTTGGTGAAGGCCTTGATGACATCCGGCTTCGTAGTGTCCGTGGAAGCTATCAGGAAGTTCTCCCCCTTGTGCTTGGGGCCGATCGTATCTATTACTGAATCCACAGTCCCTTTGCCGAAGAATATCTTGCGCTTGCGGTACACTATGTGTTTCTGGAGATACAGAGCTATGTTCTCCGTCGTACAGAAGTATTTCATCGTCTCGGGAACAGTGACCCTCATGGCCTCACACACTGAGAAAAAGGCATCTATAGAGGACTTTGCCGAGAAAAATATCGCCGTATAATCCAGAATCGCAACTTTCTGCGCCCGGAATTCCTTGGCTGTCAATGGCTCTATCTTAAAGAAAGGGAAATAGTCAACCTGTACACCGTATTTTGAGGTGATCTCACTGAATGGAGACTGAGTGTTTCCCGGAGCCGGCTGCGAGACCAAGATATTGCTTATCTTCATTGCAATCTATTGTTAAAATTTTAATATTGTCGCTACAGCTATCGCTATAGGCAGTATTTCAAGCGTGCAAAGATACAAAATAGACATTAAAAGCGGCTCTTTAAATGCAAAAATTATTCTCAGCTGCTCCGTCAGATACAAAAATACCAGCACTCCCGAGACCGCCGGAGCGACCTTGTCCGTCAGCACCGGAAAGAGATCCGGCATGAACATTCCCAGAATGTAGATAACGCAGAAAACCATGACTGCCGTCATAAAGGACACACACGACATCCTGTTGACGGCCGTGACAAAACCGTCCTCTCCCGAGACATAGGATATGCCCGATGTGACGATGAAGCGCAGGGCGAAATACGCGCATATGCACCCCAGAATCACATAATACGGAGCCTCCACCGCCTGCGTACCGTACACCAGGAAAGCCGATATCGGCAGAGTGATGACAAACGACAGCAGCAGGCCGTATCTTACCGCCGGGGAAGTGTCGAAATAGGTACGGCGCACTGGGGACTTGAAGAAGCCGCCCATCCATGTAAAGAATACGGAGAATGGCCTGCGGAAGACAAGTCCGAAGACTATCAGGAACAGTATCGTCCACACGAAATACTGTCCGCCCTGAATCCCGGATTCCACGGCTGACGGCAACACATAATGCTGCAGCTGCGAGCCGGGCCACAGTCTTTCCACGCTTCCGTCAGTTACCGCGTTTTGCCACATAGCCCATAGATGTCAGAAATGCCGTGACCTTGTCCCTGCAGTCTCCCTGTATGAGTATCTCCCCGTCCTTGACGCTTCCGCCAGTACCGCATCTGCTCTTGAGCTTGCGGCCCAGCTCCGTCAGGTCCTCCTCACTGCCGACAAAGCCCTTTACCAGAGTAACCTGCTTGCCGCCCCGGTTGCGGCGGTCCAGATATACTGTCAGTTTCTGTCTGGCCGGAGGCAGAGTCTCCACCACGCTTTTCTCCTCAGAGGGGATATTGAAGTCGGGATTTGTTGAGTAAACCAATGGCATAACGGTAATTTTTGTGCAAATTTAGTATATTTGCGGTTTATACACATGAAATAGACGACAAATGGAGCAGAAAAAGTTCACTCTTATCAACCGTATCTTCTCGGTCATCGTCCTGGTGACCGCTTCCATCACATACCTTATGACCATTGAACCCACGGTAAGTTTCTGGGACTGCGGCGAGTTCATCGCCTCATCCTACAAACTGGAAGTGGGACACGCCCCGGGCAACCCGGTGTTCCAGATGATAGCCCGGTTCTTCACCATGTTCGCCTCTCCGGAACATGCAGCCATGGCGGTCAATATCATGAGTGCCCTCTGCTCTGCATTCACCATATTCTTCCTGTACCTGACCATAGTCCATCTGGGACGCCGCATCATAGAGAAAAACGGCGGGAACGGAACTCTCTCCATGGGTGAGGGAATCTCCTTGATAGGAGCCGGTGTCGTCGGAGCCCTCGCTTACTGCTGGTCCGACACTTTCTGGTTCTCCGCTGTCGAGGCCGAGGTGTACGCCATGTCCTCTCTCTTCACCGCTGTCGTGTTCTGGATGATCCTCAAATGGGAGGAACAGGCCGACACCGAATACGCTGACCGCTGGATAGTGGCCATTGCCTTCCTGATGGGACTTTCCATCGGAGTACACCTGCTCAACCTGCTGACCATACCCGCGATAGCATTTGTCTACTACTACAAGAAAGCGACGAAAGTCACCACCTGGGGCTGCGTCGGAGTATTCGCCGTCTCAGCGGTCATACTGGCCGTAGTACTCTGGGGCATCATTCCCTACCTGCCGAAGATAGCCGCGCTGTTCGACCTGCTGTTCGTCAATGTATTCAACCTGCCTTTCAACACCGGAGCGGCATTTTTCGTCCTAGCACTGCTCGCCCTCAGCTTCTGGGCCATATATTTCACCCGGAAGAAGGGAAAGCATATCTGGAACACCGTCATGCTCTGCTTCACGATGATAGTCATCGGCTACTCGGCCTTCGCGATGGTGGTCATCCGCTCGGCCAACAACACCCCCACAAACGAGGGACAGCCGGACAACCCGTTCGCCCTCGTCAAATATCTGGGCCGCGAGCAGTACGGCAGCACCCCTCTTGTATACGGACCCACATTCGCATCAGTACCTATTGATTATAAGGAATCATCATACTATACCAAGCTGGACGGCAAATACCACAAGACCACCAACCCCATAGACTATGTCTACGCATCCGACAGCAAGATGTTCTTCCCCAGGATGCACAGCAAGGACCCTTCGCATATCCGGTTCTACAAGAGCTACACCCAGGACCGCGGCAAGGTCATTCCGGGCACAAAGGAGAAGATGCCCACATTCGGGGACAATCTCAAGTTCTTCTTCGACTACCAGTTCAACTGGATGTACATGCGCTACTTCATGTGGAACTTCGCCGGCCGTCAGAACGACCTGCACGGGCAGGTGCCCGGTGACCCGATATCCGGCAACTGGGAGTGCGGCATAGACTTCATAGACAGGGCCAGACTGGGAGACCAGTCCGAAGGCCCGGACTACATCATACACAACAAGGCCAAGAACCATTACTACATGCTGCCGCTGCTGCTGGGCATCATCGGCCTGCTCTTCCAGCTGGGCAAGGACAAGCGCAACTGGTGGATCACCTTCCTGCTCTTCTTCCTCACGGGCATCGCCATCATACTATACCTCAACCAGTCTCCTTATCAAGTACGCGAGAGGGACTACGCCTATGCCGGCAGCTTCTACGTATTCGCCATATGGATAGGCCTGGCAGTCATGGCCGTCTATGACTGGCTGCGCAAGCCTTTCTCGAAGATACATATCCCTGAAAAGGTGACCGCAGTCGCTGTCAGCGTCGTACTGCTCGGAGTGCCCGTCCTCATGGCCGCCGAGAACTGGGACGACCACGACCGCAGCAACAGATACACGGCCCGCGACATGGCTTACAACTACTTTATGTCCACAGACCCCCAGGCCATCCTCGTGACCCACGGAGACAACGACACATTCCCCCTCTGGTACATCCAGGAGGTGGAAGGAGTCCGTCTGGATGCCAGGGTAATGAACACGTCCCTGCTGGGCATTGACTGGTACATCGACCAGATGCAGTGGAAACAGTATGACGCCGAGCCGATAAAGTTCACCACGAAGCGCATCAACTACCTGTACGGGACCAATGACTATGTCAACATCATCGACCGTGTCAACCGTCCTATTCTGCTCAAGGACGCCATAGACCTGTTCAACGACCCACGTGTAAAGGTCAACATCTACGGCAACCAGGAGAGTTTCCTGGCGGCAAGAAAGCTGCTGATACCCGTCAATAAGGAGAATGTCATGAAATACGGCATAGTACCCGAGTGCGACTATGACAAGATTGTGGACACTGTTTGCCTGGAAATACCAGCCGACAAGAGATACTTGAACAAGACCGAGCTGATGATACTCGACATGCTGGCCAACTACGATTGGGACCGTCCTATCTACTTCATGACCCAGGGAGGCTCCCTGGAGATAGGCATACGGGACTATCTCCAGCTGGACGGCTATACCTATAAGTTCGTGCCCATCAAGAGCAGTCTGTCCCTGACCAACGTAAGCCAGGTGGATACAGATGCCCTCTATGACAGACTTATGAACGTCTTCAGACTTGACCGCTTCGCCGACGACTTCTTCGTGGACTATCAGAATCTGTCCACATTCAACGGAGTCCAGTCCCACAGATTCATCTTCGTCCAGACCGCGCTGGCCCTGTACGACAAGGGCGAGAAAGAGAAAGCCGTACAGTTGCTCGACCGGATGCAGGAGACCTTCCCCGACAGGAATTTCCCGCTCAACTCCTCAGCCGCAGTGCGCTACGTCAACGAATGGATGGTGCTCAGTGCCATAGAACTGTACATCAAATGCGGCGAGAAAGAGAAAGGTCTTGACCTGGCTGACAGATTCATCAACGAGACGATGGATGCCATCGTACTGTTCTCCAAACCGTTCCACGGCTCCGTACTGTCCCGCACCGATCTGGAAAGCAACTTCCAGTTCTATCAGTACGCTGTCGATATAGTGAACCAGGCAGATACAGAAAAGGCCCGGGAATACTCCCAGGCCCTTGAAGACTTCTTCAACTCCGCTGTCTGATTATTCGATAAGCATATTGCAGCCGCGCCGCTCAGCCCCTTTAAGCCGCCCCTCGACGGTGAAGGAGCCGTCCGGCCATGCTCTGCCGACATCCTCGGTCTCGATGAACGAGCACGAGTTGCGGTTGGCCAGGTCGATGATGTTGATGATGCCGCGCTCCCCCGGAGCCGCATCCCTGAACGGGTCGTTGATATCGCGGATGACAATCTGCATCGAGTCCGGTGTCCGGAACACTCCGTCCCCCTTGGAATAGGCCTGCGAAAGCAGCTCGCACATCCCATATTCCGAATGTATGGCCTGCAAGCCGAATCCCTCAGACAGACGGCTGTGCAGCTCCTCTCTGGAAAGTTCCTCCCGCCGTCCCTTCATGCCTCCGGTCTCCATGACCGTGAGCCATGAGTCATTAGGCCCTTCGAGACTGTATTTTTCAGTAAAATCCAGCAGGGCGAACGCCACTCCCAGCAGCAGAGTCCTCTGCTCTCTCCGTCTCAGTTCCGTCAAGGTATTGTAAAGACGGTCATGGTCGTAGAGGTAGTAGCCGCTCTCGGGCCGTCCGCTTTCCTTTATCAGACGGTCGGCCATATAGACCAGCGACGAGCCCTTCCGCTCCAGATAGGACGGCAGCAGAGCCAGGATGACATAATTCTCCGGCTCACCGTAGAACTGTCTGAATCCGCCCAGAAAACTCTTCTCGTAAAGCGATATGTCCAGCACGCAGTGCCTTGACGGTGTCTGGCCGGTCGTGGAACTGCTATAAAAAATCTTCTGCGGCACCGCAGACGGGTCCGCAGAAGATATGATGTCATATTGCTTGAAGAAGCGTATGGGCAGGAAAGGTATGTCTGATATATCGGTCAATCCCTCCGGCGTGACTCCCAGCAGCTCCGCATATCTGCGGTACTGGGGACAACAGTCATACTGGTAGCGGAATACCTCCAGAATCTCTCCTGTGTCCATCCGTCCGCTATCTGTCAGCCCTGTCAAGCTCGATGGTGAAGTGCCTCATGATAGGCAACTCCTTGACGATCTTGTAACCGCGTGTGATGCTCTCGCGGCGGTCGTAGACGTTCTTGGCTGCGGCAGCGATGTAGTCCATGTGGTTGTTGGTGTACACCCTGCGGGGAATGGCCAGACGGAGCAGCTCCAGGGCGGGATAACGGTTCTCGCGGGTAACGGGATCACGGTCTGCGAGCAGCGAGCCGATCTCCACACCGCGGATACCGGCCTCGAGGTAGAGCTCGATACCGAGGGTCTGGGCGATGAACTCCTCCTTGGGAAGGTGAGTCAGGATCTTCTTGGCATCGAGGAAGATGGCGTGTCCGCCGGCAGGTCTCTGATAAGGCACTCCGTACTCGTCCAGCTTCTTGCCGAGGTAGGCCACCTGGTTGATGCGGGTCTCCAGGTACTCGAACTCGGTACCCTCGAGCAGACCCTGAGCCAGTGCGTTCATGTCGCGGCCGGCCATACCGCCGTAGGTCAGGAAGCCCTCGTTCATGATGGTGAACATCTGGGCCTTGCGCATATCAGCCTCGTCACGGAATGCCACGAAACCGCCGATGTTGACGATGGCGTCCTTCTTGGCCGACATGGTCATATAATCTGCGCCCTCATACATCTCATGGACAATCTCGCGGATGGTCTTGTTCTCATAGCCCTTCTCGCGGGTCTTGATGAAGTAGGCGTTCTCGGCGAAGCGTGCGGAGTCCATAAGCAGCTTGACACCGTATTTCTTACACAGAGCGGATACGCCCTTGATGTTCTCCATGGATACGGGCTGTCCGCCGGCGGTGTTGTTGGTAACGGTCAGCACTACGCACGGTATCTTCTCGCGGGGAGTGGTCTTAAGCACTTCCTCAAGCTTCTCCAGATCCATATTGCCCTTGAAGGGAATCTCCAGCTCGGTGTTGGATGCCTCCTTGATGGTGCAGTCCAGAGCTACTGCCTTGCGGTACTCGATATGACCCTTGGTGGTGTCGAAATGAGAGTTGCCGGGGAGGATGTCACCCTCTTTCACGATGCTCGAGAACAGCACGTTCTCTGCGGCACGGCCCTGATGCGAAGGCAGTACGTAGGGCAGACCGGTCAGCATCTCGATAGTGTCTTTCAGTCTGTAGAAAGAACGTGCGCCGGCATAGCTCTCGTCGCCCTCCATGATGGCAGCCCACTGCTTGTCGCTCATGGCGCCTGTACCGGAATCGGTCAGCAAGTCGATGAATACATAGTCGCTCTTCAGCAGGAAGAGGTTGTACTTGGCCTCTTTAATCCATTTCTCGCGCTCCTCGCGGGTACTTTTTCTGATGGTCTCCACCATCTTGATTCTGTAAGATTCTGCAAAAGGAAGTTCCATAAATATCTATTTTTAAAAGTTATCCCCAAAATTACGAATAATTGCAACAACTCCGCCCAAAATTTTAAAAAGAAATAGCAAAGGAGACAATAAAATTCCCGGGATGAATACAGGACTCATCCCGGGAATCTATCTTAGTACCGGATATCAGTTGCTATTTGCCGGCGGCCTGGAGCTTCTTGGCTTCCTTGCGGGCCTTGCGCTGCGACAGGTCGTACATGATAGGCGTTCCTACGAATACCGAAGAGTAAGTACCTACGAAGATACCGACGAGCAGGGCAACTGCGAAGCCCCTGATCACCTCGCCTCCGAAGATGGCGATGGCAAGCATCACGATGAATGTGGTACCGGACGTGTTGACGGTACGGGCCAGAGTACTGTTGATGGCGTCGTTGATATTCTGGTAAAGCTCGCGTTTGGGATAGAGCTTGCGGTACTCACGGATCCTGTCGAAGATAATCACGCTGTCGTTGATGGAGTAACCGATAATCGTCAGTACTGCGGCGATAAATGTCTGGTCCACGTCAAGGGTGAACGGCAGCACTCCGGTAAACAGTGAGAAGAAGCCGACTGTCAGGATAGCGTCATGCGCTGTGGAGACAACTCCTCCGAGACCCCATGTCCAGCCCTTGAAACGGACTGCAATGTAGGCGAAGATTGCGAAGAGGGCGATGGCCACCGCTATGAGGGAGTCACGCTTCATGTCGTTCGCAATAGTAGGACCTACCTTGTCGGACTGGATGATACCGTTGGGGTTCTCCAAAGTCGAGATAAACTGGTCGTATGTGATGGGATTGACGAAGTACTCCTTCAGAGCCTCGTACAGCATGTGGTCTACGACAGCGTCAGTCTCGGTGCTCTGGTCCTCAATCATGTAGGTGGTGGTAATCTTCATCTGGCTGGCACCTCCGAACTGCTTGACCTCAACGCCCTCGCCGAATGCATCCAGGACAGATGCCCTGATGTCCTCAGCAGCCACATCCTGGTCAAAACGTACTACATAGGTACGGCCGCCAGTGAAGTCCACACCGTAGGTGAAGCCCTTGAAGATGATGGAGCCGACACTTATCAGCACCAGCACAGTGGAGATGATATAGGCGTATTTACGTATCTTGACGAAATCCACGTGGGTATGCTGCAGGAAGTCCTTGGAGAACTTGGTGTAGAACGAGATGTTCTTGCCACGGCTCAGACGGGCCTCGAAGATAAGTCTGGAGATGAATATCGATGTCAGCATGGAGGTGATGATACCGATAACCAGTGTGGTGGCGAAGCCCTGTACAGGACCGGAACCGAAGAAGAAGAGCACCAGACCGGTGATGATGGTGGTAAGGTTACCGTCGATAATCGCCGAGTAAGCATGTTTGTAACCCTCGGACACAGCCAGACGGAGAGCCTTGCCGGCACGGAGTTCCTCCTTGACACGCTCGTAGATGATCACGTTGGCGTCCACCGCCATACCGAGGGTCAGCACCAGACCGGCGATACCGGGAAGGGTGAGGACCGCTCCGAAGGAAGCGAGAGCACCGAAGAGGAAGAGCACGTTGCAAAGCAGCGCAGTATCGGCTGCAATACCTGCGCCCTTGTAGAAGATAATCATATAAAGCAGCACGCAGAGGAAGGCGATAACGAAGGATATCATACCTGCCTGGATGGACGCGCTACCGAGTGACGGACCTACGACCTGCTCCTGAACGATAGTGGCGGGAGCGGGCAGCTTACCGGAGTTGAGCACGTTGGCAAGGTCGGTAGCCTCCTCGATGGTGAAGCTGCCGGAGATTACGGAGCGGCCTCCGGTAATCTCTGTATTGACGCGGGGGAACGAGTACACCATGCCGTCAAGCACGATGGCTATGCTCCTGCCGATGTTGTCGGCTGTCAGGCGGGCCCATGTCTGGGCACCTTCGGCATTCATGGCCATGTCCACCTCAGGCTGACCGCCCATGTTGTTGTATGCTACACGTGCATCGGAAACCACTCCTCCGTCAAGGGGAGCCTTGCCGTCACGGGTATTGACCTTGATGGCGATAAGCTGATAATAGTTGCCGCCGGGATATTCGGCAGCAGGTTTGACTGTCCACATGGGAACGAGGTCAGCGGGCAGTGCCGCCTTCACCTGAGGCAGTCTGAGCCAGTTGTTGATCTTGGCCGTATCCCTGTAGTGAGCGATACCGATCACGGGACCGGGCATCAGCTGACCGTTGTACATCGAAGGATTGAGGGCGTAGAAGAACGGGTTGTTCCTGGCGAAGTTAATCTCGTCGGAAGAGAGTGAGTCCTCCTGCTGCTCCAGCTCGGCAACGAGCTCGTCAAGACCTGTGTTCTCAGCCTCCGATGCCTGTCCGGCAACCTCAGCATTATTCTCCGCGACCGGTGTCTCCTCACCGGCCTGCATATCCTTCACGATAGTGTTTACTTCCTGGAGATAGCGGAACACCTCGGGATTCTCATAAGTTGTCCAGAACTCGAGGGAAGCCGTTCCCTGGAGGAGCTTGCGGACACGCTCGGGTTCCTTAACACCAGGCAGTTCCACAAGTATGCGGCTGGATGTTCCGAGTCTCTGGATATTGGGAGATGTCACTCCGAAACGGTCGATACGGTTACGCAGCACGTTGAACGAGTTGGCTACAGCACTTTCTGCCTGCTCGCGGATTACTGCGATGACCTCGTCGTTGGAACTCTGGGCATTGATCCTGTCCCTGAGGTCGATGGTACCGAATATCTGGGAGAGTCTCTGATTGGGAGCCACCTCATTCCACGCCTCATGGAAAAGAGTGATGAAGTCGGTGTTTCCGCCGGATGCCGTCTCTCTTTCCTTAGCCAGGGCAAGAGCCTGCTCGAACTCGGGAGAGGTGTTGTAGTTGGACAAGGCCCTTACAAGGTCGCTCAGCTGAACCTCCAGCATGACGTTCATACCGCCCTTGAGGTCAAGACCCAGATTGATTTCCTTCTCCTGCACCTCTTTGTAAGTATGGCCGAGATATATCTTCTCGGCACTTACAGAGTCGATGTAATACCTGTTCCTTTCTTTTCTGATAGAGTCCAGATAATAAGCCTTATCCAGCTCAGATACCTCCGCGAAGGAGGGTTTCTGCTGCTCGGCCATGACAGCTGCCTCGGCAAACTTGTCAGCCTTGTTCTGCTGAATGACAGAAACGGCTGTGAAAGAGAGCTGATACAGGCAGGCCAGAGCGATCAATACCGCCAATAGAGAAATGGCACCTTTACTTTGCATATCAATTCTTTTTTAAACTTTCTAAAACAATGTTTTTCTAGTTTGCATAAAAATGAGGGTACAAAAGTACTATTTTTTTCTTATTTGTAAAGTATTTAGTAATTTTGTTCACCTTAAATTTGAATATGACTGCCCTATATAAATATTTCCTGGCACTCCCGGCAGTTCTGCTGATATGTCTTGCGGCATACGCACAGCAGGGCGGAGATGAAGTGGAGGAGGATTTGAGAAGAGCCGGTATATTCCACAGAAACTATCAGTTCGGAAAGGCCGTGGAGTATTACTCCGAAGCACTCGGCAAGACTGCGGACACGACCCTCAGGCTTGAGATCATGGAACGGATCGTGGAATGTCAGAACGGACAGAGCATGATGCAGTACATAGTACGTCCGGACGAGATTACTTCCGGCATATTCCGTATCAACGAATTTTTCCTATATATCAACGAATTCAGCGACAACTCCTGGATTCCGGTGCCCAACCCTTTCATAAAGACCCCCGGACACAGGATGAACCGGTTCTACACTTCGATGTACCTGCCGGAAGGAAGCAACCGGGTCATATTCTCCGCTCCAGACGAATCAGGAGCATGGAATCTCTACACTTCCAGTCTCAAGGACAGCGTCGTATGGACTGCCCCGGTCCTGCTGAGCGAGAACATCCTCTCCAGCGGCAATGAGATATTCCCGATACTGAGCAAAGACGGAAAAACACTGTATTTCGCATCAGACGGCCTGCCCGGTATGGGAGGCTATGATCTTTTCTGCAGCACCTGGGATGAGGAAAACGAAGACTGGAGTACCCCCGAGAACCTGGGATTCCCCTATTCCTCCACAGGAGATGACATCCTCTTCCTCAACAACGAGGCGGGCTCATGCTCCATCATCGTATCCAACCGCGAGACAGAGGGGGACTCCGTGAAGATATATGTGACGGACTTCATCGCCACACCTGTAAAGACTCCGCTCGGCAAAGATGAATCACCTCTGCTGATATCCTCGTTCACACACCGGCCGGAAACCGAAGAGAAGACCGCCGATACCGCCGGAAGCAGACAGCCCGACAGTTACTCCCTGCTCATACACCAGTTGCGCAGACTGCAGGGCGAGCAGAAAGAGAAACTGGACAAGATAGAGGAAAGCCGCAGCATATACGCGAAAGCCTCTGCCGGCGACCGCGAGTTCCTGGCTGGAATCATCCGGGACATAGAGCAGGAGTCCATGAACATCAAAAAACAGATAGATGAGTTAAGCGCCCAGGTGAGGAAGATGGAGATACAGTTCCTCTCAGACGGCATCATCCCCATATACGAAGAAGAGCAACAGGAAAGCACGGAACTGCCGGCGACTGTCACAGACAACAGAAGCATGTACGTATTCCGGAAACATACATCCGGAAAGATACCATATATCATAGTAGAAGTACCCGAGCCTGAGTTTGACTACAGCTTCAAGATTCTCGGCAGGGACAAGGGGCAGTTTGCGGAAGACAATACCCTGCCGGACGGCATAGTATACCAGATACAGTTCATGGTTCTGTCATCCCGCGCCACCGTCAGGGACATCAAAGGTATGAGCCCTGTATTCGTGACCCGGATGCCCTCAGGCAAATACCTGCACTCTGTCGGCCTGTTCGGCTCCTACCAGGAGGCCCTGTCCAATCTCAACAGAGTAAGGAAAAACGGATTCCCCGAAGCGTTCATAATAGCTTTTGACAACGGCAGGAGCATCTCCGTCAAGACCGCCAGAAACATGGAGGGAAAGAAGCCGGCAACCGGCAGCGAACTTGCCTGGCAGGTAATTCTTTACGGCTATGGACACACGCTGCCGCAGTCCGTACTCGCCACTATACAGCAACTGAGCGGCAAGGACATCACCCGCACAGTCCAGGATGACGGAGAGACCGTCTTCGCAATAGGCCCGTTCAACGGACGGCAGGAAGCGGAAGATCTTTTGAACGGACTGGACAAGGAAGGAATCAACGCATCGATAAAAAGCATAAAACTGTAACTACATGGCTCTTATCATCTCTTTAACCATTATAGGCATACTTCTGATTATAGCTGAGATAGTGCTTATCCCTGGCATCTTTGTCGCCGGGACTCTGGGGTTGCTGGCCATGGCCGGCTCCTGCTGGCTGGCCTTCGACCAGTACGGACAGACAGCAGGACTCATCACCATCGCTGTCAATATCCTGCTGGCCGTGACAAGTACCGTTCTGACCCTGCGGTCCAAGACCTGGAAAAAGCTGTCGCTCCACACTGAGATAGACAGCCGCACCGACTCCGCGCCTGAGGACAAAGGCATAGCAGTGGGAAGCGAGGGAAAGACCATCACCAGACTGGCGCCGATGGGCAAAGTCCTGTTCGGAGACGTAACGGTGGAATGCACCGCCCGCAACGGACTCATAGACCCGGGCCAGGAAGTGACGGTAATCCTCATAGACGACAATAAGATATATGTAAAACCAAAATAATTCTACCTTTTTATGACATCTTTAGGACTTCTATTGATCTGGATAGCCGTGGCCGTCGTGGCCCTGATTATCCTCCTGTGGTTCTTCCCGGTAACCCTGTGGTTCCAGGCCCTGATATCGGGAGTGAGAATCTCTCTCATCCAGCTCGTGCTGATGAGATGGAGAAAAGTACCCCCGAGCACCATCGTCATGGCTATGGTGACCGGCACGAAAGCCGGTCTGAAACTGGACGCCAATGCCCTTGAAGCGCACTATCTGGCCAAGGGCAATGTTCCCAACGTGGTGAACGCCCTCATCTCCGCCGACAAGGCCAACATAGCCCTGGACTTCAAGATGGCCGCCGCCATCGACCTGGCAGGCCGTGACGTATTCGAGGCCGTGCAGATGTCCGTCAACCCCAAGGTCATCAACACACCTCCCGTAACAGCCGTGGCCAAGGACGGCATACAGATGATAGCCAAGGCCAGGGTGACAGTGCGTGCCAACATCAAACAGCTGGTAGGAGGAGCCGGCGAAGAGACCGTCCTGGCCCGCGTAGGCGAGGGCATCGTGTCCAGCATCGGTGCATCCGAGTCCCACAAGGACGTACTGGAGCATCCGGACTCTATATCCAAAGTCGTACTGGCCAAGGGACTTGACGCCGGCACTGCATTCGAGATCCTTTCCATAGACATAGCCGACATAGACATCGGAAAGAACATCGGAGCAGTCCTGCAGATAGATCAGGCCAACGCCGACAAGAACATAGCCCAGGCCCGCGCCGAGGAACGCCGCGCCATGGCAGTGGCCCAGGAGCAGGAGATGAAGGCCAAGGCCCAGGAAGCCCGTGCAAAGGTCATTGAGGCCGAGAAAGAGATACCTCTGGCCATGGCCGACGCCTTCCGCTCCGGCAATCTCGGCATCATGGACTACTACCGCATCAAGAATATCCAGGCCGACACCGACATGCGCGAGAACATCGCCAAAGAACAGTAAGCGGTCCACTGTACGCAAAAAAGCCAGCTCCGCATCATGTCGTGCAGGGCTGGCTTTATTCGTAGTAATGAGTTTACTGGAGGATGTTGCCTGAGGCATCTATCCGCAGGTTGAGCTCGCGGTCTCCACTTCCCTCCAATTCAATCAGATAATACTCTCCTGAGGGAGTCTCAACATAGGTCACGTCATCCACTTCGTAATCACCGTACCCGGATGTCAGCACACTCTTGACGGCCTCGGGAAGTTCGGAGTAACGCACATCCCACTCGGTCCATACCCATTCACCGGCTCCGTTGAAGTACACGTCCTTCTCTCTGCCGTCATGCCATATCTCCACTTCCAGATAACCGTTGTCCCAGTCTCTCTCCTGGATACGGGCACCGGGATACATCTGCTCTATCAGAGCGGCGATATCACCGTCCAAAGCCGGGCCGCTGCCGTCACCGCCCCAGTTCTCCCCGCCTTCGACTACCCTTACAGTACCGTCAGCAAGAACATCCACCTTGACATCCTTATCTCTGTACTCCAAGTCAAAACGGAAGAACTCTTCCTTAGGTGTCACATAATAATCCACATCGTCAATCCAGTACTCACCATACTCGGAAGCCTCCAATGCTGCCATAATCTCCGCAGGCACATCTCCGACACGATACTCGGTCTTGGTATACAGCCAGCTCTCAGACGAGTCGAACAGCAGCTCCCTGCACACGCGGCCGTCAATAATCTCGACTTCAGTCATACCGTGCTCGATGTCTATCTCCACTATCCGCGCTTCAGGGTAGTAGGTCTCAATGAATTCGAAAATGCCCTGAGCAGGGTTGTCCGGTATATAGTCATCGTAGTCATAGTCCTTGTCTGCATCCACAACTGTCTTCACCAGTACCCCGTCCTCGGAGTAATACAGATCCACTTCCTGCTTGACTCCGTCGGCATTGGTGCCTTCCACCTCTATGATATAGATAAGTTCCACTCCGTTCCTGACCAGCATATCCACATCGTCTATGCGCCAGTCGGCATACTCGCTGGCGGCGAAAGCCGTCCTGACAGCCTCGGGCAGCATGTCAAACGGAATATCCGTCTCCGTCATATGCCACTCACAGAGCGAGTCGAACCACGCCGAATAACGCACCCTGTCCGAATCCGCCTTGACCATGGCGGCGGTAAAGTCCGCCACGTAATAACCGCTTTTCTCAGACCACACGACATTCTGGGCGTCCGGATACTTCTCCAGAAGAGCTGCCTGCAGTTCATTCTTCAGTTCATCGTTGATACCACCTTCCGGGCCCTGCTTATTGCAGGAGGTTGTAATAACCATAAGGGACAGAATACACCCTGATACAATAAGTTTTAAATACTTCATAAATTTTGATTTTAATTGATTTCGCTGGATTAATGGAGGCTGTTGATATTTGTGACATTCCATACAAAAAACGGATCCGTGCATAAAGAGGACCCGTCTTCAGACTGACACCGTCAGGACATGGATCAGTCGTCGATGTCCACAAGTGTGTAATCGGAATCAAAAGTAAGTTCCAGACCGTTGGTCAGACTCACCTCCACATCTCTGTAACCGCGGTCAATGGCGTAAATGGACACTCCGGGGAAATTGGTGCCTACATAGTCCACTATAGGCTGCGGAACTATACCCTCGGGCAGAGTGGAATATTTGCACTTCACCTCTTTCCACTCACCGTTGCCGGCAAACTCTATCTTGATGCTGTTGGTGAACATCACCTCGTAGCTCACCTCCATGAAGTCGCGTTCCTCCTTGGCAAAGGACACTTTCTGGTCGGGGAAATAAGTGTTGATGAACTGCTGTGCGGCCTCCGGCAGCTGGTTGAACTGGATAGGACGGTCATTGTCGGCATAAGCCGATGTAACTGAGAAGAGCAGCAGCGAGGCTGCGAGAATCATAATTTTTTTCATGACTTTACTTTTTTAAAAATTATCACTGTTGTTTTATTTTCACAGTGCAAAGATTATCCTCAATTCTGAAATGAATTTAAAATCCTAAAAATTTTTCGGCCACCGTACAGAAAACTTATGCATTCCTCCCTCAAAAGCGTACCTGACCTCCAGGTTGCAGTACCTCTGAATAGCCCCGACAATAGCTAACCCGAGCCCCATCGAGCCCTCGCGGCCCCCGCTCTTGTAGAAACGCTCGAAGATATGTTCCGAATCCAGAGGCGACTGACCGGTGTTGGATATCTCCAGCGTCCGCTCCGATATCCTGACGCATATACGGCCGTGCTCCGGAGTATATATAAAGGCGTTCTTGAGCAGATTGTTGACAAGGGCCGAGGCCAGCGACTCATTCATCTCCACCACCAGATCAGTCTCAGGCACAGGGAAATCCACCTCTATCTCCTTGTCCTCGTATATCTCCGAGAATATCTCCACACTCTCCTGCACCGTCTTGGGGATGCTGACACGGGTCTTCTCCGGAAACTGACCGTTGTCTATCTTGGTCAGCATGAGCAGGGTCCGGTTAAGCCGCACCACTGAACCGAGGGTGCGCTGGATACCCATGAGCTCCTCCATCTGCTTCTGTGTCAGCTCTGTGTTGTCGATAAGCCACTCCACCCGATTGCCCATTACCGCCAGCGGAGTCTGAAGTTCGTGGGAGGCATTGCCGATAAACTCCTTCTGTGCCTCGAATGCCTTCTGATACCGGCCCAGGGCCTGCTCGGCCGCCGCATTCAGTTTCCGGAACTCGGTGATATCCGTCGGATTGTCCAACGGTGGATTGCCGCCGCCGATTCTGAGACGGTCCAGCCAGTCTAAAAGCCTGTAGAACGGCCTCATATTGCGGTAGAATACCAGCACCGTAACCAGCATGACAGTCAGCAGCAGCAGGACGTACAGTATCACTATCCAGACCAGCGTCGAGCGCATAAGATCCTGCTTGTCTATGGTAGGAGTATAGACTTTCAGCAGATAGTACGCCCCGTCATCGTCCATAAACACCGTCGTCAGCACGCGCGAGGGCTCGTATCCTATCAAGGGGAAATACTGCTCGCTGTAATAGTAGCGTATGCGCGGATAGTCCTGAGCGAACTGCTCTCCCACCGAAATGATGTCGTACATGATGTTGGTACCCTCATTGGCCGGCAGTTCATTGCCTGAGAGGGCCTTCTCTATGACAAGCTCGGTAAAGAGGTCCAGAGCGTCGTCCGTCTCGTCGTTGACATCGTCCAGCATCTTGAAATAGAACAGTGCGGCCCATGCGGCCATCAGCGGCAGCAGGACCAGGGCCAGTCTGAGCGTTATGCGGTAGATGAGCTTCATTCCCCTTTCTGTTGTGATGATTCAACAAGCTTATATCCGAAACCGTAGACGGCCTTTATCTCGATATCCGCACCGGCTGTCTGCAGCTTGCGGCGCAGGTTCTTCATCTGCGCGTAGACAAAATGGAAATCGTCCGCCTGGTCCGCATGGTCACCCCATACGGCCTCGGCCAGCACCGACTTGTCCACTATGTGGTTGGGACGCTGCATGAAATAGAGCAGGATATCGAACTCCTTCTTGAGCAGCTCCACCGGCTTTCCGTCAATCTGCACGCAGCCGTTGTCCGGCTGGAGACTTACGTTGCCGTACTCGATGGTCAGCTCGCCTCCGCTCAGACCGCGCCTGAGCACGCTGCGGATACGGGCCTTGAGCTCGGCCATGTGGAACGGCTTGGGCAGGTAGTCGTCCGCACCCTTCTCCAGGCCGTAGACCTTGTCGTCCAGCGAGTCCTTGGCCGAGATGATGATTACGTTCTCCCTCCTGTGCAGCTCCTTTATATGATCCAGCAGCCTGAGACCGTTCCCTCCCGGCAGCATGATGTCCAGCAGTATGCAGTCATAGGTGTACCCGGCAATCCTGGCGTCGGCCTCAGCGAAGTCCGAAGCTGTCTCCACGACATACTTCTCCTCGGTCAATGCCCTATGCATCAACTCCCTGAGCGACGGATCATCCTCTACTATAAGAAGTTTCATGACAGTTATCCTCCAAAATCCACACAAATTTAGCGATGAATTCTGAAAAGAAACTGAAATTTCACAAATTATGACTTATATTTGCAGCCACAATATCGGGGTGTGGCGCAGTTGGCTAGCGCACCTGCTTTGGGAGCAGGGGGTCGAAGGTTCGAGTCCTTTTACCCCGACAGATTAAAGGGCGAGGGAGCCGAAGGTCTTCATGAACTGGACGCGCTCGTACAAGGCCGGATCGGCTATGGTAGAGTAGTCCAGACGGCCACGGATCTGGGAAAGGCTTCCGACATTGTTGTCCTCCAGGAATTTCTGAATCCTGTCGTTGAAGCCGGCAATCACATCCACGCCTTTCTGATATATCACCGAACAGATCTGCACTGCAGCGGCTCCGGCCAGTATCATCTTTATGGCCGTCTCCGGAGTATGGATGCCGGTGGTGACAGCTATATCGGTCTTGACCACCGACGAGAGTATAGCCGTCCAGCGCAGCGTCTCTCCGTACTCTCCCTCGTGGGACAGGGGTGCCGCCGGCACGAGCCTGAAGTTCTCTATATCGATGTCGGGTCTGAAGAAACGGTTGAATATCACCACTCCTTTCGCGCCGCAGGAAGCCAGACGGTCTGCGAAATTGACTATGCTGGTATAGTGCTGGCCTATCTTTACGGCCACGGGGATGCGCAGCTCAGACACGATGGAGCGTATCACGCTGATATATCCCTCCTCTATGGAAGCGGGAGAGGTTCTGGGGTCTACTGCCGGATCGTAAAGGTTGATCTCCAGGGCATCAGCGCCTGCAGCCTCGACCTGGCGGGCATACTCGACCCATTCTCCGGGGCTGTAGCAGTTGATGCTGGCGATGACAGGTATAGTCACGGCCTGTTTGAGGGCCTTCACCTTCTCGGTGTACTGGGCTATGGAATTGCTGCGGATATAGGCGTGGAGATAGTCGTCCATCTCCGGATAGGAGTGTCCGGCCGAGGCCATGAACTCCACCTCGCCGCGGATCTGCTCCTCGAAGAGAGACTTCATCACCACGGCACCTGCTCCGGCACGCTGCATTTCCTTTACTTTGTCCACATCAGCGGTCAATGAGCAACTGCTGACGATCACCGGACTCTTGAGGTCCAGTCCGAGATACTTTACTTCCGTCGTAGCCATAATGTTATCCTATTTTATTCAATTTCCGTAATACGGGCTTGTAATCCGTTCTCTCCCTGATGATACGCTCGACCTCGGCGATGGGGATGCGCTCCTGGGCCATGGTGTCGCGGTCGCGGATGGTCACGCAGTTGTCCTCCAGGGTCTGGTGATCCACCGTGATGCAGTAAGGCGTGCCTATCGCATCCTGGCGGCGGTAACGCTTGCCTATGCTGTCCTTCTCATCGTACTGGCAGTTGAAGTCAAACTTGAGGTCATCGATGATGGCCCTGGCCCTCTCAGGCAGACCGTCTTTCTTGACCAGCGGAAGCACGGCCAGCTTGACAGGGGCCAATACGGGCGGAATACGGAGAACCACTCTCTCCTCTCCGTTGTCCAGCTTCTCCTCGCAGTAGGATGCGGAGAGCACGGTCAGGAACATCCTGTCCAGACCGATGGATGTCTCGATGACGTAGGGAGTATAGCTTTCGCCGGTCTCAGGGTCAAAATACTGTATCTTGCGGCCGGAGAATTTCTGGTGATTGCTCAGGTCAAAATCGGTACGGGAGTGAATGCCCTCGAGTTCCTTGAAGCCGAAGGGGAATTCAAACTCGATGTCGGTGGCGGCGTTGGCATAGTGGGCCAGCTTCTCGTGGTCGTGGAAGCGGTATTTCTCATCGCCCAGGCCGAGGGCCTTGTGCCACTGCAGACGGGCCTCTTTCCACTTGGCGAACCATTCAAGCTCGGAGCCGGGACGCACGAAGAACTGCATCTCCATCTGCTCAAACTCCCTCATGCGGAAGATGAACTGACGGGCCACTATCTCGTTGCGGAAGGCCTTGCCGATCTGGGCAATGCCGAAAGGAACCTTCATACGGCCGGTCTTCTGGACATTCAGGAAGTTGACAAATATACCCTGCGCTGTCTCGGGACGCAGGTAGATGATACCGTCCTCGCCTGAGATGTTGCCGAGCTGGGTGGAGAACATCAAGTTAAACTGACGCACCTCGGTCCAGTTCTTGGTACCGGAAATGGGGCATACGATGCCGCAGTCGATGATGATGTCGCGCAGGCCCTGCAGGTCGTTGGCATTCAACGCCTCCGTCATGCGGGAGCGCACCTCGTCCATCTTCTGCTGATTGCGCAGCACGTTGGGATTGGTGGCGCGGAACTGGGCCTCGTCGAAACTCTCGCCGAACTTGCGACGGCCTTTCTCCACATCCTTGGCGATCTTCTCCTCCAGTTTTGCGATATAGTCCTCGATGAGCACGTCGGCACGGTAACGCTTCTTGGAATCCTTATTGTCGATAAGGGGATCATTAAATGCCCCCACGTGGCCCGACGCCTGCCATATCTTCGGGTGCATGAAGATGGCCGAGTCAATACCTACGATATTCTCATTGAGACGCACCATGGCATCCCACCAGTATTTCTTTATGTTGTTCTTGAGCTCGACGCCCATCTGGCCGTAATCGTAGACGGCACTCAGTCCGTCATATATCTCACTTGACTGGAATACAAAGCCGTACTCCTTGGCATGGGCGGTAAGTTGCTTGAATACTTCTTCCTGTGTCATCGCATCATTGATTTATCTCGCAAAAATAAGAATTATTTAATATTTTTGCCCCGATAATTAAAAATAAAGAAATGATACTGAAAAGATTCGCAATCGCCATGGCTGCCTGCCTGATATCCGTATGCGCGGCGGCTCAGGGCGTAATATCCGTAGACACCAAGTCCAATGTCCTGCCAGACGGAAATGTGGAGCTGATACTCACGGTCAATCTGGCTCCCCAGTGGTACATGTACAGCACCGAACCGGTCAAGGGAGGCCCCATGGCCACGGCCCTGACCTCTCAGGAAAGCCCGGACTACAGTCCCGTAGGCGGCCTGGAGAACGTGGAGGAGCCGCACGTCAAGTACGACCAGGGCTTCCGGATGGAGGTGGACTACTTCGAGGGTACCGCACGGTTCAGACAGATAATCAAGCCACTGACGGAAGAGACCTTCACATTCAGGGGCTGGCTGGAGTTCCAGACCTGCAACGGACTGGAGTGTACCCTCAACGAGGAGGAGATATCCGTCACCGTCAATCCGTCAGCCGCCCCTGTGGAAGAGAGCATTGCGCCGGCAGCCTCGGATACGGACAGGGCTGACGGTGGCCGCAGTTTCTGGGGCTTCCTGCTCATTGCCTTCCTGGCCGGACTGGCCGGAGTCATAACCCCATGCGTCTTCCCGATGATACCTATGACCGTGGGCTTCCTCATCGGCGGAGGCAGCACCAGGCGGGCCGGCATCCTCAAGGGTGTCATCTTCGGCCTCTCCATCATGGTCATCTACACCCTGCTGGGCCTGATTGTTGCCCTCTTCCAGAGCACGGCGGCCACCGACGCGATAGGCACGCACTGGATTCCGAACCTGATATTCGCCCTGCTGTTCATAGTCTTCGCCGTATCGTTCCTCGGAGCGTTCGAGATCACCCTGCCCTCCGGTCTGGCCAACAAGGCGGACCGCGAAGCCGACAAGGGCGGCTACATCGCCGCATTCTTCGTAGCCCTGGCGATGGTCATCGTATCCTTCTCCTGCACCGGTCCCTTCGTAGGCTCCATCCTCGCAGCGGCTGTACTTGACGGCGTGGCCCTCAGGCCCATCGTAGGCATGGCCGTCTTCGGACTGGGCTTCTCCCTGCCCTTCGTGGTGCTGTCATTCTTCCCCGGAGTGATGAAGAAGCTGCCCAAGTCCGGCGGCTGGCTCAACATGGTCAAGGTCGTGTTCGCCTACATCATGCTGGCCTTCGCCATGAAGTTCCTCTACAACATCGACGCATACTTCGGCTGGGGCATCATCACCCGACTGGGCTTCATAGCCTCGTGGGCAGTGCTCGCACTGCTGCTCGGCCTGTACTTCCTCGGGGTGTTCCGCACCAGCCACGACACTCCCTCCGAGGGCATCGGCTGGGGCAGGCACATCGCGGCGATAGTCTGCATCACCTTCGCCTTCTACCTGATTCCCGGCCTGTTCGGAGCCCCGCTGCAGAGCATCTCGGGCCTCATCCCTCCGATGGACGGCTCCACGCTGACGCTCTCCCAGAACAATGCACAGGCAGTGTCCGGGGACAATGCGGCTGCATCAGGCTACTCCACCCTGAAGAGCTACACTAACCTAGACGAGGCACTGGCCGAAAGCAAGGCTACAGGAAAGCCCGTATTCATAGCCTTCAAGTCCCACACATGCAGTGTCTGCAAGCAGATGGAGGCCACGGTGCTCTCCTCCGCAGCGGTCATGGAGCGGCTTTCCGGTGACTTCGTCATCGCCAACCTGTATGTGGATGACAAGACTGAGGACGCGGAGTTCCGCACCCTGGGCAGAAGGTACCGCGACCTGGAGCTCAGGCAGTTCGGCTCGGCCTCCCAGCCCCTCTACGCCGTGGTGGACTCCGAGGGCAATACCCTCTCCGGACCCGTCGGCAGCTGCTCCGAGGACGAGTTCATGAAGTTCCTGGCTTTTTAACGAGGGACATGTAAAAATTTTAGTAACTTTGTCTTCGTAGTTTATTCCAATCATTCATTCTTATGAAAACTATCCGAAGACTTACCATTACGGCAGCAGCAGTCCTACTGCTCATTCCGTCAACTTATGCCAGGGACAACGACAAAAAAGTTGACATATCCGGTGATTCTACTACAGTCCAGAAACCGACAACCGTATCCAACCACACTTTGTCCTTGCAGATACTAGGTCTGGAGTATGGATACGAGCAGACGCTGGGAGGGAGTTTCTCCATGATCTTCAGAGCAGGACTCGTCCCTGCCGGTATATATCTCTACAGCGACAACTTTTACACCGATGCAATTGCGGCCATGAAACTGGGAGTCAACGTTGAACCCAGGTTCTACACCAACTTTGACAGACGCACAAAACTCGGAAAGAGTACATACAAGAACTCCGCCGACTTCGTCTCTCTTAAGATACAAGGAGCTCTCGGAGGCATATACATATCCGGAAGCGAAAGCGGCGGACTCGGCCTCAACTCTCCGGTGGATGTGAGCATCACACCAATGTACGGCATCAGACGGGTCTGGGGCCAGAATTGGTTCGGTGAATTCTCTGCCGGAGTGCGCTTCGGATGGCAAAGTGAATGGTACGCAACACCATACATCCAGTACAGAATAGGCCTTACATTCTGAC
The DNA here is from genome assembly GCA_949297365.1 of uncultured Bacteroidales bacterium. Classification (GTDB taxonomy): domain Bacteria; phylum Bacteroidota; class Bacteroidia; order Bacteroidales; family UBA932; genus Coprenecus. The sequence goes on along the minus strand of CASFSL010000009.1, from coordinate 19,677 downwards.
AGAAACTTTGATAAGATTACTTATTATGGGCATAAAGGCGACAAGAATCCGCAGATCCAACTTACTTTTGCTGTGTAACTCCTGGACAATGCGTATTGCCTGTGTAGTTCTTGTAATATTCCCGACCCTACAGAGACTGAGTGCTCAAGATGACACACTGAGAACGGATACATGTGCGGAACCGATGACACACTGGGAGTTTACGCTGGAGGACGTGATAGTGGCGGCGCAAAGCAAGTCATTGCCGGCAATGATCGCCAAATACTCGTTCATAAGCAGTTACTGGGAGTTCCGCTCGTATAAGGCGCAGTTTCTGCCCTCGCTCAATCTCAATGCCGGACTGGGACAGTACAACCGCTCGCTCGTGCCCCTGCAGGACGCGGAGACCGGCGAGACACACTACGTGCAGAACGACAACATGAACAACTGGCTGCAGCTCTCGATAGACCAGAACATCCCGTGGACAGGCGGTATCATATCCCTGAACACCTACCTCAACCGCTTCGACCAGTTCTCACCCTACGGCAGCATGACCTGGAATTCCAACCCGGTCAATGTCTATCTCCAGCAGCCTATCTTCCAGTACAACAGGCTCAAATGGGAAAGAAAGACGGAGCCGAAAAAATATGAGCGATCCAAGAAGAAATATCTGGAGGATCTGGAGGACATAGCCATAACGGCCACTACATACTTCTTCACCGTACTGCGTACTCAGGAAAGCCTGGAGATGGCCCGCCGCCGCTATGAGAACACCCGGCAGCTCTACGACATCGCCCAGGAGCGTTTCAATATAGGCACATACACCAAGGACGAGCTGCTGCAGATGGAGCTTCAGGTACTCAACGCCGAAATAGCCGTCGCCAGCTCGGAGGTGGAACTCAGGCAGGCCATGCTGTCCCTGAAGTCCTATCTAGGCATGGGAGATGACACCGATCTCACACTCATCAGGCCTCAGCACTACTCGAACATCGAAATCGACGAGGAGGAGGCCGTCCGGCGCAGCCTGGAGAACACCACATTCAGTCTGGACAACGAACTCAACCTCATAGAGGCCGAGGCAGCCATCGCCCAGGCCAAGTCCGAGAGGGGATTCAGCGCGATGCTGACGGCCCAGTTCGGACTTACCCAGACCGGCAGTGAGTTCACCTCATCTTACCGCAATCCCATGGACCAGGAGATAGTAGGTCTGACACTCAGCGTCCCCATACTGGACTGGGGACTCGGAAAGGGCAAGGTACAGATGGCCAGGACCCAGCAGGAGATAGTTCTGGCACAGGTAGAGCAGGAGGTGATGCAACGCCGGCAGGACATATACATCCGCGTGGTGCAGTTCAACGCCCAGTCGCAGCAGTGCGATGTCTCCCAGAAAGCGGACGCCATAGCCGGAGAAAGATACGAACTGGCTCTCCAGAGATTCCGCAACGGGACCATAGGCATACTGGAGATGAACACCGCGCAGAATGAAAGGGACGAGGCCTCCGCCCAGTACATAGAGGAGCTGGCCAACTATTGGTCCTACTATTACAACTTGCGCAAGGATACGCTCTACGACTATATCTACGATAAAGACCTGGATGCCGAATTTGACAAACTCATTGAAGACTGACAATACTGACTGCTATATGAAAAGACTTATGATACTGCCGCTGATAGTGCTTACAGCCGCATGTGGAAACAGAAATACAGTAGAAAAAGACACTCTGACCCGCCTGTCACAGGCAGTGGAGACCAACTACGTGGACACCATGACCCTGAGGCTGACGGATTTCAGAAGACAGACCATAAGCAACGGCAAACTTGTCGCTGCACGCAAGAGCGGCCTGAGGTTCAATACGTCCGGCACCATATCCGAAGTGAATTTTGCCAACGGACAGACAGTACATGAAGGCGAGCTTATAGCGTGTCTTGACCCGGAAGCGGCTTCCATAGCCCTGGCCCAGGCCGAGAATGCCATGCGCAAGGCTGAGATAGACCTCAACGACGTGCTGATCGGCTTCGGATACGGAGATGCCGATACCTCGGAAGTACCGGCTGCCACAATGGCCATAGCCAGGACCAGGTCGGGATATGCAGACGCGGAACAGAACTGGCGCAGGGCCCTGTACGACTACAACGGAACCCGGATTGTGGCTCCGTTTACCGGGAAAGTGGCGAATGTCAAGGGACGGGTCTATGAAAGTGCTCCGTCCGAGAATTTCTGCTCGGTAATCGATGACAGCAGCTTTGACGTGACATTTCCGCTGCTGGAGTCGGAAATCGGCTCGGTCAGAACGGGTATGCCGGTGAAAATCTCCCCGTTCAATGCTCCGGACAAGATATACGCCGGTCATATCATCTCAGTCAATCCCACGGTGGACGACAAGGGCCGGATAGAGATAACTGCCTCGGTGAGCAATGCGGACGGAAGTATGATGGACGGCATGAATGTAAGGGTCATGGTGGAAGAGATCATCCCGTGTCAGCAGGTGGTACCCAAAAGCGCGGTGGTTATGAGGGACAATCAGGACGTGCTCTTTGTCTACCAGAGCGCGGACAGCACGGCTCGTTGGGTGTACGTGGATATCGTCATGTCCAACAGCGACAGCCATGTCGTCAAAGTGAATGAAGAGCGTACGGCGGAACTCAACTTAGGAGACGCAGTCATCACATCTGGCAATCTCAACCTGGCCCATGAGTCCAAAGTAATCGTAAGGCAATGATACGGCAGCTTATCAGAAGACTGGTGGCGGTATCCATGGTCCTGTTCGCCGTGGCCGTCCTGGGAGCAGTGTCCATCAAGCTGATCCCCATATCGCTCATGCCGGACGTGGATATCCCGCAGATTACCGTTCAGGTCAAGGTGGACGGCAGTTCGGCAAGAGAGATGGACCGGTATCTCCAGACCCTCCGACGGGAACTGATGCAGATACCGTCCCTCACTGACATCCGCTCCCAGTCCGAAAGCGGTACAGGCATCATCCGCCTGTCGTTCGAGTACGGGACGGATATTGACTTCACCTTCGTGGATGTCAACGAGAGGATTGACCGCTCCATGTCCTCCCTACCCGAGGGAGCCGAAAGACCCAAGGCCATAAAATCCAGCGCAACTGATATCCCGGCCTTCTTCGTCAATATGAGCGTGGACAACCCTTCCATGGCAATGGAAATGAGCCGTCTGGCTTCCAACGTGATATCCAAGCGGATAGAACAGATTCCGGAAGTGGCTATGGTGGACCTGAGCGGACTGGTGTTTCCGGAATTGCTGATAATACCGGACAACGAAAAGCTCGCGGCCATCGGAACTGCCCCGGACGTGCTGGCCCAGGCCATCGAGAGCAACAACATCCAGCTGGGCAATCTCTCTATCCGTGACGGCCAGTACCACTGGAACATACGATTTCAGTCAGAGCTGACTTCCAGAGAGGATATAGAACGTATACGGCTCAATATCGGAGGCCGCATATACCTTTTCAAGGAACTGGCTGAAATAATAGAGCAGCCGGGAACGGACAACTGCCTCATACGCTCCGACGGAGACAGGGCGGTGAGTATGGCTATCATAAAACAGAGCGATGCCAGAATGAACACACTGCGCAAGGCCCTGCATGATAGGATTGAACGCTTTGAGACAGAGTACCCGGAAGTACATTTCACCATCACCAGGGACCAGACCGAACTGCTGCGCTACACTATCGACAACCTGGAGCAGAACCTGGTGGCCGGCATCCTTCTGGCCAGCATCGTCATCCTGCTGTTCATGCGCAACTTCCGGTTCTCCATGCTCATCATCCCCACCATCATCGTCTCGCTGCTGACCTCTATGCTCGCCCTCTACCTGATGGGCATAAGCATCAATATCATCTCCCTTGCCGGCCTCATACTGAGCGTCGGCATGATGGTGGACAACTCGATTATCGTCATAGACAACATCACCCAGCGGTGGGAGAGGGGCGACACCCTCGAGGACGCCGTGGCTATAGGCTCCGGGGAAGTATTCGCCCCGATGCTCAGTTCCATCCTCACCAACTGCGCCGTATTCGTACCCCTGGTGTTCCTCAGCGGCATAGCCGGAGAGATATTCTTCGACCAGGCCGTGGCCATCACCGTCGGACTCTTCTCCTCCCTGCTGTTCGCAGTACTGGTGGTACCGGTATATTACTACGCTCTGTATAAGAAGAGAGGACGCAGGATGGACAACAGATATCTGGCCAGAATCGCCAGATATACCGAGCTGGGACCTTCCTATGAGAAGGCTCTCAAATGGACTTTCAGGCACGGCAAGGCCGTAATGGTCATGATGCTGGCAACCATACCTCTTTCCGTACTCCTGTTCATGAACTTGGAGAAAAGCACTTTCCCCCCTGTAACCAAGAGCGACATCATCCTCAACGTGGACTGGAACAGTCCGCTCACCACCGAGGAGAACGATACCCGCAGCTGTTCTCTGGCCTCCGTCGTGGCGCAGCACGCCGTACAGACCACTCAGATGTGCGGAACGCAGCAGTTTCTCATGCCCCACACGCGGGACATGAGCAAGAGCGAGGCCCAGATATACTTTATGGCCCGGACTCCGGAAGGTCTGGACAGCATCATCAACGGAGCTTCCGCTTGGCTGAGAGAGCGGTATCCTGAAGCCGCATTCAGTTTCTCTGATGCAGGCAACCTGTTCACCCTGATGTTCTCGGACAACTCTCCGAAACTCACCGTTCGGATCAGCGGACGCGATGGCCGGACTCCTGAGCCGGACAAGCTCAATTCCATCATCACCGGCATCAGCGATGCCGTGCCCGGGATACACCCCAACCCCATCCGCTGGCAGGAGCAGATAATGCTTACCCTGGACCCTGAGAAAATGTCCCTCTACGGCATATCCTACAACAGTGTGCTGAGCGCCCTGCGCAAATTCACCCGGGAAGACCATATTTTCTCCATCACCACCGGCGATTATTCCATACCTGTGGTAATCGGAGACAGAAACTCCTCATCCGACCTGCTGTCAGTAACGGTGCAGAACAGTTCCGGGACGGAGATTCCCATCAGCACATTCGCCACCGAAGGACGAAGCCGCGACCTGAAAACCATTGTCTCAGGAATGTCCGGCAACTACTACCCTCTTGAACTGGACATACCCGACAGACTTGTCCCCGCCGTAATGGACGCCTCCAGGGATCTGGCCATAAAGGACGGAACCTACGACGTGGCATTCAGCGGCTCGTATTTCTCCAGCAGGGACATTATAAGCGAGCTGATGCTCATTGCCGTAGTCTCCATACTGCTGCTGTACTTCATCCTCGCCGCACAGTTCGAGTCTCTCATACAGCCCCTGATCATCCTGTCCGAGATAATCGTGGACATCTTCGGAGCGCTTCTGCTGCTCAAGCTGTGCGGAGGCAGCATCAATGCCATGTCGATGATAGGCATCGTAGTCATGAGCGGTATCGTCATCAACGACTCTATCCTGAAAGTGGACACCATCAACCGGCTGCGCAAGGAGAACGGCTACAACCTGTTGAGAGCCATCATGACCGGCGGCTCCAGAAGACTCAACCCGATCCTGATGACCACCCTCACTACAGTTCTGGCCATGGTGCCCTTCCTCACCAAGGGTGATATGGGCTCGGATCTGCAGTTTCCCTTGTCGATAGTGATGATCGGCGGCATGATTGTCGGCCTCATAGTCAGCATCTTCGGCATACCGCTGATATATTATTTGATATACAGGAAATCCGACAAGACGCACAGGAGATGAAAGGTTTCAGGATACCGTCATTCTCAGTACTGCTGATATTCGCCGTGCTGATTACCGTAGGAGCCGCGCTTATACCGTCGCTCAACCTCCAGTATCTGCCACGGGAGAAACAGCAGAGCCTGTCGATATACTGCTACTGGCAGAATGCATCCGCCAGAGTGATGGAAAGTGAGGTCACATCCAAGATCGAAGGCTATATATCCTCGATAAAAGGCATTGAGTCGATAGCATCAATGAGCCGCAAGGGCAGCGGGACCATCTCAATGCGGCTGAAGAAAAACGCGGATATGGACGCCGTCCGCTTCGAGGTCTCCTCAGCCATCCGCTCCCTTTACGACAAACTGCCGGAAGGTGTCTCATATCCTGAGTTGTCAGTATCCGCAGCAGGCACCGACATAGACCCGGTCATCATGTACACAATCAACGCTGACCTGCCGACCAACCGTATAGAGCAATATATCAATGACCATATCATCAAAGACCTGGCCATCATAGATGGAGTTCATTCCGTGGAACTTTCAGGTGCAGCTCCCGACTATACGGAGATATCGGTCAATACCGGGAAAATCAAATCCGCAGGCATCAGCACCTCCGATGTATACAACTCCGTAACCCGCTATCTGGGGGGCAGTACTGTCATCGGAAGCGCACCTATGAAGGACAGGACCGACGAGCCCGACATGGTGGTCAGAAACGCTCCCATGGATCTGGAACTGCTGCCCGTAGCCAACACGGGAGGACGCATCATACGGCTCATGGATGTGGCCGCGGTAAAGACCCGTCAGGCACTGCCGTCCTCATACAACCGCATCAACGGACTCAACACCATCAATGTCATCATATATCCGGAAGAGTCCGTCAACACCATAAAGCTGTGCTCAGAGATAACCGGGACTATGAAACGCCTGGAGGCAGGTTTCCCGGAGACCTTCTCCGCCCTGAAATCCTATGACGTATCCGTAGATATACAGAAAGAAGTCAGCAAACTGGTGCGCAGGAGCCTGCTGTGTGTGATCATACTCCTGGTATTTATCTTCCTCACCTCGCTGAGTCCCAGGTACACCATGCTGATAGCCGTTACTCTGGCCGTGAACATCATAGTGGCCGTCATCCTGTACGTGCTGCTGGACATCGACATCCATATCTATTCCCTGGCAGGAATATCCATATCACTGAGCATCATCATCGACAACTCGATTATCATGGTCTCACACTATTCCTACTACAGGGACAGAAAAGTCTTTCTGGCCATTCTGGCGGCACTTCTGACCACCATCGGCTCACTGGCCGTGATATTCTTCCTGCCTGAGGAACAGAAGCGTATCCTCTCGGATTTCTCGGCGGTAATCATCATCAACCTCTGCGTGTCCATGATGGTAGCACTGTTTTTTGTACCGGCCCTGCTGGACTATTTTCCCATACGCTCTGAGAGCATATCCTTTCCCATACGCCGGCGCAGGAAGATAGTGCGCTTCTCACAGAGATACGACCGTTTCATATTCTATATCAAGAAATTCAACTGGGCCGTCATACTCTTCTTCCTCCTGGCTTTCGGAGGCTCGTTCATGCTTTTCCGCAAGAGCCTGGACGGCTTCGCCTCCATGTTCCGCCAGCCGGAAAGGCCCGAACTTTACATCAGCGCAGGTCTGCCTGACGGCTGTACTGTCCAACAACTCAACGACATCATGGTGTACATGGAGAATTTCCTGGCCGGATTTGACGAGATCAAGCTCTTCCGCACTCAGATCAGCTCCTACTCGTCCGGAAGGATAACGGTGGAGTTCACCGACGAGGCCATGAAGACCTCTTTCCCGTCCATCCTTAAGCAGCAGGTCATCCGCAAGGCAAACGTCTACGGAGGAGCCAACTGGCAGGTATATGGCGTGGACGACCAGAACTTCAACAACTACGTCGGACCCAGTCTGTGGAAGAACGGGACCATAGAACTGACCGGGTACAACTACGACATGCTGTACCGATACTGCCAGGCACTGGTGGACAGGCTCTCCGGCAACCCCCGCGTGACCGATCTGGGCATAGAGGGGCCGAACGACTATTATTACGGCACTTCCTCCAAGGAATACCTTATCACGTATGACTACGACAGGATGGCGCTTTACGGCATACATCCCGTCTCAGCCTTCCGGATACTCAGCGACAGGCTTTTTACCAGCACGGCCGGATATCAGGTGGACAATGACGGGACCCGGACAGAGGTGCGCATAGTATCCGACGACTACGAGGACTTCGATGTGTGGCATCTGGAGAACGAGTACATCCGTATCGACAGTACCGACATACGTTTCGCCGAGATAGGGTGGATTGAAAGCCGCAACTCCGGCAACAATATATACCGCGAGAATCAAGAATACATCCTCTATGTCAAGTACAATTTCATCGGCTCCTACAAACTGGAGGAAAAGCTCATGGAATCGGAGATAGACCGGCTCAACTCAGGAGTGCTGCCCATAGGCTTCAAAGCCTCGTCTCCCCAATATGACTGGTACCAGAAGGCCAAAAAACAATGGATGCTGCTGATACTGATAACGCTCATCATCTACATGATCTGCGCCGTGCTGTTCGAGTCCCTGCTGCAGCCGCTGGCCATCATATCCCTCATACCCGTGTCGTTTATCGGCATCTTCCTGGCATTCAGGCTGACCGGGACGACATTTGACCAGGGAGGATTCGCCTCCATGATTATGCTGGCGGGCATTGTGGTCAATGCCGGCATCTACATCGTCAACGAATACAACAGGATGCCGGCACACCGCCGCACATTTGTAAGAGCCTACAACCACAAAATCATCCCCATCTCGCTCACCATCCTGTCCACGGTACTAGGATTGGCTCCTTTCCTGATTGACGGCAAGGATGAGGTCTTCTGGTTCGCCTTCGCCATCGGTACCATCGGCGGTATGCTCTTCTCCTTCATCGCCCTCATCATCTTCCTCCCCATGATCATGCCCGGCCGCCGCACCCGCTAAGCCTGCCTCATGCCAACACTATAGATGACTCCATGAGGATTTACACCCTTTTTGCATGAGAAAAAGTCCGGCGCTGCTACTGTTATTGTGCAGGCCGGACTGTAGGCATCAAATTACAAGCTGTATGTCAGAACGCGAGAACGTAACGCAGGGAATATGTATCGACGTATGTCACACCACTTGTCGGATATGAATAATTGAAATTCATGACATATGCCGACCCTGATGAGTACTGAGAACTCTCCGTACTGGACCAGTACGACGATGTGGTCAAAGGCTGCGCTCCATCCAAAGAGGCAAGTCGCCCGTTTAGAATGTCCCTGTTTGACGTATCTCCGAAAATGTCATCTATATTGCCGTCATATGGTCCGGTAACAATAAGAGAAAGTTCTTTAATCGAAGGGAGATACCAGTCACTGGAATTATCCGGTGCCGGAACTGCGATCCGGTAATCCACAACTTTCTGCACGGCATCCACCGGCCAGGCGGCATTTTCCGAAGCGGCATTGAATGCCTCTATCGCTTTGGTATTGTTATACCCGGCTATCCTGTTGAAAAGATCGGTCTCGGTCATCTTATTGACCGCGCACGAAAAGTACTCCGTAGCGTTCTGAGTCACCCAGTCTCCTACAAATCCTCCATAGGCCTGCCACTCACTCTGCCACATGGAGGACACCTCATCCAATGACATTACCAGGCCGTGTATACATGACGGATGCTCTCTTGCCAGAGAGGCATCATCAGCAGTCGGATCACCGACCCAGAACACTATACCCAGAACTGTCTTAGACGGATCGAGTTCCGTAGATATGGTTCCGTCAGAGTAGTACCAGTCCCCGACATTAATCTCTCCCACGACTGTCACATCACACTGTGCGGACACATCTCCTGAAGAGGCCGTGATTACAGCGTTTCCTGCGGACACGGCAGTCACAAGTCCGTCTACACTCACAGACGCTACCGCAGCATCAGACGAGGCCCAGACAACAGTCTTGTCGTAAGCATCTTCCGGGAAAACCTCAGCCGTCAATTGCCGGGTCTCACCGGCATTGAGCGACAGCTCCGTCTCACTGAGTTCTATAGATGATACGGGTGTACCCGTTACTGTCACGATACAATTGTCACTTATGGAACCCGCACTTACAGTTATCTCTGTATTGCCGGCCGACACACCCGTCACCAGACCGTTTTCATCAACTGAAGCGATATCCGGGTCCGCACTGGTCCACACCACTTCCTCATAATCCGCATCTTCCGGAAGAATAGAGACTTTAAGCTGAGCAGTCCCGCCTTCCTGAATCTCAACCTGTTCCGGGTCTACCGTTATAGTCTGTACATCCACAGGCAACACCTCTACCGCACACTCGCCATAGACACTGCCTACCGAAGCCCTGACAACAACTGTTCCTATGTTCACTCCTGTCACCACACCATCCTCATTTACCGTGGCCACTTCTGCATCAGACGTAGTCCAGTCCACCTTATCATAGACGGCATTGTCAGGAAGAACAATAATCTCCAACTGCAATGTTGAGCCCCGTACAACCGAGACACTGCTCTTCTCCATTATAATATCTGAAACATCTACATGCCCATTCTGCTCTGAATCCACCTCCTTTTCACTGCAGGACATTGACAATAAAAACGCACAGAGTGCAAACAAACAATCAATTAAAAATACTTTTTTCATAATATTGTAGTTTTAAATTAAAAAGCCAGAATAAACCTCACACTGTTGTACTGATAACTTTTTTGTGTGTCACTGACAGTACCGTTACGGACAGACATTTCAAAGGCTTTTCCGTAACCGGACTCTGTACATGACCACAAAGCAGAGGAATAACTCACCGCAACCGCATCCGCAACATCCTCCATTGCAATATTAACGGCATCCATGACGACAGGAGTCACCTCATACTGGTCCCAGATATTCCCTTCATAATCTCCATAACACAACAAAGTAAGCTCTTTTGCCGAAGGAATATACCAGCCACTTGACAAGGCAGGGGCCTCAACTGACGCCCTGAAGGCATCAAGGTGCGCTATCAGGTCTACAGGATGTCCGGCATTCTCTGGGGCACAATTGTATTCCGTTATGGCTTTTGTATTACTGTAGCCTACTATACGGTTGAGGTTGCTTTCCGGAAGGATATCCGTATCCACGGACATATAATCAGTATTGGCCTCCACCCAGTCACCTACAGATTCTCCGTCGGGAATCACGGACTGCCAGCATACACCATCCATACCAGTCAAAGACACGACAAGACCGTGAGTACACTCAGGATGCTCCTGAGCCAGAAGCGGATCATACTCAGCCGGATTGCCGGACCAGAACACTATGCCTACTACATCCGCGTCCACAGCATCTACACTGGAAGAAAATGTCCCGTCAGAAAAATAATAGTCTCCTATCGAAGGCGCTCTCATTACATTAACCATACACTCATCCGTCAACCCACCAGCCTCTGCGGTAATCACAGCCGCACCTACATTCAATGCTGTCACAGTGCCATCCTGCTCCACAGCGACAATACCTTGATCGGATGAAGAATACTTAACGGCAACACCGGCAGGATCAGTAACAGCCGTTAGAGAATACGACTCCCCTGTCTGCATTATCAGCGTATCTTCAGAAAGTCGTATCCCGTTACAACTTCCCGTCATCTCATCTTTACTGCAACTTACAGCCAATATGGCTGAAATCACAAATACAACAATTCCTATTCTTCCCATAATTAATTGATTTTAAAACTAGAATGCCAGAACACATCTCGCCTTGTCCTCCCCGTAATCCTTATACGTATCCACAACGACTCCATTCATAAAAAAGACACCGAACGCACGGCTTCCGCCACATTCGCTGGAAGACCAGTAAGCAACCGACCCGTCGAGTTCAGTATACTCGCCTGTAAGATTTGACAACTTGTTATTGACAGTATTCCAAACCGGACGGGAAACATCTCCTTCATAATCCCAAATATTCCCGTCATAGTCCCCGCAACATAGCAGAAACACTTCTTTGACTGACGGCAGATACCAGCCGCTGGTATTATCCGGCGCAGGATTGGATGATGAGTATTCTTCCACAAAAGACACAGCTTCAACAGGTGTTGAAGGATTGGTACCGTTATAGGCCATGATTGCTTTGGTATTGTTGAAGCCCAGTATGCGGTTCATATTTCCGTCTGCAGACGTACCGGTTAAAACAGACTCGTATTCAGGAAAAGACGCTCCACACCATTGAGCAACGGAATTTGAGGCGTCCCGGTACGATGACTGCCATGGAGATGCCACGTCATTGACTGCGACAGCCAGTCCGTGCGTACATTCAGGATACTCTTTTCGGAGAAGGGGATCGTCCTTACCCGGATTGCCGACCCAGAACACAATCGCCACAACTTCCTTGCCCGAGTCCAGCATCGCCGAATGAGTCCCGTCAGAATACAGATACTCCCCGATGCTGACACTTTTTTCCACAACCGTAATGTCACAGACCGCACTAAAACCGTCCAAAGATGCTGTTACTGTCGCCTGACCGGCAGATACCGCGTTGACAATGCCGTCATTGACAGTTACGACGGCATTGTCGGACGATGACCACACGGCACCAGACGTCACGGCATCCAAAGGCGCAGCAACAAGTCCTAGATGCACGTCATCTCCCACAGGCATCTCCCAATCAGCACGATCCATGTTAAGCGATGTCAACTGTACCCTGGAAACATTAACACGACATGACGCTCCAAGTGCTCCAGATTTCGCAAGAATGACTGTTTCTCCTTCATCGAGCGCCGTTACAAGGCCACGCTCATCAACAGATGCGACTCCTTCATCCGTCGAGCTCCATACCATAATCGGGCCGACAGCATTTTCAGGCACCAAAAAAGCAGACAGCCGGACAGTATCTCCGACCGTAAGATCCAATACTTCCTGACTGAGCTGAACCGCAGTAGCCTCCACCGGTTTATCCTCCGCCTTATTACAAGAAGGTACCGCGCAGCATAAGAACAGCACAATCAGAACAGAAAAATAATAGTTTCTTGTTCGCATAGTAGTAAATTTTAGAACCGACAGTAAAATTATACGCTGCGGACAAGAAAACGAAACATTATAGGCTTACTTAATACTTACTGTGCGGACGCGCACACTATAACATTTTACTTACATGTCATATCTACGTAAGAATTCTTGTATGGATATAGGATTGCCTGCTATACCAAGTTTCTTACGCAGCCTGGTACGGGCGATGTTGATACTCTCCGGTTTTTGCCCAGTTATGGCAGATATCTGCTTAGTGGAAAGATTGCGGTTGAGCAGAACACACATCCGGCTTTCATTGATGGACAGATTGGGAAAGGCTTTGGTGAGATTCTTGTAAAACGGACCGTTGAATTCAGGAATATAACGTGCAAACTCCTTCCATTCGTTGTCATCCTTAGCCCCTTTGAGCTCATTGCGGATGACATTGATCTTATCTTTCACATCCGAATCTTTTACCTGACTCTCAAGCAAAGACAGCTTATCCGCAGTCTCCTTCATGATGCGGTCCTCTTTGTACTGCTGAATTTTTTTCAATTCAGCAATTTTTGCCTTATTGTCCATTTCCACCTCACGGCGCTTGATATCGTATGTCCGCTTTACCAGCAAAAACAATATTATTAGGATAAGAATCAATGCCGCCGATACGGTCGTAATCAGCAATATTGTAAGCCTGTTTTTATGTCTGGTGACCTCATCCTTCACAGCATTGAGCTGAATCTCGTTCTGAGCTTTGAATAGCTCGATCAGCACTTCCTCCTTCGGATTCTTTTTTTCCAGTTTCTCCTTGGCAAATACCGTAAGATAAGCCTTAGCCGTATCACGTTGAAAGATGTACAGATTCTGCAGCTTTTCGTAAATGTCTATGATCCTGTCATCGAACTCGCCCTGCCCGTACCAGTACACGGCCTTGTTCAAATTATCGACCGCATTAGGGACATCATTCAGGGCAATACACAAGTCCGCCTTAATAACATGATAGTGTCCCCTCTGTTCAAGATTGGAAAGAAGAGGCTCCGCTTTTGCCAGATACACTCCGCAAGAATCATAAGTTTTCGGATTAAGATATGCTCCCGCCAGATTGAGATACAGTTCACACAACCACGAATCCGAATTCTGGGTGTTATGGGCCATCCTTATGGACTCATACAAAAGTTTCACGGTCATGACAGTGTCCCCGACCATACTGGCGAAAGCCGCCTTGTTATTGAGACCGACGAACATCTTCGCACTGTCGTTCACGGCTGACGCGGCCTGAATATACCGCTGAAAATACTCATCCGACCTCTCGTAATCCTTGCACGTGGAATATATGACCGCCAGCAGTTTATAGCACTCCATCAAATCCTCCAGCATGTCCTCTTTCTCAAAATATCTGGAAGCGCTCATCACGCACTCCAGCGTCTTGTGATACTGCCCTAGTTTAAGCCACAGTTTGGCCAGATTATATTGAGTCTTCGCCTGCCTGTAATGATCATTGAGTCTGACATATTGATGATATGAATATTCACGCCATATCACAGCCTTGGAAAAAGCGAACTTCTCCATCTCCTCCCATTGTGCCACGGCATTGCTCATATCCGCAAGGAGGTAAGAGGCGCTGCATGTATCTACCCGCTCCAAAAACATGGCGGCATACTCCATAGCTGAATCATAATCTTTTTCCAACAAGTCCCTATAAAGGCCGTACAATGTCCTGTCTGCGCCTTTGATGCCTTGAAGCAACGTATCATCCGCAGCGCACAGTGCCGGGAAAAACAGACATGAGAATACTATAAACGCACGTATTTTCATCATTCGACGCGGTTGCGGTGGAAGTGGGGAGAGGCGTAGAAGACGAAGCCGAGCAGGGAGATGAGGCTGAGGCCGGCTCCCATCAGATAGGCGTAGGAGAACGAGCTGTGCTCCCCTATGATGCCGCCCAGCACCAAGCCGATACCGATACCTATATCCCAGGAGGTAAGATAGGTGGAGGTGGCCGTGCCGCGCTGGTCGTGGCGGCCGAGATTGACGAACATGGTGTTGAAGGCCGGGAACATGGTCCCGAATCCGGCTCCGAGCACAAGGGCAGTGGCATAGAGCATCAGGGAAGCGGCATGAACCGATACCGACGCCACCCTCTCGCAGAAGAACAGGCTCAGGAAGCATAGAATCACCGGATAAAAGGCGATGTGTATCACTTCGGTGATGTGCCCGTGATCCACCTGCTTGCCCGAGAAGAGCCTGGATATTGCCAGGCCGACGGCCATACAGGTGAAGAACAGGCCTGTGCCGCCGGTGATACCTATGTGCTTGGCGTACATCGCCACGTAAGTCGTAGTCATGCCGTATGGTATCGAGAGCAGCAGCAGGTCGATGCCCAGCGGTATGCCCTTGAGCAGGATGAAACGGTCCAGGGACAGAGCCGCCCGGGGCATGGGCTGTTTCTTCGGAGTCCGTATCAGCGAGGCGCATATCAGTCCGGCCAGACAGCAGCACAGGGCCGTGATGAATATCGTGTCAAAGGACACATGATCGTGCATGAACAGACCCGTCATGGGCCCTAGGGACATGGCTATGTTGTTGGCCAGGCCGTAGTAGCCCACTGCCTCTCCCCTCCGCGAGGACGGAGTGATGTCGATTACTATGGTATTGCCGGCCACGGTCACGGTCCCGAATGAGAAGCCGTGTACTATGCGCAGGGCGATGAACATCAGCACCGTACCGGTGACGATGTAGCCTCCGAATATCAGGGTGAAGACCGAGAAAGCCAGCAGATAGAGCGGCTTTCGGGCAAATGTGTCCAGCAGGTAGCCCGAAAACGGGCGGACTGCCAGGGCGGCGACGGTATAGCAGGCAAGTATCGCACCCACAGCCCCCTCGGTGACTCCGAACTCCTCTACCAGAAAGAACGGAAATACCGGCATCAGCAGGTAGAAGCCGAAATACAGCAGGAAGTTCGCTGCAAGTATCAGACAGTAGCTCGGTGATATGAGCTTATCCTGGGCGGTATGGGTCATCTCGGTTGTTTTCTCTTGTCGGCAAATAAGACTGAATACAGAACAGCTCCGGCCAGCAGTACCAGGATCGCGATGGACGATGCCAGGGAAATGTTTCTGCCGACAGTGAACGAGGCCGGATCGAAGACGAACTCCACCTCGTGGTCTCCCTCCTCGATCATCAGGGCCCGGAGCGCATAGTCGGCTCTGAGTACCTGCACTTCATTTCCATCCACAAAAGCCTTCCACCCCGCCGGGTACCAGATCTCGCTGAATACCGCAAGGCCCTTTGCGGGAGCGGACACATCATATCTGAGACGGTTGGGAGAATAATGGACGAGCTCCACCCTGCCGCTGTCAGCCCCGGCATATTCGGTCACGGTGCCCTCCGGAGCCTCAGGGTCAAATATCACGGCCTCCACCGCCGGGTCAATCTCCCCGAGGGCAGCCATCTCGGCATCGGCGGTCGGGGCGGTGCGGACGCGGCTTACCAGCCATCCGTTGCCCAGCCGTCTGTCATAGGTCAGCGGCAGACTGCCCGGATCCACGACGATATACTTGGTATTGAGCATGGACAGCACCGGATAATAGCCCAGAGCATTCTCCAGATCACCGACAGTCCTGGCCGTGGACATGGCCGAATTGACATCATCTATCATCGTCCTCATCTCCGGTGCGATATGGAAGTCTATCAGGTCCTGATACCGCTGGAGCTTTGCCGGGCTGTATCCGCCTATGGTCTTGTGGTGGTAGCTGACGATGGCGTCGTTGAAAGTATTGACAGTCAGGTCCAGTACCCTGTAGGACAGGTCCGTGTCCTGATGTATGGCGTTGTCCACCGGACGGGGAGCGAACTGCGAGTCAAAATTGCGCTCAGTGACGAAATGCTCTTTATTCAGATACCGCTTGTCCACACCCCAGAGGTCCACCAGCAGCAGGATACCCAGCAGGGCCACGGCAGGCATGGTCTTGAGCTTGCCTTTCCACGATGCGAAGAATACCCCGGCCGCCAGTACGATGAATATCAGAGAACGGAAGGCATCCGAGCGCAGCAGGCTGCGGCGGTCGTCCTGGAGGGCCCTGATGAGCTGCTCATTGCCTCCGAAGACAGCGGCATCGCTCGCCGAGGAGAAGTCACCCGCCAGGCCCGGGAAGAGAGCAAACAGCAGGGATATACCGCCCGTCACACCGAGAGCCGTCAGCAGACCGTTCCTGACCTTCCTGTCGGGCAGCGGCTCCTTGGCAAACAGCGCGGCATTGACCCCGAGTATGCCCATGAGCGGCACCGTAACCTGCAGGATGACCAGAATCATGGATACCGTCCTGAACTTATTGTACAGCGGTGCGTATTTGAAGAATATCTCCGAGAACCACATGAAATGCGAGCCCCAGCCCAGCAGCAGGGCCAGCAGGGAGACTCCGGCTATCCACCATTTGTACCGGCCTCTGATCACGCACAGGCCGAATACGAAAAGGAAAAGGGATACGGCTCCGAGGTACATTGGTCCGGCGGTGAAAGGCTGGGGGCCCCAGTACAGGGGCATCCCCTTGCGCATGGACTCGGCATTGACCCCGTAGGACTGCAGGACCTTGAAGGTCTCAGAATCACGTGAGAGCTCGCCGGAGGATGAACCGCCGTTGAAATTAGGTATCAGCAGGTTGGGTGTCTCCTCTATGCCGTAGGACCAGGCGGTGGCATAGTCCAGCTTGAGGCCGTCTCCGGTCTGGTTGTGCTCGTCGTGGGTCAGCTCCGAGCCGCCGCGCATGGTGTACCCGGCATATTCGTAGGTGGGCAGGAGCTTGTTGGCGTTTGTGGCTATGCCGAGCAGGCCGCCGACCAGCACCAGTA
Organism: uncultured Bacteroidales bacterium; assembly: GCA_949297365.1. GTDB lineage: Bacteria > Bacteroidota > Bacteroidia > Bacteroidales > UBA932 > Coprenecus. The sequence goes on along the minus strand of CASFSL010000009.1, from coordinate 2,094 downwards.
CGGAGGCTGTGAGCCAACGGCCTACGGGTGTCTCACGGAACGGAGGCTCAACAGTTGTTCCTGATGTCAGAATGCTGTCGGATACCGGAACTGCATTCCTGACAGCCGCCTTCCGTCTCCTCTGAGCAGCAACCGCTCCGCAGAGTTCTGCAATAGCGTATCCAAAGACGATGAATGCCAGATAATATGTAATCTGCGGATGGTTGGCCTTGATCTGGAAGCTCAGTGCCAGAGCAAAGAATACGGCTCCGAGCAGAGCCTTGCGTCTGTAGGCATAGACCAGGGCTGCGAGAACCCAGGGCATGAAAGCGATGGCCACCATCTTGGTATTGTGCCCGACCTGGACAATCTGCATATTGTAGGAGCAGAATGTGACGGCTATCGCACCGACTGCCGAAAGCCAGGGATTGACCCCGAAGGCCAGGAACAGCAGGAAGCCGCCGAGCAGCGAGATTATCAGATAACTGGGCGGACGCTGCCCCCAGAAAAGCAGATTGTAGAACGGATCGGTCGCATCCCCTCTGTAGTCCACCGATATCTGGGTGGCCGGCATACCGCCGAACATCGAGCCGGTCCACAGAGCGGGGTCGTCCGGATGCTCCTCATTCCACTCCAGTATCTCGTGCGACATTCCCTTCCACGAGGATATGTCCGACTGATTGACCACCTTGCCCTGCAGCACCTGCGGCGCATAGGCATAGGCTATCACCACGAATCCCGCCACTATAACCGCATACGGCAGGACTTTCTTCAATATTTCCTTTATCTTCATAATCTTCACTGATGATTATACTCAACCTGCAAAGATACTCTTTTTCCCCCAACTGCCTCCTCGTTCCGTCTTTTCCGCCTCCATAAAAAATAATGATTATCCGCAAAGATCCCCTTATATCTGACACCTTACCCGGCTTAAGGCTCTGCGACACCAAAATCCAAAGAACCAATCCGGCCAGGCCACAGCTATCGCGCAATGTCAGCAGTGACAGGCTTGTGGAGTTCTTCCAGGCCATCAGCCAGACTACGGCTATTACTTTACGCGGCTCAAGGCAGGAGAAGAGCCGCCGGGCAAGTACTCCCGACTTTTCCCACGACTTTCATCCAAGTCCATTGCCATGCCCACGACACCTATCCTGTGCCACATAATAACAACTCACTTGTACTCAAGAACATATGCAAATAAGGCCGAGGACAGGGGTGGCGGATTCCGGGCATTTTGACGGTTTTCGGACACCCCTATCCTCCGCACCATTTTGCATTCGCTTAGTTATCAGGGACTTCTCAAAAGCGACAGAGGACAGGTCCCCGGCAGGCACTGCCATCTCCCACCATGCGGCCATCCTCCCTGGCCCCACCGGGAAAGTGTACCAATTCAGTGCGAATCCCGGGCACTTTTCCCCGGCGAATCCGCATACCCCACTCATTCCTCTGACAGCGTTGGAGGCAGGCGGTCGAAAAGACCAGGCCCCTCTACCTTGAATATCATCGTCGTTACTCCGTAACTCTGTGATATTCAAGGCAGATTCTTCCCTCTTGTGCCGAGGGCGGCAAGTCTTTTCTCCCCGCCTGCCTACACGCCACATCCGTCACCTACGACACTTTCATCGGTGCATTCCGCTCTTCCGGTCCAATCCTCCCGGCATCCTCACGTTGCTTTTTAGTTGTATTGCAACCACCTGATTGGCTGGGTTTTGTGTTTTTCGCAAAAGGTTAAATGACGACAAAAAGGCTCATTCTAAGCGTAATTCGCCCCACTTAAAATATCGCCGGATAGACAAAGCATTCATATTCAAGCATATGCAATTCAACTAAAAAGCATAGTGAAGGCTGTAGAGGGTATATTTGCGGATAATCAGATAATCATTTAAACTGTAACTTCCGCTAAACCACGGAATATTTTTCAAAAATCTAAGCCACACTATTGCAGGTGTGTTTTTTTGTTCTATCTTTGTATTTCGTGGTACGGTATATATAACTATGGCAGAATCATCATATCCCCAGTGGGTCCTGGAACAGAAGAGGCCCGGTACAGAAATCAGGAGAATAAGAGGCTTCTACTACCTCTACGAGGCGAAATGTGTCTACGACAAGGAGAAG
>CASFSL010000008.1 GCA_949297365.1 uncultured Bacteroidales bacterium | reverse complement strand
TCTTTGCACCCCCTTATAATAGGGGGATTGCAACAAAATTTAATGTATTAACTTAAAAATCAACACAGTGGACACATTAAGCTACAAAACAGTGTCGGCTAACCCGAACATGATCGAGAAGAAATGGGTAGTGGTTGATGCAACAGACCAGATCGTGGGCCGCCTTGCTTCCAAAGTGGCAATCATGCTGCGTGGCAAGAACAAGGTGTACTACTCTCCGAACATGGACTGCGGTGATTATGTCATCATAATCAACGCCGAGAAAGTCCGTTTCACCGGAAAGAAGCTCACCGATAAGGTCTATGTACGTCACACCGGTTATCCCGGAGGTCAGCGTTTCGCTACCCCCAAGGAACTTCTCGCCCGCAAGCCGGAAGCCGTAGTTAGGGAGGCCATCCGCAAGATGCTCCCCAAGACCCGCCTGGGTGCGCAGATGTACAGGAACCTTCATGTATATGCAGGTCCCGAGCATCCTCATCAGGCTCAATCTCCAGTATTAATCAACATTAACGAACAAAAGTAAACAGAGCATGGAAGTAATCAACGCCCTTGGAAGACGTAAATCTGCTGTCGCTCGCGTTTATGTGACTACAGGCAAAGGCAACATCACCATCAACGGCCGTACCCTTGAGGAGTACTTCAAGGAGGAGACTCTCCGTTATATCGTGAGACAGCCTCTGAATGTGACTGAGACTCTGACCGATTTCGACATCAAAGTCAATCTTGACGGCGGTGGAATCAAAGGTCAGGCCGAGGCACTCCGCCTTGCCATATCCCGCGCACTCTGCGAGATAAACAAGGAGGCCTATCGTCCGGTTCTGAAGTCCAACGGTTTCCTCACCCGCGATGCCCGCGAGGTCGAGAGGAAGAAACCCGGACAGCCCGGTGCACGTAGACGCTTCCAGTTCAGCAAACGTTAGTATTTACGTAGAACATTCAGAATGCACAGTCAGGATTCAAAACGGACAGACCCCTGTAAAGGTTACTGCGCGTTTGTCCTGCTGCGAGAAATTTGGAAGACCGGCAGCATAGCCGCTACTTCGAGATTAACAAAGAGAACTCTTGTATAACACAGAGACAAAATTTAACAAAACAATGCCCAGAACAAATTTCCAAGATTTACTTGATGCAGGTGTTCACTTCGGTCACCTGAAGAGAAAATGGAATCCCAAGATGGCTCCTTACATCTTTATGGAGAAGAACGGAATCCATATCATAGACCTGCATAAGACTGTTGTCAAGATAGACGAGGCCGCGAACGTAATGAAGCAGCTCGCCCGTGCGGGCCGCCGTATCCTCTTCGTGGCTACCAAGAAACAGGCTAAGGACATCGTCGCAGAATATGCGCAGGGTGTCGGTATGCCTTATGTGACAGAGAGATGGCCCGGTGGAATGCTTACCAACTTCCCCACCATCCGTAAAGCTGTCAAGAAGATGCACACCATCGACGAGATGATGACCAACGGTACCTTCGAGACCCTCGCAAAGCGTGAGCGTCTCCAGATTACCCGTCAGAGAGCCAAGCTTGAGAAGAACCTCGGTTCCATAGCTGACCTCAACCGTCTTCCTGCAGCCCTTTTCGTAGTGGACGTACAGAAAGAGATGAACGCCGTAAAGGAGGCCAACCGTCTCAACATCCCGGTTATCGCAGTTGTTGATACATGTTGCGATCCCACACCTATTGATTATGTGATTCCCGGTAACGACGACGCCGCCAAGTCCGTATCAGTGATCCTCGATGCTCTTTGCGGAGCCATCAAGGAGGGACTGGAAGAGAGAAAGCTCGAGAAGGACAAAGAGGAAGAGGCTCGCGAGGCTGACAATGCCGCTTCCGGCAAGAAGATGCGTCCCCGCAAGGGTGCCGCTCCCAAGGCAGAGGCCGCACCTGCAGCTGAGCCTGTGGCAGAAGAGGCTCCCGCAGCTCCCGCTGAACCCGCAGAAGTAAAGGAGTAATTAAAATAAGGTAACCATGGAAATTAAAGCAATAGACGTTCAGAAGCTCCGCAAGATGACCGGAGCCGGAATGATGGACTGCAAGAAGGCTCTCGTAGAGGCCAACGGTGACTATGAGAGAGCAAAGGAGATCATCCGTGAGAAAGGCAAGCTCGTGGCTGCCAAGAGAGCTGACCGCGAGACTTCCGAGGGTGCTGTCGTAGCCAAGGTGGACGGCAGCAAGGGTATCCTCCTGTGCCTTGGCTGTGAGACTGACTTCGTGGCCAAGAACGAGGAGTTCCAGGCTCTTGCAAACGCCATCGCCGATGCAGCCATCAAGGCCATGCCCGCCGACATGGAGGCTCTCAAGGCCTGCGCCATCGCTGACGGCCGCACAGTAGAGGCCGCCATCACAGAACAGATCGGCAAGACCGGTGAGAAGCACTCCCTCGTAGCTTACGAGAAAGTCGAGGCTCCCTATATCATCTCCTACATCCACACCATCAACGGTAAGCTCGGCGCAATCGTCGGCTTCAGCAAGGAAGTGCCCGTAGAGCTCGCCAAGGGCGTAGCCATGCAGGTAGCATCCATGAATCCCGTCGCAGTCAACAAGGAGGCCGTGCCTCAGAGTGTTGTTGACGAGGAGCTCAAGGTGGCTGTCGAGAAGACCAAGGAGGAGTTGGTGAAGAAGGCTGTTGACGCAGCTCTCTCTAAAGCCGGCATCAATCCCGCCCACGTGGACAGCGAGGACCATATCCAGTCCAACACCGCCAAAGGCTGGCTCACTCCCGAGCAGGCTGACCAGGCCCGTGAGATTATCAAGACCGTCTCAGCTGAGAAGGCCGCCAATCTCCAGGAGGCTATGGTCAACAATATTGCCAACGGCCGTCTGAACAAGTTCTTCAAGGAGAATACCCTTGAGGAGCAGGAGTACCAGATGGGCGACGGCAAGACCTCTGTCAAGGCCGCCATCGCAGCCGTAGACAAAGAGGCCAAGGTGACCGTCTTCAAGCGCATCTCCCTCGTAGACTAATCCATAGCCGGCAGTGTCCGGTACATATATCTGAAAGGCCCGGTATATTGTTGCCGGGCTTTTTTATTCTCCAGTGCGCTGTGAGAGTGCCGGTGAATAAAATAACCCCGGCTGCCGGTAAGTGGCGGTCGGGGCTTGGACTGTGAGGCTGTGCCTACTTTTTTAACGGAGCTATTATCAGGATGTTGTTGTTCTCGGGGGTGAGGCCGTCGAGGATTTCCTGGATGCGGACCTTGTTTTTCTCGGAGAGATTGCCTTCTTTCAGAGCGTTCTCCGCAACTTCGATAAAGGTCTCCGGGTCGAGGACAGTGTACCAGTAGCCGCCGGTGAAGGATACGTAGTCGGTTTCTTTGGCCAGGTAGTCGTTGTAGAATGTCGTTCTGATGCTTTCTCCCGTGCGCCGGTCGGTGATGACGTATTCGGGCTTGCCGGTGCCGAATCCCCATTCGGTCTGTACGGGGTAGCTTACGCTGGTGATGAAGTGTCCGGGCAGCATGATATAGGAGTGGATGGGGGCATCCTCGTTGACGTTGAGGTTGTAGTCCTCGGATTCCACCTCCTTGGTGTGGAAGTCTATAGTGTAGACCGGATTGACGGCACCCTTATTGATTACATACAGTGAGTCCTGTCCGCCGCCCCAGGTTATGAGCGACAGGTCAAAGATTTCTTCCACGTTGCCGCTGCTCTCTATCTCATTGCTGAATTCGGGTGTCATGGTCAGGTGGCCGGCAGGTATCTCCCAGAGTACATTGCCCTGCATGTCCTGCTGCCATGCGATCACCGGTACCATATCCCTGAACGGCAGAGCGGCGACGGTTACTGTGCCGGCCTTCGAGTCTACCTGGAATTGTCCCTTGGGCACGCCGTATTTCAGGGGAACCTCCTTTTTGAACTTGCCGGTAGCGATGTCGAAGCCCAGGAGAGTCTTGGTCTGCCAGGGCAGGAGCCATATCGTGCCGTCCTCCTCGTCTATCCTCGGAGAGCCGTAGGTGTTGAGGTATTCGCCCGGGCCGCGTCCGATGGCCCCTACGTCACGGAGGAATTTGCCGGTCGCGCGGTCGTAGAGCTTGGCCGGGCCGCGCATGGATGCGCCGATGCAGATGTAGTGGTCGCTGAATGCGTAGGTGTAGCCGGTGGCGAATGCCTCGACCCTGCTGTCCAGGGCTATGAACTCAGGCTCTCCTGTCAGTTCGGAGATATTCATTGCCGGAGCCTGGCTGACCCGGTTGAAATTGACGCTGATGAGTTCTCCGTCATTTTTCTGTCCGCATGCGGTTGCGATGACGGCGGCCGCTCCTGCGGCAATGGCTTTCAGTAAGTGCGATTTTGTTCTCATGGTACTTGATGTTAGTGTTTTGCGCTGTCAAAGATATGAAAAATCGTCATAACCAAAAAAATTAGTTGTGTTTTCCCCATTTTTCCCCGTATTCTAGATGCTTTCTTTCCTGCATTTCGCTACATCGCGAGAGTGTACCACAGATGCTTGATAGTAGTACACTCTTCGAGGGATTTTGCGGTATTTGCCCCATATAGGAATGTTTTTACTAGGAGTGTGTACTATTTTTCAGAAAAGAAGGTACACTCTCCGAAGTGAAACTTCGTAGAGCAAATAAATTTGTTCTCCTCTCGGCTTCTTAGTATATTTGCAAAGACTTTAGTTAAATGATTACAAGGAGGAGAGAGACATGGGCAGGAGATTGTATCATATCTGTTTTACCTCTCACAATGAGGTACTTTGCCGAAGTTATAAGGATTACTGCATGATGTTCAACTGCATTGCACAGGCTGTGTTCAAGACTGGCAGCAGTCTGTTGGCTCATGCCATAATGTCTACGCACGTACACATGATTGCCGTATGTGCTGATCCGTCCAATCTGGTAATGCGGATAAGAACTTCGTATACACAGATGTTCAATCACCGTTACAAGCGCAAGGGAGCATTGGGGGACAAGGCTTTCTTCTGCAGTAAGCTTGAAGGACGGCGTCATATCGCAGCCGCGATAAGTTATGTCATACGCAATCCCTACCATCACGAAGTGTGCGCAAACCTTTACTCCTATCCGTTCTCTTCCGTCAATCAGTATTTTAAGAATAAAATACAATCCTTTTCTCCCGTAACGGAAGCTGTGCTTCGAAGGAAAAAGTCGGATATTATCCGGATAAAAAATCATCTGCCCGATGACGTTGATGTTTTGAGGTCAACCGGCATGATCTCATATGACGATGTGGTAGACAGTGTTTTGGTAGAGGGTTATTTCGGATCGTACCGCGCTTTTCTGTTCGGTCTTAACCGTAATGACTATGAGCGATGGATGCGGGAGCAGGAGGAAGATGACGATGGTCTGCCGCCGGTTACGCTGGGAACTGTAGAGGCTTTTCTGCCGGATAGTGAGGTGCAGTTGATTTTGAAGCAGAATCAGCATTGGGTCAACGAGAAACGTGTTTCGGATATTGAGTTGTGCGATATTATAGACCATCAGTGTGTACCGCGTTATGGAAAAGTCAGTTATGTGCAGTTTTCCCATTCCGAGGTGGATGATGTGCGCCAGAGCCTTGCAGATGCGTTACGGGTATCGCAGGGGCAGTTGGAGAGGTGTTTGCCATATTCTTAGTTTTGTTTTGTGGAGACTGATGATGCGGGAGTGTACCATTTCCCCGAGATATCGGTACACCCTCGTAGATGCTATCCTGTCTTGTCGCCTCCGCAACCCATTCTCGTCGGCATTTACATCTCCCCTTTCCACGAGAGTGTACCACGAGGGTGGGAAAATGGTACACTCTTATTTGGGAAATGGATGCTGTGCCGTTTGTAGTGGCTTGTGGATGGCTGGCAAGATGGGGAGTGTACGTGAAGCATGGGAAAATGGTACACTCTCGTGGGGGAGGAGTAGGGTATGCTGCTGAGAAGTGCTTATGAGTGTGGTGCGTATAGAATCTATGGGCGAGGGTGTACGGATAATGTGGAGGAATGGTACACTCTCCGATGGCAGAAGGGATGGGGGATGAAGGCTAGGGAGGAAATTGGGCGGGAATCAGATAAAGGACGGAAAATATGAAGAAAACGGGAACGGCAATCTAATGGAGGGGAAATGAAAAAGACCGGGTCCGGGAAAGGACGCGGTCTTTTGTGGTTGTGTGTGTTGTGGAGCGGGGCGGGCCTATTTCAGGACGCCGAGTTCCTTGCCGATCTTGGTGAAGGCTGCGACGCATCTGTCAAGGTGCTCCTTCTTGTGGCCGGCGGATACCTGTACACGGATACGGGCCTGGTCTTTAGGCACTACAGGGTAGTAGAATCCGGTTACGAAGATGCCTTCGTCCTGCAGGCGCGCGGCCATCTCCTGGGACAGCTTGGCGTCGTACAGCATGACAGCGCAGATAGCTGACTCGGTGGGCTTGATGTCGAAGCCGGCGGCTTTCATCCTGCTTATGAAGTAGTCGGTGTTCTCGTGCAGACGGTCCTGAAGCTCGTTGGACTCCTTCATCATGTCAAACATGCGGATACCTGCGGCTGCGATCATGGGAGGAATCGAGTTGGAGAAGAGGTACGGCCTTGACCTCTGGCGCAGCATGGCGATGATCTCCTTCTTACCGGTGGTGAATCCGCCTACGGAGCCGCCGAATGCCTTTCCGAGAGTACCTGTGATGATCTCGATCTGGCCGCGGAGGTTGTAACGCTCGGTCACACCGCGTCCGGTCTTTCCTACGACACCGGCTGAGTGCGACTCATCGACCATAACCATGGCGTTGTACTTCTCGGCGAGGGCGTGGATCTTGTCCAGAGGACATACGTTGCCGTCCATGGAGAATACGCCGTCGGTAACGATGATGCGGTGACGCTGGGCCTGGGCTTCCTGGAGGCATTTCTCCAGCTCGGCCATGTCAGCGTTGGCGTAACGGTATCTCTTGGCCTTGCACAGACGCACGCCGTCGATGATGGAGGCGTGGTTGAGAGAGTCGGATATGATGGCGTCCTGCTCGTTCAGAAGAGGCTCGAACACACCGCCGTTGGCATCGAAGCATGCGGCGTAGAGGATGGTGTCCTCAGTGCCGAAGAACTCTGCGATCTTGGCCTCGAGGGTCTTCTGCAGGTCACCGGTACCGCAGATGAAGCGCACGCTGGCCATACCGTAGCCGTGAGTGTCAAGGGCCTCTTTGGCTGCGTTCACAAGCTCCTTGCTGTCGGCGAGGCCGAGATAGTTGTTGGCGCAGAAGTTAAGAGCTTTGGTGCCGTCCTGGAGTGTGATCTCAGGACCCTGGGGAGTGACGATTACGCGCTCCTCCTTGTACAGACCGGCTTCCTTGATGCTGTTCAGCTCGTTCTGAAGATAGGCTTGAAAATCTTTGTACATAATGCTGTGTATTTAGTTTGGACGCAAAGTTAGTAAATAAGCCGTTCAGTTGTGATAAAAATTTGGAAACTGCGGAAGTTTTTTTAGTTTTGCATCCTGATTATGACGAACAGGGAGCAAATACTGAGAAATACCTCCGCACTTTTTTTGGAGCGTGGCTGCAAGTCGCTGACTATGGATGATGTGGCTTCGGCCAACGGTATGTCCAAGCGCACGCTGTACGAGATGTTTCACGACAAGGCAGGCCTGTTGAGGGAATGTATCCTTCTGATGCACAAGGGCAATATGGTCCGGATGGAAGAGGAACTCGCAGGGGCGGACAATGTTCTCGAGTGGTTCATGCGCTCGCTGGAGAACAAGGACGAGAAGCGCATGAGTTTCTATTATGACTTCTTTACGGAGGTCAAGCGGTATTATCCGGAGGTGTTCATGAATGTGGTGCAGGATGTGAACAGATGGCACTGCGAGCTGCTGGAGAGAGTAATTAGGCAGGGGCAGAAGGAGGATCTGTTCATAACGGATATCCTGGACGCGCATCAGTTGTCCCTGCAGCTCTTCGAGCTTTCTGTGGCGGTTACGGACAGGGCGGTGCGCAATTATCTGGAGATCAAGCACGACCGTGGCTCGGACTGCCTGATGCTTTTCCTTATAAGAGGTATTGCGACGGAGAAGGGCCGGGAGTATATTGACGAATATCTGAAAAATAATAAATCACTGTTACGATAATGAGAAAACAATTAGAAACAGCGGTAGTTGTATGCTGTGCCTCGGCTCTCTTCCTGATTGCCGGGGCTGTTCCGTTTAAGGCTGCCGCTCAGGCTCCGTCAGTGCCGGATGCGGATACCTCGGTGATGTATTTCACGCTGGACGAGGCGATGACTTACGCGCTGGAGCACAACTGGGATCTGCAGAACTCGTCGCTGGCCGTGCGTCAGGCCGAGGCCGACCGCTGGGGAGCGATTGCGACCATGCTTCCGCAAGTTAATGGAACGTTGGACTATTCCAACTACATGGGATATGAGATGGAGTTCGGTGAGACCGGACTGGCTATAGCCATGCCGCCTTACGGTTCAATAGGTGTCAATGCCGCCATGTCGGTGAGCGGAGCCCAGATCATAAGCGCGCTCATCGGCAAGCTGTCCATAGAGATGGCGGATGTCTCGCACCGTCAGTCGCAGCAGGAGGTGGCCGAGCAGGTGCGGCTGCTGTATTTTTCCGCTTTGGTCAGTACGCAGACGGTGGAACTGCTCCGGCGCAACCTCGGTACCGTGCGCAAGCTGCACGAGCTGTCCCAGAAGTCGGTGGACGCAGGAGTGGCCGAGCAGGTGGACGCAGACCAGATTCTGGTACAGGTCTCCACTCTGGAAACTTCCATCAACGAGGCCGAGCGCGGACTGGAGATGATCTACAACTCCATGCGCCTGCAGATGAACGTCGGTTTCGACAAGGAGATAGTCCTGACCCAGACCCTGGACGATCTGATGGACGTGGAACATTCGCTGGACCTGCTCTATGATGATTTTATCCTGGAGAACAATTTCTCCTATCAGCTGGCCCTGCAGAGCACCGAGCTGTACAGGAAGCAGAAAAACCTTGCGGGATGGGCCTACGGACCTACCTTGAGCGCATTCTACCAGTACACGGGCAGGAAGTATTTCTCCGACGAGATGACCATGAACATGACTCCCCCGAACATGATCGGCCTTACTCTGTCCATCCCCATATTCTCCTCGGGCCGCAACTATACTTCTTTCCAGAAGGCCAAACTGGATTATCAGAAGCAGCTCAACACCTTGGAGAACACCAAGATGGCCCTGAACATCCAGCACCGTCAGCTCAAGTACAACCTCTCCTCCGCATACGAGCGTTATCAGACACAGGTGAAGAACGTAGAGGTCTCCCAGGCCGTATTTGATAATATCGGCAAGAAATACGAGTTCGGTCACGCTTCCAGTCTGGACGTGACCAACGCCGCCACAACCCTCATCACTGCCCAGAGCACCTATGTGCAGGCCGCCCTGGACTACGTGACGGCCCAGATCGAGCTGGAGAAGCTTCTCAACAAGAATACTTACGGACAATCAATACAGGAACAGAAATAAATTATGGATATGAAAATAAAGGCAATCGCAATTATCACCGCCGCCGCGCTGCTGAGCGGCTGCGGAGCCAACACTGAGGAAGTCTCCCAGGACAGGGTGGAGCAGGTGCGTACCACTCCGCTGGCCTATCAGGAGGTGTCGCGGCAGATTGAGCTTTCGACGACCCTTCAGGGTTACGAGGAGATGAACATCTCGCCCTCGCTTACGGGTATTATTGAGAAAATATACGTGGAGGTGGGCGACAGGGTCCGTAAGGGCGACACTCTGGTGCGGATGGACCAGAACCAGCTCAATACCACCCGTCTGGCATACGCCAATCTGCAGATAGAGATGAACCGCGTCCGGATGCTGCTGGAAAGCGAGGCCATCTCGCAGCAGACATACGACCAGACCAAACTGAGCTTCGACCAGACCGCCGAGTCCCTGCGCTTTCTGGAGGAGAACACATTTGTGCTCGCCCAGTACGACGGAGTCATCTCGGCCAAGAGCTACGAGGACGGGGAGCTGTACGCCGGAGCGCAGCCCATTCTCCGTCTGACCCAGATTAATGAACTGAAAGCCTATGTCAATGTCCCCGAGACTTATTTTCCCCTGGTCAAGAAGGGCATGAAGGTCAATGTCTACTCCGACATCTATCCCGACAAGGTGTTCCCGGCTACGATAGAGATAGTATATCCGACCATTGACCCGGCCTCGCATACATTTACCCTCAAGCTGAGGATTCCCAACCGCAGCGAGTTGATACGTCCTGGTATGTATGTGAGTACGGTGCTCGACCTGGGCCGGACTGAGGCTCTGGTGGTGCCCTATCAGTCGGTGCTCAGACTTATAGGCTCCAACAACCGGTACGTATTTGTGGACGACGGTGGAGTCGCCAAGAGGGTCTTCGTGGAGATCGGCGAGCGTCACGACCAGACCATAGAGATATCCAGCGACAGCCTTAAAGTGGGCGACCCGATAGTCACCACCGGTCAGGCCAAGCTCGTGGACGGAGTCAGACTGAATGTTGTAAAATAATCCCCGCCTGCGATGAGTATCTACAAATCAGCGATCAACCGTCCGGTGACGACCCTTCTGGTGTTCGTCGCCGTGATAGTGATAGGCATATTCTCATTTCTGAGACTGCCTATCGACCAGTTCCCGGAGATGGATCCGCCCTACATCTCCGTGCTTACTGTCTATCCGGGAGCCAGCGCGTCCGAGATAGAGACCAATGTCACCAAGATCATAGAGAACAACCTCAACTCCGTAGACTACCTGAAGGAGATAACCTCCACTACCAAGGACAATATTTCCGTGGTGCTTCTGGAGTTGGAGTGGGGTACGGACCTGGACGAGATTATCAACGACGTCCGGTCATATATAGACATGGTGAAGGACGAGCTGCCCGACGGCTGCACCAATCCTTTCATCTTCAAGTTCAGCACCAGCTCCATGCCTATCCTCCAGTATTCGATTACTGCGGACGAGAGCTATCCAGGTCTGGACAAACTGCTCAACGACGAGATTATCCCGCAGTTGAGCATGGTGAACGGTATCGGAAACCTTACCCTTTCCGGCTCCCCGGAGCGTTATGTGTACGTGGACATCGACCAGCAGAAGCTGGATGCCTACGGTCTTCCGCTGGAGACTGTCGGCAGCGCGATAGCCGCCAACAATCTGAACCTCTCCTCCGGTACCGTCAAGATGAACAAGGAGCAGTATCAGCTGGAGGTGCGCAGCGAGTATGTCGAGAGCTCCGAGATCAACGACATCGTGGTGACGGTGACTCCCGAGGGCCGGCAGGTCTTCGTACGCGACCTTGCCACAGTGCGCGACACGATCAAGGACCTGAGCCTCGACGAGAAGACCAACGGCCGTGAGAGCGTCCGCCTGATGGTTACCAAGCAGACAGGAGCCAATACAGTACAGATCTGCGAGGATCTGGAGGAGGAGATGGCCCGTATCGAGCGGACTCTGCCCAACGATATCAAGATAGAGGTAATCTACGACTCGTCGGAGGATATCGTCAACTCCATCAACTCTCTGGAGGAGTCGATTCTGTACGCTCTGCTCTTCGTGGTGCTCGTGGTGCTCTTCTTCCTGGGAGAGTGGCGTTCGACCCTGATTATTTCCCTGACGATCCCCATATCCCTGATAGTGGCCTTCATCTACCTGATGCTGGCGGACAGCTCGCTGAACATCATATCGCTCAGTTCCCTGACCGTGGCCATCGGTATGGTGGTGGACGATGCCATAGTGGTGCTGGAGAACATCACCAAGCATATTGAGAGGGGCTCGTCACCGAGGGAAGCGTCCATCTATGCGACCAACGAGGTGTGGGTGTCGGTCATCGCCACGACCCTGGTGATAGTGGTGGTGTTCGTGCCGCTTACAATGCTTACCGGTATGGCCGGCATCATGTTCAAGGAGCTCGGCTGGCTGGTGACCATCATGGTATGTACCTCTACCGTAGTGGCCATTTCACTGACTCCCATGCTCTGCTCGAAGCTGCTCAAGGCCCGTCCCGTGCGTGTCAACGAGCGCGGAGTGATCGAGAACATCCCGCCCAAGCGCAACTGGTATCAGCGGTATGTCATTCCCCTGCTGGACCGTCTGGACAAGGCCTACGCCCGTCTGCTGCGCTTCTGCCTGCGGCACAAGGCCTGGACTCTGGTTGCGATATCGCTGTTCTTCATAGCCTCCATCATGCCGTTCCTCATGGGCAAGGTCGGTACGGACTTCATCCAGGAGACCGACAACGGCCGTCTGACAGTGGACATAGAGCTGGCCACCGGCTACCGTATCGAGGAGACCGCCAAGATGGCCCGCTACATCGAGAGCCGTTTCTACGAGCTGGTGCCCGAGATAGAGCTGATATCGACATCTGCCGGTACCACGGACGACGACGGTGTCTCGGCCATGTTCTCCACCACCATGAACAACACCATGTCCATGACCGTGGTCTGCAACAAGAAGAACGAGCGTGACCGCTCCATCTTCGAGATAGCTGAGGTGCTGCGTCAGGAACTGGCCTCCTATCCTGAGATTATCGACTACCAGTGCGGTGTCTCCAGCTTCATGGGCGGGGCTTCGTCCACTGTCGATGTGGAGATTTACGGCTACAGCTTCGATGAGACCAATGCCTTTGCCCAGGAGGTAAGGGCTGCCATAAGGGACAATGTCTACGGGGCCCGCGACATCGACATCAGCCGCGAGAAGGACCGTCCGGAGATAAAGATCAACCTCGACAAGGAGAAACTGGCCTACCACGGCCTCAACTCCTCGACAGTCTCAACTTACGTGCGCAATCGCGTGAACGGTATGGCCTCGGGCTACCTCAAGGAGGACGGAGACGAGTACGACATAGTGGTGCGCCTGCAGGAGGAGGACCGCAACTCCATCTCTGACATCGAGAACATGACTATTCCTACCGCGACCGGCTCCATGATCAAGATAAAGGAGCTCGGCAGGATAGAGGAGTATTTCGCACCGCCTACCATTGAGCGCAAGAGCCGTCAGAGGGTAGTCACGGTATCGGTGACTCCTTATGAGACATCCCTTGGAGAGCTGGCTGCCGGTATCCAGCAGACCATCGATCAGATGGGCGTGCCGAGCGGCATCACTGTCCGTCTGGCCGGTAATTACGAGGATCAGCAGGACACCTTCCAGGATCTGCTGCTGTTGTTGGCCTTGATCATTATGCTGATATATATCGTGCTGGCATCTCAGTTCGAATCCTTTGTCAAGCCGGTGATGATTATGACAGCCGTGCCTTTCGCCCTCTCCGGCGTGGTGCTGGCCCTGTGGATTACCGGTACTACCCTCGATATGATCGGCTCGCTCGGATTCATCATGCTGGTGGGTATCGCCACCAAGAACGCCATCGTGCTGGTGGACTACACCAACCTGATGCGCGACCGCGGATACGAGCTCAACGAGGCCATCGCCCTCTCCGGAGCCTCCCGTCTGCGTCCTGTGCTGATGACGGCCATCACTACCTTCCTCGGTATGCTGCCTATGGCCATGAGCAACGGCGAGGGTGCCGAGATGTGGAAGCCCATGGGTATCGTGGTCATCGGCGGTCTGCTGGTGTCCACGGTCGTGACCCTCGTGGTGGTGCCTGTCTTCTACGCCCTTCTCTCGCGTCACGGTGAGAGGAATAAGGACAAGAAGACCCGTGCCCAGTTCATATTCATGCAGCTCTCGCCCAACCCCGAAGGAGATGATCCCGAGTTGCGCCGGAGCAGGGAACTTAATCAGTAAAGAAGGAGGAATGAAGTATGAAATGTGTGTTTATCGTATATAACCAGGCCAATACAGAGAGGGTGGAGTACATGCTCGACGAGCTGGGTATCCGTGGCTTCACTTTCTTCGAGCAGGTGCAGGGACGCGGCAGCCGGGACGGTGAGCCCCGCCGCGGCACCCACACCTGGCCGGAGATGAACTCCGCCATGATGACCGTCGTGGAGGATGACAGGGTGGACGAGCTCCTTCAGACCGTCCGCAAGCTCGACAACCGCAACCGCGAGGTGGGCGTGCGGGCCTTCGTCTGGAATATCGAGCAGACAGTCTGATTTTTTAAATACAATTTTTGATTTTGTATATCTTTGTGCCTTCATTTGAGTTACTGCACATACTGCGATGGAGAGCATTAAGGAGATATACAAGATAGGCAAGGGACCGTCGAGCAGTCATACGATGGGCCCCAAGAAAGCGGCGGAGATGTTCAAGGGCCTGTGCCCCGGGGCATCTTCGTTTGTCGTTACCCTGTACGGAAGTCTGGCGGCCACCGGCAAGGGGCACTTGACCGATGTGGCGTTGAAGGAGGCCCTGACAGGAGGCTCAGATACGGGCATAGAGATAGTCTGGAAGCCCAAGGAGTTCCTGCCCCAGCATCCCAACGGTATGAATTTCAAGGCTTACAATGCGCAGGGCGAAATGCTGTGCGATAAGACCTATTTCAGTGTGGGCGGCGGCGATATCAGCGAGACCGGCCGGCGGGATGCGCATAAGGATGTCTATCCGTTCAGCAAGATGAAGGATATCCTGGGCTGGTGCAATGAGAACAATTCCTATTTCTGGGAGTATGTGGCGAAATACGAGGATCCGGACATCTGGGACTATCTGGCTGAGCGCTGGGGGGTCATGAAGGACTCCATAGCCCGCGGCTTGGATCATGAGGGCGTACTGCCCGGTGGACTTAACGTGCGCCGCAAGGCCTATGCCTATTATCAGCACGCCAAGAGCTACAACAGTTCCATGCAGCGGCGCGGACTGCTGTTCGCATACGCGTTGGCCGTCTCGGAGGAGAATGCCTCCGGCGGTACTATAGTCACGGCTCCGACATGCGGCTCCTGCGGTGTGCTGCCGGCGGTGCTGTATCTCTTCCATACCTCGTATGGAGTTACGGAGAACAAGATAGTCAATGCGATGGCGACGGCGGGACTGGTCGGGGCCCTCATCAAGGAGAATGCCTCGATATCGGGTGCGGAAGTGGGTTGTCAGGGAGAGGTCGGCACGGCCTGTGCCATGGCCTGTGCGGCTGCGACGAGGATTCTCGGCGGGACTCCTCCCCAGATAGAGTGCGCGGCCTCGATGGGTATGGAGCATTGCCTCGGACTGACCTGCGATCCTGTCTGCGGTCTGGTGCAGATACCCTGTATAGAACGCAATGCGATAGCAGCTGCGAGGGCGATGGATGCGGCTCAGTACGCGCTGATGTCGGACGGGAGTCACATTGTGCCGTTTGACGCAGTAATAGAGGCGATGAAGCAGACCGGTCACGACCTGCCCAGCCTTTATAAGGAGACATCCGAGGGCGGACTGGCCAATTTGATACACAATAAACGATAAATTTAGTATCTTCGCAAGATGAAACGTTTTGCAGAAATATTTTCCGCAGCAGTTCTTATGCTGGCAGTCGCAGGACCGGTGCCTGCATCGGCCCAGGACGGAAAAGGAGACGGCAATAAGGACAGGTCCTATGCCTCGTCTTTCTTCAAGGTCGGAGTCAAGGGCGGTATAGACTTCATATCCATGAGCCGCTTTGAACTGGGATATATATCCGAATCGGTGAGCAACTACACGGGCTTTACCGCCGGCGTGGCATTCAGTTTCGACATGCCGCTGAGGGGGATGACGATACAGCCGGAGCTCAACTATGTCTCAAAAGGTACGATGTACAGAGGGAAAAATCTTGAGGGCGGTTCTGAGAATGCCCGGTTCAGAACGGACTATATAGAAGTTCCGGTCAATTTCCAGTTTGGTCTGGATTTAATACTGCTCCGTCCTTATCTGATGGTATCCCCTTATATCGGATATGCGGTGTATAAGGAGCCCGGGATAGTTTCCTGGGACAATACCAACCGCTTCGAGTATGGTATAGGCATCGGAGGCGGTGTGGATTTCTGGAAATTCCAGCTGCAGGTCAAGTACAACTGGAACATAGGCCAGTTGGCACGCGATACAGACAGCATTGACGCCGAGGGACCGGTACGTATGGGCAACTACCGCGGTCTGGAGGTCAATCTGGTATTTTTCTTCTGAGAACAATTATCAAGTAATATAAACAACAATAAAATTTTAAAATTATGTTAGCGATTAATGATTCTAATTTCGAAGAACTCGTAGTGAACTCTCAGGTTCCCGTACTTCTGGATTTCTGGGCAACATGGTGCGGCCCCTGCCGTATGATATCTCCCATCGTGGAAGAACTTGCAGGTGAGTATGAGGGCAAATGGCTCATCGCAAAGTGCAATGTGGACGAGGCTACTGATGTTCCCATGAAGTTCGGTATCCGCAACATCCCGACCCTGCTTTTCTTCAAGGGCGGTGAGATGAAGGCCAAGCTTGTAGGTTCTACTACAAAAGCCTCTATCGTTGCCAAGATGAATGAGGTGGAGAATATGTAACACACAAAAAAGTAAAGTTATGAAAAAGATTTTTGCAGTTTTATCAATGGCCTTTGTTGTGGCCTTGATGCCGGTAAAGGCCCAGCCGGGAGAGGATTTTTTCAATCTCGGAGTAAGAGGCGGTCTCAATTTCTCCAATATGAGCGGCATTAAGGATATGGGACAGGACGGCTTTCTGAAGACGTATACCGGATTCAATGCCGGTCTGGTGTTCAATTTCAACCTGCCTCTCGGTTTTGAACTCAATCCTGAGTTGCTTTATGTGCAGTCAGGTGTTAAGAAAGACGGTGTCCCCGCATCTCTTAAGACAGGTTCGCTCAGGCTTCCTGTCAATATACAGTGGGGCATCCGCTTATTAGGGGTAGTTAAACCGTATGTGGTGTTCTCTCCTTATATTGGAGGTGTTCTGTTCAGTGAAGGAACAGGGATGCTCGATATAGAAGAGAAGTTTATCAACCGCCTTCAGTACGGAGTCGGTATAGGAGCGGGAGTCTATATCTGGCGTTTCCAGGTGTCTTTCAAGTGGAATTGGGATCTCAATACTGTTATCAAGGAGAACAGTGAGATGGATCTTCCTCATTTCGGTGAATTGAAAGACAAGAAGTTCAACGGAGGTGAGCTTTCATTGGCATTCTTCTTTTAGCAGATGACACTGACCGAAGAACTCAGAAGTGCGGTAGCCACGGAATGGGAAGGATTCGAGAGGCTTATGGCTGACTCGCTTACCTCCCGCAGTGACCTCCTGAACCGTATCAACGGCTATCTGCTCGGGAATTCGGGCAAGAAACTCAGACCGCTGCTGGCCCTCGTAACCGCGAAGGCCTGCAGCGGTTTCATTAATCCGAAAGCCGTGGCCTGTGCGGCTGTGTCCGAGCTGATACACACGGCAACTCTTCTGCACGACGATGTGGTGGACGGCAGTGACCACCGCAGAGGGCAGCTGACGGTCAGGAAACTCTTTTCTTCCGGGGCGTCTCTGCTTATGGGGGATTACTGGCTGACCAGGGCCATTCACTTACTTATCGCATACGGCTGTCCTTATGAAGTGCTGAGTATCTATTCCAAGTCCCTGGAGGAGCTCTCCGAAGGCGAGATCATCCAGATGGAGCTGGCGGACAGCCTGAGGACGACGGAGGACGATTATATTCAGGTCATCCGGCGCAAGACAGCGTCCTTGTTCATCGCCTCTGTCAAGGGACCGGCCATAGTGTCCGGAGCCTCTGACGAGGTTGTGTCTGCCATGGAGCAGTACGCTTACTGGTTGGGATGCAGTTTCCAGATAAGGGACGATATCCTCGATTACCGTCCTACGTCCGAGACCGGCAAGGACAGCGACTGCGATATCATGGAACGCAAGATCACCATGCCTCTGCTCTGTGCCATGCGTAACGCTCCGGAAGAGGAAGAGCGTATCCGCCGCCGTATGGGTGACATTACCTGTGATCCGTCCAGAGTGGAGCAGGACAGGGAAGTCGCCGCAGAGATACGCAGTTTTGTCCTCTCTCACGGCGGACTTGACTCGGCCCGTGGAGTGCTGCGGGACTATGCTCTCAAGGCTCAGGAATATCTGAAAGTGCTTAAGCCCTCCCAGTGCAGGGACGGCCTCATGTCCATAGCCGCTTACGTCGGCGGCCTATAGTCTCCACCTTACATATGTGATCGGCTTGCCTTCGGCAAGGAACATCGACTCGTAGAATGTCTTGATGGACAGCAGCGGCTCTCTCTCGGCCAGGCCGGAGCCGTAGATGTCATTGTCGGCTTCCAGCAGGATGTGACCGCCCTCTTTTATGACTTCCAGAGTGGATTCGTGCAGGAGCTGGCTGTCGGTCTTAAGGTGCATTATGCCGTCCTTTTTAAGGAAATGAGAGTACCGCTCCAGGAATATGGGACTGGAAAGTCTCTTGTTGGGTTTCTTGGGCTGGGGGTCCGAGAAGGTCAGCCATATCTCCGACACCTCGTCCGGCCCGAAAAGCGAGTCGATGAAGTCTATCCGTGTACGGAGAAACGCCACATTCGGCATATTGTGCTCGTGGGCGTATTTCGCTCCTTTCCATAGCCTGGCACCCTTGATGTCCACACCGATGAAGTTCTTCTCCGGGAACCGCTCAGCCAGGGCGATGGTGTACTCTCCCTTGCCGCAGCCCAGCTCCAGCACTATCGGGTTGCCGTTGTGAAATACCTCTTTGTCCCAGTTGCCTTTCAGCGGATGCTCCTTGCCCAGCACCTCGTCCATCGGGGGCTGGATGAGGCATCTGAAAGTCTCGTTTTCCTTGAATTTGCGTATTTTGTCCTTGCCCATAAGTTTATTGTCCTGCCAGCGGTATCTTATTGATGATGACTCCTATTCCGATGATTCCGGTGCCGGCTTCCGGAACAGCTGATACAGTCATTGTCCATTCTCCATATTCCTGAGGCCGGATATTGCTGCGGTACAGCCAGGTGATGTCGTAATATCCGGGTGCAGAGGCGGCTTGTATCCTGCCGTCCTCAGGATTGTTATTGATATAGTCCTTGACAGTGCGGTAGTCAGAGGGAAGTGTGACCCTCTCTGAACCTGACTGTCCTGACGGAGATGTCAGGCTGACGGTGAATGTCACGTTCCTGCATTCTGCGTCTTTCTTGAATCTGGAGACCAGGCTGATGGCGTATACGCGCGTGGTATCGCTCAGGTCGATGTCAAAGGAGACTTGGTCTTCCCCGCCGGTCTTCATGGTAGTGAAATAGAAATCCTGATCATCGCTGCGTCCCTTGCCGGAACATGAGACCATTATCATGCAGGCCGTGACCGTCAGAAGTGCCGTTACGGTACGCAAGTTCATTTCCGTTCAGGTTTTTTATTACCGTTGGGCTTTTCCTTGTCACCGGTATTGCGGACCGGTCTTTTTTTCTTTTTCCTTTTCTTCTTTTTGTCGAAGCGGTCAATGCTGTCGTCGCCTATGGAGGACACGAAGTCTATGGCCTCACTCTCATCCGTGTCTTTCAGCATCGTCGCCGGCTTGCTGCCTTTCTGATTGGCAGCCTTGATCCTGCGCACTTCTTCAACTGTCAGAGGAGAGACCTTTGAGGCATTGCCCTGCTCGTAGGAGAACCACATGATGCCTTTCAGTACATCGGTCTTGACCAGCCATGCCTGTCCGTCCATGAATTCCAGCGGAGCGTTGACCTGCGGTATGCGGTTGTGAGCGTCCACGTATACAGGCACCTCGTAATTGATGCAGCACTTGAGTTTGCCGCACTGGCCGGCGAGTTTCTGCGGGTTCAGCGACAGATCCTGGCAGCGGGCGGCCTGAGTGGATATGGACTGGAAGTTGGTGATGAACTTGGCGCAGCACAGTGCCCTTCCGCAGACTCCCAGACCGCCTATGAGGCCGGCCTCCTGACGGGCACCTATCTGCTTCATCTCTATCCTGATGCGGAACTCCTCGGCGAATACCTTGATGAGCTGGCGGAAATCCACCCTCTCGTCAGCGATATAGTAGAAGATAGCCTTTGTCCCGTCTCCCTGGAACTCCACGTCGCCTATCTTCATATCCAGTCCGAGGTCGGCGGCGATCTGTCTGGCCCTTATCATGGTGCTGTTCTCCCGGGCTATGGCTTCCTGCCATTTCTCCAGATCCAGCGGGCGGGCCTTCCGGTATATTTTCTTGAGCTCCTTGGTCTCCATGTCAAAATGATTCCGGGCCATCTGTCTGCCGACCACGGGGCCGCTCAGGGTTATGATGCCCACGTCATGTCCGGTAGCAGCCTCTACTACGACAAGGTCGCCGGCTTTCAGAAGCAGGTGGGATGTGTTCTCATAGAATCCCTTTCGGGTGTTCTTGAAACGTACTTCGTATATGTTGCTGAATTTCGGGTCGGATATGCCCTCCAGCCAGTCGAAGTCGGCCAGCTTGCAGCAGCCCCGGCTGTAATTGCAGATAAGTTCTCCGTTCTCGGCTCTCTCCGTGAGACAACCCCTGGAACAGTCGTATATTGTGTTTTTTTCTTCCATATTGTAGATAAATTACAAAGATAATTATTTATCTTTGAATCTGGATATGCAATTTAAAGAAGTATTAGGAAACGGAGAACTTAAGTCCCGTCTGATCAATATGGTGGACAGCGGACGTACCGGACATTCCCTCATGTTTGTGGAGAAAGACGGATACGGTGCCCTGCCTTTGGCCATGGCCTTGATTCAGTACATGATGTGCCGTAACCGGAAAGCCGGGGAGGATTCCTGCGGAGTATGTCCTTCCTGCCGCAGGGTATCGGAGATGATGCATCCCGATATTCATTTTGCCTTTCCGGTCAACTCGGCTTCAAAGTCCGGCTCGGGCAAGCCGCTCAGCGGCTCTTTCATGCAGCAGTGGCGGGAACTCTACAAGGCCAATCCTTATTTTACGGAACCGGACCTTTACGAGCGGATAGGCATAGCCGACAAGGTGGGCGTGATAAGCGTGGCGGAGGCCAAGGAAATACTGGACTCGCTGAGCCTTAAGTCA
Organism: uncultured Bacteroidales bacterium; assembly: GCA_949297365.1. Classification (GTDB taxonomy): domain Bacteria; phylum Bacteroidota; class Bacteroidia; order Bacteroidales; family UBA932; genus Coprenecus. Next base: position 21,193 of record CASFSL010000008.1, on the reverse strand, counting down.
TACGAGGGCTACAGCAAGTTCATGCTTGTGTGGCTGCCGGAGAGGATGAACGTCGAGGCGGCGAACAGGCTGCTGAAGATAGTCGAGGAGCCGTCCCCGGATACCTATTTCATATTCGTGACTCATGCGCCTGAGCGGATAATCTCCACGATACGTTCCCGTTCCCAGATGATACGGCTTTATCCTGTCTCCCAAGGGGAACTGGCTCCGTTTCTGTCCGTCAGGACCGGAGTGACGCCTGATGAGGCCGTGTTGTATGCCAGGACCAGCGGAGGCAGTCCTGGGCTGGCTCTCAATATGATACAGGGCAGTTCCGCATCGGAGGCCTATCTGCCTTTGCTGACATCGATGCTGGAAAGTGTGGTCGGGAAGGATCTTCCGGCTCTGCTGGAGGGCAATGACGCCGTGCTGGCTCTGGGCCGGGAGCGGCAGAAGGACTTCTGTCTGTATTCGGAGGTGTTTTTGCGCAAGGCTATGATGCACCGCCGCGGACTGGGCTCTATTGCCGACGTACTCCCTTCTGAGAAAGACGCTGTCATGCGTTTCTCGTCAGCTTTGCCGGAGAGTTTCTATGAGAAGGCCTTTGCGGCTTTTGAGGGAGCCAGGACGGCGGTGGAGTCCAATGTCAATGCCAAGATGGTCTTCTGTAATCTGGTCAATGTGTTGTTTGCCTTATATAATTTCCGGGTATGATTCTATATTTTTCAGGAACAGGCAATTCTCTTTGGGTTGCCGGGCGGCTTTCCCAGGCCCTGGGTCAGGCAAAGCCTGTGTCTGTGGCGGATGAACTCAGAAGACATGCCGGTGATGCGGTGTGCGAATATGCCCTGCGTCAGGGCGAGCCGTTGATACTGGTCTTTCCGGTGCACTCGTGGGGACCTGCGGAGATGATGCTGCGCTTCGTGTCCCGTCTGAGTGTACGGGATTATGCCGGTCAGAAAGTCTATGCCGTCTGCACCTGCGGAGATACCTGCGGCTGGACGGACCGGATACTCGGAGAGGCTTTGAGAAAGCGTCATCTGCCCCTTACCGGCTGCTGGTCGGTGCGGATGCCGAACAACTACATACTGATGAAGGGTTTCGGAGTGGATCCCGACGATGTGCGTGAGGTCAAGCTGGCAGCGGCTCCGGCTGCGGTGGACGCTGTGGCTGCAGCCATACGGAATGGCGATACGGGTGTCCATCTGACCGTGGGCACTCAGCCCTGGTTGAAAAGCAGACTGATCAGTCCGCTTTTCCGCCGTTTTCTGGCCGGGCCTGACAGCCGGACTAAGTTCCGTGTCAACGAGGCCTGTATCGGCTGCGGTCTGTGTGAGCGCGTCTGTCCGACCGGCACGGTGACGATGAAGGACGGGAGGCCGGAGTGGGGACGCGGCTGCGTGCAGTGTACGGCCTGCATCAACCGGTGCCCTGTACGTGCGATTGATTACGGCGGTATTACTCAGGGCCAGGGCCGCTACCATCATCCGGATTTAATATAAGGTTATCTGTGAATGTTTGCAGTAAACCAGATTGTGAAAAGTTTTGACTGATGAGGAAATCATTTTATTCAGATACTCCTGAAATACAATACGGAGAGACGGATATGGCGGAACTGGTGCGCAATCCCTGCCGTTTCGGTTGTCATATCCAGATCGTGTGTACTCATGGCAGTGCCGTGATATCTACCGGGATACAGAGTTACAGTATGCGGAGGGGGACCGGCCTGTTTCTGCTCGGCGGCGGTCTTGTGCAGGTGGTGGAGCCGTCACCGGACTTCAGGGTCAGGATGCTGCTGTATCCGAAAGACCTGATGATGAAAGTATTGATCCCGCTGGATACGGATTTCCTCAATTATCTGCACGAATATCCTTATTTTGACCATCTGGATGCTGGAGCTGAACCTGATGAATGGAAAGGAGTCATGTTGTGGATGGATATGGCGGCGATGCTGTTTTCCCGTCCGATGCCCCGCTTCCGCAAGTACATAGAACAGAATTTTCTCCAGAGTATGCTTATGTGCCTGCACAGCTCCATCCCGCTCAAGCGTATGGCCGAGGCCCGGAGAAATGAACGTAAGAGCCTTATAAGCCACCAGTTTGTGCGGCTTGTCAGGGAGAACAGCGCGAAAGAGCATATGCTGCCGTTTTATGCCGGCAAACTCGGAATATCGCCCAGGTATCTGAACGGAATAGTAGCTGAGAATTTTGACGGGAAGACACCCAAGCAGCTGATAGACGCTCAGCTGACAGCGGAGATAAAGGTGCAGCTGGACAACCCTATGCTTACCGTAAGTGAAATAGCCGAGTATTTTAATTTTCCCGAGCATACTTCCATGAGCCGTTTCTTCAAGCGCAATACCGGTATGTCTCCTAAGGAGTACAGGTTGAAACGAGAACAACAGTGAATATGAACGATGTGGAAAAATACAGGCTTACAGTAGTCCTGGGGCCTACGGCTTCGGGCAAGACCCGCTATGCGGTGCAGTTGGCCGGAAAGACAGGAGCTGAGATTATCTCGGCTGATTCACGGCAGATATACCGCGGAATGGATATCGGTACCGGGAAGGACCTCGGAGAATATGTGTACGAGGGGACGCCGGTGCCCTATCATCTGATAGACATCGTGGATGCCGGGGTGCGCTACGATATCTTCCGTTACCAGAGAGATTTTGCGGCTGCGTACAATGACATCGTGTCCCGTGGCCGTCCGGTCATACTCTGCGGAGGCTCGGGTCTGTACATCGAGTCTGTGACCCGCAATTACGCCATTCCCGAGGTGCCTTCCAATCCGGCTCTCCGCGCCGAGTTGGAGCAGCACTCCGACGAATATCTGATAGATATGCTCAAGTCCCTGACGACTCCGCACAACACGACGGACTACGATACGCGCAAGCGGCTCATACGGGCCATAGAGATAGCCGTGTATCAAAAGGAGCATCCTGAGGATACCGGAGTGTTCGGCAAGAGCATGGTGGAGTTCGCTCCGGACGAGGTGCATTATATAGGTCTGTCTGTCAGCCGGGATGAACGCAATGCCCGTATTGACCGCCGTCTGGATGCCAGGCTTAAGGAAGGAATGGTGGATGAGGTGCGCCGTCTGCTCGACAGCGGTCTCTCACCCGATGATCTTATCTATTACGGTCTTGAATATAAGTTCGTGACCCTGTATCTTACAGGGCAGATGAGCTACGACGAGATGCGGGCCCGTCTGGCTATAGCCATTCATCAGTTCGCCAAGCGGCAAATGACCTGGTTCCGGGGTATGGAACGCCGCGGCATCCACATTGACTGGGTAAGTATTTAGTAAGCGGACATCGGGAACTTACGGCCATACTCTGTCTGCATTCACCCTCTCGGAAAATCTTGATGGTGGCGTGAAGTTTTTACGGAAGTGGTAAGGGTATTCGGTGTGAATAGTGTACCTTTGCAGGGAAAATCAGTGAGATATGAAAAAGTCAGAGAGTGCGAGAAAAACCAATGCCGCCCGCCTGCTGGATCAGGCCGGAATTCATTATGAACTGATACCCTATGAGGTGGATGAGAATCACCTGTCGGCTGATGAGGTGGCAGCAAAGTTGGGTGAAGATATTGCCTATGTCTATAAGACTATTGTCCTGCGCGGTGACCGTAACGGATACTTCGTGTGTGTGGTGCGTGGAGACAGTGAGATAGACCTCAAGGAAGCAGCCCGTATCTCCGGCAATAAGCGGGCCGAACTGATTCATGTCAAGGAACTCCTGCCTTTGACCGGCTACATACGCGGCGGCTGTTCTCCGGTCGGTATGAAAAAGCCGTTTCCCACCTATTACCAGGCCTCAATCGCAGACTTGCCGTATGTCTATGTCAGTGCGGGTATACGCGGTCTCCAGCTCAAAATCTCTCCCGCTGACCTCATTGCCTTTACCGGCGGTCATCTTTTCTGACTGAGTTATGGGAAAAGGATATGTTGCTAAACTAACTAAAAGACAGTCAGCGATATACGGACTTGCAAGCTTGCCCCGCTACAATCAATACTGCCGTCCCGCCGGAGTGGTTGCAGACGGATATTGTATGGATATTGAAAAATGCATATATTTGCGGTCGCAACGGTTCCGTATAGGATTAAAAGGGAACCGGGTGAGAGTCCCGGACAGTTCCCGCTGCTGTGAGTTCCAATGATGTTCCGGCACTTTTGCCACTGATGCCCTGGGAGATAGACCGTCTGCCGGGATTCGGGAAGGCGTCCGGAGCGGAACAAGTCAGAAGACCTGCCTTGCACACGGATCAGCGGCCTACGGGTGTTTAGGCTCCGGACTCTAGAGGTCTTCGCGGCGTTTCTGCCCTTCAAGCTGCTGTCCATTTTAGGAAAAGAATATGGCAGTGCGATTCATAGATAGAATGATGTTTTCCTTAGTGCTGACGGTGTCGGCCCTGACGGTATTTCTGTCGTTGGCCGGTCCTGTAGCGTACGGAGCGCAGGTGTGCCCGGCTGAGAGAGTACAGGCTGCTGCCATATACGATATGCCTGAATGTGCGTTAGATACGATTCCCGAAGCGGATACTGTCTATGCTCTGGACGAACTGATGGTGGTGGCGACCCGCACCTCGCAGGAGATAGTGCCGGTGCAGATGCTCTCGGGAGAGAAGCTGCGCACTCTGGGCACACATTCCATAGCCGATGCGATCAGGTATTTTTCCGGGGTACAGATCAAGGACTACGGCGGTATCGGCGGGCTCAAGACGATAAATGTCCGCAGCCTAGGCAGCCAGCATGTGGGAGTGTTCTACGACGGTGTGGAGCTGGGCAATGCGCAGAACGGAATAGTGGACCTGGGGCGGTTCTCCTTAGACAATATGGAGTCAGTATCACTGTACAACGGTCAGAAAAGCTCGACACTCCAGTCAGCCAAGGACTACGCCTCGGCGACGGCGGTCTATTTGCAGACCAAGAGGCCCCGCTTCGAGGACGGCAAGCGCAACAACTGGAACTTCGGCCTAAAGGGCGGCTCTTTTGCAACTGTCAATCCGTCAGTGCTATGGGAGCACAGGATATCGGACCGTGTATCGCTCTCGGCCAGTACGGAGTTCCTCTATACCTCGGGCCGGTATAAGTTCACGTATGCCAAGCAGAACGGTTACGACACGACAGGTATCAGGCAGAACGGTTACGACACGACAGGTATCAGGCAGAACGGGGATATCCGCATGACCCGGGCCGAGGTGGCCCTCTTCGGAGACATCGAGAACGGCTGGTGGAAAGCCAAGGCCTATTTCTACGACTCCGAACGCGGCTATCCCGGAGCCGTAGTTAGAGAAGTCAAAGGAGAAGTCAAGAATCAGGACCGGCAGTGGGATGACAATCTTTTCGTACAGGGCTCTTTCAAGAAGGATTTCACTTCGTGGTATTCCCTGCTGCTCAACGGCAAATACGCATACGACTATCTGCATTTCCTTTCAGATCCGCGTCTGGATGTGACTACTATGTATGTGGACAACCGTTACTACCAGCAGGAGGCGTATTTTTCCGCTGCGCATCGGTTCAAGCCTTTCAAGTGGTGGGAACTGTCCCTGGCGACGGACTTTCAGTGGAACAGTCTGGATGCCGATATGCGCGACTTCGTTTATCCCATGCGCTACTCGGCATACGGAGCGGCAGCGACGGCCTTTGAATTCGGGGGCTTCAAGCTGTCGGCCTCGCTTCTGTACATATTCGTCCACGACGTGCTGCGCTCGGGCAGCGGCAGGGTGGATGACAGGCACAATCTGTCACCGTCGGTCATTGCCTCATGGAAGCCGTTCCGCAACATAGACCTGGAACTCAGGGCGTTTTACAAAAAGTCCTACCGTATGCCCACATTTAACGATATGTATTATACCACTGTGGTGCCTAAATGGCTGGAGCCGGAGGAGACCGTCCAGTACGATTTCGGGGCCACCTGGTCGCTGATACGCCGCAGCGGATGGTTCAGAGGCGTGGACGTGCAGGGTGACTTTTATTTCAACCAGATAGACAATAAGATAGTGGCCATGCCCACCTCCAACCAGTTCTGCTGGACGATGATGAATCTCGGGTATGTGGAGATACTGGGTGCGGACATCGCGGCCCAGGGCTATTTCCGCTTCGGGCCGGTGGATGTGTCTCCGAGGGTGAGCTACACTTTTCAGCGGGCCCGGGACCTGTCGGATCCCTCATCGGAGTGGTACGGCGGACAGGTGCCTTACATACCCCTGCACAGCTGTTCGGTGACTGTGGGTGCGGCCCTGCGCAGCTGGTCGCTCAACTACAGCTTCATCTACACCGGAGAACGGTATGAGTCCGTCGCCAACATCCCGGAGAATTATTCCCAGCCCTGGTATACCCACGATGTATCCCTGACCAAGTCGTTTGAGTTCAACGGCTGGGAACTGAGGGCCACGCTTCTGATAAACAACATACTCAACCAGCAGTACGAGGTAGTCCAGTGCTACCCGATGCCGGGCACCAATTTCATGATTAAAGTCAATTTCATAATATGAGAATAAACGCAGCGAATATCATTTTTATCGGACTGCTGTCCGTCTGTCTTGCCGGATGTCTGTCCTCCTGCCGTAAGGAAGATCCTGTCCTGCGGGACGAGGGCGACCATGTCGGAGGCGGAGAGAGTGGAGAGATCAAGGGATTCTTCCTGCTCAACGAGGGCAATATGGGCAGCAACAAGGCCACGCTGGACTATTACGACTACGGGACGGGGGACTATACCCGCAATATCTATCCCGAGCGCAATCCAGGTGTGGCTCTGGAACTTGGGGATGTGGGCAATGACCTGGGCATCTACGGCGGTAAGCTCTATGCAGTCATCAACTGCTCCAACCTCGTGGAAGTCATGGATGTGGAGACAGCCGTACATGCTGCTCAGGTGTCTATCCCAAACTGCCGGTATATAGCATTTGACGGCGGATATGCGTATGTCAGCTCCTACGCTGGGGCGGTGGAGCTGGACCCGGAGTACCGGCGGGGCTATGTGGCCAAGATAGATACGGTGACGATGCAGGTGGTCGATACCTGCGGCGTAGGCTACCAGCCGGAGGAGATGGCAGTGGTGTCGGGCCGGCTCTATGTGGCCAACTCCGGCGGATATATGGCTCCGGACTACGACAGTACGGTGTCGGTCATAGACCTGGCCACATTTGAGGTGATCAATGAGATAGAGGTGGCTCCCAACCTGCATCAGGTAAAGCTGGGAGGTGACGGTATGCTTTACGTGTCGTCCCGGGGAGACTATTACGGCCTTCAGTCCTCCACATATATCATTGACCCTTCCACTGATGAGGTAGTAGAGGAGCTGGAACTACTGCAGAACAGCGACATGGCAGTCTACGGCGATTATCTGTACGTTATCTCTCACTCATGGAGCAACGTATCGCTGGACTATCGGACCGGTTACGCAGTGTTCGATACCCGGGATGGGGTGACGGTGACCCGCAACTTTATCACCGACGGCACCGAGGACGGGATAACCACACCCTACTGTATAGCCGTCAATCCTGCAAACGGAGACATCTTCCTGACCGATGCCAAGGATCACGTGACTCCCGGCTACATACACTGCTACGGGCAGGACGGTGTCTGCAAGTGGTCGGCACGCACAGGCGATATTCCCGGTCACATAGTATTTACCAACAAACAGTTAAAACCATTGGAACAAATTTAAATTTTTAAAATTTTATAAAAATGAACCACATTCTTAAAATTTCCCTTGCGGCAGCTGCCGCAGTTGTACTGGCCGCATCCTGCCAGAAAGAGATTCCCGCCCCTTCAGTAACTCTTGAAAGCAGTTACGAGATTGTGGTAGGTGAAGAACTGACAATAACTCCTGTCTACAAGAACTGCGAAGGAGCAGTCTATACGTGGACACTCAATGAACAAGTCATAGGCAATGAGGCCAGTCTCGTTTATACATTCCCGGAAGCAGGAGATTTCGCTGTGTCGGTGAGCGTTGAGACGGAAGGAGGCAACGCACAGGCTTCCACTAATGTCAAGGTAAAAGAGAATACCGCTGTCCTGACATTCGAGGGCGAGTATTGGGATGCTCTTATCGATGACCCTCAGTACGGAGGCCCGCTGCTTTACGGAGAGTATGACGAGGCCGGCTTCACATATCTCGGTACGGATTACAGCTGGCACGATCAGGACAATACGGAGCTGGCATCGGAACTCTGCGAGAGCAACGGTGCTGCAATCTACTGGAACGGCGGCCACGCAGTCTCCAACTACACTGACCAGGCTGCGACCACAGACTACACTCTCCAGCTGGCCATTCCCCTGAGCGGAGGTCACTCCGGCAGCAACTTCTGCGTACACAACGGATTTAAAAGCGAGTACTCCAAGAATGTCGGATATTTTTACTTCAAGGACGGGGTAGGACGTACTATTGAGAGCATGTACGTGACCAACACCTCCTACTATCTCGGAACAGTAGAGACTCTGGCGGGGGCAGACGACTGGACCAAAGTGACTGCCACAGGATACGATGCAGCCGGAACCGTTACTGGTACCAGCGAGTTCTACCTGACTGAGAACGGCCAGAGCATCAACGCCTGGACCCTGTGGGATCTTACAGGGCTAGGAGCTCCCGTAAAGGTAGAGTTCGACATCACCTCCTCGATCCAGAACGAATACGGCATGGCTGCACCGGGCTACTTTGCCTACGATGACGTGACCGTCAGAATGTAACCGGCTCCTGATGAGAAATTATTTTTCTGCATTCATATTTTCAATAGTTTTTGTTTTTACCGGGTGCAGGGAGCAACGCGGCTCTCTGCCTCCGGTAATTGTGCTTGAACAGCAGCTGTACGAGACAGTTGTCGGAGAGCCGGTAACTGTTACACCCCAGTATGAGAACTGCGGGGACGGGACAGTGTACCTCTGGACCTGTGACGGGGAGACTCTGTCCACGGAGCCGTCCCTGACATTTTCCCGGAATGTGCGGGGAGAATACTGGATACAGCTGACTGTAGGCAATTCCGCCGGAGAGGACAGGGCGGAGATCCGTATCGATGTCTATGACGTAGCTCCTCCCGAGATATCCTTGCCTGGAGCGGCTGCCGGATTCTCGGTCCTGAAAGATTCGTCCCTGGTGCTGGTTCCGGAAGTCCGGTCCGCTCTGCCAGTCACATATTCGTGGAGTATTGACGGGACGCCTGTCTCCGCTGATTCTGTCCTGACATTCCCTACAGATGAGGCGGGACTGTTTGAGGTAAGCTTCAGCGCGGAGAACCGCGACGGAGCTGACGAGATAGAGTTTGCCGTAGAGGTGCTCAGTCCCGGGGATGCTTTCTCCTGGACATTTGACCGGACGGAATACGGCATAAGTTCCGGACGGAGCCTGCTGCTGCGGCCACTGGATATCAAGTATCCTTTCGATGCCGTGTACACCTGGAGCGTGGACGGGAACGAGGTGCAGGGCGGTCAGGCACCGGAGTACGTGTTTGACATTACTTCCGAGGGCTGCCATACCGTGAATGTGACCATGCGGAACTCCTATACCACTGCCTCGCAGGACCTGACGGTGACTGTACTGCCTGCCGAGGGCACTTATTTCCGTCCGGCTGACGGCTCCAGCAGCCCGCTGATCTCACAGGTCTACGAATATACCCCTGCCCCCGGTCAGTTCATCAACGAGGGCTATACCGCAGCCACGTCGGCCGAGGCCTGTGACTATGCCTTTCAGCGTCTGTCGGAAGGTCAGTTCGTATCGCTCGGAGCTTTCGGCGGCTATATCGTAGTCGGCTTCGACCACAGCGTGGAAAGCGGCGGTGAGGGAGCCCTGGACCTGCAGATTACCGGCAACGCCCACAGTTCATCCTCAGAGCCCGGCATCATCTGGGTCAGTCAGGACGAGAACGGCAACGGCCTGCCCGACGACACATGGTACGAGCTGCGCGGCTCCGAATACGACAAGCCGGAGACCTGGCAGGACTATGCCGTCACCTATTACAGACCTGCTGAGAACGGGATGAGCGTCGAATGGACCGACAACCGCGGAGGCTCCGGAACCATAGACTACCTTCCGGCCTACCATCATCAGGACACCTATTACCCGGCATGGATTGCCGCTGACAGATATACTCTGCGCGGCACCCGCCTCGAAGACCGTCTTGAAGATCAGAATGGCAACGGTTCGCTGTGGATAGGACATCCGTTTGACTGGGGCTATGCCGACAACTGGAGCGAGACAGACCCCGACATCGACAAGTTCAGCATATCCGATGCAGTGCGCTGGGACGGAGAACCGGCCGGCCTGAAATACATCGACTTCGTCAAGATCCAGTGCGGTGTTCAGGCCAAGGGTGGCTGGACCGGCGAGCAGTCCACCGAACTCACCCTCATCCGCGACCTGCATCTGTAACATAAAAGCAATGTGCAATTTTTGCACTTTGCTTTTGAAATCTAGACAGCAGGCAATTCAGCAATCTCGTCAGATGTCATGCCTACTATCTGTGCTATCGATTCTGTTGGAATGCCGGCTCGTTTCATATTCTCCGCTATCTTCAGGCGCTCTTGTTGTATGCCCTGCTGCAAACCTTGCTGGAGACCTTGCTGGATGCCTTCTTGAATACCTTTTTGAAGACCTTTTCTCGTAGCCTCCCTTACAGCTCCGTTGATCAATGTCCTTGAGGTGCTGACCATATCCCAGAACCTGTCATAGAGAAGCAGCTGCTGGTCTGTGAAAGCACCCTCCTCCAGTTGCTTCACGGCCTTGCGTATCACCGGAACAGCCATCAGTTCTTTAGGAGCCTCGCGCGTCTTGGCATTGATTTCGGTCAGGAAGCGCAGCCACAGTACCTGCATCTTCTTATCGCTGTAAGTCTGAGGATTGAACTTAGGCAGCTCTATGAAGATAAACCGTAGGCCGTCTATGACCTCATCGGTCTCCTCTATTGCAACTATACGGTAGTCATGGTAATAACTCTTACTGTCGCAGTAGACATCGTTCACTATATTCAGCGAGTACACCGGCTGGAGAAGTTCATACTCCTCGCCCGTCTCCAGCTGGCTCACATATGCCTTGGAGGCGTTGAACAGCACCCGCTGCTTGAACGCCGAGGTCCACATCATCTGCATCTCCACCACGAACTGCCGACCCCTTGCGTCCCTGCAGCGAAGGTCCACCACGCTGTACTTCTTCAGCGGGTTACGGGGCATCAGCTCAGGGTCCAGATATTCCAATACTTCCTTAATCTCCTCCTCCGGTGAATCGAAGGGCAACAGAGCATTCAGGAAACTGACAACCAGGTCCCGGTGCTCACCGAACACTTTCTTGAATGTAAGGTCGGCCTTTGGATCCAAATACTTGCTCATCTTTAGAAAATTTATTGGTTAACGGAAGCAAATATATGGAAAATCCGACAGCTTCGACAATATTTTTGCTGCTGAGTATCATTATTTTACGGAAATGGTAAAAACTGCAGCGGTTTTACCATTTCTGTAAAAAATCATCATTATCTGAAGGTGACTTCGACGATGTAGTCGGGGGTGTCGGAGGGCATGTCGGAAGGGAGGGTGACGAAGATGCCTTCCTTGTACTGCTTGAAGGCCAGCTTCACATCAGAGAAGCCGAACGGGGTGACGGAGGCGACTTTCCGGCCGTCCTTGTAGGGCACGTAGATCTGGCCGTCGGGTACGTTCTTGAATGCATCCTCAGGGAATACATGCAGCCACATCTTGTTGTCCTTGTGGGTGGTCACTCCCCAGGGCTGAGGTTTCACCAGTGTGCTGCGGGTGCCGTAGATGGTCTCGCCGTTGACTGCGAGCCATTCGCCCATAGCGGCTAAGCGTTCCAGAGCCGCTGCAGGGATATTGCCGTCAGGCTGAGGACCGACGTTGAGCAGCAGGTTGGCATCACGGCCGGCGGTGGAGACGAGGTAGCGTATCAGCTCGTCCACACTCTTGTAGTTCTGGTCGCGCATACGGTAGCCCCAGGAGCCGTTCATGGTCTGGCAGGTCTCCAGAGGAAGGGTCGTGCTGACTCCGCCGCTGTGCCATCCGGCTGTATTCTCCCCGGGGATGTCGCGCTCGAATATCTGGATATCCTCGCCGGGATAGGGAGTGATGTGATGGTTGTTGCCGATAAGGCACCCGGGCTGGAGCTCATGAATCAACGGGTAGAGCTCGTCGTAACGGTAGTCAAGGGGCTGCTCCCACTCCTCATGGTCCCAGTTGCCGTCGAACCAGATGCAGCCCACCTTGCCGTAACTGGTCAGCAGCTCGGTCAGCTGGCACTTCATGAAGTCAAAATACGTATCCGGGTCGGTGGCCTCTGGCCGTCCGGTCTCCTGTCCGGTACGTCCGCGCGGAGCATCGGTGCGGCCCCAGTCTATCAGCGAGTAGTAGAAATGCAGAGGCATGTCCTGACGCTCGCACTCGGCGGCCAGCTCGGCTATGATGTCGCGCTTGAACGGGGTGGCATCCATGATGTCGTAATCAGTGCATTTGCTGTCGAACATCGAGAAGCCGTCGTGGTGACGGGTAGTGATGCAGATGTACCTGGCTCCGGAGGCTTTGATGGCACTCACCCATTCGGCTGCGTCGAAATCGGCGGGATAGAAGCCCCCGGCCATCTTGCTGTACTCCTCGTGGGTCAGTCCGTTGTAGTTCAGGGCCCACTCGCCCTGGCCGTACATGGAGTAAATACCCCAGTGGATGAAAATTCCGAAACGGTTCCCGCGGAACTGCTCCTGCGACTGAACGATCTCAGGTGAAGGCTGATAATCCTCCTGCGCCGAGGCAGGAGAGGCGGCAGCTGCCAGCAGGGACAGAGCCGCAATGGACAGTAAATGCTTTTTCATTGTATCTCAGTAAAATTATTGTTCGTAGCCCTGGGCGTGGATGCCGATTTCGGCTCCTTCGGGAGTGACCAGGACTTCGCCTACATCTGAATGGGCGAGGTGACCGATGATGTCCCAGTCCTGGAAGTCGCGGCGCAGCGTCTCGTGGAACTCCAGGGGGACAATGTACAGAAGGCGGTAGTCGTCCCCGCCGTTGACAGCAGCCGTGACGGGGTCAAGGTTCAGTTCCTGTGCCATCTCGAATGTCTTGGAGGCAATGGGGATCCTGCCTATGTAAATCTTGACTCCGAGGCCCGTATCGGCGGCAATGCGCTTGGCGGCGTCACCGAGTCCGCGGCTGACGAAATACCCTCCGCAGGGGATGATTCCGGCCTCCGAGAAACGTCCGGGGATATCCGGCTTGAGATACGGACTGAGGTATTCGCCCACGATGTATTTGTACTGGGACAGATCAGGCTGCTTGGGAGCCGCACCGGCGGGAGTGCCCTGAAAAGCGGCTTTCTCCCTTTCCAGCACGTGCAGTCCCATGTATGCCGCCCCGAGATCTCCGCTGAGCACCAGAAGATCCTTTGACTGAGCCTTCTTCCGCTTTTCAGTCACCTCCTTAGCGGTGGAGCCCCAGGCCGCGATGCTCACCACCATTCCGGCCGCCGAGGGAATCAAGTCCAGGGCCAGATGCCCCGCGCCGTGTTCCTTGGCTGCAGCGGAGATGCCCTCCCAGAGATCCTGTACGTCCTCAACTGAGAAACGGTTTGACAGGGCCACCGTAACGTCCAGTCCCACAGGAGAACTGAAACGGGCGTACAGCTCTCCGATGACGTTCAGGGCGAGCTTGTGCCCGAGATGCCGCAGAGGATTGTACGTCAGGTCGAAATCCACCTTTTCCATGAATACCTTGTGAACCGTGCTGAAATCCCCGTCGCCGGAGAACGCGCAGCCCCGCTCATTTATCCAGCCGCTGCCTTCAAAAAGCCGTGACAAAAGAGCCTCCTTGCCTATAGAAGATATTTCCGTAGCCATATTTTTCAGATTGAAAGCCAAAGATACATCTTTTTTTTAACAGAAGCCGGGCAAAAATTTTCTATATTTGGCAAAATTTAAAATTCATTTTCTATATTTGGCAAAATTTAAAATTCATTTTCTATGAAAAGGACTATTCGGTTATTGTCGGTCATGGCGGCAGTTGTGCTCATGGCTGTTTCCTGCGAAAGATCTAAGGTGTATACTGTCAACGTCAGCGGCGAGGGTGCGGACTTCTATCCAGACAGCTCGCTGGTGCTCATTTACAGGGACGGTGCCGATATCCGCTTTGACGAGCCGGTCGCTTATGCCTATCTTGACAAGGGCGCATTCAGCATATCTTTCAAGGACTCGTCGGCCGTAAAATACGAGATGTTCTTTGAGCCGGATTTCGCCGACAATACATTTTATACATTTCCTTTTATTTCGGACAAAGTTCCCGTAAAATTCCATTTCACCAGCAAGTATGGCGACATCTGTGCTGCAGTGACCGGAAGCAGTGACAATGAGGAACTGTATCTTTACAGAAATGAGTGGTATAGAATATACGAACCTTACAACAGACTGAGCTATGATGTAGACAAATGGATATCCGCACACGGAGGCTGGCCTGAGGAAGGCTCGGAGAATGAGGCTGTCGTAATAGCTATGAATGAACGTCTCGATGCTGTTTATGACAGTATTACAGCTGTATCCGATTATGAGCGGTGGAGGAGGGACCGGATGAGCGCACACCTGACTTTAGCCGGACTGACAGAACTTCAAACGCTACTATCTTCGCAGATTCAGATGTTTATGCAGGGAGGAGCTGACTCTGTCGATACTTTTTTACTTGACCTGCTTGACAGGTACCGTAAAAAATATCCGGGAAACGGTTCGGTCAACAGTATGGACAGACTCCTGGCGTCAATGGAACGGACCCGTCCCGGGATGCCGGCTCCGGATTTCAGTGCTCTGGCTCTGGACGGTGAGAGATATTCGCTTTCGGAACTGATTGAAGGCCGGATAGCCGTGCTGGACTGCTGGGCATCATGGTGCCTGCCGTGCAGACGACACTCAATAGAACTGATACCGGTCTATGAGCAATATAAGGATAAAGGTTTTACAGTCATAGGCGTGGCCGGGGAGTTCAATTCTCTCGACGATTTGCATAAGGCCATAGAAACCGACGGTTATCCCTGGATTCAGCTTTATGATCTGGATAGGGCAGAGGGTATCTGGGAACTTTACGGTATTGACGGCGGAGGCGGAGGTATATTCCTGATAGACAGTGACGGCAGGATAGTCGAGAAAGTCAAGGATATCGCTTCCGTCAAGGCATATCTTCAGCAGCACCTTGACTGACATTCCGAAAATCGGTCGGTCAAGGCAAAAGATAACGGAAAAATCCTCATCTTTGCGGTCTGACTTTTGCAGAAGGCAAGGACAATATGAGCGAGAAAGACAACATACTTAAGGATATAGGCTCCGCCGAGTACAAGCACGGCTTCGAGACTCAAGTGGAGCAGGAGTTCATACCCAAGGGGTTGAACGAGGACATCATACGGCTGATATCTGAGAAGAAGGGCGAGCCGCAGTGGCTCCTCGACTTCCGCCTGAAGGCCTACCGCAAGTGGCTGACCATGAAGATGCCTGCGTGGGCCCATCTGGATATTCCAGAGATAGATTTCCAGGATATTATCTACTTCGCCGCGCCCAAGAAGGCTACGGAGAAAAAGGAGATCGACCCCGAGCTGATGGCTACTTTCGACAAATTAGGCATTCCCCTGCACGAGAGAAGCGTGCTGGCCGGTACCGCAGTGGACGCCGTCTTCGACTCCGTGTCGGTCAAAACCACGTTCCGCGAGTCACTGGCAGAGAAGGGCATCATCTTCTGCTCGTTCTCCGAGGCCGTGCGGGACTATCCCGACTTGGTGCGCAAGTATCTGGCATCGGTGGTGCCTATAGGTGACAACTATTATGCTGCCCTCAATTCGGCAGTCTTTTCCGACGGCTCCTTCTGCTACATCCCCAAGGGCGTACACTGCCCGATGGAGCTCTCCAGCTACTTCAGAATCAATGCCCGGGGTACGGGTCAGTTCGAGCGCACCCTCATCGTGGCCGACGAAGGCTCCTACGTGAGCTACTTGGAGGGCTGCACCGCACCCATGAGGGACGAGAACCAGCTGCACGCCGCAGTGGTCGAAATCGTCGTCCTGGACAATGCCGAGGTCAAATATTCCACCGTCCAGAACTGGTATCCCGGCGACGCGCAGGGACGGGGCGGCATCTTCAACTTCGTCACCAAGAGGGGCATCTGCAAGGGCGTGAACAGCAAGCTCTTCTGGACTCAGGTAGAGACCGGCTCGGCCATTACCTGGAAATACCCCAGCACGATACTGAAAGGCGACAATTCCGTCTCGGAATTCTACTCCGTGGCCGTGACAAACAATTACCAGCAGGCCGACACCGGCACCAAGATGATCCACATCGGCAAGAATACCAGCAGCCGCATCATCAGCAAGGGTATCTCCGCCGGCCACAGCCAGAACAGCTACCGCGGTCTGGTAAAAGTGCTGCCCGGAGCTGAGAACGCCCGCAACTACTCCCAGTGCGACTCGCTTCTGTTGGGCGACAAATGCGGGGCACACACCTTCCCCGTAGTTGAGAATCAGAACCCTACTGCCGTCACCGAGCACGAGGCCACCACCTCCAAGATCAGCGAGGACCAGCTCTTCTACTGCCGCCAGAGGGGCATTCCCGAGGAGAATGCAGTCGGCCTGATTATCGGCGGCTACACCAAGGAGGTCATCAACAAGCTCCCCATGGAGTTTGCAGTGGAGGCCCAGAAGCTCCTTGAAGTATCACTTGAGGGCAGTGTCGGTTAATCTTAGTTTTAAATCAAGAATAATACAGGATATGAAATTCATCTCATGGAACGTGAATGGCCTGAGGGCCTGCTGCGGCAAGGGTTTCGAGGACTCTTTCCTGGCACTGAACGCGGACTTTTTCTGCCTGCAGGAGACCAAGCTGCAGGAGGGACAGCTGGACATGGCCTTCGAGGGCTACCGCTCGTACTGGAACTACGCTCAGAAGAAGGGCTACTCGGGGACTGCGATATTCTCGCGCCATGAGCCGTTGTCGGTTACTTACGGACTCGGGCTGGAGGAGCACGATACCGAGGGCCGCGTCATCACCCTCGAGATGCCGGATTTCTATCTGGTAACGGTCTATACGCCCAACTCGCAGGATGAGCTGCGGCGGCTGGACTACCGCATGACCTGGGAGGATGAGTTTCGCGCCTACCTGCTGCGTCTGGATGCCGTCAAGCCCGTCATCGTCTGCGGCGACCTGAATGTGGCCCACAAGGAAATCGACTTGAAGAACCCGAAGACCAACCGGATGAACGCCGGATTCACCGACCAGGAGCGCGGCAAGTTCTCCGACCTGCTCGCCGCCGGATTCACCGATACCTTCCGCCATTTCTATCCCGACACCGAGGGCGCCTACTCCTGGTGGTCCTACC
The DNA here is from genome assembly GCA_949297365.1 of uncultured Bacteroidales bacterium. GTDB lineage: Bacteria > Bacteroidota > Bacteroidia > Bacteroidales > UBA932 > Coprenecus. The sequence continues at coordinate 3,880 of CASFSL010000008.1, read as the reverse complement.
GTTTCAAGGCCCGCGAGAAGAACGCCGGGTGGCGCATTGACTATTTCCTCGTATCCAACCGCCTGCAGCCCAGGCTCCTCGGTGCCGCCATCCACAACGAGATATTCGGCTCCGACCATTGCCCCGTCGAACTCACCCTCGACATCTGACACAGCTCACTCACCGGGCCTCTCTCTCCTGGCATCTTTCTTTTTCCACAACGGCAGCAAAACCCGCGAATAGGTGCCGTTGTGGCACCACCGTTCATGCTCCACCCCTCTCTGCAGGCCTTCTGGGCGGCATTGTCCTTCTACCTCCTTTCCACAACGGCAGCAAAACCCGTGATTCACTGCCGTTGTGGAAGGGGCTATGATTGTGGAAGGGACTTAGCCTGACCAATTGCACTTTCGGTAAAAATATTTTATCTGCCCGATAACATTTTCCGGGATAATCCGGAATAATACAGTATCTTTACGTCACGTCCCTGCAGTACTTAGCGTACAAATCCTTAAACATAATAAAATGAGAGCACCGTATCACTATTGCTACACTTCTCATGGAGAGGTGCTTTGCCGGGACGATGAAGATTTTTGCCGGCTTCTGTGCAGGATCGCGCAGATATCGGAGACCATGAACGCGGGTATTTTCGCGTACGCGTTGATGTCCACTCATGCGCATCAGATTATCGAAACTGATAACCTGCCTGAGTTCTCGAGGCGGCTCAGGCATTCGTACACAAGTACTTTCAACAAGAAATATCATCGGAAAGGGCCTTTGGGAGAGAAGAATTTCTTCAGTCTAGAACTTCGCGGCATAGAACATAAGGCCGCAGCAATCAGCTATGTTCTGAAAAATCCCGTGCATCATCAGGTATGCGTGAATCCTTTCAGTTATCCGTACAGTACCGCGGGCCTGTACTTTGGCAGTGCGGTCGGAAAGGCCGGATGTGGATCCGGAACGGTTCTGACACAAAAAGAGCGGGTGCATGAGACCCTTGCCAGGAAACTGCTCAGGCGCAGCAAGCCATTGACGGACCTGCTTCGACTGGATGACCGGGGAAGTATCGACCCGGCGTCATTTGTGGAGTACAAGGCAGTTGAAACGATATTCGGTACATACAATGCATTTCAATATAATCTTCACAGGCGCGACTATGAGGAATGGAAACAGCAGCAGAAGCAGGATGGTACAGATGATGAGCCTGTTACACTGGGGTCTATAGAGCCGTGGATGTCCCGGGAGGAAGTTGAGGCATTCGAGCGGAAGAGCAAGCACTGGTATAGGGAGGAGGCTGTCTCGGATATGGAACTGTGCCGGATAATTGACACGGATATCATAAATCGGTATAGGCGGAAAAGTTACTGGCATCTGACTGAGGATGAAAAGAAAGAGACGGCGAAATGGCTTATGGAAAATTTCAATGCCACAGAGGCGCAGGTGTGCAGGTGTCTTGCCCTGCCGTATAAGAAAAAGGGATAGGGGGCTTAGTGGGCTTGCCGCAACGGCAGAGAATCGCAGGAAATGCTGCCGTTGTGGTAGGGAAATGAAGCAGGGATGCCGCTCAGAAGGGCTGTGGTAGGGGTGGCGAGAAAGATGCTGTTCCGCAACGGCAGAGAATCGCGGGTTTTGCTGCCGTTGTGGTAGGAGGACGAAGAAGGGATGCCGCACAGAAGGGCTGTAGCAGGGGTGCCGGGGAAAATGCAGTTCCGCAACGGCAGGGAATCGGATGATTTGCTGCCGTTGTGGTGGAAGCGGATGGGGAATGCCCGCAGAAGGTCGGGATAGGAGGAGCGCTGGCTACAGGAGGATGACGGAGACATCGCGAGGACCGTGGGCGCCGATGACAAGGGCCTGCTCGATGTCAGCGGTCTTGGAGGGGCCGGCGATGAAGCTGCCGAAGTCGTAGGTGTCGAAGTCCTTTCGGGCGTAGGTTTCGTGCATGTTGCTCACTATCTGCTTTCTGTCCAGCAGGATGACGAGGGCCTCGGGGATGAAGAGCATGGCCTTGTGCCGGAATGCGCGGGGTATCCAGACGGCGCCGTTCTCGACTACTCCGAAGGCTCCGCGGACCATGGCGACATCGGTGCCGGCGAGATCGCGGGGATCTTCCAGCTCGTCGGGGTTGAATGTGGCGCAGGATGCGGCCTCGGGCAGATTGGAGGCTATGCGTCTGGCTTCAGGGTAGGTCCGACGGACAATGGAGGCTATGCGTTCCTGGATGCTGGATTTGTCCTCTTCCGGAGTCCTGTCGTCGGAGTCGCCGGAGCTTGTGGTGCGGTTTGCCGAGGGCTCTGTGCCGGCGGATGCCGTACCGTCCTCTTCTTCGATCAGGATGCACCGGGCCGCTGCGGCCTTGACCGCTCTTTCCCGGAACTCCGCTAAAGGGTCGGAGAATGTCATGGGGGTGAAGTCCAGCGGCCCTCTTTCTACGGGTGCGGGGCTATTGGCCTTGAGGGCCTCGAATATTGTTTCCTTGCTGCTCATGTCGTAGATGCTTGTTTTACTGTAAAACTGTTATTTCCCGGTATCCCCGTGTCTGTCCTGGCCGGCCGGGGCAGAGGAGGACAGCTCTTCTTTCCAGATCTGTTCGAATGTGCGGGAGGTGAACTCCGGCAGCTCGCGGTCGCGTCCCCAGGCATTGGCCCCGCAGTACAGCAGACCGCGCGGAGCGATTTTCTCTCCGAGGCGCCCGGCCCTGACGCAGAAATGGAACATGCCGGGACTGCGCAGGGCGGTGTTGAGCACCTTGACGATGCCCTTCTTGACCGGATTGGCCAGTCCGAGGGAATCGAGTTCCTGTCTCCAGGAGTAGATCTGCTCTCCGAGGTCGATCTTGGCGGGGCAGACATTGGAACAGGACATGCAGAGGCTGCATGCGGAGACGTTGCCGCTGTACTGTTTGGGGTCGGCGAGCATCCCGAGGTTGATGCCCAGCGGTCCGGGGATGAAGTAGGAGTAGGAATAGCCTCCGGAACGGCGGTAGACGGGGCAGGTGTTCATGCAGGCTCCGCAGCGCAGGCATTTGAGCATGTTGCGGTGGACGGGGTTGCCGAGTATCCGGCTGCGGCCGTTATCCACGATGACAATGTGCATCTCCTGGCCTTCCACGGGCCGTTTGTAGTGTGTGGTGTAGGTGGTGGAATGCTGTCCTGTGGCGGAGCGGGCGAGCAGCCGGTGGTATATGGCGAGGGCGTCGTAGTCGGGAATCACTTTCTCGAGGCCCATGATGGCTATATGCAGTTTGGGGAAGGATGTGCCCATGTCGGCGTTGCCCTCGTTGGTGCATACGACGAAGGCTCCGGACGAGGCTACGGCGAAATTGACTCCGGTCATGGCCGCGTCGGCATGGAGAAACTTGTCGCGCAGGTGTTCTCTGGCGGCGTGGGTGAGGTAGGTCGGGTCGCTGTTGCCGTGCTCTGTGCCTATCTCGCGTTCGAAGAGCTCTCCCACTTCCTGCCTCTTGACGTGTATGGCCGGAAGGACTATGTGGCTGGGTGGCCGGTGCATAAGCTGCATGATGCGCTCTCCGAGGTCGCTCTCTACAGCCTCGATGCCGCGCTCCTCCAGATAGGGGGACAGGCCGCATTCTTCGGCGAGCATGGACTTGCTCTTGACCAGATGCCTGACTCCGTGCTCCTTGAGGATGCCGTAGACTATCTCGTTGTGCTCCTGGGCGTCCTTGGCCCAGTGTACGTGTATGCCGTTGGCCGTGGCATTGCGCTCGAACATCTCGAGGTAATGGGCCAGATGCGTGACGGTATGTATCTTGGTGCGGGCCGCCGCCTCCCGCAGGGCCTCCCATTCGGGGACGGACCGGGCCATGCGGTCCCTTTTCTCGCGGACGAACCACAGGGCCTGGTTGTGCCATGCGGTCCTCTCCTTGTCGGCTATGAACTTTTCG
>CASFSL010000007.1 GCA_949297365.1 uncultured Bacteroidales bacterium | reverse complement strand
TGTCCGGCTTATAAAATGGGGGCCGACTTTTTGAACGGCAATGCTATAGAGCAGGTATACTTGGCTACTGTCTTGAAATGGGCGGCTCGTCATGACGGTGTAGAAAGCGTGGACAAATACATGGCATTGCATCAATTTGACCCGAATGCCAATAAGCTATGGGCTTATTTTGTATCCGTCATTACATGGGTACGTTCTACGTTTACCAAGTACCGCCGTGAAATGAAAGGCCTGGACTGGGGAGCCATGTATGATGAGTTCGGTGAAAACGTATATGATACTGCCGCTCTCGAAAAGCAGATACACGACTTGATGGAAGATGACGAAATCATGAAGAAGTCCGGCATCTACCGTTATGTCCTGAGCGGAGACCTGCGTGACCTCAGTTTCCGCACCTTCGACAAAAAGCAGAAACGCGAAGCCTACGAGCGGCAACAAGGTATCTGCGTCCATTGCGGCAATCATTTCGAACTGGAGGAAATGGAAGCTGACCATATCACACCGTGGAAAGAAGGAGGTACGACTGTGGCAGAGAATTGCCAGATGCTCTGTAAGAACTGTAACCGGATTAAAGGAGGGAAATAATATCATTAACAAAAATCAAAAGATGGAATCAATAACTCTTGAACAACTTATAGAAGAAGGAAAAGATATAAGAAAAACAATCTCATATATCAATCCTCCCTCAGGAATCATCCGTATGTATGCAGCGTATAGTTTAGCAGACAATTCCAAATATGAAATATGGAAAAATAAATCTATAAGATTCCTTTCTATAAATTTCCCTGGAGATAGGTGCATTAATGATTTTGAAGAATCAGCAAAAGACTTTGTTAAAAACCATCATTCTCCTTATGTCTTTGATAATATGCTTGCGATATTACATGCATGTTTAGAAATGCCTCAAATTGTAAACGTTGCTAAAGACTCAAAGGTAGTAGATAAATCTGTTAATGTACATGTGAATCAAACTCAGTCCCAGCAACAATCTCAATCTTTAGACATTTTTATTGATATAATAAAGGATGAATTGACAGGAAAGCAATATAAGGAAATAAAAGAGATTGTTGAGACGGAATCTAATCCAACTCAAGTTAAAACAAAATTGGTTGATAAGATAAGGAGTTTTGGTATAGATGTGGTTTCTAATATTATTTCAAATATTATAACGGCAACTTTATGCAAATAACATGGATAAGCATCATATGCCTCAAAAACAAAATAATTCAGGAATCGTCTATGTCCTAACCAATCCTGCGATGCCTGGGATGGTAAAAATAGGCATGACCACAAGGGATAATCTGGAAGCCAGGATGAAAGAGCTTTATGGGACAGGCGTTCCTGTTCCTTTTGAGTGTCGGTATGCTTGCAAGGTGAAGGTTTCGGACTGTGCCAGGATTGAGAAAGCCCTGCACACGGCATTTGCTCCGAATCGGATTAATGCCAATCGCGAATTCTTTCAGATTAAGCCGGAGCAGGCAATGGCTATATTGGAGTTGTTCAATCAGGAAGACGTAACGCAAGAAATTACAGAAGAGATAGACAGCGATTTGACAATAGAGGACAAATCTGCTACAGAAAAAATCAATTCATCACGCCGCCCTCCTCTCAATTATTTAGAAATGGGCATGAAGAAAGGCGATATTTTAGTATTCGTCAAAGATCCGTCTGTTGAGGTTTCTGTAGTTGATGAAAAGAAAGTGATGTATCAAGGCGAGGTATATTCCCTGACCGGCATTACCAAGAAATTGCTCAATATCACTCATGCCATTCAGCCTACAGGTTATTGGATGTTTGAAGGCAAGAGTCTGAGAGACATATATGATGAGACATATACATTAGACGATTAAAGTGTGAGGTAGGAGAATACAGTAAGGATATATGGAAATAATCGATAGAAACAATGGATACGCGCTGCTGCGGATAGGCCCGGAGCGCGGAATGTATGGAAACGAGGCTGCCGGACGGAGGCTGCTGGAGGAGGCGGTCAGGACCGGGGCGGCGATGGTGTACAGCGGCTACTGGCTCGTGGCGCCTGACGGAGGGCGGAAGGATGTCCCCGTCAATGACTGCCAGCTCGGAAGTGTCCGGGAGGATTTCGACTTCGGGGCTCTGGTGGCGGTCGATGAGGGTCTGATGCAGCAATGGGAGACGGAAGTGAAATGCTTTCCGGTGCAGCCAGCTGGCGGTTCGGTGCAGGATATGACGGCTGAGTCTGGAAATCCCGCCAGTCCGTCCGCGCTGTCTTTGCGATACGGTCAGTGGTACTCGTTGCGGCTTTTCCTCTCACGGCATGGCGAGCTGCTGCATCTGCCTGAGCTGCTGTATGGTGTGGACGAGGTCGATGCCAGGGCTTCGGGACAGAAACAGTTCGACTATGTGGATCCTCGCAACCGGGAGGCCCAGATAGAAATGGAGGCGATTTTTACGGATCATCTCAGAAAAATGGGGGCGTGGCTGCCGCCGAGGACCCGGACGGTTGCGGATGATGGGAATGCAGTGACGGAGAAAGCTGCCGCTTCCGGTACTGGCTGCCCGGACAGCGTCTCTGTCATCATTCCGGTGCTCAACCGTGCCGCCACGATCGGTGACGCGCTCCGCTCGGCTCTCTCGCAGCGGACGGATTTCCCTTTCAATGTACTCGTGATAGACAACCGCTCCACTGACGGCACTTCCGAACGCATAGAGGCCGTGGCCTCAGAGGACAGCCGTGTGGTTCACATTATTCCGGGGCCTGACAGCGGTCTCGGTATAGGTGGCTGCTGGAATCTGGGAATCAATCACCCGCTCTGCGGACGCTATGCGGTGCAGCTGGATAGCGACGACATGTACAGCGGACCGGATACCCTGCAGCGGATTGTGGACGTGTTCCGCCGGGAGCGGTGCGCCATGGTTATCGGCAGCTATGCGATGACCGATTTCGACCTGCGCCCGATTCCACCCGGAATCATTGACCACCGCGAGTGGACCGATACTAACGGCCACAACAATGCCTTGCGAATCAACGGTCTGGGAGCACCTCGGGCCTTCCATGTGCAGACCCTGCGCTCGGTCGGCGGATTCGAGAACGTCTCCTACGGCGAGGACTACGGCGTGGCCCTCCGTCTGACCCGCGAGTACCGCATCTGCCGCATCTACGAGCCTCTGTACAACTGCCGCCGCTGGTCCGGCAACTCCGACGCTGCCCTCGACGTCATCCGACTCAACGCCCACAACGCCTACAAGGACTCCCTCCGTACCCGCGAGATTCTCGCCCGCCGGCAACTTTGCCGACTCGCTGAATGAAAGTCCTTCCCGCCAAATGACCCTGAGGCTTCAGAGTTTTTGAGAATTGCAGGTCGTTTTGTAAAGTGTTGACTTATAGCTGCTTGGAAAATGTCGTGCAATTCTCAGGCACAATGGACAGTGCGAGAATTGCACGGCTTTTTGTAAATCTTTGATTATCAGTAGTATGTAAAACGGTGCGCAATTTTCTACTGCTTCTGAGGTAGCGAGAATTGCAGGCCGTTTTGTAAAGAGCTGATTTATAGTTGCTTGAAAAACACCGTGCAATTCTCAATTGAATCTTAGAACCCTCTGATTGCAAACCGGCAGGTGACCGAGTAGGTGTACTTGATGGTGCGGAAGGCGTCGGAGGCTGAGGCGGCAGGAGCTGCAAGGGCGGCTTCAGAGCCGAAAGCGGCTCCGTCCATGCGCATCTTGCTGTTCTGTACGACGGTGTAGTGGTCGGTACCGCCGCCGTGCTCTACGATGCTCAGTACCTGGCCCAGTTTTTCACCGAGGGCCCCGGCCATGTATTCGGCCTTATGTCTGGCTGCCAGCACGGCGTCCTTCTTTCCCTGCTCGTGGTATTTGAGGATGTCCTTGTGGCTCATGTCGCCGATACGCATGGAACTGACTCCCTTGGTGTCGATGACGGAGATGATGTTGTCTATCATGGTGAAGTCGTGCAGGGTGATGTCCAGGTTCTTGCCGATTAGGAAGTCCATTCCGCGCTCCCTCCAGTAGTCGCCCACCTCCTGGGTCCGGATATCGTTGTCACTGATACCGATGGAGTGCAGGGCATCCCGCATCTGCGACTCGATGGTCTCGATGCGGACTTTGGTCCTGTAGTCTTCCGGCTTGGATACCCCGTCGAACTCTTCTTCGAAATATTCCTTGATGCCTATGACGAAATGAATCTCGTCCGGGACTATCTCCACCTCGGAGGTGCCAGTGACCTCGATGTAACGGAATTTATCAGTATAAGGTGCGTCCTGGGCCATGAGCGTGACTGAGGACATGATGACGGCCGCTGCAGCTGCCGCGAAAAAAGAAAAAGCTTTCATATCTCAGATTTGTTAGTGTTCCTGGATATGAAAGCTGTCAATTACCGTGCCATTCGTGACACTGGATTACGGATGCAGTCCTTTCGGCTCTTCAAGCTTGAACCGTACCCGCCAGCGTCCGTCGGCGTAGTCGTGGGAGATGATTCTGAACCGGCCTATCTCCGAAGTGTTTGCCACGTGTGCCCCTATGCATGCGCAGGCGTCGTAGTCCCCTATGCGCACAATGCGGAGAGTGTCCGAGACGTTTTCAGGCAGTTTGCTCAGATCCACTATCGCGCCTGCCTCGGCCAGGGGAACGAACTCCACCCTTACCGGCAGACCGGCTGCGATGACCTCATTGACCTTGTCCTCGATGGCCTGCACCTGCTCCGGAGTCGGGCATTCGGAGAGCAGGTAGTCGCACTTGCTCTTCTTGCGCTCTATATGGGCGTTGCGCGAACGGGGACAGCCGAACATCCTCACCATCGTCTGGTTCAGGATGTGTTCGGCCGTATGCATCGGGGGATATTCCTCCTTGTTGTGTGCGTTGAGCTGGATGTATTCCATTGTTCCGACGTTTTACAAGGCTGTGACCGCCGTGCCGCTGACTGCCACCATAAGCATGGAGCCGCCCACGGTCTCGTAGTCGATGTCCACTCCGATGATGGCGTTGGCCCTCATGCCCATGGCCTTGTCCACCATCTCCTGTATGGCTTCGTTCTTGGCTTTCTCGATGACTTCCTCGTATGCCCCCGAGCGTCCTCCGACTATGTCGCGTATGCCGGCGAAGAGGTCGCGGAAGACATTGGCTCCCATGATACAGGTACCGGTTACTATTCCGTGGTAGGCTGTTATCTGCTTGTCCTGCAGAGTGCTTGTTGTTGAGACTATCATGATGTTGAGTAGTTCTGGCAGTTTATTTTTCAGTGAAATTCCTGATGATGTTGAGGATGACCTCGGATGCCTTTTCCATGCTCTGTACGGGCAGGTACTCGTATTTGCCGTGGAAGTTGTGTCCGCCGGCGAAAATATTGGGGCAGGGCAGTCCCATGAACGAGAGCCTGGCTCCGTCTGTGCCGCCGCGGATGGGGCGGATGTTGGGTTTCACTCCGGCATCCTCCATGGCCTTGACGGCTTTCTCGATGATGTGGTAGTGGGGCTCCACTTCTTTTCTCATGTTGTAGTACTGGTCCTTGATGTCCACAGTCACGACGCCTGCACCGTATTTGCCGTTGATGAAGTCGGCGCATTCCTGAATCATTTTCTTCTTGCGCTCGAAGAGCTCGAAGTCGTGGTCGCGTATGATGTACTGGATCTCAGCCTCTTCGACTACTCCGGAGAACTTGGTGATGTGGATGAAGCCTTCGTATCCGTCAGTGTATTCGGGTCTCTGCCATACCGGGAGCATGTCGTTGAGCTCAGAGGCTATGAGGATGGCATTGAGCATCTTGTTCTTGGCGTAGCCGGGATGGATGTTGCGGCCCTGGATGTGCAGTTTGGCGGAGGCGGCGTTGAAGTTCTCGTACTCCAGCTCTCCGATAGCCCCGCCGTCCATGGTGTAGGCGTATTTGGCCCCGAACCTGGCCACATCGAAATGGTCTACTCCGCGGCCTATTTCCTCATCGGGAGTGAAGCCTATCCTGACAGGGCCGTGCCTGAATTCGGGATGCTCCATGATGTACTCGGCTGCAGCCATGATCTCGGCCACTCCGGCCTTGTCGTCGGCTCCGAGCAGGGTGTTGCCGTCGGTGGTGATCAGGGTCTGTCCCACGTAGTCCTTCAGCTCCGGGAATTCCTCCGGATTGAGCTCCATGCCTTTGAGTTCATTGAGCACGATGGGCTTGCCGTCGTAGTTCTCGACGAAGCGGGGCTTTATGCCGCTGCCGGGGGCATCGGGGGATGTGTCCACATGTGCGATGAAGCCTATGGCGGGCACATCTTCCTCTATATTTGAGGGAATTGAGGCCGTCAGGTAACCGTATTTGTCCAGCTCGACATTCTCCAGCCCCATGGCAACGAGTTCCTTGCGGAGCTGTTCCAGGAGGGCGAACTGCTTGTTGGTACTGGGCTGGCTTTGCGAGTCCGGATTCGAAGTGGTGTCGAAAGCCACATACCTCAGGAATCTGTCAACAATCTTTTCCATATCAATTTGGTTTTAGTGTTTAAATCAAAATAATGCTTGCCGCCATTACCGCCATGCCGGCTATGACACCGATGATGGACAGGTGATGATGACCGAACCTCTCGGCGGACGGAAGAAGTTCGTCTAATGCAATGTAGGTCATGATACCGGCCACTGCGGCAAGTACGACTCCGTTCAGGGACTTGTCGAATATGTTCGAGAGCAGCAGGTAGCCGATGACACCCCCGAGAGGCTCGGCAAGACCCGACAGGAATGCGTTTCCGACGGCCTTGCCCTTTTTTCTCGTTGCATAGTATATGGGTATCGCCACCATTATGCCTTCAGGGATGTTGTGGATGGCTACTGCCGCGGCTATGGAAATGCCGGTCTGGGGATTCTCCATCGCGCTTACGAAGGTGGCCATGCCTTCGGGGAAATTGTGTATGGCAATGGCTATCACGGAGAAAAGTCCCAGCCGCATTAGCCTCGAACTGTCTGCTTCCGGCAGACATCCCTCCGGGGTGGGGGCGGCGGAATATTCGTGAGGGTTGTCGTTTGAGGGAATGACGTTGTCTATGAGGGCGATGAGTGCTATCCCCGAGAAGAATGCAAGCACGGTGTACAGCATTCCGGTCTTGTCCCCGAAGGCGGAGCCGAGGCTTGAACAGGCCTCGGTAAACAGCTCCGTCAGGGAAATGAACAGCATCACTCCGGCCGAGAATCCGAGGGCAAAGGAGAGGGTCTTCGTGCTGAACTTACGGGTGAAGAGCACGATTACGCCGCCCAGTCCGGTGGAAAGTCCCGCGATCAGGGTCAGAAGCAGTGCGATGGGGAAATTACTGTCGCTCAGCATCATTATTTGTCTTCAACGACATCTGTTTTCTTGCAGGCCCATATCATGTAGGCTATCAGCAGGATATAGACTCCAAGGGCAACCCATACGGCAGGTGTGGAGGACTGCCATGCGGTGTTGACCAGGTTGACGTCCGCAAAACGCATGATGGCCGAGACTACGCCCATGAGGGCTCCGCCGGCGATGAATCCGGATGCCACGAGGGTCCCTTTCTCCTTACGGGCCTCATTGACAGCCTTGTCCTTGCTGCGGGAGCCTACGTACCATGCGACGGCTCCTCCAATCATAAGGGGAAGGTTGAGCTCGATGGGGATGAACATGCCGAGGGCAAATGGCAGGGCAGGTACCTTGAACAGGGTCAGGATGATGGCTATCGCCGCTCCTATGCCGTACATCAGCCAGGGTGCGCTGCCTCCGAGCATCAGGGGTTCGATGACTGCGGCCATGGCATTGGCCTGAGGTGCCACGAGGGCTCCCTCACCGGTGAATCCAAAAGTGTCGTTGAGGATCATCATCACTCCTGCTACGGTGGCGGCTGCCACTATTGTCCCTAAGAATTTCCATCCCTCCTGCTTGCGCGGGGTGGAGCCTATCCAGTAACCGATCTTCAGGTCGGTGATAAAGCCTCCGGCCATGGAGAGGGCGGTGCAGACCACGCCTCCGATGATGAGGGCTGCGGCCATGCCTGAAGTGCCTTTGAGGCCTGCGGCCACGAGGATGATGGATGCAAGGATAAGGGTCATCAGGGTCATGCCGCTGACAGGGTTGGTGCCGACGATGGCAATGGCGTTTGCAGCCACGGTGGTGAACAGGAATGCTATGACGGCTACTACAAGCAGGGCTATCACTGCGTGCCAGAGGTTGTCCACCACTCCGAAATAGAAGAATACGAACATCAGGGCCAGGGTAATGACCAGACCGATGATGATAATCTTCATGGAGAGGTCTCTCTGGGTACGTGCCTCCTGAGCTCCGGCCCCGTCTTTTTTGCCGCGGAACTCCTTGCCTGCCAGACCGAGGGCGGACTTGATGATGCCGGCGGACTTGATGATGCCGATGATACCTGCGGTGGCGATGCCTCCGATGCCGATGTGGCGGGCGTAATTGGTGAATATCTCCTCAGGCGACATAGAACCTACGGTGGCTGTCAGGCCTGAGCCCATCAGGTCCACTACGCTGTCCCCGAAGATGAGATTCATCAGCGGAATGATGATGAACCATACCAGGAACGAGCCGCAGCATATAATGAAGGAATACTTGAGGCCGATGATGTAGCCGAGGCCGAGGACAGCCGCTCCGACATTTACCTTGAACAGGAGCTTGGCGTTGGTAGCCACCTGTTCGCCCCAAGGCAGTACCCTGGAGGTGAACACTTCGGACCACCAGCCGAAGGTGGAGACGATGAAGTCGTAGAGTCCTCCGATCAGACCGCTGATCAGCAGGGTCTTGGCCCCTTTTCCGCCGGATTCGCCGCTGACGAGCACCTGTGTGGTGGCAGTGGCCTCAGGGAAGGGGTATTTGCCGTGCTGCTCCTTTACGAAGTATTTGCGGAAAGGAATGAGCAGCAGGATGCCGAGGACGCCTCCGATGAGGGAACTGAGGAATATCTTGGAGAAATCCACTGTCAGTTCCGGGTATCTGTCCTGCAGGATGTACAGGGCGGGGAGGGTGAAGATGGCGCCTGCCACGATGACGCCGGAGCAGGCTCCGATGGACTGGATGATGACATTTTCACCCAAGGCGTTCTTGCGCTTGAAGGCACTGGACAGACCGACCGCGATAATCGATATGGGGATGGCAGCCTCGAATACCTGTCCTACCTTCAGTCCGAGGAAGGCAGCTGCGGCGGAGAAGATTATGGTCATCACAAGGCCGATTGTCACGGACCATACGGTGACCTCTGGATAGACTTTGTCCGGATTGAGAAGGGGCTGGTACTTCTCGCCGGGCTTCAGCTCCCGGAAGGCGTTCTCGGGAAGCGTTACTTTTTTCTTTTCTTCATTCATAAGTATCAGGAAGGTTTGGGTTCTAAGATAGCAAATTTAATAAGATATCCCGACATTGTCGGTCCTTTCGAGCAGAAATCTGTTCCGGTTTTTGTGGAATGGCCTGTAACTGTCGTTGACCGTGATGATGTTGTCTTTGAAAATCAGCCCGTCTATGGATTTCGCGTAAAGTATGGGCATGTCGAATGTCTCGAAGGTGTTGCCGGTGATGGTGACTGCTCCCGGGGTGCCGCCGTGGAAGTACCCGGTCTGCATTTCCAGGTCGGGAATCTCGGGATAGATGGAGATGACCGCCATGGTGAACTGGTACATGCTGGTGAGGGCATTGATGAAGCGGTTGCCGCGTATGAGCACGTCCCGGCAGGCGCCGGATTCGTACCATCCGTTGCAGTCTCCGCAGAGCAGGATGGCTGTGCCGGAGGTGTGGTCGAAGACGTTGTTCTCCACTACGGTCCTGCGTGGAGAGCTGAAGAGGGCGCCTCTGGCCCTGTTGTTCCGTACCATATTGTCGGAAAACAGCACTTCAGGGGTACGGCTGAGATTCTCTATCCCTATGTTTTTGTGGAAGATGCCTGTGTCCAGCGGCTCCCTGAACGTGATGGTCAGCTCTTTCTGTCCGTGACAGCTTTCATCGGGGCTTATGGATTCGATGTGCAGCATAGTGCCGGTATATTCCATTACGTCAGCGTCTATTGTCCTGACCGAGTCACCGGCTTCTCCCCATCTGAATCCCCAGGCCTGGTCGTGCATGAATCTGGCGGTGACCGTGCGCTCCCCGGTCCGGCCTGTCATCTTAAGGTAGATTCCGTGAACATTGACGGCATCGTCCATCATCCCCTCATAGAGCCCTCCTGAGGAGTGTATAACACCCTTGCACTGGGAGAAGTGGGTCGCATCGGCCTGTGTGGTGAAATATCTCGGGTCGTCTTCCCCCTTGAGGCATACGCTGAATCCGTCGAGAGTGATCCCGTCGCAGAACTGGGCGATCAGTCCCATGCCGAATGCGTAATGTACCCTGACATCCTTCAGAGTGGTTCCGGTATTGCCATACAGGAATATGCCGGGAGCGGGCCGGTACCATGTGCGCATGGCCACTACGGTTCCCGGAACAAGACGGCTGTCCTGCCAGCGGGGGGCCAGCAGTCCGTCTTCCGTTGCCCTTACACCTTTCGTGTCGTAGAAAATGTCACCGGTGTTCCACAGGATGTGCCGCGTCTCCGGCTCGAAGGCAATGCCGGTGGACGGTCTTAGAGCCCAGCCCTCTCCGTATGTCTCAAACACCGAGTCCCTGGTAATCCGGTACCTGACCCAGCTTTCCGGCTTGAATACAATGCCTCCGCCGCCTCTGTTCTCTACTATGCGGACCTGGGCAATCTGCGGATTTTCAAAGTCTATGGACAGGTTTTTTACGGTACAGCCCCTGGAGTCCGTGACGGCCAGCGGAATCATTACGCCATGGAAAACCAGTTCGGCCCCGCATCCGTCCAGGGTAAGGTTGTCCCACCCTTCAAGGGCAATTCCTATGGCCTGGGAGCCGGTCTGGTCATGATTTGATATATAATAGGTGTGCTGCATGGCTTCGTCCGGGTGGAAATCGTATCGCCCGGGCATGAGCCTTAATGTGACGGAGTCGCCTTCCCTGCATTGCTTGCGGATAATGTCGAGGGCGGAGGCTATTTTCCCGGAAAGGTCTCCGGTGCCCGGGAGTATCCCGTATGCGCCGAGATCGAATGTCCGTCCGAGGGACATGAGGCTGCTCATGGTGGAGAGCAGAATGATGATGGTAATTCTTTTTTTCATGACTGTCTCTAAAATTCGTACAAATCTATGAAAAATTTTTTAAAAAGTAATTCTCTTGATAATAAGTTGATTAGATAAAAAGTGAAAAATATTTTCAAAATTTTTTCAAAAATTTTTGCAGAAAAATTTGGTGGTTTAAAAAATCGCCCATATATTTGCAGCCCGTTTGAGGAAAAACGGTAGTTCATTGAAAAGACTGAGAGAGATAACGAGGTAAAAAGTATAGGTTAAAGAAAGTCTGTTAAGAGTAAAATTTTAAGGGACTACAATGATCCAATACGAGACGAATACGAAATCATATCGAGAGAAGTTACAAGGGCGAACGGAGGATGCCTAGGCTTCCGGCGGCGAAGAAGGACGCAGTAAGCTGCGAAAATGTGCGGGGATCCGCCAACAGGACTTGATCCGCACGTATCCGAATGGGGGAACCCGGACGAGTGAAGCTCGTCCGCGCCAGCGCGAACCCAGGGAACTGAAACATCTTAGTACCTGGAGGAAGAGAAAGAAAGATCGATTTCCCGAGTAGTGGCGAGCGAAAGGGAAAGAGCCCAAACCGACGCTGTTACGGCAGTGTCGGGGTTGTAGGAGTCATACCGCGAGCAGTCCATCAAAAGCGGAATCTTCTGGAAAGGGGACCGGCACAGGGTGACAGGCCCGTACGCGTAGGGCATGGACTGTTCAAATGACCACCTGAGTAGGGCGGGGCACGAGGAACCCTGTCTGAATCTGCGGGGCCCATCCCGCAAGGCTAAATACGACCGGAAGACCGATAGTGAACCAGTACCGTGAGGGAAAGGTGAAAAGAACCCCGAACAGGGGAGTGCAATAGACCCTGAAACCGTTCGTCTACAAGCGGTCGGAGCATCTTTTAGGTGCGACGGCGTGCCTTTTGGATAATGAGCCTACGAGTTGTTCCAATCCTGCGAGGTTAAGCGCTTAAGGCGCGTGAGCCGAAGCGAGAGCGAGTCTGACAAGGGCGTATAGTAGGATTGGACAGACGCGAAACCTAGTGATCTACCCTTGGCCAGGTTGAAGGTGCCGTGACAGGCAGTGGAGGACCGAACCGGTTTCCGTTGAAAAGGATTCGGATGAGCTGAGGGTAGGGGTGAAAGGCTAATCAAACTGGGAGATAGCTCGTACTCCCCGAAATGTCTTTAGGGACAGCCTCGTCATAGCTTCACGGAGGTAGAGCTACTGAT
>CASFSL010000006.1 GCA_949297365.1 uncultured Bacteroidales bacterium | reverse complement strand
TTGCAGATGCCTCTAGCCTATAATTCATGACGAAGTTCCTCCAACACCTCTCTGGCCGAACTCGTTCTTCCGGCCTTTACGTCATTCAACCCCGAATCAATCATTTCCAGAACTTCCTCTTTGCTGATATACTCCTCCTGCAGTTCTCCCAACATATGCTGCGGATCAGGATTCTCAAGTAACTTTCCGGCCAACCACTGACGGTTGCGCTCACTCAGTGAGAGTGACTCAATATAACGCCACAAACTCTCCATTGATGCTGATACTCTCATTGTCGTTCCTCCTAATTTATTTGAGTTCCGCAAATTTAGCAAAATATCCCATGTATGCGGCCGGATATTTGGAAAAATATCTGATATTCCCACTTGGTGTGCAGTGTTACTGCACATGTTCCGGCTATTTTTGTAAAAACATAAAACTTTCTACTTTTGTAATGGAAAAACGGATGCGATACCTAACAACTGATGAAAAAATGACAGAGAACATTCAGAAACGAATCAAGCAGCTTATACGTGCAATTGGAGAAGGCATATGGGAGAAGGAACGGATACTGGCGATGGGAGTGCTGTGCGGCATATCCGAGGAGAGCCTGTTCCTGCTGGGGCCTCCGGGCACAGGCAAGAGCATGGTTGCCAGAAGGCTGAAGGAGATATTCGCCGGAGGCACGTCGTTTGAGTACCTGATGTCCCGGTTCTCTACTCCCGATGAGATTTTCGGCCCGGTGTCCATCAGAAAACTCAAGGACGAGGACTGCTACGAGCGCAGCACAGACGGGTATCTGCCGGCTGCTGATGTCGTTTTCCTGGACGAGATATGGAAGGCCGGCCCTGCGATTCAGAATGCCCTGCTGACCGCCATAAACGAGAGGATTTTCCAGAATGGGACCGTAACGATGAGACTGCCGATGAAGGTCCTTATCGCCGCCTCCAACGAATTGCCGCGCGAGGACGAAGGACTGGAGGCCCTGTGGGACCGTTTTCTGGTCCGCATGGTATCCAACGGCATTGAAAGCGAGGCCACGTTCTACAAGATGCTCAGACAACAGGAGACTCCGGTGCCGGACATCAGCCCCACGCTCAGAATCACAGATGAGGAGCTGTCCTCATGGCGGAAGGAGATACGGCGGACAGAACTGCCTGAGCAGATACTGAAAGTCATCACACGTGTCCGCAATGAGCTGAAAGTACTTTCAAAAGGAGAGAATGTCGAGCCTCTGGACTACTACATCTCCGACAGGCGGTGGAAAAAGACAGCCGGACTGCTGCAGACCTCGGCCTTTCTGAACGGACGCAGCAGCGTAGACCACAGCGACCTGGTCCTGCTCCTGCACATCCTGTGGAACAAGACAGAGTGCATGGTGCCTGTAACGGAAGCCGTCATCAGATGCCTGTTCGCCGACATCCAGGCCGAAATCGACACCATGGTCAAAGAACTGGAGACAACAGACAAGGCCGATGACAGGCAACCGACCTCATTCAAGATATACAGCTACTTCTACGCCAAATTGCTGCCTCTGGACAAGGGACGGGAGAGCACGGCCATGTTCATCGTACTCAATGACTACGGACAGCTTTCCCTGACTGTAGAGTCCAACGGCATACGCTATCACGACGCCAGCCTGGGCGGTGACATCATCCGCACATTCTCCTCCACTTCCACTCCTCCGGGGGAGATGACGAGGGTCAGGCTCAGGCGAGGAAAGGACAGCGTCTTCATCGACGGAAAGGAATATCTGCTTGAAAAATCCGGCGATACCGGCACCAGCATCAACACCCTTATCAACAGACAGTGCCTACCGGACCTTTCCAGACTTCACCTTGAGGACCGGGTATTCAGCATACGCAACAGTTTCAACAGCCGTAAGGAGATACTTGTGGACAACAACACCAATATCTTCGTATCCGGCACGGACATCAGACTGCTCCGAAAATACGCCCTGAACATGGAGAAGACTGTCAATGCTCTGGAAGTCAGGGTAAAGAGCGCCAACCCGCATGGAATATAACTCAAACATAGACAAGCAGATAGACAGTTACTCCGAACTGTTTGACATCTACATGGACCGGGGCAAAGTGCCTGAACAGTACGTGGACGACCCTCTGTCACAGTACATGCAGAGCCAGGTGGAGGGCTACCGGGCGATGGTTGAGAAGGACGAGGACATCAGGGAACTCCTGCGGGAAAGACTGCTCGGCCTGTATGAGAAACTGCTGCCAGGCATCCTGGAGATTCAGGAAGGCCACAAGGACGAATTGGCACGAATAAGGAAGTTCTTCGGTGCAGGTGCCGAAGAGAAAAGACAGCAATGGCCCAGACTCAGGACCTGGCTGACCTACAATTATCCCAAGGACGTGTTCAATGCGGAAGGATACGCCGGACTTTTTTCCGACTGCGGCATACCCGACAGCCGGCTGCTGGAGGCCATGAGGTACAATTGGGAGTCTGCTGCTGCAATCATGAAATGCCGCAGGCTGGAAAGTCTGACCCAGAGCCGTCTGAGAAAGAGGCTGATAGGCATAGGACGGCAGGACTATGAAGACCGCCGTAAGTTGAGGGCCACGGCATTCCGATATCCCGAGCTGAAAGACATCCTCCAGCAGATAGGCCGTGAGAAAGAAGCCGGAAGCGAAGAGAAGGACATCACCGAGCTGGTCAATATTCCTATCCTGCTCAGACATTCCACAAGCAAGCAGGAGATAGACGGAGTCACCGTCGGCAACAACCTCACGAACCTCCTGCCTTCCGAATACGCCCTTATAGACGAGCCGGTATTTTTCAAGAAATACGTGGACCATCAGCTGCAGCAGTTCAAGTCCAAGCCCCCTACCGTCTTCAGACAGAAAACCGAAAAGCACCGCAGACCGGAGCCGCGGCTGGAATCCGGTCCTATAATCCTGGCCATAGACACCAGTCTGTCAATGGCAGGGAAACCGCTGGATATCAGCCACGCACTGCTCACACAGATTATCTACCTAGCCCGCAGACAGAGACGGAAATGCTTCCTGATAACCTTCTCTGTCCGCGCCCGCTACATGGAAGTATCCAGGCCCGGACAATACACCAAAGTGGAGGAGTTCTTCTCAAGGCGGCTGACCGGCGGGACTGACGGAGAAGAGATGCTGGGTGCCTCGTTCAAAGCCCTTCAGAAAGGCAACTTCTCCATGGCCGACATACTGATCATCAGCGACTTCATCTTTCCGATGCCCAAGAAAGCCACCGCTGCGAAGATTCAGGAAGAGAAACTGCGCGGTACCCGTTTTTACGGTCTGTACATCGGTTCAAGCAACTCCGGCCCGGGAGGATATGATAAGATTCTGGACAAATATTGGAAGATATCCGTATGACATTCAAGGATCTGCCGTTTCTCATCAATCCCCGTCTGCGTCTGAGCAGTCCCTATCTGAGAGTAGAGTGGATTGCCATAGACCTGTCGCTGCTGGAGCACGAGGCCGGCTTCCCATCCCCGAACAGGGAAGTATATCTTTTCCAAAAACGGCCCGGCATCCTGCGGGAGACCGGTCCAGACACACTGCGTTTCTACTATTCCGACAGCACGGACTTCAACCGTCTCGGCATACAGCAGTGGCTGCGCGGGCAGATCAAGAAGTTCGTGGAGCAGGTGGCCTCGGCTGTCCTGCCTGTGCGCCTGCACGAGCTGGAACGCGAAAAAAAACTGCACTGCAGGAATGTCAGCGTGGAGACGCTTCCTAAAGACATTCTCGGACAGTGCAGTTCTCTAAAAGACATCACTTTGTCGCCTAAGCTGGCACTTTTTCCCAAGAGGATGTCAGATGCCGTCATGCTGCATGAACTGGCTCACCTCAGGCACCTCAACCACCGCAAGGGGTTCTGGGCCTACCTGTCGGTCCTGCTTGGGGAGGATGCCAACGAGGAAAAGTTCAAGAGCGACATCGCCTACTGCGAACACCGCGACATGATCGACTTCCTCCTGAAATAGGTCATTCGGTTGCGAAAGGATACTTGCCGAGCGTTACATATCCTGTCCACTCTCCGTCCCAGGTATGTCCCATATCATCGAGGAAACTGAACTCAAATGTATATGTTCCGTCATCGTTATGGGTTATTATCAAGTCCCCCTCAGTCGCCGGAGCCATCTCTCCCGGATTTCTCATGCCGTCAAGATCTCCCACATACACTGTTCCCTGAGGTTTTCCAGTGTAACTGAGGAATCCTCTGCGGTATTCTCCGACTTCAGGGTAAGCTGGATCCGGAAAATCATCCGCTCCTGCCTTATATGTTCCTGCAGGAAGACCGGCATCATACCCAAGTTTCTCGGTATTGACATCTATGATCACACCGTCTCCACCAGTCGTTCCTAGCGGAGGATACATCGTAATCTGCCAGTCCCCGCCTCCGTTCACATACCAGTCTCCGTAATATGTGGCACTGACCTCTACGTTGGACAAGTCAAGTGTATAATCCGACTCCAAGGTGGAGAACTCACTCGGCATCTCAGTCGGAAGGTTGCCCGTCCATGAACCGGTAATACTATATCCCTCAGCGGTCGTAAAATTCCATTCTATAGTATACCATCCGTATCCGGGGCCCGAGACTGTCATTGTGCCTGCAGATATAGCTCCGTAATAAGGATATCCTGTCTCATCAATATACTCCACATATGTTCCCAATGGTGCTGGTGTTCCGAAAAAATCCTCCACTGAACCCGGTATCAGAATAAAGGTCCGGTTTCCTTCAAGAATCTCGTAATCCCCATGTGCTATATATCCGTTCTCATCATAAGGCATAAATGCTTCCATTGTCAGAATGCTTCCCGGAGGAGTCACATTACCGTCAGCATCCACAGGCATATCAGTAAATTCAAACAGGACAGTCATTATTTCTTTTGAACCGGTAGCTGCTATAAACTCGGATGTGGCTGTCGTAGGCACCATATTCAAGTCCTTGTCCAAGGTTCCGTAAGGAGGGAGTTCAGGAGCAGAATCGTCTTTCCACGTTCCTTCATCTCCGATATAGGTGATGTGATGAGTGTCACCATTATTGTCCACAAACTCCGCATCTATCACATAATTGCCGCTTTCATCCTTACCGACCTCTATAGTACCTTCTGTAAAGGTCACATTCATTGTACGGGATTCTCCGTCCTCCGCTATTGTCGCTGCAAATGAGATATCAGGTGTAAATGTAAACTCGGCAGTGGCACCTGGCTCTCCGAGCGTATACGTTCCTACAGGACACATGAAACTGCCGCTTTCAGGAGCCGGACCGAACATATCCAATATATAATAGGTACCGCCGGGCTGACTGTACCCGTCCGAGCCGTAAGGCAGATCGGACAGCGTAATGAAATAACTGTATTCTCCGTTCAGTCCGTACTGCGTACCATAATAAACCCCATACAGTTCTTTCATCTCGAACTCGTAATTATACTCAGGCTCGCTTACGGATGTCGCAGACTGCGTGATGTTGACTGAATCCCTTACCGCCAGGCCTTCTCCATAAGTGTACGTAACTATGAGTTTTGAAGAACGGTCCGACTCCGTATCATTGGGAAGGACTGTAAAAGTCACGACACCTTCGGCATCGTCATTCACATCCCCGATCCAGTCAGCCGGACTCTGTGCAGACACTGTTCCGCCCTCAACTCCATTGGTAAGGGTATAGGATACAGAGCACTCTTTCCCTGAAGGGTCAACAGTAATGTCTTCTGTCGTGATTTCCAATACAGGATCCTCTACAGGCGGTTGCTCAGGTGTCTCCTTTTTACAAGCCTGGAGACAAAGCAGGCACAGCAGTGCCGGAATTGCAAAATTTAATGATCTCATCTCGTTAAGTTTTAATTATTGAATTGCTGTGAATTTCTCAAACTGATTTCACAATTCAATATTATATTGTTTATACGAGAATACAAATTATTACTTTTTACAATCCGCCAAATTGGCGTTTTGTATAACTGTTTCGCGGTATTTTGACGGCGGCATACCCTTAGCAGCCTCGAAAAGACGGTAGAAAGTCGTAAGATTATTGTATCCCAGATTGCCGGCTATGGCCTTAATCGGAGTGTTGTCCTCTGGATTGGACAGAATCCTGACGGCCTCGTTTATGCGGAAAGAATTCACGTAATACGGAAAGGTCATACCGGTGAACGACTTGATTACGGAACACAGATAGGTTCTGTTCGTGGACAGCATCTGCGCGACCTTGTCCCTCGACAGATCGCTCTGGCGGTACAGCTCCTGCTCGTACATAAGTTTCTCCAGCCTGTCATACATTTCCTTCATCTTGTCCTGAGGCATCGGCACAGCTGCTGTTTGAGCCGGGCGCGTCTCCTGACGCTCCAATATGGTCTGATGCTGCTTCAATAACTGACGGTAATTTTTCACCTTACTGCGATACAGCAGGTACAACCCAACAAACACACACACTGCAAAGACAAAAGCCATCACCGCAAGGTTGTACTTATTGCGCCACTCCAGCAGCTCCACCTCATGCTTCTGCTTGTCATACTCCCTGCGTATACTGCTGATTTTCCTCTCTATTTCCAGATTAAGCTGTCTGTTGGCCTCTTCATTATACTGCTTGTAATATGTCAGTGCAGTACCAAGCTCACCCATATCCTCGTATATTCCCGACAGACTCAGGTACATCATGGGCTTTTTTGCAGGAGATCTTACAGAATCCATCATATGCAGGCCATCCATCAAAACACTGACCGCATCATCATACCTTCTGTCTTCTTTCAAAAACTCGGCATATCCCAAATACAGATCAGCCTTTGAGTATATGCCCGATCCGGACTGTTCCTGAAACGCTTTTCTATAATATATGACAGAACTGTCCTTTTTTCCAATATCACGGAGAATATCCGCATACAGCACATAGACTTCACGAGACTGGTCATACATCTCCACATAAGGAAGCGCCTCTTTTACATACCGCAGAGCATTCGCCGTATCACGCATCATCCAATACAGGTTAGCTGATATCATCGCTCCTTGAAATATTCTGTAGATATTGTTATTATCCACACCGTTCCGATAGACATCCTGTGCATAAATCAGACCTGTTGAATCATTTATAAAACAATATGCCATCGCAAGATTGTTCTTGACCAGCATCAGCCTGGAGGTATCCCGTATATTCTCAGCATACCGCAATGCTTCTATAAGATAGGCAATCCCTTGAGAATAGTCTCCTTCTCCGAAAGCCGTATTGCCTCCCAGCGAATTGTAAATTGTTGCCAAAGCCCAGTAATCATTTTTCTTCTCCGCCATCGGCAATGCCTTGCCAAAGTACAGAGACATTGAATCAACCCTGTTGATTCCTCCGTAGCACTGTGCGATATACACGTATCCGTAAAGCAGAGCTCTCCCATCATGCTCGCTTTCACCTTTATTCCTGAGCTGATATGACAGTTTCAATGCCGCATCAAAGTCCTGTCGTGAGAAACAGTCCTGAATCTGTGCAAGATACACGTCCAGACTGTCATCCGACAGTGCCTCTGAACGCGGAGCATCAGAACAGGAGCAGCGGCACAGCAAAGGCAGCAGGAGAAGAAAACATATAAGGTACTTTCGCATAAGACAGGTTCACTGAAATAATGCGCAAAAATAGCAATACCCGCCGACTTGCCAAAAACGTAACTTGCCGATTATTTTCCGGACTGCCTTAGGCCAAGGGCCGCCCGGGAGTACATATATTCATCCGCAAACAGCATCCCGCCCTCATACACAAACGAGACAGTGTTTCCGTATCCGTCCAGCAGATATCCCTCAAACACCCATGTGTCACCGTCCACGGCCACATCCACCGTACCGTCTACAAATCTTGCCTCGACCTGCTCCTGAAGGTGGAAATACCAGCAGCCCATGTATGTACCGTACTCATAGATTCCGCTCAGGCCGGTCCATGCCGGAAGCGACACAGCCGTATAGGCATCCAGCAGTCCCTCATAAGTTCCCGCAGGGACTCCTTCGGAAGAGCCGTTGGGGACATTGAGATACAGGATTATTGACTGCCCCAGTCCGAAATTGGTATTGAGGTCATAGTCATCATCCGCCAGCACTACCATGTACATCTCTGATTCTCCGGTCTCAAACAGATCACCGAGATAAGTCTGACTGCCCTGGGTAAACTCCGCTACCTCGCAATCCCCTGTCAGATTGCTCATCTCGCCCTCTCCCGAATGGTTGATAAAAGAGACCTTGCCCCTGTACTCAAACTCAAAATCCCCCTCTTCCGTACTCAGCTCACAGACGATCCTGTACCCGTCCTCTCCAAAAGAAGAGACTGTGACTGTGCCGCCGGTAATCTCACCGTTTCCGGAATACCCGCTTCCGGCACTTATGACGTATGAGCTTCCGTCAGCATTCCATGTATAAGGAGCTCCGTCCCCCGAACCCATCTCATAGATTCCCTCCGGCAATCCGGCAAAATCAGGATTGTCCGGAAGATCAAAATTGAGGTCCAGGCATACGATCCGTCCCTCTCCCACAGCATCACCCCAGTCCTCGACCTCTATATCGCCCTCTATGAAGTTTATCCAGCCGTTTCCCGTGCCTGCCTCATAGTAATCCCCGGCATAATAAGCCTCAGCCCTGATATTCTCCGTCGGCTGTTCTTCCGGTTTGTCAGGATCTTCCCCCGCTTTCAGATCGACCTCTTTCTCCGCATATTCGGAATCAATAAAACCAGCATTGTCACCCGCGTTGGCACGGACACGGATCTTATACGTGCCGGGAGCGAGATTGTCGAAGACCTTGCACGTATCGGAAGTCTCCTCCACCGTTCCGTCAAGATCATACGTATAGGATGCAGCATGTTCCACAGGGCTCCACGAGACCGTGAATCCACTGGCCGTAACATCACTGACAGTCAGCACAGGTGTATCGATAAGTATCGGAGGTGCACCGTTGTTCTTGTCGCACGATGTGACAACCGACAGGCTCACATATGCGGCGACAGCGCACATAGTCATAATCAGGAATCTTTTCATAGATATAAGGTCAATAAGTTTTTTCTTCCTGCAAATATACTGAAATATTCTGTGAATCCCCAAAAAATCACAACAATAAGGAAAAATGTATAACTTTGCGGAAAGCAAATTATCAACAATCTACCATATGCATAAAGATATCCATTTTGTAAGTGCGGACGAGGCCGTCAAGGTCGTGAAGTCCGGTGACCATATTCATTTCAGCAGTGTGGCCGCAGCCCCCAAGGTGCTCATCGACGCTCTCTGCCGCAGAGGCGATGCAGGCGAACTCAGGGACGTGAGGATTCACCACCTCCACACCGAGGGCCCCGCTCCCTACACCGACGCCAAGTATGAGGGAATCTTCTTCCATCAGGCATTCTTCGTAGGCGGCAATGTGCGCAAGAGCGTACAGGCCGGCTATGCCGACTACATCCCCATCTTCCTGAGCGAGACCCAGAGACTCTACCGCAGCGGCGTACTGCCCTGCGACGTGGCCATGATCCAGGTATCCCTCCCCGACAAGCACGGTTACGTATCCATGGGTACCTCCGTGGACGCCTCCCTGGCCGCCGTCGAATGCGCAAAGCACGTCATCGCAGTGGTCAACAAGCACGTACCCCGCGCATGGGGTGACGCCATCATCCCCCTGTCGATGATTGATACCTTCGTGGAGTGCGACTCCGAACTGGAGCCCGCACACTTCTCCGAGCCCTCTCCCATCGAGACAGCCATCGGACGCAACTGCGCCGCCCTGATCGAGGACGGAGCCACCCTGCAGATGGGTATCGGCGCCATTCCCAACGCCGTACTGGCCCAGCTCGGCGACCACAAGAACCTCGGTATCCACACCGAGATGTTCGCCGACGGCGTACTGCCACTCGTCAGAAAAGGCGTGATCAATGGAGCAGAGAAGTGCATTGACCGCGGCAAGATGGTATCCACCTTCCTCATGGGTTCGCAGGAGGTCTATGACTTCATCGACGACAACCCCATGGTGGCCATGATGGACGTAGGCTATACCAACGACCCCTACGTCATCGCCAAGAACCCCAAGGTAACAGCCATCAACTCCGCCCTTCAGGTAGACCTCACCGGTCAGGTATGCGCTGACTCCCTCGGCACCAAGTTCTACTCGGGTGTAGGCGGCCAGATCGACTTCGTCTACGGAGCCTCCATGTCCAAGGGCGGCAAGGCCATCATCGCCATGCCCTCAGTGACCAACAAGGGCGTCAGCAAGATTGCCCCTATCCTCACCTCCGGCGCCGGCGTAGTGACCACCCGCAACCACATCCACTGGTTCGTAACCGAGTACGGTGCGGTGGACCTCTACGGCAAGTCCCTCCAGGAGAGAGCCAAGGCCATCATCAGCATCGCTCATCCCGACCATCAGGAGGAGCTCGACCGCGCGGCCTTCGAGCGCTTCGGCCCACACTATCACTTCGTAGGCTAAGATATTCCGGCCAAGAGCAGCATAAGGCAGTCTCCCGCCATCCGGGACGGCTGCCTTTTTTATTCCGGATTTTTCCTTATTTTTGCGCACCATGAGGAAATTCATAAGAAGACATATCGCCGTCAAGCTGCTGCTGCCCTTGCTCTTTCTCGCATACATGGGCAGCATCTCGCTGTTTCCTCATGCCCACATCATAGACGGATGCAAGATCGTACACTCCCATCCTTTCGCCGATGACGAACACAGCCACGACGGGGATTCGGCCCGCACGATACTGATCCTCTCGACATTCAGCGTTGACGGCAACATTCTGCAGGGCCATCTGCCCTCAGTCTTCCTGCCCCTGTGCGGAGACCTGTCCGTACCCTCAGTGCAGGACGGAGCGGCCCAGTGCCATATTCAAACGGAAAACAGGAGAGGCCCTCCTGCGACAGCCTGACATCTGCCCGGCCATCCACCGGCTGCGGCACAGACCACGGACGCACCGCAAGGCACCGCGTTCATGGCAGCGGCATACGCATACCTGTATCCGGCCGCTGCCCGCAACACAAACGTTTGAATAACACACATATGAACAAGCACATAACAACACTCGCATTATTTATCACCATACTTCTGACACTATTCCCCGTCAAAGCATCAAGCACCGACAATGACCCGGACCGCTCAGACGCCAACATCATAGGTCATGTCACGGACAAGAACACCGGAGAGCATCTGCCGTACATCAACGTCACGATCAAAGGCACCATGCTGTACACGGCCACCGACGCCACCGGACACTATTTTCTCAAAGACCTCCCTGAAGGCGACTTCACTGTCGAAGTGACATGCATGGGGTACAAGTCCCAGAGCAGGGAAGTCAGTCTCAAAAAAGGCGTGACCCTTGAGCTCAACTTCGAGATCGAGGAGGACATCTCTATGCTGGACGGAGTCGTCGTATCGGCCAACAGGAGCGTTACTACCAGACAGATGGCCCCCACCATAGTCAACGTCATGACTCCCTTGCAGTTTGACAACCTCAACGCATCCACGGTATCTTCAGTCATAGCTTTCCAGCCGGGCGTAAGGGTCGAGAACAGCTGCCAGAACTGCGGATTCCAGCAGGTGCGCATCAACGGACTCGACGGCCCGTACACCCAGATACTCATAGACTCCAGGCCGGTATTCAGTGCCCTGTCCAACGTCTACGGCATCGAGCAGCTGCCCGTGAGCATGGTTGACAGGGTGGAAGTCATGCGCGGAGGCGGCTCGGCCCTGTTCGGCTCATCGGCCATCGCCGGCACCATCAACATCATCACCAAGGAGCCGCTGTACAACAGTGCCCAGCTCTCGCACACCTACACCAACATCGGCGGCACATCCGCAGGCGAGAACAACACCTCCCTCAACGCCTCCTTAGTATCCGACGACTACAAGCTCGGAATCGCTGTATTCGGACAGAACCGCCAGAGAGATGCCTATGACGCTGATGGTGACGGATATACGGAGCTGCCCATGATCAACGCGCAGACCTTGGGAACCCGCTCGTATCTCAAGACCGGACTTCATTCCAGGCTCACGGCGGAATACCACCACCTGAGCGAGAAAAGGCGCGGAGGCAACAGCCTGGATCTGCCCCCGCACGAGGCCGACATAGCCGAGCAGGTACAGCACAGCATCAACACCGGAGGACTCAAGTTCGACTATTTCTCCCCTGACGGAAGACACAAGGTAAGCGCCTTCGCCTCCGCGCAGCACATCAACAGGGAAAGTTACTACGGAGCCGGCAAGGACCCCAACGCCTACGGAGAGACCACCGATCTCACATGGGTCGCCGGGGCTCAGTACGACTACAGCTTCAACAAGTGCATCTTCATGCCCGCAGATCTTACCATCGGTGCAGAATTCAACCAGGACCTGCTCCACGACATGATGACAGGCTACGGCAGGGACATGCGTCAGGACACCTGGACCGCCAGCGTATTTGCACAGAATGAGTGGAAGAACGACAAATTCGGCATCCTCATCGGAGGAAGACTCGACAAGCACAACCTCATCGATGCCCCGGTGTTCAGCCCCCGCGCCACCCTGCGCTACAACCCCACCGGCAACATCAACCTCCGCGCAAGCTATTCCTCGGGATTCAGGGCTCCTCAGGCATTTGACGAGGACCTGCATATCGACAATGTGGGCGGCACCGTATCCATGATACGCCTGGCCGACGGCCTGAAAGTGGAGAAATCGCACAGCGTCAGCGTCTCGGCCGACATGTACATGCGGAAAGGCAACTGGCAGGGCAACCTGCTGGTGGAAGGATTCTTCACTTCTCTCAACAATGTATTTGCGCTCAGGGACATAGGCTTTGAGGACGGCATCCTTATAAAGGAGAGGTACAATGAATCAGGCGCCAGGGTATACGGAGGTACCATAGAAGGCAAACTGGCATGGAAAAATATCTGGCAGATCCAGGCCGGCTTCACCCTGCAGCGGGCCGAGTACAAGGAAGCCAGGGTATGGAGCGAGGAGGGAGACGTGCGGCCGGAAAAGCGTATGTTCAGGACACCCGAGGCATACGGGTACTTCACGACCTCCGTCAATCCCGTCACCGACCTGGCACTGATCCTGAGCGGAACATACACCGGCCGTATGCTGGTGGAGCACCATCAGGGATACATCGCCGAGAACAGGACCGAGCTCACCCCCAGGTTCTTCGAGCTTAACTTCAAGGTCACATACGACTTCAGGATCTACAACTCGATAACCCTTCAGATCAATGCCGGAGTCGGCAACATCCTCAACTCCTACCAGAGAGACTTCGACCAGGGCCCCGACCGGGACTCCGGCTACATCTACGGCCCCGGTATGCCCCGCACCTACTTCGCCGGCATCAAACTCTCCTACTGACAGCCCGTTACAACGACACATACGAAAGAAGCCGACTCCAATTCAGAGCCGGCTTCTATGCTTATAAACAGCACCGTATTATCTGATGCGCCTGTAGCCGTAGACTGCGAGGTCGCCCAGCTGCTCTTCGATGCGGAGGAGCTGGTTGTACTTGGCCATACGGTCGGAGCGGGACAGGGAGCCTGTCTTGATCTGGCCGCTGTTGGTGGCCACTGCGATGTCGGCGATGGTAGCGTCCTCGGTCTCACCGGAGCGGTGCGAGGTGACGGTGGTGTAGCCGTGACGGTGAGCCATCTCGATAGCGTCGAGAGTCTCGCTGAGGGAACCGATCTGGTTGACCTTGATCAGGATGGAGTTGGCGCAGCCCTTCTCGATACCCTTGGCCAGGAACTCTACATTGGTCACGAAGAGGTCGTCACCTACGAGCTGGCAGCGGGAGCCGATGCGGTCGGTCAGCTTCTTCCAGCCTTCCCAGTCGTTCTCGCTCATACCGTCCTCGATGGAGTCGATGGGGTACTTGTTGATCAGGCTCTCCAGGTAGTCTACCTGCTCGTCGGAAGTTCTCTTAACGCCCTTGTCGCCCTCGAAGATGGTGTAGTCGTATACACCGTCCTTGTAGAACTCGGAGGAAGCGCAGTCCATACCGATCTTAACGTCCTTGCCTGGCTCGTAGCCTGCAGCCTTGATGGCGGCGAGGATGGACTCGATAGCGTCCTCTGTACCGTTGAGTGCGGGAGCGAAACCGCCCTCGTCACCTACTGCGGTGCTGAGTCCACGGTCGTGGAGCACTTTCTTCAGAGCGTGGAAGACCTCGGCGCCCATACGCAGACCCTCACGGAAGGAGGGAGCGCCTACGGGACGGATCATGAACTCCTGGAAAGCGATGGGAGCGTCTGAGTGAGAGCCGCCGTTGATGATGTTCATCATCGGGACGGGCATTACGTATGTGTTGGTTCCGCCGATATAGCGGTAGAGAGGCATGTGGAGGTAAGCGGCAGCTGCATGAGCCACTGCGAGGGATACGCCGAGGATGGCGTTGGCGCCGAGGTTGGACTTGGTCTTGGTGCCGTCCAGCTCCAGCATCTTGTGGTCGATGGCACGCTGCTCGAGTACTGACCAGCCGACGAGGGCGGGAGCGATGATGCTGTTGATGTTCTCGACAGCCTTCTGAACACCCTTGCCGCCGTAACGCTTCTTGTCGCCGTCACGAAGTTCGAGAGCCTCATGCTCGCCTGTAGAGGCTCCGGAGGGAACAGACGCGCGTCCGCAGATACCGGACTCAAGAACTACTTCTACTTCTACTGTAGGATTGCCGCGTGAATCCAGAATCTCGCGGCCGTGAATACTTTTAATCTTCATAATCGCTTTATTATTAATTCCATCAAAAAATCCGGCGCAAAAATACTCATTTGCCCGGATTTTCGCAATTTTTCCTGAGAATTAATCTACAAGCTCGAAGTCTTCCTTGCCCACTCCGCAGAGAGGACAGGTCCAGTCTGCCGGAAGGTCCTCGAAAGCCGTTCCAGGGGTTATCCCGTTATCCGGGTCTCCCGCTGCGGGATCATAAACCCACCCGCATACCGTGCATCTGTACTTTTTCATAACACTGATATTTATTACACGGAACTAATATAGGCATTTATTCTTAATTTTGCGGTATGAAAATCATTTTCTTCAACCAGCGCGCCCTGATTCTCTGCCGGGAAGGAGAGCAGGCGGAAAAAGACCCCGAGGCAGTCATCGTCATTGACCACGGCTGCGACACCGTCCTTGAGGATGCGGTCAGCACCATGGACTCCGGCTCCGGAATCTCCAGACTCTATATCCTTTGCGACAACCCCGAGTCCACATACGACAGGCTCAGGAAGCTCTTTACGGAAGTGGATGCGGCCGGAGGACTTGTCGGCAATGACAGAGGGCAGTATCTGCTGATATTCCGAAACGGTCTGTGGGACTTGCCCAAAGGAAAACGGGAGAAAGGCGAGAGCACAGCCGAGAATGCTGTCAGAGAGGTCATGGAGGAATGCGGAATCCCTGCCCCGGAACTGGGAGAACTGATATGCATTACAGACCACACATATCACCGGGACGGACAGTTCGTACTCAAGCACACCTACTGGTACTCAATGAGCGTCCGTAGCGACGTAGTCACCAAGCCTCAGACCGAAGAAGGCATCACGCAGACCGCATGGGTGCCGGCCGGGGATATCAGACAATACGCCGGACAGACCTATCCGTCCATAAATGAAGTCTTTGAGAAGGCCGGGCTGCTGTAGCCGCTAGCGCATATCAGTAATATATATATCCGGATCGTCCATCAGCTCCTTTGACGGAACGAAGTATTCCGACGGTCTTGCCTCCACAGAGCCGACGGAGACTATCTGAAGTTCATACCTGTCCCCTGTGCGGCTCGCATATGTCACGGCACAGGGCAGGAATGTATCTGCGGTCACTGTTATCCGAAGAGACGTGAATGACAGTCCTTTGTCCTTCGGCACCATATTGATGACATACTGTACGGAACCGTCCCCGGCCTTGTCTGTATCAGTTCCTCCTTTGAAACTGTACATGGAAGCGTCCGCCTTGCTCAGCACTGCAAACGGATTCTCTGCAGGATCCACCGAGGCCACATCGTGCGGAAATATCGTCACTTCCTCATTCACCGTATCATAGATCCACTTGGTCTGCCCGTCACAGAAGACCGTCATCACATCCGTGCTGAGCCTGAAAGCCTCTCCCTGAGCCACAAAATGACCGCTTTCATCTCCCAGCAGGGCCCCGTCCTGGCCGAAAGCCTGAAACGAGAACGCGAAATCAGCCGTTCCGAGTCCCTTCAATGCCTCTTGCATGGAGGCCAGCACTTCCTTAGGCTGAGGAATCCTGCCCTGCGCTGTAAGGGTATAAGGCAGGGCTGACAATACTGCCAGGATGAAAAAAATATTTTTTATAAAAATTCTCATAAATTTAAAATCATAAAGTCGAAAGCAGTTCATCCAGGGATTCCAGGCTGGTGATACGCACCTGGCGGGGCTTGCTGCCCTCGGACGGGCCAACGATGCCGGCATCCTCAAGCTGGTCCATGATACGGCCCGCACGGTTGTAGCCCAGATTCATCTTTCTCTGAATCAAGGATGTAGAGCCGACCTGCTCGCGGACTATCAGACGGGCTGCCTCCTTGAACAGCTCGTCACGGGCCCCTCCAGAGGTCTTTCCGGACACCTGCCCTCCGGCCGAATCGTCCATCTCGCACTCAGGCAGCAGGTACGCTCCGCCGAATCCGGCCTGAGACGACACAAACTGAGCGATGCGGTCCACTTCCGGCGTATCGATAAAGGCGCACTGGAGCCGCACCGGCTCGCTGTTGCCTGTAGATATGAGCATGTCGCCCCGGCCTATCAGCTGATTGGCCCCGGTCTGGTCCAGGATGGTCTTGGAGTCCACACTGGAGATTACCCTGAAAGCTACGCGGGCCGGGAAATTGGCCTTGATGGTGCCGGTGATGATATTGGTCGTAGGACGCTGAGTCGCTATCACCAGATGTATGCCTATGGCCCTGGCCAGCTGGGCCAGACGGGCTATGGGTTCCTCCACCTCACGGCCGGCTGTCATCAGCAGGTCGGCGAACTCGTCAATGATTACCACTATATACGGCATGAACTCGTGCCCCTTGTAGGGATTGAGCTTCCGCGAGAGGAACTTCTCGTTGTACTCCTTGATATTGCGGACAGATGCGGCCTTGAGCAGGTCATAACGGTGATCCATCAGCTTGCAAAGCGAGCGCAGGGTGTACACCACCCGTTTGGTATCCGTGATGATTGCATCCTCCGAGTCAGGCATCTTGGCCAGGTAATGCTTCTCCAGAGGAGCGTAAAGCGACAGCTCCACCTTCTTGGGATCCACCAGCACGAACTTGAGCTCGGCCGGATGCTTCTTGTACAGCAAAGAAGTGATGATGGCATTAAGTCCCACTGACTTACCCTGTCCGGTAGCACCGGCTACCAGCAGGTGCGGCATCTTGGCCAGGTCGAACGAATAGGCCTCATTGGATATCGTCCGCCCGATAACCACGGGCAGGTCATACTTGGCAGCATTGAACTTAGGGTCACTCAGAATAGAGCGCATGGACACTATGCTGGGCTTGTCATTGGCCACCTCTATACCTATCGCATTGGTGCCGGTAAGCATCACCACACGCACACCGCGGGCAGCCAACGAGCGGGCTATATCGTCCTCCAGCCTTACTATCTGGGCCACACGGACTCCCGGAGCAGGCACCACCTCATACAGAGTAACGGTAGGCCCTACCCTCGCAGATATCTTGGATATGCTTATCTTGAAGTCCTTGAGTGTACTGACGATCAGACGGTTATTTCTTTCCAGCTCCTCGCGGGACACCTCATGGATCTGGTCCGAATAATCCTTCAGCAGAGACAGGTCCGGCATCCGGTAATTGGACAGACTGAGCCTGGGATCATACCTTGTCTTCCACTGCTCATCCGACAGACCGGTAGAGAAGTCCGTCGGATCCCCGCCGATGACCTCCACCGGAGGAATGTCGCTGTCAGGCACATCCGGACCTGCAGGTGTATCCGCATCCTTGTCCTCAGGACGCTCCACCGGCACCACCGGTGGTATCACTTCCAGTTCCGGTCCTTCCTCATCGGGTTCATCGCCTTCATCTCCCTCCTCATCACCGTTCTCCTCGTCATCATTTTCTTCATCTTCATCCTCATCATCGGATCCATCATCATAGCCATCGCCATCATCCACCTCATCCTCTCCTGCATCTGTCCCTCCATCTTCAGGGACAGCATCCGCATCGGACTTACCGCGCTTGGAGAACAGAGAGTCGAACAGCGACGTTATCCTGTCTACTATCTTGTGATTGAGGAGTATAACCCACAGTACGAGAAAGACCAGAATGATACATGCAGTCCCGAACGCTCCGGTCATGGACACCAGCCATTCATTGACATAGTACCCGTAAGACCCTCCTGCACCGTCTCCGAACATCGACTTCGCGGAAGTAAAGGAGAATATATAGGAAAACAGAGCGGACAGGACTATGCAGCCCATCAAGGACAGAAAGAACAGGCGCAGAAGCCTTACTTTCTCCTTCTTGAAACAATACACGGACACACCGGCGAAGAAAAACGGAATGACGAACGCTCCCAGACCGAACCATCTGGACACAAGGAGATTGGCAAACAGGAAGCCGGCTTTGCCTCCGGTATTCTCAGCGGTAACAGCATTGCTGTATATTCCGTCGTCGGACAACAGACTCTGGTCATCAGCCCATGTGAACAGATAAGAGACTATCGACACCAGGGTAAAGACCGCCAGAAGAGCAAAAACCAGCCCCAGCACAAAACGGACGTTCCGGTTGTGCATCAGCCTGTCCAATGCTGACGGACCTTTCTTCTTTTTTTTCTTCTTCCTGGCTACTGCTGCTTTTTCCATTTGCCTCTGTTGTTCTTATTCCGGCCCTGCTTCCTGAACTGATTGCGGTTCTGGGCGTTGGGAAGCATCAGACCCGGACGGGTGAATTTTTCCTTCTCGGAGATACTGTCAAGATGAATATGAGACGGCACTGTCAGCTTACCGTCCGAGAGTTTTTCTATATCCTTGAAGATAGTCTCATCAGATACACTGTCCTTGTTCCATATAAGGTACTGCTGCCTCATATATACCGCCATGGACTTTATCATCCTGTCGCGGGTCTCGTCTTCGGGCATGGCGGCTATCACCTTCACCATATTCTGGATATTCCGGCCATAATGCGCCGCCGCAAGAGGTTCCTTCGGCATCGGCACTATCTCAGGGGGTGCCGTCAGCTCCTCCTTGGTCGGCATAGGAAAGGGCGAGTCCACATCAAGGTCAAAACCGGCAATGATCTGCACATGATCCCACAGCTTGTGCATATAGTCCGGCTGCTCCATGACCTGGGGATTGAGTATGGCCATGACAGAGACCACCGCCCTGATCTGCTCATTGCGTTTCTCCCTGTCCGGTATCTGCTTTACCTGCTCAATCATTTTCTGTACGTGCCTTCCATATTCCGGCAATATCAGTTTTTCTCTATTTGTATTGTAGTCCATCGTGCAAAAATTTCCACAAAGATAGTTTTTTTAGATTACGAATTGAGTATCTTTGTCGCACAATTATTATAAATATGGACAACATTCTGATTACCGGCGCAGACGGGCAACTTGGCAGCGAGCTCCGCTCCCTGCTTGATGGAAACAAGGATTACCAATGCTTTTATACGGATGTCCCGCAGCTGGACATCACCGACCAGGATGCGGTGGACAGATTCATCACGGAGAATTCCATCACCAGAATCATAAACTGTGCGGCATACAACAACGTAGACGGAGCCGAGACAGATGCCGGTTCTGCTATCAGAATCAATGTCACCGGCCCCATGTGCCTTGCCACGGCCGCTGCCCGTCACGGTATCTACCTGATACACATATCCACCGACTTTGTCTTTGACGGCAAGAAGCGTACTCCGTACCACGAGAGCGACAGACCGTCTCCCCTGTCCGAATACGGCAGGACAAAGCTGGCCGGAGAGCTGGCCGTCAAGAGGTCCGGATGCCTGTCCATCATCATCCGCACGGCATGGCTGTACTCGCCGTACGGCAAGAAGAACTTCGTCAGGACCATGATAGAGAAGGGTCTGGATGAATACGAGCTCAATGTGGTCTTCGACCAGGTCGGCACGCCTACGTACGCCCGTGACCTGGCCGAAGCCATCCTGCATATCCTGCCCCAGCTGGATACTGTTCCGAGATACGGAGAAGTCTTCCACTACTCGGACGAGGGCAGCTGCTCCAGAGCCGAATTTGCGGACAAGATCATGAAACTAAAGAGGCTGGACTGCACCATCAGCCCCGTTGACTCTTCCGTATATCCCACCGCCGCCCGGAGGCCCGAATACTCCGTGCTGGACAAATCCCTTATAAAGACTGCCTTCGGGGTCAAAGTCCCGCTCTGGGAAAGGAGCCTGTCCAAGGCAATCAGATTGTTTTAACCTCAACACAACGGCATATGACACAGAAACCGTCCATACCCAAAGGCACCCGCGATTTCTCTCCGGCAGAGATGGCCGGCAGAAACTACATCTTCGACACCATAAAGGCCATATTCAGGAAATACGGATACTCGCCCATCGAGACCCCGGCGATGGAGAACCTCTCCACCCTGCTGGGCAAATACGGCGAGGAGGGAGACAAGCTCCTGTTCAAGATTCTCAACTCAGGAGACGCGTTCAAGGAAATAAGGGAAATGCCGACAGACGAGCTTCACGAGACGGGCAGCAATGCCCTGGCCCTGAAAGTCAGCGAAAAGGGTCTGCGCTATGACCTGACGGTCCCGTTCGCCAGATATGTGGTCCAGCACCGCAACGAGATTACTTTCCCGTTCAAGAGATATCAGATACAGCCGGTTTGGAGGGCGGACAGGCCTCAGAAAGGCCGCTACCGCGAGTTCTACCAGTGCGATGTGGATGTCATCGGCACCGAATCCCTGCTCAACGAGCTGGAACTCGTGCAGATAGCCGATGAAGTGTTCAAGTCTCTCGACATCCGCGTAAGGATCAAGATCAACAACCGCAAGGTCCTCGCCGGCCTGGCTGAGATCACCGGACAGCCGGACAAACTCACGGACATCACAGTAGCCATCGACAAGATTGACAAGATAGGCCTCGGTGCCGTGAAGGAGGAACTGACTGAAAGGGGGCTCACTGCCGAGAGTATATCCAGGATAGAGCCGGTGCTCACGCTTTCCGGCAGCAACGAAGAGAAGATCAGCCGCATGAGAGAGCTGCTTTCCGGCTCGGAGACAGGACTCCGCGGACTGCAGGAGCTGGAAGAACTGTTCGGCCTCATCGCCTCTGCTGAGATATCCTCGGAAGTGGAGTTCGACTTGTCATTGGCAAGAGGACTGAATTACTATACAGGAGCTATTTTCGAGGTAAAGGCCCTTGACTTCACCATAGGAAGCATCTGTGGAGGAGGACGCTACGACAACCTCACCGGCATCTTCGGACTGCCGGACACCTCGGGAGTAGGCATCTCGTTCGGAGCGGACAGGATTTACGATGTCATGCTGGGGCTGGACAAATTCCCCAAGGAAGCCGTGCAGGGCACCGAGTATCTGTTCGCCAATATGGGCAAGGAGACCCTACCTTATATACTGAAAGCTGCGGCAAGATGCAGGGCGGCCGGTCACTCTGCGGAGATATACCCCGACAGTGCGAAACTCCGCAAGCAGTTCGAGTACGCTGACAAGAAAGGAATAAAATATGTTATACTTGCAGGTGATGACGAGATAAGCAATAACGAATTGTCCATCAAGGACATAATTTCAGGAGAACAGAAAAAAGTCAAAATTTTCGAACTTTTTTAAACTTATTTTTGGCAATTTTAAAAAAAGATATTTATCTTTGTAGTCTACATCGCGGAGTAGAGCAGTTGGTAGCTCGTCGGGCTCATAACCCGGAGGTCAGAGGTTCGAGTCCTCTCTCCGCTACTAAAAGGGACAACTCATCAGGGTTGTCCTTTTTTCGTATCCCTCACCCCGCATAGAACGCACTGCAAGGCTCGAATTTTAGGGTTTAGTCGATAAAAATAGAATAAGTGCGGAGTCTTTCCATCCGGCACGGCCGCGCTTGATGAAAACACTTTTTTCCCCTGCGCAAAAGTACAAATTTTTCTTCTTTTTGAGTTATTCTGTCTAATTTTGCAATATAACTGTCACAAATCCAGAATTGACACACTTATTTTAACTTTTTAATATTTGCGTTATGAAAAACTACATCATTCTTATTGCTGCGGCACTGACATCAGCCGCATTTCTGACTTCCTGTACAAAAGAACATTCAACACTTACACTTGACAAGATTGACGGCTCTGCGACCGTAACCGGAACATTTACATATGACGCAGGAGCCACCCGCTCTGCAGGATCTGACGGCACGGAAGTCATTATCGACTCTCATTTCGTTCCTGCCGCAAATCAGCAGGTCTTTGTAACTGTCCAGAATTCTGAATATATCTCAGGACAGAGTGGCGCCTCCGGTTATCAGACATTCTCCGGAACAACCGATCAGGACGGCAATTTCAGCATCACAGTTCCTGTCGGATACACCACTATAAGCGCGACAGTCAGTGCTCCGTCATTCATAGCCAGCAAGACCGTGAATGTCAACGGCGAACTCATAGCCGTGCCCAATGCCTTGTATAACAGCAATACGGTTCACCTCACTCTGGCCAACCACTACATCTACCAGGCCAATCTTCAAGCTACCAGTACAACAGAACCTTCCAACAATTTTTAAACAGTAAGCCATGAAACGAATATATACACCGATTCTATTGCTTCTGATTGCCGCATTTACAGCGACAGCACAAGAAGACGGACTGCAGCAAAAGCAGTATACTCCAGAAGCCGGAGATTTCGGCATAACCGTAAGTGCGAACCCTCTCGTAAACTTTCTCGGCAACATGTTCAACGGCTCCGCCTCAAACAATATCGGAGATATCGGAGGAGAGCCTTATAATCCCGGACTGAATACGCTGCAACCCACAGTATCTTTCGCCGGAAGATATTTCATATCCGACAATTTCGCTCTCAGGATGAATATCGGCTGGATGTACAGCCATGACAAGAACAACTTCTATGCTCCTGACGATGCCGCACGCGCCGCAGACCCTCTGTCCAATGCAGATGTCATTGACTCGCACATTCAGAACACTGGCGGCGGCAGTTTTATGATCGGTGCAGAATACAGAGTTGGAGAAGGCAGAGTTCAGGGAGTATTCGGAGGCGGTCTTCTGTATGCATTCAACAGATATAAATCCAAATATTCTTACGGCAATGCCATCACCGACATCAATCAGCAGCCAAGCACGGGTATCAATAACTCAACGGCCCCCGCTGTTCCCGGTTTCAGTTACCAGCGCTATCTCAGCACATTCAACACAGCTCCCACACATTATTTCGGACTGATGGGATATGTCGGAATAGAATGGTTCTTCGCACCGAAGATTTCAATCGGAGCCGAGGTTAATCTCACAGCTGCATTCAACTGGACCAAAGGAACATACTATACAGCTGAAGGTTTCAATACCCTGTCCGGAGAAGTTGAGGAATGGACTGAATTGCTGACCCCGACTTCCAGCGGATTTGACTTCGGGACCAAGAATATAGGTGCAAACCTTTCATTCAACTTCTATTTTTAAAAGACAATATTCGACATTCACATAAAGAGAGTGGCCCAAAAGGAGAAATTACCCTTTTGGGTCGCCTCTTAATTTTTTCTATGAAAAAGACTACAGCCATCCTCTTATTGATACTGACAAATGTATGTGTATCCGCTGACAACTTTCCTGCCACAAAGCCGTTTGTGGTGCCGGAACTGAAATCATGGAGCGCGGGAGAAGGAACGTTCGTACCGGGCGAGGAACTGCGGGTGGCGGTGCCGTCCGGGGACGCGGAGCTGCTGCGGGTCGCCGGGATGCTGGCCGCGGACTGGGAGACCCTGCTGGGATACAGTCCCGAGGTCATCTCCGATAAAGGAGGCAGAGGCGACATCATCCTGGAAGTAAAGAAGGACAGGAGCCTGGACAAAGCCAGCGGGGGAAGCGACGAGGCCTATTCGCTGGATATATCTGACAGGGTAAGAATCTCAGGTCCGGCGGTGAAAGGCGTGTACTGGGGCACCCAGACCCTACTGCAGATGGCTGACGGCAGTGCGGACGGGAGTCTGCCCCGGGGACGGATAGAGGACTGGCCGGATTACGGTATACGTGGCTTCATGATGGACTGCGGCCGCAAATATATCCCGATGAGCTATCTGCGCAAGCTCTCGCGCATCATGGCCTACTACAAGATGAACACACTTCAGATACACCTCAACGACAACGGTTTCAAGCAGTATTTCGGAGTGGACTGGGACCGCACCTACGCAGCCTTCAGGCTAGAGTGCGATACTTATCCGGGACTGACGGCCCGGGACGGCCACTACACCAAGGCTGAATTCATCGACTTTCAGGAAGAGTCGGCGGATATGTTCGTGGAGATCATCCCGGAGATAGACGTGCCGGCACACTCCCTGGCCCTCACCCGCTATATGCCGGAGATAGGCTCTCAGGAGTACGGCATGGACCATCTGGATCTGTTCAAGCCCGAGACCTACGGGTTCGTGGATGCCCTCTTCAAGGAATACCTTGAGGGTGACAGGCCTGTCTTCCGAGGTCCGAGAGTACATATCGGCACGGATGAATACTCCAACAAGGATCAGGAGGTCGTGGAGCAGTTCCGTCACTTCACCGACCACTACATCCGCCTCGTCGAGAGCTACGGCAAGCAGGTCGTGGTCTGGGGTGCCCTCACCCATGCTCACGGAGAGACCCCGGTCAAGTCCGAGGGTGTGCTCATGAACGCCTGGTACAACGGCTACGCCGATCCAGTGCAGATGGCCAAGGACGGCTACAGGCTCATCT
This sequence comes from uncultured Bacteroidales bacterium, assembly GCA_949297365.1. Classification (GTDB taxonomy): domain Bacteria; phylum Bacteroidota; class Bacteroidia; order Bacteroidales; family UBA932; genus Coprenecus. Next base: position 17,780 of record CASFSL010000006.1, on the reverse strand, counting down.
CCATCCCCGACGGGCTGGTCTACATCGTCCCGGCCGCCGGCTATTATTACGACTATCTCAATGAGGAATATCTCTACGACAACTGGACTCCCGCCCACGTTGGCGACGCCGTCTTTCCCGAAAAAGATCCGGCCATAGCGGGCGGTATGTTCGCGGTATGGAACGACCACGCCGGCAACGGCATCTCGGTCAAGGATATCCACTACAGACTCTTTCCGGCCATGCAGACCCTCGCGGTCAAGATGTGGACAGGGGCGGAGACCTCGCTGCCTTACGCGCAGTTTGACTCCGCCAGAAGACGGGTAAGGGAGGCTCCCGGCATCAATTTCGCCGGACGCATAGGCTTTGAGCCAGGATGCGTCCTGCAGACCGATACGGTAAGTCCAGGCTCGCATCTGCCCTATCCCGAGATAGGCTATGACTACACCGTAAGCTTCACCGTAGATGGCCGCACGGAAGAGCCGGGCACAGAACTTTTCCGCTCTGACGATGCAGTGTTCTATCTGAGCGACCCTATATCAGGTATGATGGGATTTGCCAGGGACGGCTACCTCAACACCTTCCGTTACAGCATCCAGGACGGTGACCGGCTCGAAGTGACCGTCAAAGGCGACAACCGCTCTACCACCCTGATCGTCAACGGCCGCGTCATCGACCGGCTGGAAATAGAACAGCGCTGGCACAATGAGGGCAAGAGCGTGATGTACTACGTTCCCACCCTCGTCTTTCCACTGCAGCAGGCCGGAGACTTCCGGAGCCGCATCACGAATCTGAAAGTCTACAACCACTATAACTAACTAACCACCTTATACCATGCCGTATAAAGTATTACCCTCTGAAGGCGTTGGCTCCCGAAAAGGGAGGGGACCCACAGTAAGGTGGGGAGGACCTTCAGAGGGTAATACTTTATACAGTTAAAACCGATCTGCTCCGTTAGAACTGACGGCCGAGATTGACCATCTCAATGGCGGTGGTCATGGCGTCGAAGCCCTTGTTGCCCGCCTTGGTGCCGGCACGCTCAACTGCCTGCTCTATGGAGTCGGTGGTAAGCACGCCGAATATCACAGGCACATCGCACTCCAGTCCGACATGGGCTATGCCCTTGGTGGCCTCATTTGCAACCATATCGAAATGTGGAGTAGCACCACGGATTACCGCGCCGAGGCAGACGACAGCATCGTATTTCCCCGAGCGGGCCATCTTCTTGGCTACGAACGGAATCTCGAATGCACCCGGCACCCAGGCGACATCCAGGTCATCCCCGTTGCCGCCATGGCGCAGGAATGAGTCCTCCGCTCCGCCGAGGAGCTTGGAGGTGATGAATTCATTGAAACGGGCCGCCACGATGCCGATTCTCTGGCCGGTGGCCGACAGATTGCCTTCTATTACTTTCATATCGTATGTTTTAATTATTTCATGTGCTGTTTTTCCTGATTCTGAAAATGCAGAAGATGCCCCATCTTCTTGTACTTCGTGTACATGTACAGTACATTCTTCTCATTGCATGTCATCTCTATGGGATCACGGTCCACCACCTCAATGCCGAAATGGTCCAGACCGAAGATCTTCATCGGGTTGTTGGTCATCAGTATAAGTTTCCTTATACCCAGATCGGAGAGAATAGCTCCTCCGACATCATAATCACGAAGGTCGGCCTTGAAGCCCAGGGCTATATTAGCCTCCACGGTATCCAGGCCATTGTCCTGAAGCTCGTATGCCCTGAGCTTATTGATAAGGCCAATACCCCTGCCCTCCTGGCGCAGATAAAGCAAGACTCCGCGTCCGGCCTTCTCGATGCGCCTGAGAGCCTCGGCGAGCTGTTCTCCGCAGTCGCAACGCAGCGAACCGAACACATCCCCTGTAAGGCACTCCGAATGCATCCGGCACAGCACCGGCTCGTCTGTGGTCAAGTCCCCCTTAATCAAAGCCACATGGTGCTCTTTAGTTATCCTGTTGACATATCCGCAGATACGGAAATTACCATACTTGGTAGGCAGGGCTGCATCAGTCACTTTCTCCACCCATTTCTCATGGTGCTTCCGATACATCACCAAGTCGTCCACGGTAATAATTTTCAAGCCGTGTTCCCTGGCAAAGGCAATCAGCTCGGTGGTACGCATCATATCCCCGTCCTCACGCATGATCTCGCAGCACAGACCGCACTCATCAAGTCCGGCTATACGCATCAGGTCTACGGTAGCCTCGGTATGACCGCGGCGCTGCAGCACTCCTCCCGGCCTTGACTCAAGGGGAAACATGTGACCGGGACGGCGGAAATCCTCCGGCCTGGCATCCGGCTCCACACATTTCATAGCCGTTATGGAACGCTCTATGGCCGAGATACCGGTCGTAGTGGAAACATGATCTATCGATACTGTAAACGCCGTACTGTGATTGTCGGTATTGTGAGAGACCATCTGGCCCAGACCGAGCCTGCGGGTCATCTCCGCGCTCATCGGCATACAGATCAGTCCCTTGCCGTAGCAGGCCATGAAATTGACATTGGCCGTGGTGGCATATCTGGCCGCACATATCAGATCCCCCTCGTTCTCCCTGTCAGGATCGTCTATCACCACTATGATCTCACCCTGACGCAGGGCCTCCGCCGCCTCATCGATGGTATTGAACTTTCTTTCTGTCACTTTTTCCATTTTTATATAAAATACAATTTTTAAAATCGTCTAAAATCCGTTCTGTCTCAAAAATTCCATGCTCAGTCCGCCTTTTGCGCCGCTGTCTGCTCCGTTCCCGGAGTGCAGGAGCCGCTCGACATACCGGGCCAGCATGTCCACCTCCACATTGACCGGCGAACCGACCCGAAGCAGATGCAGGGTAGTCGCGGCCATAGTATGAGGTATCAGTGACACCGTAAACGAATCCGCCCAGACCGAAGCCACGGTCAGGCTGGTACCGTCCAGAGTCACGGAACCTTTCTCCGCGATGTACCTCAAAACTTGCTCCGGTACGGACACTCTCATCAGCAGGGCTATGCCGTCCTTCTCCAGAGCCGCCACCCGGCCGCAGGCATCCACATGGCCGGATACGATATGGCCGCCGAACCGGCCTCCACAGAGCATGGCCCGCTCCAGATTGACCTTCGAGCCGGCCGAGAGACTGCCCAGCGAGGTGCGGCGCAGGGTCTCGGGCATGGCGTCCGCCGTAAAGTGTCCCTGGCCCGGAGTCACCGTCAGGCAGACCCCGTTGACCGCTATGCTGTCTCCCACAGCCGTACCTTCCAGCACCTTGGACGCCTCGATGTCGAGCACCGCCCCGGTCCTGCCCGCGCGGACAGCGCGTACCGTGCCTATTTCCTCTATTATTCCCGTGAACATAATTCCGAATGTTTTGATGCAAATCCGTGCAGAAGCCAGTCGCAGCCAGAGGGCACAACCGATTCTATCACCACAGGAGCAGCCTGGTCCATAAGGCCGAAGCCCTCTCCGCCGACAAACCCCTTTGCCGTCCTGCCTCCGACAATTTTCGGAGCCACGAATACATAGTACTCATCCACGCAGTCCGCGCTTATCAGGCTCCAGTTCAGCTCGCCTCCGCCTTCCACCAGCACTGAGCTGAGCCCCATTGCGCCCAGCCTGTCCAGCAGGTCCGCGACATCCACCCGGCCGCAGGAGGAAGCGCACTCGAGGGTCTCCACTCCGTGACTTCGGAGAGCCGCTATCCGTTCCTGAGGGGCATCTGCGATATGAGCCACGACAGTGCGGCAGCTGCCCACACTACGCACAAGAGCCGAGCCGAGCGGCAACGAGGCCCTGGAGTCAGCGATGATACGCACCGGCTGACGCATTCCGTCCAGACGGCAGTTGAGCATCGGGTCATCCGCAAGCACCGTGCCGATACCGGCCATTATGCCGGCATACCGTCCGCGCAGCTCGTGGGCCAGATGCCTGGATTCCTCGCAGCTCACCCATTTGGAGTCTCCAGAGGCAGCCGCGATGCGTCCGTCCAGGGTTACGGCACTCTTGAGCACCACCCACGGACGCCTGGTCGTGATGTATTGGACAAATACCCTGTTGAGATACCTGGCCTCTTTTTCCAAAAGGCCGGTCTGTACTTCGATACCGTGACTGCGGAGTATGCCCGCGCCCTTGCCGGCCACCAGCGGATTGGGGTCGGTCATGGCCACCACGACCCGGGATATTCCGGCCTCCATGATGGCGTTGGTACACGGAGGCTGTTTGCCGAAGTGGCAGCATGGCTCGAGGGTCACATACATCGTAGCCCCCTGTGTCGGCTCCGTGCAGGCAGAAAGAGCGTCGCGCTCGGCGTGAAGACTGCCGTAGACGTGATGCCAGCCACTGGCCAATACCCTGCCGTCACGTACTATGACCGCACCCACCATCGGGTTGGGATCCACGTGTCCCTGCCCTTTCCGGGCCAGGTCCAGTGCCATGCGCATATATTTGATGTCCTCGTCGCTCCACATAAACAAAAAAGCCTAAGTACTGTATCAATACGTACTCAGGGCAGCGGCGACGTCAGGTCGTCATGACACCTCTCTTTCATCCGGACTATACCGTCGGTATCGGAATTTCACCGATTCAGTCCCTGATAATCAGGGAGTCGCGGACTGTCACCGCCGGTAGGGAATCGCACCCTGCCCTGAGAGATATTCATTTTGGTTGGCAAATGTATGGAAATTTCCCCAACTTTGCAACCGTTATGAAAGAAATACGCCACATCGTCATCTCAGACCCGCACGACTGCTGCGGCTGCACCGCATGTGCCTCTGCCTGCCCCAGAGGCTGCATCTCCATGAAGGACCATCAGGAAGGCTTCCTGTATCCCGAAGTCAATACAGAGCTCTGCATCGAATGCGGTCTCTGCGTCAAGGTCTGTCCGGTACAGGCCCGGTATCCGGCCCGCAAACCGCTGGCCGTCTACGCCGTAAAGCATCCGGACGGACAGATAAGGGAAAGCAGCGCGTCAGGAGGGGCATTCCCGCTGCTGGCCGCCGCCGTACTGAGAGACGGCGGTCTGGTCTTCGGCTCACGCTTCGACTCTGCGATGGAAGCCGTGCATGACTGCGCCTCCGCGCCGGAGGAAGTACATCCTTTTATCGGCTCAAAATATCTCCAGAGCCGGATGGAGGACTGCTACGGCAAGGTTAGGAAAGCCCTCAAAGAGGGACGGAAGGTGCTGTTTACCGGGACTCCGTGTCAGGTGGCCGGGCTCAATCACTATCTGGGCAACATACCTGACCATCTGCTGACAGCCGAGCTGATATGCCACGGCGCACCGTCTCCGGGAGTATGGCGGCAATACCTCCGCGAGGAAATCCAGAGACTGGAGGACAGGGGATACCGGAACGTGCGCATAGACAATGTGAGATTCAGGGACAAGGACGGTTCCGGCTGGAAAGGCTATCATTTCAGGATATTCTTCTCGGCTGTTGATCCGGACGGGAATCCATGCCGCCCGGTGCTCAGCGAGCCGGGCAAGGCCGCGAACCTCTTCATACGGGGCTTCCTGGCAGACCTGTATTCCAGACCTAGCTGCTACCGCTGTCCCGCCCGGGAACTGCGCAGCGGCAGCGACCTGACCATCGGAGACTTCTGGGGCATCGGCGACCTCCGCCCCGACTTCGATGACGACCGCGGAGTCAGCGCGGTGCTGGTCAACACGGAAAAAGGCCGGAAAATATTCAACGGCCTTGACTGTATACGCATGGAGATGAGCTATGAGGATGTACTGCGGCGCAACCGATGCCTGGAGCAGTCCGTAGCAGAACCGGCCGGGCGGGCCGACTTCTTCGCTTCCACGGACAGCATACACGACACCATCCGACGCCTGATCTAAGTACAGAAGGCCGCCCGGAATACCGGACAGCCTCCTGCACCTTAATTAATCTTATGCCTTATTCTATCAGTTTCAGGATAGTAATATCCTTTATATACTCATTACCCGTATTGTCCTCACCTACAGAACTTGTGACGAATTTTCCCGAGTTAGCACTGGCATCGTATTTAAACCAACGGTTCCTGCCTTCATTGTAAATATACTGAACACCGTCACCGTACGTGATCTGCCATATATAGTAGTTGCTGGAAGAGGTAGGCTCCGTATTCTGAAAGAAAAAGTTTCCAGCCGCACTGGTACCGCCCGCAGAACCGATATAATTACCGTTGGTATTCCCGGCGGCCTCGCTGTACAGCCAGTAATACCCGTCAGCACCTGCTACCGGTCCTATTGTGAATACATAATCCATCACATCACCTACAACCGGAATACCGCCCAAGTCAGGATCATACTCAATTGTCACCGCGTCTATCTTAGATGATATGTGCTCCGATGCCACACGGTAGACATAATCGGACTGCCTGTATGCTATCAGGTACTTGTTGTCCGGAGAGAACTGCTCGTCTTCGGATATTTCGACAAAATACGGGTCCCTGATTACCTGTCCCTCCCCGAGCGTCATCTCCACCTTGTACAAAGTCGCATCAGGATCATCCAGCTCGAAATTACCGTCACGGAAGACGAACTCATTGTTGTCGGTCACAACCTCCAGAGTCACACCGCTGTAAGAGCCGCGCATAACGGGTACGTACACATATCCGCCCCTTTCCAGAGGAGACAGTCTGTCTATCGTTGTGGTGACACTGTTGGACACACCGTTGAAAATCACGTCTCCGTTCACGGATCCGGCCACATTTACAGTTCCCGCCACAGGCTGCGCCGCAGTGAATGTCACCGACTGTATCTGGTCCTGAGGGAAATCCGCAGTGGCAAAATCAAACCTGATCACAGACACCGGCACGTCATAGCTGACTGACACGGATGTCTCACCGGTCTCAGGCACATGCGTACAAGCCATCATTGGAATCACAATACCGGTACTGTTGACTGCACTTATCGAGTCCTGCGTCTGCTGAGCACTGATTTCCAGGCTGAGATCAGCAAGCGTTCCTCCAGCCAGTCTGTCTCCAGGATAAACCACGTACAGACGGTTGTCCGTCCCGGCACTCTCAGGTATTGTCGCTGTAAACACACCCTCAGAAGATACCTGCGCTTCTTTGACCACGTCCGATGCACAATCTGTGACATAGGCCACCACATCTCCTTCGCACCACACAAGATGTGAGTAGTCGGAGTACTCGTATTCGAGACTGGTCCTTGTATCCGCCTCCACAGGGTAGACAGTTATACTGCGCGTCTTTATGCTGTCCGACACTTCCGTAATCTGACAGGCAGAGAAAAGAATGGCCGATACTGTGGCCGCTACTGAAAGATATATATTGCGTTTCATGATTGTCGTTGTTTAGTTAATGAATGTTATTCCCATGGATTGATTTCAGTATCACCCCAGTTGCCGGTATCAACATCATCATAGTCCCTGGCAGGTCCTTTGTACACTGTGCATCCGTCATCCACCCGCAACTGGCTTGGATTGGCATTCTCGTTGATATACAACTCCTTCATGCCGTTATCATGACAGAACACCGATGTAATTACTGCCATGCTTGTTATATCAAGAGACTCTATCTGATTGATAGACACATCCAACATGGCCACGTTTTTCAGATAATTCAGACTCAGTTGCGTGAACTTGTTCGACGCCAATGTCAGGGAATTGATATTGTCACATCCCCTCAAATCCACCTTTGTCAACTGATTGCCGCCAAGTCCCACGGATACGAGCGTGCCGGTGGCCGGGAACAGGACTGACGTAATCGCATTCGCACTTGCCTCAATCTCCGTAATTGAAGTGGCGTCAGTCAGATCCAGCTCTGTCAGATCATTGCTGGAACAATTAAGCAGATACAACTGCGTACATCCCTCAAGGACAAGGGATGTCATATCATTCTGCTGCACATAGAGATAGGCTATTGAGGAGCCCGTCATATCCAGCTCTGTAAGGGCATTGCCGTAAACAGTCAAAGACCTTATGACCGTATTGCAGTCTGACAAGTCTATGGAAGTAAGCTGGTTATCATGCAAATCAATATCTGCGAGTGCCACACATCCATCCAGATTGACAGAGGTTATAGCATTATTGAAAGCATTGATTGACGTCAGGTCCGAGCATCCGGACAGGTCAAGCGCCCCTATCTGGTTGGACCAGCATGTAAGGCCGGTGAGTTTCTTGTTTCCTGAAAGATCCAGGGAGGTCAACTGGTTGGAGGCCACGTCCAAGGATGTGATCTCAGGATTCCGCGTAAGGTCTACTGACGTAAGAAGATTGCTGTATAACTGGAAATTATAGAGCTTTGAGCTTGCTGTCACATCAACTGAAGGAATCTGGTTGGCATAGGCTATGAGCTGCTGCAGTTCCGGACATCCGGACACATTCAGACCGGAGAGCTGACTCTCGGAACAGTTCAGATACTCCATTTCTGCTTTCCCGCTCAGATCAAGGGTAAAGCCGGACATGGGATTTCTGCGCGTGGTAACGTTTACAAGAGCATCATTATTACTGAAATCCAGTTCTGATATGGAATTGTAAGCGATGTTGATATCCTCCAATGCCTTGCAGTCCGAGATATCCAGTTCCGACACAGCTCCGTCCACTATGTTCAGGGACCTCAATGCCGAGCATCCCGTCAGGTCTACAGACTCCAGTATATATCCGGTCATGTCATTGGCCTTGAGCAATTCCAGCGAAGAGCAGCCGCTTAGGTTCAGATTGAGGATGAGGTTATGGTCGCAATACACTTCCTTCAGGGCGGTCATGCCGCTCAGATCCAGATCCGGTCCTACCGAATTGTAACTGAGCGTCAGCTTTTCAAGATTAGTCAGTTCCCTGATGCCTTTCACTGAGGTTATGACAGCCTCCTGGTCCGTGCATGTTATCTCTGTTATTGCAAGCTTTTCCTCCTCACTCAGGGCTCCGTCCGAGTCCGTGTCAAACTTGCTCAGCAGAAACGCAAGAAAATCAGGGTCAAATTCCTCTCCTTCCGGCTCGTCTCCTCCAGTGCCCCGAGCAGCCTGAGTAACAGTTACGGGTTCAGAAACGCCTCCCGCCACAATAGTGAACGACGCGCTTCTGGAACTTACCGTATCATTATTGGGCTGTACTGTCAGTTCAACGACAATATCCCCTGCCTCGCCTCCTTGCGGAGTAATTGAAAGCCACTCCTCAGGCTCATAAGAGATATACCACTGAACATTTGTGTTGAAAGAGAAGTCCTTGGAACCGGCTTCAGCAGAGAATTCAACAGTATTTCCGTCACTGAGAGTAATCTGAGGCTTCTCCTCCGGCTTCACCTCATTTTTCTTGCATGATGTCATTATGAATACCGAACTGACGATAATCATAACAAGGATAGATAAACTTTTTCTCATATTGGTTAGATTAAAAACGTTACACAAATATACAAATACGACAAAATTTTAATTTTTAAATTTTTCAAGATTTGTATAATTGATGTTTTTAAAACCCTATCCTGGACTCCTGTCTGTACTTAGACGGCGGAACGCCAGTCTCTTTGATAAAATTGTTGTAGAAAGTGGTCAGATTGCTGTATCCCACCTCATCGGCAACCTGCTTAATGGGAATTTCCGTCTTTGAAAGCAATTCTATGCTCTCCTTTATGCGCATGGAGTTAAGCCAGGAGTTGAACGAGACCCCGGCATAGGTATTGACGGCCTTGGAAAGATAGCTTCTGTTAGTTCCCAGACGGGAAGCCACATCCTCCACCGTCAGATTCTTCAAGGCATACATTTTCTCCTGCCTCATCATTTCTGAAAGCCGGTCAAAGAGCTGTCTTATCCTGTCGTTTTCCCCACCCTGTTCCTTATCAGCGGTCTCAAGACGCGCCATAAGCTCTTTCTCCCGCTGCATATAGTCATTGTATTTGGTCACAAGCTGCCGGTACATTCTGTTCTGCGACCTATTCCGCATAACCACTGCCAGCACGACTACCACGGCCACTATAAACGCCGCCACAACCAGTTCTATCAACTGCCTCTGCTTCAAGAGCTGCACATCCCTGCGCTGAAGCTCATTGGCGTTCTTCTGCCCCTCATACTGACGGATTAGGCTGTTGAAGGAGCGTTCTTTCTCGACATTGAAGACCCTGTCCTTCAGATCGTAATACATGGACAGATACTCCACGGCCCGGTCATGTTCGCCCATAGCGGAATACACCTCCGCCAGTTCCTGATATATCCCGTAACCGTAGAAGTAAAGCTGATATTTCTCCGTTATATCCAGCCCGCGCCGATAATACTCCACAGCCTCTCTGTAACGTTTATTCCCGGCCAGGAATTTTCCGTAGCCGGCAAGAGCCTCCACCTGCATCGTGCTGTCATCATTTCTGTGAGCCTCCAGACAGTGCAGGAATACACTTTCCGCCTCACCGTTCCTGCCCAAGGATGCCAGAACAGAGGCATAAAGCGGCTCATAGGAGTTGGAGCCCACCGAATGCTCCGGCCACCGCTCCGCTTCCCGGATATACCTGAGAGCCTCCTGGTCATTTCCCAGACTGTGATACATATAGGCATACATCAAGGATCCAGTGTACATAAAATAGCTGTCTCCGGTCCGCCTGCCATAATCACAGATCTCCCCGGCAGTGGCCAGGCCGGCAGGATCCTGCCTGATATAGTGGATGATGGACACATTGATCAACAGCATATAATAGGCATCCGTGCTGCCGCTCTTCTCCGCGCAGTCTATTGCCTCGTAAAAATGATGCAGGGCGTTCTCATACTCAATGGCGTTTATCAGATTGTAGACACCGGTGATATTGTGTATGATTATGCATTCGGGATACATCTGAAGTTCCTCTGCGTCCTGCGTCACCGCATCAAAGTAATAATACATGGAATCCGGAGAGAAGGTCATATAGTACAGACGGCCCAGTCTAGCACCCGACGCAACGGCTTCACGCCGGTTGCCGGACATCCTGGCACTGTCATATATGGACCTGGCCAGGCTCACCGCCTTCTCATACTGCCCGGCAGAGGCAAGACTGTCCACTTCCGCGCACGGGTCCACATTCACTGACGCATCCTCGGAGCACGAGACCGACAGCCATCCCAAAAGCCCGATGGCCAATATGACAATCCGCAGGTCCATGGCTACCACCTGCCGGCCTCCTTGAGCAGGCCGGTAACAAACGACATCACTTTCTTTATGTGCTCCAAGACCTTGGAAGGCTTATTCATATCCGTAACCCGGGAGCGTATCTGAGCTGCCATCTCCTTGAGGGGTCCGGCAGCCGCTTCCATACGGTCCAGCAGTCCCTCCGCAGTCTCCGAGAGCACCTCCCTCTCCATCTCCCTCAGAGAGAGAGCGGCTGCCTCCAGCATCTTCCTGTCCTCGTCCGGGATATCCGTATCCAGACGCAGACTGTCATTGTCCGCAATGGCCCTGCGTATCTCCTCGAGTGTATTCAACTGCCTGTCTTTTTCCATAATCTTGTCAATTAAGCATCCCGGCTACCTGTGCCGCCAGACGGTTCAGCCGCACCAGCTCCGCATACAGGTCTGCGGACAGGTCCGTCTCCCCCGCTGCAAAGTCCGCCGCCAGGGAAGCATGGGCGTTTTTCAGCGAACGCAGGGCCGACACGCAGCGGTTCCGTACCGAGGACAGATTGTCCGCCCTGCGCACAAGTGCCACATAGGCCTCCAGGTCCGACACCGACACGGGTGTTCCGGACATCTCCATAGCCGACAGCCAGGCGGAGAAATTGTCCCCCAGACTCTCCCTCTCGTGCTCGATGAGCGCATTCATCTCATCACTGCGCAGGATGGACATCAGCGAATCGCAACTGGCCGAGACCAGCGTATCCCCGGCCATCACCACATTCCTGACGGCCTTGGACTGCACTGCCTGCATGACCTCCTCCGCCACATACCCGAGTACTTTCCCGGCCATACGGGCATACCCTTCAGGCAGTTCATCCTCCTTGTCAGCCAATATATTGTACCTGTAAATCACCGAATCCACCCGGGAGCCTATACCCCGGAACTGCGTCCCGGCACCCTTCCACCGCGATTCTGCGCTGATGCTGTGCAATGCCCTCAGATAGCTGTTCAGCACATCCACATACCCTTCTGCTTTTCGCACCATATCCTCATCATCCATTGAAGCCTCAGCCAAGGCGGCTATCTCCGCATACCTGGCCTCGCCCGAAGACAACGACAGAGTATAATACAGGCCCCTGTGCAGCCTTATATCGGCCATCTCCCCGAACAGCACGGCAGGAGACCTGGATATGGTATCGCAGTTGAACGACAACTCCCGCACTGCCTCCAGCTGCGCCTTCGACAACGGCGAGCAGGAGAGCGCGGCCAAAGCGGAAAGGACGATTCCGGATATTATTCTGAAGATCCTCATCATTTCCCGACTGATGTTATGCCTACTTTGTACATTCTGGGCCAGTATTTGCCGGTCAGATAGACAGAGCCGTCATCGGGATTGCAGGCTATACCGTTGAGCACATCGGTGGATGAGGTCCTGTATCTGGCATCCAGCAGTCCGGTGCAGTCAATCCTGCCGGTGAGCTGACCGGAGACCGGGTCTATGATGACTATAAAGTCCTGACCGTAGACATTGGCCCATATCTCTCCGTCAATATATTCCAGTTCATTGAGATAAGGTACCGGACGGACACCGTTCCTGACCTCCAGAGTCCTCTGTTCCATGAACGTAACGGGATCCCTGAACGACAGCACCGACGTTCCGTTGCTCATAATCAGAGAACTGCCGTCAGTGGTAAGCCCCCAGCCCTGTCCCTGATAAGGCAGTTCCGCGAGCTTGGTGAATGTCTCTATGTCATATACGAGACACAGCCCCTCATACCAGGTGAGGATATATGCCCTCCCGTCAAAGGCGCACGAGCCCTCGCCGAAATACTCGGCCGGAAGAATCTCCTCCCTTAGAACCTTACCGGTTGCCGGATCCACCTCCCTGAAAGAAGACTCACCATACTGTCCTGTGCTCTCATACATCCTGCCCCCATAGAAGAACAGGCCCTGAGTATAGGCCGAAAGGTCGTGACGTATCTCCTGCTTGTCAGAGACCCTGTACTGAGCCGGGTCTCCGTCCTTGACATCCCCGGCATGGCCCATGAAAGCGAGTCCGGCACAGACCGACGCGGCCAGCAAGGACAGCACCGATATCAGCAGCCTGTGCCTCATTTCTGACGGGACTTGTTGTATTCCAGGGCAGCCTTTACAAAGGCCACGAATATGGGCTGTGGATTCTCAGGCGTACTCTTGTACTCGGGATGGAACTGCACTCCGATAAAGAACGGATGCTCCGGAATCTCCACTATCTCCACCAGTCCGGTCTCGGGATTGCGTCCGCTGGTGCGCATACCGGCCTCGTTGAGACGGGCCACGTAGTCATTGTTGAGTTCATAGCGGTGACGGTGTCTCTCGCTGATCAGAGGCTTGCCGTAGATACGGTAGGCCAGCGAGCCCTCCTCTATCTGGCACTTGTACGCGCCCAGACGCATGGTGCCGCCCTTGACCGTAGTAGTCTTCTGATCGGCCATAAGATCGATGACGGGATTAGCCGTATTGGCCTCCACCTCCGTAGACATGGCATCCTTCAGCCCCAGTACGTTACGGGCGAATTCCACCACTGCCATCTGCATTCCGAGGCAGATACCGAAGAACGGCACGCCCTTCTCACGGGCATAGCGCACGGCCTTGATCTTGCCCTCCAGTCCTCTCTCTCCGAAACCGGGAGCGATAAGGATACCGTCCATACCGGCGAGTTTCTCCTCCACATTGTCCTCCGTAAGATACTCGCTGTGAATGGGCACCACCTTGACCTTGCAGCGGTTGGCGGCACCGGCGTGGATAAATGCCTCCAGAATGGACTTGTACGCATCCTGCAGCTCCACATACTTTCCGACCAGGGCCACTGTGATATTTGCCTCGGGGTGAGCCAGCCTGTCCAGGAATGCCTTCCAGCCCTCCAGATCCGGCTCGGGGGTATCATTCAGACCGAACTTCTCGAGTACGATCTCATCAAGTTTCTCGTCCCTCATCATCAGGGGCACCTTGTATATAGTATCCGCATCTATGGATTCGATAACAGCGTTGGGACGCACATTGCAGAAAAGAGCCAGTTTCTTGCGGAGCTCCATGGACAGCTTGTGCTCGGTGCGGCAGATAAGTATGTCCGGCTGAACTCCGTCCTGCTGCAGCAGCTTGACAGAATGCTGCGTAGGCTTGGACTTGAGCTCCTTGGCCGCACTTAGATAAGGCACGAGAGTCAGGTGTATCACCAGACAGTCCTCATCCGGCAACTCCCACTGAAGCTGACGCATGGCCTCGATGAACGGCAGGGACTCGATATCTCCGACAGTACCGCCGATCTCAGTGATGATCACGTCATACTGCCCGCTCTTGCCGAGGAGAAGCATCCTGCGCTTAATCTCGTCGGTGATATGAGGGATGATCTGGACAGTCTTACCCAGATAGGCACCCTGTCTCTCCTTATCTATGACAGTACGGTAAATCTTGCCAGTGGTGACGTTATTCGCACGGGATGTATAGATATTGAGAAATCTCTCATAGTGACCAAGGTCCAGGTCAGTCTCCGCCCCGTCCTCGGTCACGAAGCACTCTCCGTGCTCATAGGGGTTGAGTGTGCCCGGATCCACGTTGAGATATGGATCGAATTTCTGAATGGTGACCCGAAGGTTCCTGGACTGTAACAACTTTGCTAATGAAGAGGAAATAATGCCCTTGCCCAACGAGGACACGACACCTCCCGTAACGAAAACATATTTTGCAGACATACTATATTATTTACTTACGGGGGAACAAAGTTAGTGTAAAAAAACTATCTTTGCAAGATATTTTTCAACCTTATCCGTAAATGAAAAGTCTTACAACAAGATACACTCTACGCACTTCTGACGTGGACATCAGGAAGAACTACAAGGCTTTCGCCTTCATGTCCATGGCACAGGAGATGGCCAACTGGCATGCGTCCAGGATAGGGTTCGGCTACGATGATCTCATCAGGGACAATATCTCATGGGTCGTATCGAGGATGAGGGTAAAATACCTCGAAGCCCCCAAGTGGGAGGACGAGATACAGTTCTCCACATGGCACAAGGGCCCGGACGGAGTATTCTCCCTCAGAGACTTTGAGGTCTCGGACGCGGAGGGAAGGAAGACTCTGATTCAGGCCACCAGCTCATGGCTGCTCATAGACACGCTGTCCCGCAGGATGCTGCGCCCTGACCACGTCCTCGGGGAGAAAAGTCCCGCGACCGCGCTCGACCGTGATGCCATCGCAGAGCACTGCGGCAAGCTCGTCACCCCAAAGGAGGGGATGGAGCTGATACGCACGCACGAGGTACTCTACTCCGATGCGGATTTCAACGCCCATACCAACAATGCTAAATACGTCGAATGGGCCTTCGACACCCTGCCGCTGGAGACCGTATCCGGCAAGGACATAGACGAATTCCAGATCAATTTCAACCACGAGACACGTCCGGGCGAGACCGTAGAACTGCTGCGCGGAACTGTGGGGCCCGATACATTCTTCGTGGAAGGCCGCTGTGCCGACAAGACGGTCTTCCAGTGCTCGATGCGGCTCAAACCCTGATATTTCCTTATTAAAACCTACAACCGTGGATCTGACAATATTCAACGAGAGTTTTTTTCTTACCGTAGAAAAGATAATGGTGGTGCTGGCCGTAGTGGTCTTCGCAGCCCTGCAGTACTTCAAGGCCGGCTACGGATACCTGCGTTCCAAAGGATGGGGTCCGATGATAGACAACAAACTGGGCTGGGTGCTCATGGAGATACCGGTGCTGATAGTCACCGCGCTCATCTATATCTACGCACAGGGCTGGCAGCGTCCGACCGCCACCGTACTGGTATCGTTCCTCGTTGTCCACTACATCCAGCGCTCACTCGTCTACCCTTTCCTTATGAGGGGCAAGAGCAAGATACCTATAACGGTAGTACTCATGGGCGCGGTATTCAACGTCATAAACGCCTACCTCATCAGCGGCTGGCTTTTCATACTGGCCCCTGAGGACAGATACACACTCAGCTGGCTGTACTCTCCGCAGTTCATCGCCGGAGCCCTGATCTTCATCTTCGGCATGGTGGTCAACCTGCACTCGGACTACATCATCCGCCACCTGCGCAAGCCCGGTGACACCAGGCACTACATACCGCGCGGAGGCATGTTCAAATACGTATCCTCGGCCAACTACTACGGTGAGATCACCGAGTGGTTCGGTTTCGCCATACTCACCTGGTCCCTTCCGGGCATCATCTTCTGCATGTGGACCTTCGCCAATCTCGCGCCGAGGGCCAACTCCCTGTACGAGAAGTACACCAAGGAATTCGGCGAGGAGTTCACCAGCCTCAAACGCAAACGACTAATACCTTTTATATATTAAATGGATTCCCTTTTATTCACACCGGCCAAGATAGGCCCCATAGAACTTAAGAACCGCGTCATCCGTGCCTCGGCCTACGAGGGCATGTGCGACGGTCACGTACCCACTCAGCAGCTGAAAGACTACCACACGGCCCTGGCCCGAGGAGGAGTAGGCATGACGGGGGTGGCATATGCGTCCGTCAACAAGAGCGGCCTGTCCTTCCACCGCCAGCTGTGGATGCGTCCGGAGATCATCCCGGGCCTGAGAGACCTGACCGACTCGATACACGAGGCGGGAGCCAAGGCCTGCATCCAGCTCGGCCACTGCGGCAATATGTCGCACCGTATGTACTGCGGACAGAGGCCGGTGGGAGCCTCCAGCGGATTCAACCTCTACTCCCCCACCTTCGTACACGGTCTGCGTGAGGACGAGATCCTCCAGACGGTCAAGGATTTCGGCAATGCGGTACGCATCGCCCGTGACGGAGGATTCGACGCCGTAGAGATACACGCCGGACACGGCTACCTTATCTCGCAGTTCCTGTCCCCGTACACCAATCACCGCAAGGACAAGTACGGAGGTCCGCTGGAGAACCGCATGAGATTCATGGATATGGTGATGGAGGAGGTGATGAAGGCCGCCGGAGACGACATTGCGGTACTGGTAAAGACCAATACCAGGGACGGATTCAAGGGCGGACTGGAACTGGAGGACTGCATCAGGGTAGCCAAGCGTCTGGAGCAGGACGGAGCGCACTGTCTGGTGCTCAGCGGAGGCTTCGTCAGCCGGGCCCCGATGTATGTGATGCGCGGAGCCATGCCCATCAGCGTACTCACCGGTTATATGCCCATGAAGCTGTGGTGGCTCAAACTAGGCGTCAACCTGTTCGGCAAGATGATGATTAAGGACGAACCGTTCAAGGAGGCCTTTTTCTTCGATGACTCAATAGAGTTCCGCAAGGAACTCAAGATGCCGCTTGCCTTCGTCGGCGGACTCAACTCCCTTGACAGTATCAACAAGGTCCTGAACGCCGGTTTCGAGTTCGTGGAGATGGCCCGTCCTCTGGTATACGACACCGATTTTGTAAACAAACTGAAGGACGGTACATGCACGGTCAGCGGCTGCCGTCACGCCAACTACTGCGTGGCCCGTATCTGGAACTACGACATGCAGTGCCACGAGAACTGCACCCTCCCGCCCCGCATGAAACGCGAGGTAGAGCGCAACATAAGAAAGTATTACGACAAAAAACAATAGTCCAATACAATGAGACTTAGGCGGGACGCTCTATCGCTGCTGTCTTAGACAGGGGAGGAAAGTCCGGGCAGGACAGAGCACCGCACTGTGGAAAGCACAGGTAGGCGAAAGCTTACGTCACGGGTAACAGAAAACAACCGCCCCTCCCTCGGGAGAGGTAAGGGTGAAAATGCAGGGTAAGAGCCTGCGTCC
>CASFSL010000005.1 GCA_949297365.1 uncultured Bacteroidales bacterium | reverse complement strand
GACCGTAATCCTTCACGCGGCATGGCTGGATCAGGCTTCCGCCCATTGTCCAATATTCCTCACTGCTGCCTCCCGTAGGAGTCTGGACCGTGTCTCAGTTCCAGTGTGGGGGACCAACCTCTCAGTTCCCCTAGACATCGTCGCCACGGTGGGCCGTTACCCCGCCGTCCAGCTAATGTCACGCGAGCCAATCCGTCTCCGACGTATCTTTATCCGCAGGAAGATGCCTCCCTACGGAACCATGGAGCATTAGGCCGGATTTCTCCGGGTTATTCTCCTGAGACGGGCATGTTGCTCACGCGTTACGCACCCTTGCGCCGGTCGCCGGCATCTGTATTGCTACAAACCCGCTGCCCCTCGACTTGCATGTGTTAAGCCTGCCGCTAGCGTTCATCCTGAGCCAGGATCAAACTCTTCATTGTATATTTCTTATTTCCAGCTTGTCCTGACATTGCTCTAATTTCAAAGAAATTAACGCTACTCTTTTCTTGGTACTTGTTGTACTTGTTCTTCAATATTTCAATCAACTTTAAGGTCTCTCGGAACTCCCTTCGCTTTGTCATCGTCACTGTTTCTTTCCGAAAGCGGGTGCAAAGATATGGCGACTTTTTTTATCCACCAAATTTTTTTGCAACTTTTTTGAAAAAATTTTTTAACTGAATTTTAAAGCCTCTGACTATCAAGATAATTTATCTCCATTTTTTTTCGCCCACACAAAGTCCAGTATGGCCATGTCCTCGGATGCCGATATCGAGATAGCCACTCCGTACTTCTTACGCCACTTCTTGATTATAGAACTGAACATCCCCTTTGTCAGATATGCCTCCACCAGAGGATTCACGGTAAGGTGAAATGACTTCTCCCCCTTTTCCTTCACATAATAAGCCAGCTGCCTCTCTATATTCTCATCAATAAGTATACTGGAGGATATCTTGCCGGTACCGTTGCAGGCAGGGCAGGTCTCCATCGTCTCAATCTCGGTTGCAGGACGGACACGCTGGCGGGTTATCTGCATGAGTCCGAACTTAGTCAGAGGAAGAATATTGTGCTTCGCCCTGTCATTCTCCATAAGTTCCTGCATCTTTTTGTGCAGGGCGTTCTTGTGCTCGTTGGTGTCCATGTCTATGAAGTCCACGATGATGATGCCGCCCATATCCCTGAGCTTCAGCTGACGGGCTATTTCCTCCGCCGCCACGCAATTGACATCATAGGCGTTCTGCTCCTGGTCCTTCCCCGTCTTGACACGGGTACCGCTGTTGACATCCACCACGTGCATGGCCTCAGTATGCTCGATGACCAGATATGCTCCCTGCCGCATGGGCACAACCTTCCCGAAAGAGGACTTTATCTGCCTGGTCACATCGAAGTGATCCAGAATAGGCTCATGCCCCTTATACAGCTTGACTATCTTCTCGTGGTCGGGCAGTATAGTAGAAATATACTCGCGTACCTCGTGGTACACGGCCTCGTCATTGACGTAGATATTGGTAAATGTATCGTTCAACAGATCCCTGAGGATCGTAGTGGTCTTGCTGTTTTCCTTAAAAAGGAGCTGCGGCATCTTACGTGACGCCATCTTAGGCCAGGACTCTTCCCACTTTCTGACAAGCAGGCGAAGTTCCGCATCCAGTACAGCGGCATTCTTTCCTTCGGCCGCGGTCCGGATTATCGCCCCGTAATTGGCGGGCAGTATGCTGTACATCAAACGTTCCAGACGCTTCTTCTCCTCCTTGGAGGATATCTTCTGCGACACGCTTATCTTATCCCCGAATGGAAGTAGAACCAGATTGCGTCCGGCGATGGATATCTCACCGGTAAGCCTCGACCCCTTGGTCGAAATAGGCTCCTTGACTATCTGGACTATTATCGGCTGTCCGGGTTTCAGGACATTCTCTATCTTCCCCTCTTTCTCCAGAATATTATTGATTTCTACCGTTGAGAAAAAGGTCTTGAAATCCCGGTTCGGGTTTATCTGTTTGGCAAAATAGTCAAATGCCTTGAAATTAAGTCCAAGATCCAGATAATGGACGAATGCGTCTTTCTTGTCCCCTATGTCTACGAATGCTGCATTCAGCGTGGGAATGAGCTTCTTCACCTTCCCCAGGTACACATCTCTCAAAGAAAATGCCCTCTCGGTATTCTGCTCCTTGTTGAGTTCCACCAGGCGGTGGTCTTCAAGCAGGGCGATGACAGTCTCCTTTAAGTTTACATCTATTATCAGATTTCTATCCATGTTTACTTAAAAAAAAAATCTAAAGCGGTTCATCAACGCTTTAGATTTAATGTAGCTAATAATGGCCGCTATCTCTTTTTATGTCTGTTCTTGCGCAAACGTTTTTTACGTTTGTGCGTAGCCATTTTATGTCTTTTTCTCTTTTTTCCGCTAGGCATAGCAAAAATTATTTTTTAATGTTGGTCTTAACTAAATTCAGGAAAGTCTTGGAAGGCTTGAAAGCAGGGATATAGTGCTCGGGAATCACAATTGTTTTCTGCTTGGAGATGTTGCGGGCTGTCTTCTGAGCACGCTTCTTGGCTGTAAAGCTGCCGAATCCACGAAGATAAACGCTGTTATCCTTGGAAACAGAATCCTTGACTGTGTCCATAAAAGCCACAATTACTCTCTGTACACTGAGTTTCTCAAGTCCTGTAGCCTTTGCTACTTCATTTACAATATCAGCTTTTGTCATCTTTTGTTATATTTATGTTATTAGTAATCAGTTCTGCAAAATTCAGACTGCAAAAGTATTCTTATTTTTTACAAATACAAAAAATTATTGCAGTTTTTTACATAAAAGATTTTGGCACAATGATTGACAATATGAATACTGCTTGTTTTGCCCAAGTATGGGAATACCATATATGACAGAATGGCACTCTGCGACTGACAGAACTTAAATTGAGAAATTATGAGACAGAAAATAGAAGATGTATTCAGTGCGGGAATCGGAGAAGTCAATATTCTCCCGGTAGTCAATATCGATTCCGTACAAAAGCTGAACGACAGCGAGTTGCCGGAGACACTGCCGATACTTGCCCTGCGCAATGCGGTGCTGTTCCCGTCCACTGTCACCCCGATATCCATAGGAAGGGATAAATCCATAAAACTGGTCAGGGATGTCTACGGCTCGGGCAAGATTCTGGGTGCCATCTCCCAAAGGGATGTGAACGTGGAGGATCCCTCTCTGATAGACCTATATAATATAGGTACGCTGGCAAGAATCATAAAGATCATCGAGATGCCGGACGGTACTGTCACGGCTATCCTTCAGGGCCTGAAAAGGCTGAAAGCCATCGAGCAGACGGCATCCGAGCCGTATATGTTCGCCAGGGTCCAGTATCTGGAAGAGACACAGCCCAAGAAGAATGACAGGGAGATGAAGTCCCTTACAGGCTCTGTCAAGGACCTGGCCCTGCATATCATCAAGCTCTCCCCGCACCTGCCCCAGGAGGCATCCTTCGCCATCAAGAATCTTGAAGGCGACGAGTTCCTGATCAACTTCATCGCCTCAAGCATGGAACTGGAGGATCCCATGGAGAAGATCAAGCTGCTGGAGGAAGGCAATATAAAGATCCGCGCCATGAAACTGGTGGAAATGCTCAACCGTCAGGTGGAGATATTGAAGCTGAAAGACGACATTCAGAAAAAAGTCCGCACCGAGATGGACCAGCAGCAGAGGGAATACTACCTGAACAACCAGCTGCGTACCATTCAGGAAGAGCTCGGTATGGACGAGGCGCAGGACATCGACGAGCTCAGGCAGAAAGCCAAGAAGAAAAAGTGGCCGGAATATGCCGCCAAAGCCTTCGAGAGCGAGGTCCGCAAACTGGAGAGGTCCAACCCGAATTCTCCTGACTACAATATCCAGTACCAGTACATTCAGTTCATACTGGATCTGCCCTGGGACGAGACGACCAAGGACAATCTGGACCTCAAGCACGCCCAGAAGGTACTGGACAAAGACCACTACGGCCTGGAGACTGTCAAGGAAAGGATTATCGAGTACCTTGCAGTGCTGAAACTCAAAGGAGACATGAAGTCCCCCATTATATGCCTGTACGGCCCTCCGGGAGTCGGAAAGACTTCCCTCGGAAAGTCCATTGCCAAGGCACTGGGCAGAAAATACCAGAGAATCTCTCTCGGCGGCCTGCACGACGAGTCGGAGATAAGGGGACACAGAAGAACCTACATAGGAGCTATGCCTGGCCGTATACTCCAGAGCATCAACCGGGCCGGAAGTTCCAACCCGGTAATAGTCCTCGACGAGATAGACAAGGTCAGTCAGGACTACAAGGGAGATCCCTCATACGCACTGCTGGAAGTGCTGGACCCGGAGCAGAACAATGCTTTCCACGACAACTACCTCGACATCGACTACGACCTGTCAAAGGTACTGTTCATCACGACTGCCAACAATATAAGCACCATACATCCCGCACTCCGGGACCGTATGGAGATGATCTCCGTATCCGGCTACCTGGCCGAGGAGAAAGTATGCATCGCACAGGGCTATCTTATTCCCAAGCAGCTTGAGGCACACGGTCTGAAAAAGAGCCAGGTGAAGTTCTCCAGACCGGCCATAGAGAAGATTATCGACGAGTACACCCGCGAGTCAGGAGTCAGGGGCCTTGACAGACAGATTGCGAAAATAGCCAGGGTCTCCGCCAGGAAAATTGCGACGGGCGAGACAAAGAGCGTCAGCGTCACTCCGGCCATAGTCTCCGAGTTTCTGGGACTGCCGACCAACTTCCACGACCTGCAGAAAGGCAATGAGGCGCCCGGAGTCGTGACCGGACTGGCCTGGACTGAGAACGGCGGCGAGATACTGTTCATAGAGTGCTCGGTAAGCGAGGGCAAGGGAGTGCTTTCCACCACCGGCAACCTGGGAGATGTGATGAAGGAGTCCGCGACGATAGCGTTCCAGTACCTGAAAGCCCATCCGGACCTGATTGGTCTGACAACCGAGGATATTATGAAACACGATATCCATATCCACGTTCCGGAAGGGGCGATACCCAAGGACGGCCCGTCCGCAGGTATCACGATGGTAAGTTCCATGGCCTCCGCCCTGTCCGGGAAAATGGTCCGCAGCGGCATAGCGATGACCGGCGAGATGACCCTGAGAGGCAAGGTTCTGCCTGTCGGCGGCATCAAGGAAAAGATACTGGCTGCCAAACGGGCCGGCATCCATACCATCATCCTGTCCAAGGAGAACGAGAAGGACATCAAGGATATCAAGCCTGTATATATAGAAGGTCTTGACTTCGTATACGTGGACAATATCTCGGAAGTGCTAAAATACATCTTCAGCTGATGGACGTAAAAATAGAAGAATCCTGGAAAGCGGTGCTTCGGGAAGAATTCGACAAGGAATACTTCTCCCGGATTGCCGCTTTCCTGCATCAGGAGAAACGGGAAGGAAAGACCATCTATCCTCCCGGCCCGCTTATCTTCAACGCATTCCGCCTTACACCGTTCGATCAGGTGAAAGTCGTCATACTCGGTCAGGACCCCTATCATGGCCCCGGTCAGGCCCATGGACTGTCTTTCTCCGTACAGGACGGGGTGGCATTGCCTCCGTCGCTGCAGAACATCTACAAGGAAATATCCAATGATATCGGAACGCCTGCTCCAGCCAGCGGCAATCTGGAGAGATGGGCCAGGCAGGGAGTGTTCCTGCTCAACTCGGTGCTCACCGTCAGGGCTGGAGCTCCGACCTCGCACAGCAATATAGGATGGCAGACCTTCACCGATGCCGTCATCAAGACCCTTTCCGACAAAAAGGACGGACTTGTATTCATGCTGTGGGGCAATTATGCCAGAAGCAAGAGACTGCTTATAGACAGTTCAAGACATCTGGTGCTGGAAGCGGCCCATCCATCACCCCTGGCCCGGGGAGCCTTCTTCGGATGCCGGCATTTCTCCAAAGCCAACGAATACCTGGTATCGCAGGGGAAAACCCCGATTGTATGGTAAGCGGAACATTACCGCACAGAATCACAGCACAAAGAGAATCCGATACAGGCCCTCGAAGATAGAGATCACTCCGAGTACCATTATCGCCACGCCCGCCACTCTGTTTATCATCATGAGCTGCCTGAGACGCAGCTTGTTTCTGAACATATTGATAGACGTAGACAAGGCATACCACCACATTGTGGCCCCGATGAACACACCGGCGAGAGCCGAGGCTATGATATTGTACGCTCCGTTGCCGTCACCTCCGTCGATGCCGATAAAGGCGAAAAGTCCCAGCATCAGGAAGAACGCTCCGGGATTGCTCACCGTCATAAGCAGAGTGGAGAAGAAGTCCTGCCAATACCGCTTGTCTCCGGACTTTATGCGCTTAATCTGCTTTATCGGGTTGGTCATGAAAAGCTTCACACCGAAAGCACCCACGATCAATCCTCCTACTATCATGACTATATCCTGATAGTCCGACAGGATACGCTGGACGAAAGACAGACTGAGCAGAGCTATCGCCGCAAAAAAGGTATCGGACACCGCAGCTCCCAGCCCGGTGATAAAGCCGGAATTACGTCCCTTGCTCAGTGTCCGCTGTATGCACAGCACTCCTATCGGTCCGAGCGGCACCGACGCGCAGATTCCTACTATAAGTCCCTTCAGCAGCTCCTCCAGCATAATTACTCCTGTTCCTCCGATGTAAGATAATACTCCAGCAGAGCACTCAGGACATCCGGATTGATATCCTTGGCCAGAGTCACTTTGTTCTCATCCAGCAGATATATGGCCGGAACATCCATAAGGTCGTATTTGTCAAACATCCCGGACTCTCTCTTTCTGTCCCACAGATCCGTCCACGCACGGTCCTGCCCCTTGACATATTTCTTCCACTTATTGTCCTTTCCGGTATATATAGCAGCAACACACACCTCTGAAGGACTGTACTGACGCTGAATCTTGTCCACCTCCTCCGAGACTGCGTTACACAAAGCACAGTTCATGTCGTAAAAGTACAGCACCGTATATCTGGCCTTCAGGTCATATATGGACTGTTTCTTGTTCTTCGGTGTCCGAAGCTCCAGGTCTGATGCCGGTCTGTCCAGAGGATTGCGGTAGAACATCAGAACAGCCAGAGCCGTCTGGTCTATGAACTCACTCACAGAGGAGTAATCGGCCCGGATTACACTTCCGTGGCTCACGCCCTTGTCCGTAAACTCCACTGTCTCCCACAGTTCAGGCATCCCTGCAATGTACTTGTTCGCCAGATAAGCCGCGCCCTGCTGGAGCGTGTAGCTCGGGCTGGTCTTCAGGTACTGATAAAGAGTATAGAATATCTCATGGAAGAACTCAGGGTTGTCCTTGGAGTCCTCGAAGAACGTGTCTATGGTCTCCACCACCTCCGTAGTATCTGATGTATTGGCCATCGGCAGAAATATCCGCTCAAGGAGCTCTTCAGTCGCAGTCATCTGACTCTCATAGAGTTCCACTACCTGCGACAGGGCGGTCGGTGTAAGTTCCCGGCCTATAATCTTGCCGTTCCGGTCTACCAGGAAGAGTTTCGGTGTGGATATCACTCCGTAAGCCGTAAGGAAATCAGACTTCATCTCCGGATCCCACAGGTTGACAAGCGTCACATTGTCCGGCAGGCTGAACGGATGTATCACCTTCGCTATATAGTCCGTCCATCTTTCCATATCATCCTGCGTATAGACCATATACACAGTAAAATTGATATTTCTGTCACACTGGAGAAGATACTGCATGAGTGTAGGAGTCATCCGCTGACACCCGGGACACTCATCATCATAGAAATACAATATGGAATAATCCTGATCCCCTTCCGGGAACATGACTTCATTGCCGGCAGGATCCTGCATCGTCAGCACAGTTGCGTCCATACCTATCAGAGACCTCCTGTTGGCATCTGCAAAAAGCCTCATCTCCAGACGTGCATCATCATCAGCGAGCCGGTATCTCCCGTTCAGAAAGTAATTGTCCGCCACATATATAGCGATCTCGTCGTAACCCATTATCCTGGAATCACGGTAATACCTATATATATAGTAGGCTATCTGCGCAATCTCCTCATCGCTCTTTCCAGTCATGATGAATCCGTCCGCCTTGCCGATAATCTCATATGGCTGCAGACCGTCAAAGACACTCATGACCATATTGATATCTTCCTGAGTCATGGAGGTGCCGCCTGACAGAGTATCCGTCTGGGCTGCGGCATACATATCCGTCACCGCGCAGAGCGTCAGGCAGATTGCGACGAAACCGGTTAATATCTTCACTCTGTTCATAATCAGTCTATATACTTGTTAATATCTATATTGGACGGCAAAAACGGTGCCGCATCACCGCCGTTGACGATCACATCCCGTACCACTGTAGATGAGATAAACGAATAAGCATGGGAAGCCGGGATGAAGACAGTAACTATCCCCGGGCTCATCTTACGGTTGGCCTGTGCTATGACGGACTCCAGCTCGAAATCGGTAGTAGTTCTCAATCCGCGGACTATGAAATCCGCTCCCTTCTCCCGGCACAAGTCTACTGTCAGGCCTGTGTATGACAGCACTTCTATGTCTGCCCCGGCATCCACCAATGGACGCACGGCATCATTTATCAGGCGCACTCTTGTCTGAGGTGACAGAAAACCGCGCTTGAGGTGATTGTATCCCACTGCCACATATATCCTGTCAAACAGATTGAGAGCCGACTGCAGCACATCCATATGTCCCAAGGTAAACGGGTCAAAAGACCCGGGAAAGATAGCAGTCCTTTTATCCATAGCCATTTACTGTCCGTATTTGTTACAAACAACAAATATAATCAAATTTTCCCCTTTGACTGCTGATATTTCATTACTTTTGCGGAGAAACTGCGATATGATTATAGGGCTGATCAAAGGTTTGATTGTCGGGATCATAGTCTCCATACCGATAGGACCGCTCGGACTGCTGTGCATCCCGCGCACTCTGGCACGCGGACGGTGGTCCGGGCTGTCCGTCGGTCTGGGCGGCACTGCCAGCGACACTCTGTACTCTGCCCTGGCCCTCTTCGCCCTTTCATTCATCAGCGGATTCATAGAGGCACATGAACACTGGGTGCTGCTGGCTGGCGGCCTTATCATCTGTATCACAGGTATAAATCTGATAGTCAGCCGGCACAAAGTACGAAATCCTGAAGTTCTTGGCTCCAAGGCCGTCAGTCCGGCAAAACACACTCAGGAATTCCTGAACGGATTTCTGATATCCGTAACCAACCCCGGCACCCTGGTGTGTATGCTGTGGCTGTTTACTTTTATCGGAATAGACACTGACCGCGTCTATGTCATGCTGTGCGAATGGACAGGTGTCGCCCTCGGCTCCGGCTGCACATGGTTTCTGACAACATGGCTGATCAGCATATTCCGCGACCGCATCACCCTCGGCCAGCTCCGCATCCTTACCCGCATATCCGGAAGCGCAATCCTCCTCATAGGTCTATCCTCCATAATCAAAAGCATCAGCTATTTCCCAACATTCTAGTTTTTTTAGAAAACTATTACAACATATTGTTTTATTTCTTATATTTGCAACAAACTCGTTTAACTAAACTTAACCACTTATGGGTAAAGGGAAACTACTAAAATTCCTAACATCTGTATTAGGTCTCGCAGCCTTTATTTTTCCCGCCTACGGGCAACTGTCACCCTGCGATTCAGTCATCATTCGCTTTGATTTCAATTCTTCCACAGTAAGCGGCAATTCCGCGTCCGGTGATCTGGAGCAGTTTATTGAATCCGTCAAGTCATCTTATAACGACGGCAGACTGCAGCAAGTAACGATTTCCGGTTCGTCATGCCTTATCGGGACCAATGTCAGTTGTACCGCTACCGCCCTCAGACGTGCTGAAAACCTGCGTGACTATATCATCAAGCACTCAGGCATTCCTGCAGGACTTGTAACGATAACTGAGGCCGGCATTGACTGGAACATGCTTGCCGCACTTGTCCGCGAAGATCCCGGAACGCCGAAAGGAGACATAGTTGTCAAAACCATTACCGACACTCCACTCTGGATCTTCGACTCAGACAATCATGTTGTTGACGGAAGGAAAAAACAGCTGATGGAGATTTACTACGGCCGGTCATTCGTATATATGCGTGATCAATTTTTCTCCGATATGAGATATGCCTCCGCCTATCTTTTCTGTAAAGCAGAAGAACAGGAGACCGCAGCCCCCATGCCAGCAGGGCAGAAGACTGCATTAGAAGAAGAGGAAATTGTGGAAGAAACGGATGCTTTCGCACCGGAGACCACTGCCGCTGAAGTAAGCGAAGATATTGACACTGCTGCGTATTCAGAACCGGCTACCGTTGCAATCAGCACCACTCCTGTCAGAAAAGAGATGACATGGGAGGGCTCCAAAGTCTGGCTGAAGACCAATATCCCCTATTGGGCACTTGTTGTCGCGAACCTTGGTGTCGAGGTCAGACTATCAGACCACTGGTCTCTGGACATTCCTGTCATGTACAGCCCCTACACCATTGCACCGACGTATAGGTTCAGAATCTTCGCTGTACAGCCTTCCGCAAGATACTGGCTGAAACCTGATATGACAGGTCACTTTTTCGGCATACATGCCACAGGCGGTATGTTCAATATCTCCGTAAACGACACCCAGCGTTTCCAGGACATCAACGGAGCCTGGGGAGGAGGCATTGACTACGGCTACGCCCTTAAGTTCTCCAAACACTGGGGAATGGAGTTCAACATAGGTATCGGATATCTGTGGTCAAGATACGAGACATTCTACAATATAGAGAACGGTGTCTCCTACAATGAGGCCACGCTCAATTACTTTGGAATAACCCGTCTGGGAATATCCCTGATCTATAAATTATAGGAGGGCTTGACTATGAGAACAACAAAAGAAACAATAATTTCCAATACAGTTCTTTTCGCTGCCTTTACGGCGATGAGCCTTTTGGCAATGACAGCATGCGTCAAAGAGTATCCCGAAGACGGCCATGCCGTGGATCCCACAGAGATAGAACTGACCATCGAATTGAGCACCGACCCCTCTGTAACAGCGGCATCTGCTGTGTCCAAGAGCATGTCATCCGCAGGATACGCATATTTTGTCATAGAACTTTACAAAGATGAGTTCGGAGGAGACACCGTCTTCCGCCGCGAGATAAGTGCTCCTGTCGCAGAAAGCGGAACAGCATCAGTAACACTCACCGAAAAGGTCCATGCCGGCACATACCGCCTTGCAGCTTTCGCAGCACGCACTGAAAGTGAGGACGGAAGCGGATGCGTCTATGACCTTTCAGACCTCAGCAACATCGTGTTCTCGGAAAACGGAAACGCAGGTTCCTGCCCCATGAAAGAATGTTACGACATCCGCATGGACATAGAGCTGGCACATGACAAATGGTTCGGTTCAGACAGCGTAAGCGGGATACTTACCGCCCCTGTGGGAAGGGTCGAGGTGATATCCGAGGACGCGCCGGAGTTTATTGACAAAAACGGATTCAGGGCCATGGCGGCCGAAGACGACTTCTGGCAGAACTACGAGGTACGTTGGGAGTACGCGATGTATTTCCCCACCGGATATAACGTCCTCACCGGCCAGCCCAATAAATCCGAAACCGGTGTCGGCTTCGTCTCAGACCTCATCCATCTTGAGAATGATGAGGTGCTGATGGGTTACGACTACGTATTTGTCAACGGGGACAACACGGAAGTAAGCATCACCCTTAGCCTTTATGATCGTACAACCGGAGAGTGCATCAACACCTACTCGGGCCTGAACGCCGGAATATACAAAGGCCAGACTACTGTCATCCGAGGCAAGTACCTGACCACTGAGAAAAAACCGGGTGTAAATCTCGACCCCGACTTCGAGGGCGAAATCAACATAGACCTAAATCTATAACACAATACAGGAAATCAACATTCATTAACTAAATTTCAAACTATTATGAGAAAACACATTCTTACAAGCCTGCTTATGACTGCAGCCCTGACACTCTCTTTAGTATCCTGCCAGAGAGAGGAAGTACTCAACGGGGGCGTATTACAGGATGTATCCATCTCCGTCCTCGTTCCTGACAATCAGCTCGTAAAGAGCAATGCCGATCCGGGTAACGCCAGCGAGATCAACCGCTGTATCCTTGAAATTTATGATGGCCAGGGCCAGATAGTCGGCTCACGCCAGACAGTAGCCGTAACGAATAACTCAGCTGACTTCACTGCCACACTTACTATCGGAAGCAGCTACAAATTCGTATTCTGGGCCGACCATGTGGCCGATGCCGCTGACTTGGCTACCGACCTCAACTACATCACAACAGATCTCAGCGCCATCACCTATGCCGAGAATGCATTTAAAAACAATAACGACCAGATGGATGCATTCTTCCTCAGCGAGACAAAAGCCGTCGAGGCTTCCATGTCATTCGATCTGAAGCGTCCTTTCGGCCAGGTAAATTTCATCTCAACTACCGGTATCAACACAAATCTGGATGCAGAAGCTGTGAAAGTCACTTTCGCCAAAGCCCCTACAACTTTCAATGCCATTGACGGCACACGCGGAACAGAGACAGCGACACTCGCACCTGTTGACTTTACCGCATTCGCAAATACCACTGCCACAAATGCCGGAGAGAGACATCTTACATTCGACTACATCTTCGCAGATCCAGATGCTGAGGATCAGACACTCGTTGATGTAACATTCGAGACAGAGGGAACTCTAGGACTCGAACCCATCTCTGTCAACAATGTACCTGTACAGCGCAACTACCGTACCAATCTCAAAGGAAACATCCTTCCCGAGCAGACAGGAACAGAGATCAACATAGATGTTACTATCCAGCCCGGCTTTGACGGCGACCAGGAATTCCCTCTTCCCGAGGAAGGCGGCGAGGAGAATCCTTACGATCCAGGAGATCTTACAGCCACAGAAGTTGAAGTGACAGAAGCCGCACTAAATTTCTATGGGACAACGAACGGAACCCAAAACCATTATTACAACCTCACGGTAAATACTCCTAACAATTGGGGTTACGAGAACAGATTCAATTTCGACATCTACTCTAAATCAGAGAATCATACTGAGGTACCTGCCGGGACCTACCGATTCAGCAAGGATGCAGACATTGAGAATACTTTCTGCCTGACCGAGTCATCTGTAAACTGGACTTACGTTCCCGTCATAGACGGAGTACTTACGATTGATGAAAACGGCGCGATATTCATGGATGTAACAACCGAGACTGAAGACTACGAAGGCAATGTAACCAGAGCAAGATACACAGTATCATACACAGGAGATATCACTGTAACGGATTATACCGTCCCTGATCCTAATTTCCCTGAATCAACAACAATGGCTGCTCCGACACTGAAAGTTGTTGACTACGGATACCCCCCTGTTGTAGGAAACATCTACAACATTAACTTAGAAATAAACGACGCAGAGGGTACGGGATACGTTGCTACGCTTAATCTATACGCCGGTCTTAATTTCAACAACGGAGTTGTAAGTTTCGTGGACGAAGAGTTCAACTTCATAGTTAAGGATAACGAAACTCAGGTTGGGGCTGGAGATATAATCCTTGGAGAACACGAAAGTTACGTTCGTAACAACAACACAAACGCCGACACAGACGTTAAAGGCGGCACATTGTCCGTAAACGGCAATACCGTATCCGGAACACTTATTCTACAAGGAGATGTGGAAATTTCTTTCAATGTAGCCAACGAGATTGATCTCAACGGACAGACAATGCCAACACCAGGCTCCAATGTCAGCGGAGCAGTAGACCAAACATACGATGGAGAGGTTAATGCATATGCTTACTTATATGCTGATTGCTGGCATATTACTATAGCTCCCAAATACCAATTTGAAGGTCCTGCAGTCTCCCTTGATTTATTACATGGAGGACTTGGATCAACAGACGATATCAGTGGAACTTACACCTGTGCCACAACTGGCGAGGCCAACACGTTCTATCCTGGCTGCATCTATCCTGAATCATATCCTACTGCATACGGTGTCGTTTATTATCACTGTAAATCAGCAGGATACAATGGAGGCGATTACGCTACCATTAACGAAGGTACCGTTACTATTACTCAAACAGATATAGAAACACCCGATCAATGGACCATTAATGCTACCTGCGACATTGTTATTTCCGGTAAAGATCCTAATAATAACGACATTAATATAACCTACAGTAATATCATCATAAACATCAGTGATAATTCAGGTACCAGCTGGCTTGCATTTTAACGAGATGCTGCATAACATCAAGCAGGGAGGTACGTGCCTCCCTGCTTTTTTGTTTTACGTATCCGTTTTGTGGAGATGGGCGGACTCGAACCGCCGTCCAAACACAGCACCCGAGTGCTTTCTACATACTTATTCTGTCTTTGGTTGTCGGACGGTGACTGCGGACAGACACGCCATCACCGCCTTATCTCCTGAGTCTTAGACCGCTTTAGGAGAATCCACGGCCGCATCCCGCTTTAATGATACCCCGTATGCCGGACATAGCAGGCGGAAAGCCCGGCGGGATACTCGTCGCTATCGCCCTGGGCGACCGCGATTAAGGTAGTAAACCTGGTTTACTTACGCAGCGAGTGCATAGTTGTTGTTGCCAGTTATGGCTTTGGAACCTTGATGACGGGGTGGGTTGCCAACCCCGGTATGCTTACAGTCCGATGTCTTGTGCTGTCAAAACCAAAACATCCCCGTTTACGACTGCAAAGATACGCAAAAAACGTACCGAATCAAGATTTTTTAATCGTCGGATAGGCAATGCGCTCATGATACACCTGCTCCAGACGCTCCTTGAACATCCTCTTGACGATCTCGATGTCCTTTATCGATATATCAGCCTCAACCAGCTGGGAGTCAGACAGACGCTTGCCGGTTATCGAATCCACCAGGTTCGAGATACTCTCCGGCGTATAATCCTTCAACGAGCGGGATGCCGCCTCCACAGCGTCCGCCATCAGCACTATGACCTGCTCCTTGCTCCTGGGCAGATCACCGTGATACATAAACGGTTCCTTGTTCTCAGGGTCTCCTCCGGCATTGCAGTACTGAGCGTAGAAATAGAATGTCAGCGAACGGGCATGGTGGGTGCGGATAAAGTCAATCACCACCTCCGGCAGCTTGTGCCTGCGGGCTATGTCCACACCGTCATCCACGTGACGGATTATCTGCTGGGCACTTTCTTCCGGCGACAGTCCCTTGTGATAATTGAATCCGGCCGGAGCATTCTCCACAAAGCACTGCGGATTCTTCATCTTCCCGATATCATGATACAGTGCGCCCACTCTGGCCAGTGTCATGTCGGCTCCTATCTCGCGGGCCGCCTCCGATGCCAGATTGGCCACCTGAAGAGAGTGCTGGAAAGTACCGGGGGCTTTCTGAGCCAGTTCCCGGAGCAGCTTGACATTGGTGTCCGACAGATCCACCAGACGGAAATGCGATACCAACGAGAACAGTCTCTCGAAAATAAACGCCACCGGATAAGCCGCTATTACCAGGAGAGAATTGACAACCAGTCTGAACACCTCTCTTCCGTCAAACAGCGAGAGCGTTCCGTCTCCGGACAGAAGGAATCCCATGTAGGTAAGGAATAGACCGAGAAATATGAACAGCGAATTGAGGAACTGCGACCAGCCCTTGTTGAAATATTTGAACGAGATAATCGAGATGATACCTCCCGCCAGGTTCATGAAATAGAGCTGTACTCCGCTGCCCGTCTGCAGCATGAGCGGCAGAAGCATCACCGCATACAGCGGGAACACATATCTGCTCTTGAAGAACATCGTCAGATATATCGCGAACACGGAATAAGGCACTATGAAGAGGTAATCGGGATTGAATCCGCGTATAATGACCGTCAGCACAAACATCAGCACGTACAGCGTCAGGATAAAATAGAATGTCTTGCGTTTCTCCAGGACATCCTTCTTGGTATAGTACACTACGGCGAACAGGGAAGCCGCTATGAGCAGGCACAGTATAAAATGCCCGACTCCGACTCCGAATACGGACTCAGCATATCCGTAAGTCAACTCGTACTCCTGCTTGAACGAGTCCAGCAGCTGCTCAATCTCGGCTGTGACAATCTCCCCTTCGGAGACAATCAGCTGACCGGCGTAGACCATACCCTTTGTCGGGGAGATATAGTCCACAGCCTCCTTGTGAAACAGGTTGGTCTTGTCCTGGTCATACGTCAGATTGGGAACTAT
Organism: uncultured Bacteroidales bacterium; assembly: GCA_949297365.1. Taxonomy (GTDB): domain Bacteria; phylum Bacteroidota; class Bacteroidia; order Bacteroidales; family UBA932; genus Coprenecus. The sequence goes on along the minus strand of CASFSL010000005.1, from coordinate 94,823 downwards.
ATACTCGGAGACATGATAGGCCGCGTACAGGGAATCAGCGTCGTAAGACGGGAAGCTGACTGAAAGATAATACTTCATGTAGCCTTCGGCCTTCTTCGGAGTATATACCTCTGCTATAGGTCTTTCCTGTGCCCGTTTGTCCGTCTGCACCACTATCGTGCCCACAGTAGACATATTGTCCATCGGCGGCAATATACCCACGGTGTAGATATTGTACAGGGACTCCATGATATAATACAGCACGTGGTCGTCAATCCCGTTCTTGCCGTGCAGCGTGCGCAGACGCCGTATCTGAAGGTTGGCGACAGTGTTGTCGTAATCAAAGTACGGTATCACCTCGGAAGCCTTCTCCTCCTTTTCCCTCAGCAGTTCCTGATCTGTCTTGAGTATGGGAAAATCTATGGGGGACAGCAGCGTCTCATATACCCACGGACGGCCTTTCTGATAGTTGTACTTGAACTTTCCCTCCTCAGGGAACAGCAGGACGGTCACGACCAGCACTATCAGAAGCGAAAGGTATATCTTCGGATCTCTAAGAAAATTGTGTTGTTCCATCTGACTGTTTTTAATATAACTATAGGGTGACCCAAAAGGAGAAATTTCAAGCGTAACGCAGAAATTACCCTTTTGGGTCGGCCTTATCAGGTTACTTGTACCGTTGGTTGCGGTACATCAGGGACATGCTACATTATGGCCCTGTCCTGGATATTGTCTCCGTCATATTCTCCGGCATCGAGTTTCTTCTTGGCCTCGGAGAATGCGTTGAGAGTGTACTCAACATCTTCCAGCGAGTGAGCTGCGGTGGGAATGATCCTGAACATAATCACGCCCTTAGGCACGACGGGATATACGACCACTGAGCAGAACAGGTTGTAGTTCTCCCTGAGATCCACGAGCATATTGGTGGCCTGGGGCACAGTACCGTGGATGAACACAGGCGTAACGCAGGCCTGGGCAAGTCCGATGTCAAAGCCCCTCTCGCGGAATCCGTTCTGCAGGGCACGAGTGACAGTCCAGAGCTTCTCGCGCAGACGGTCGCCTTCCGGCCCGCGGATAATCTCCAGCCTCTTCAGGCAGCCCTCCACGATAGGCATCGGCAGGGACTTGGCGTAGATCTGGGAACGGAGGTTGTAGCGGAGATAGTTGATGATGGACTTAGGGCCGGCCACAAAGCCGCCGATGATGGCCATCGACTTGGCGTATGCTCCGATATACAGGTCGATACCGTCCATCACACCGAAGTGCTCGGATGTTCCGCGGCCGTGAGGGCCCATCACACCGAAGCCGTGCGCGTCGTCAATCAGGATACGGAACTGGTATTTCTTCTTAAGGGCCACTATCTGGTCCAGAATGCCGAGAGCACCGGTCATACCGTATACTCCCTCGGTAATCAGCAGCACACCGCCGCCGGTCTCCTCGCAGACCTTGAGAGCGCGCTGGATGGTCTTCTCGCACTTCTCGATATCATTGTGCGGATACACCATCCTCTTGCCCATGTGCAGACGGCAGCCGTCGATGAGGCAGGCATGGGCCTCAGAGTCGTAAACAATCACGTCGTGACGGTTCACAAGAGCATCGATAGTGGAAACGATGCCCTGATATCCGAAATTGAAGAGGAAAGCGTCCTCTTTCTGCTCAAACTCGGCGAGTTCTCTCTCCAGTCTCTCGTGAAGGGCCGTCTGTCCGGACATCATCCTGGAGCCCATGGGATAGGCAAGACCCCAGCGGGCCGCGGCCTCAGCGTCTATTTTGCGGATCTCGGGATGGTTGGCCAGTCCGAGATAGTTGTTGAGACTCCAGCAGAGAACCTCATGACCGTTGAATCTCATTCTGGGAGCTATCTCGCCCTCCAGTTTGGGAAATGTGAAATATCCGTGACCTCTTGCGCGGTACTGTCCGAGAGGACCTCCCTCGTCCTTGTTTATTCTTTCAAAAATATCCATATCTGGTAATTTAAAAATTTATGCGTCTATCTTGGCGTATTTGGCATTGGCCTCTATGAATTCACGGCGGGGAGGCACGTCGTCTCCCATCAGCATGGAGAAGATGCGGTCAGCCTCGGCGGCATTGTCTATCGTCACCTGGCGGAGAAGACGTGTGGCCGGATCCATGGTAGTCTCCTTGAGCTGCTCGGCGTTCATCTCTCCCAGACCTTTGTAACGCTGGACATAGATGCTGCCCTCGTTGCCCTTTCCTATCTCGGCGATGGCCGCGATACGCTCGTCCTCGGTCCAGCAGTATTTCTCCTCCTTGCCCTTCTTGCTCTTCACCTTGTAGAGAGGAGGAGCCGCGATATAGACGTAACCGTTCTTGATCATGTCGGGCATATAGCGGAAGAAGAATGTCAGGATAAGAGTGGCGATGTGAGCTCCATCGACATCGGCATCGGTCATGATGATCACCTTGTGATAGCGGAGCTTGTCCAGATTGGCGGCCTTGCTGTCGTCCTCAGTACCGATGGTCACGCCGAGAGCAGTGTATATGTTACGTATCGTCTCGCTTTCCAGCACCTTGTGTTCCATGGCTTTCTCCACGTTCAGGATCTTACCTCTCAAAGGCAGGATGGCCTGATAGGTACGGTCGCGGCCGGTCTTGGCCGTACCGCCCGCGGAGTCTCCCTCGACCAGGAAGAGCTCGCACTTCTCAGGGTCACGGTTGGAGCAGTCGGCCAGCTTGCCCGGCAGTCCGGCTCCTGACATCACGGTCTTGCGCTGCACCAGCTCGCGGGCCTTGCGGGCGGCATGACGGGCTGTGGCGGCAAGAATAACCTTGTCTATGATATTCTTCGCATCCTTTGGATTCTCCTCCAGATAGGTTTCCAAAGCAGACTTCGTAGCCTGAGAGACAGCCGCGTCCACCTCACTGTTGCCCAGCTTTGTCTTGGTCTGGCCCTCGAACTGCGGCTCCGCCACCTTGACTGAAATCACCGCCGTAAGACCCTCGCGGAAGTCCGAGGCATCCAGGTCAAACTTCAGCTTGGACAGGAAGCCGTTCTTCTCGGCATACGCTTTCAGAGTGGATGTCAGACCGCGGCGGAATCCCGTAAGATGCGTACCGCCCTCTATGGTATTGATGTTGTTGACATAGGAATGAATATTCTCGGAGAAACCGGTGTTGTACTGCATGGCTATCTCTATCGGAATGCCGGTCTTGTCCGTCTCCAGAGATATGGGCTTATCCGTCAGTTTCTCGCGGGTTCCGTCCAGATACTGAACGAACTCCACCAGACCATGCTCGGAGTAGAACTCCTGACGGGACGGTGCATCCGGCTCAGCATCCTCCATCCTTTCCTCCGTACCTTCATCCACCTTCGGTCTCTCGTCTATCAGCACAAGCCTGATGCCCTTGTTCAGGAACGCCAGTTCCCTGAGCCTGCTGGCCAGGATACCCGCATCGTACACGGTAGTTGCTTTGAATATCTCATTGTCAGGCTTGAAGGTTATGATAGTCCCTGTATCCTCACACTCCCCCACTACCTTCACCGGGTACTGCGGCACGCCTCTGCTATATTCCTGCACGAATACCTTGCCCTCGCGGTGAACCTCAGCCTTAAGATATACAGACAGCGCGTTCACGCAGGATACACCGACTCCGTGAAGACCTCCGGAGACCTTGTAACTGTCCTTGCTGAACTTTCCTCCGGCGTGGAGCACCGTCAGCACGACCTCCAGGGCGGAGCGTCCCTCCTTCTCGTGCATCCCCGTGGGGATACCGCGGCCGTCATCCTTGACCCGTATGGAATTATCCGGAAGAATCGTCACTTCTATATTTCTGCAGTAGCCGGCCAGAGCCTCATCGATGGAGTTGTCCACCACCTCATAGACCAGATGGTGCAGACCCCTCGGCCCTATGTCCCCGATATACATCGACGGACGCTTCCGGACTGCCTCCAGTCCCTCCAGCACTTGAATACTGTCCGCAGAATACTCTCTTTCCGCTTCAATCATTTCTTTATCTGTCATCGTGGTTCAATATTATTTAAAACGAACAAAGATACAAAAAATCTCATAATTTGAAGCAAATGCCGGCCCCGAAATTGATTCCGGGCTCAACATAATTCAAGAAATACTGCATCTTACTGTTTGCCAGATTATTGCCCTCCACAAAAACCATCAGGCGGGTATTGACCGCGTAGGAGATCCTCAAGCCCACATCCACGAATGCAGGCACCCGGTAGGCTGTGGCCTTCGTGTCGGGAACCGCAACCGCACTCCACCCGGTGGTTGACGTGCGGAAATAACAGTCCGCCCGGATGAAAAGCCGGTGCCTTAGGTTATACTCCAGCACTGCGTCCACGTCAAAGGCAGGGGTCATCAGCGCCGCTTCCCAGTTGGAGAAACCGCGGTAGTTGAACTCAGCCCGGGCAAGAAAAGAGGGAGACTGCCACTTCAGCATTCCGGTAATTCCGAACATGTGCGAATCTGTCCGATTCACCATCTGAGTCCAGGAATTCCTGTAGGACTGCGCCATAAACGACAGGCTGTTGCTGAGCATGGAATAATTTATCCCCAGACTGTATGAAAAGCGGTCCCGGACCAGTCCGTTCAATCCGAACTCGGCTGAAACCGGCACGGCTGACTGGTATGCTCTTCCGCTGTCCTCCATCCACGGATTGAGGGAGAAAAGGTCGTAGCGCGTATACAGTTTGTTGTCACCTGAGGCTTTCAGATACAGCCACAGGGCATTGCGGGCCGCCTCGAAACTCACTGACGCATCCGGATATATCAGGAAACCGCCGCCGTCCTTACGGGTGCAGTCACCGTAGACTGAAGAAAATGCCAGTCCTGCCCGGATCCTCCACCTGTCCCTCTCCCATGTGTACACGGGTGAGACCTTCCAGATGCCCCGGGACGGGAATGTATTGCCGACCGTAACGCCGGTGGATGTACCGCCAAACGTCACGTAAAGCCTGTGCTCTCCCTTAATCGTCACCCCCAAAGAGACATCCGCATCCACCAGATGCTCCAGCACACCGTGACGGTCATTGAAATAACGGTACCCCAGAGCGGCATTGTAGTAAAAGGAATTTGGATCCGGATTCGTAGAACGCACACGCAGGGACGCTTTAAGATGCTCAAACTGATTGTATACCGTTGCCCCGGAATATCCGTCCGCAGGAGCAAGCGCATACATGCTTCCGGTATACGATGCATCCAGATTCACCTCACCTTTTGTCCAGCGGTAACCCATGAAGAGCCCGCCTCTGTTCTTCATCCTGTCACCGTTGACCTTGTGGCCGGGATAGGTCATCACACTGCCGGCATACACTGCCTGAGGCACTTGCCCCCAATACGAATCATGGTTGAGATAAAGGCCCATGGAGAACCTTTCTCCGAAACGAGGAGTTATATACAGGTCTGCCGACGGAGTCCACGGATATGCAGCGGCGACTCTCGCATAAAGCCACGGATAGACCACCTTCCCCTCCGCCTTGGGGCCGGCAGTGAGAACAGGAGAAAAGTCATACAGGTCCCGGTACGGGCTGTAAAAAGCCGTATAGTCAAGATTCAACTTGAAATTCAGCAGAGAATCGTCTACGGCAGACTCTATCGGAGACTTCACCACGTCCATCACAGCCCCCTCGTAATCCCGCTCCACCTCCACTGCCTGACTGATCTCATTCTGGGCCCGTACAGGCAAAGCGGCCGCGAGCACCAGCAGCATTGATATTATATATGTCCTACGCATCATTCTTCTATCTTATTTAGCCTTTCCATTCTCATATTCACCTGATCAAGCACATCATCCCTCGCATCCTCCGGCTCATATCCGTCCAGGATGCTCTGGAATGTCGCGCGGGCCTGAGCCCAGTCCTCCCTCTCCGCAAAAGAGTCTCCCAGGACTATAAAGCTCCTGGCCAGCCAGTACATCTGGTCCGTCTTCGAATCCGACAGGGCATAGACCATGTTCTCCACCTCTTCGAAATCTCCCGCATCGTAGGTGTCCTGTATCAGCAGATATGCCGCCTCTGCACCCTGGGAAGTAAACACATTGCCCGACAGAGCCTCCAGCAGCGGCAGGGCATCTGACCTTCGTCCCAGCTTCAGGCAGGACTTGGCCATTATGTACTGAGCCGTCATGCGGTCCGTGTCCTTCAGGCCCTGAAGCCCCATGACTCTTGACGCAGCATCTATGGCCGCATTGTACTTGCTGTCCCGGAAATACGACGACATCAGCCCGAGCAGGGCCTCCGTACGGTTATTTTCCAACCTGGCGATATCATACAGCGACTCATACGCCGATGCCGCCTGAGCATACCTTTCCAGACTGTAGCATATCCGTGCATACTGCAGAGTGGACAGCTCCACGAACGAGCCCTCTCCCTTATCCATAACCTCCAGATAAGCGGACGCCGCCTCCTCCTTCCTGTCCAGAGCGTTGAGAGACTCACCGATATAGAACCAGGCCAGCGGAGTCTTCTGACCGTCGGGATACTGGCTCACGAAATTCCGGAGACTGCTCTCGGCCGCACTGTAGTCACCTGCAAGATACACCTGCTCGGCGGCATTGAAGATCATCAGCTCCTTCTCATCCGGAGTCTTCACCGCAGACATGCCGATACGGTCCAGATAGGCAAAATACTCCTCCGGCCTGTTCAGCACGGTATAGATGCTCTCGATGGCCGCCAGAGCATTATCGGTATCCTCAGACAGCGGCATCTCCTCCACTATCCTGGTAAGATACTCCAGTGCCTCATCATAGTCGCCGGCATTGGAGCAGAGCATACCGAGTTCCAGAAGAGACCGGCTCTCATAAAGAGGATCAGCTATATCATTGAGCAAGTACTTAAAAGTCCGTTCAGCCTTTTCCGTCATACCCTCCTGCACGTATGTACGGCCGAGTTCATACACCGCCTTCGAATAAAGCGGAGAGATGTCCCTTCTGTCCACAATACCCTCCAGCATACTTATCTTCCTGTCCACGTCGTCAGCCAGGCCGCAGGACACCGCACACTGATACGCCGCATATACCAACGAACCGGGCTGATAATCCATCATCGACACCTCCCCGTAGACAGACGCCGCCCCGACATAGTCGCGCATCATGAACAGCGCGTCTCCTATCCTGAGCCTTGCCTCGATTATCAGGTCCATATCGGAGACATGCTGCTCCAGGAACTTGTGGAACCACTCCATGGCGACAGTGTAGTTCTTTTCCGCATAATAACAGTAGCCCAGTCCGAAAAGGGCCAGCGGATACTCCTTGAAGCCGGCGAAGCGCGCATTCTGACAAAGTTCCTCATACAGACTTACGGCCTCATTCAGATTTCCAGCCCTGTAGCAGGTCTCTGCGAGCCAGAAACGTGTCAGAAGAGCCAATGACTGATTGTAAGACGAATGCCTGAGAGCTATCCTGAAATCAGTGTCCGCTCCGGCGTATGAACCCCGCTCAAACAGTTCCAGTCCCCTCAGGAAAGCCGCCTTCTGAAGATTCATATCCATCTCGGGAGTCAGCCTGCGGATATTGTTCAGGGCATCTATGGCTGGCTTGTATTTCTTGGAAAGAAGATAAGAAGTGGCGATATAGGAATAAATCTCATCCGACCTCTGCGTCTCAGGCCACAGCTCCAGATAATCCTGGAAAGCAGTTATATCGGAATTGAGGTCAAATGCCAGCTTAGCATAGTTGAAATAGGACTCCTCCCTGACGGAGCCGTCAAAGTTCATCTCAGAGGCCTTCTTGTAGTATTTCAACGCCTCATGCTTGTTCTTCAGCCTGAGATACGAACCGGCTATATGCATGGACGCACTCTGGGACAGTGAGTCCTCCCCTTCTGCCATGACTTTGGAGAATGCGTCAATAGCCGCATAATATGACTGAACGGAATAGGATATGATGCCCAGATAATAATTATCCTTCCTGGTCATGTCAGTGCCTGACGCCGAATAACTCTCAAACCACTTTCCGGCCTCCTCCGGTCTGCCGGTCCTGTAATATGCCTGCGATATCATCCGCGCCGCTCTGGGTTTCAGGTCCCCGTCCACTGCCTCCGACACTGCCGGACCATGCTCCACCACATAATCATAGTTTCCCATCATCAACTCCGATTCCAGCATGTAATAAGCGCAGTACACTCCGAAATGCCCGTCGTCCCGCACCTTGGAGAGCAGTTCCACTGCCTTGCTGAAATCCTTTTTCAGATACGCCAGATAGCCCATATAATAAGTGGACGGCACCGTATACCTGCCGCGCCTGCCCTTGAGTATGGTCGAGAACCCTGTCTCCGCATCCTTAAACTGCCCATGAGTCAACTGACAGAAGGAACGCTGAAACAGATACTGTTCCTTGTCTTTCTTGGAAAGCAGGGAATAATCCACCCCCTCCAGAATCTCAAGGGCGGCAGTATAGTCCTCTTTATCAAAATACCGGCCGGCATACATCAGCCTTATCCCCATATACTCGGGAGAAGACCTGTATTGTGATTCATATCCGTCCATAAGCGCATCCAGGTTGGGACCACCCAGCCTTATATCACAGATTATGGCATAAGCGGCCAGAGCAGACTCATCTTCCTCTGAAAGAGAGCATTCCGACATCACGGACGCGATCTCTTCCCTTGCTGCCGCATACATATCATTGTCAAAGAGTTCCCTGACCCTTTCCATACGTCTTTCCAAGCCTTTCCTGTCCTGGCTGACGGGTTCCGCCGCCACCGGACGAAGAAGCAGCACTGCGGCAAAAAGAACCGCTAAAAATCTTTTACAGACCATTTTAATCTATTTGGGGCAAATGTAACAATTATTTGCATATATTTGTACGGTTAAGCCACCACTTATGGAAGAAAGCAAAGACCGTCCTATAATATATTTTGAGCACGCCGACATCTTCAACAGCAGCGGCAAACTGGTGATATCCGACATGACGATGAGCATCGGACGAGGAGAGTTCGTCTACATCATCGGAAATGTCGGCAGCGGCAAGACCACCATCATCCGGTCCATGATAGGCGAGACGGAGATACGGCATGGAAAAGCATTCATCTGTGATTTCGATCTGATTAAACTCAAAAAACGACAGATTCCGTACCTGCGGAGAAAACTGGGAGTCATATTTCAGGATTTCCAGCTTCTCATGGACAGGTCAGTCCACGACAATCTGGCTTTCGTCCTGCGCGCCACAGGATGGAAAGGCCGCAAAATAATCAATGAGCGGATAGAGGCCGTGCTTGAAGCCGTAGGCATGGAACACAATGCGTACAAGATACTGGACAACCTGTCAGGAGGCGAAAAACAGAGAGTCGCCATTGCAAGGGCACTGCTCAATAACCCGGAGATAATCCTGGCGGACGAGCCTACGAGCAATCAAGACGGAGACACCGCCGAAGAGATCATAAAACTTATGTTGAAAATCAATGCAGGCGAGAATAGTCCTACAATCATAATGGTGACGCACAACAGAAGCCTCTTTGAGAAATATCCGGCCAGGACATTCCTGTGCGAGAAACTCTCCTGCACAGAAGTAGCGGAAGAATCCGACGTAGAGCTGGACTTGTCCGAATTCATCTGATCCTCAGCCGCCATGCCACAGAAACTCACCCTCAGACAGAAATATGCGGCCATCCTGGAATGGTTCTCCGCCAACCGCCCAGCCGTGCAGTCCGAACTGCACTTCAGAAACGGATACGAGCTCATAGTCTCGGTCATCCTCTCGGCCCAGTGTACCGACAAGCGGGTCAATATGGTCACTCCCGCCCTGTTTGAGCGATACCCGGCACCAGAGGACCTTGCCTCCGCCGCCTTCGAGGACGTACTGGCTCTAATCCGCTCCGTCTCCTACCCCAACAGCAAGGCCCGCCACCTGATAGACATGGCCCGCAGGCTGGTCAGCGACTTCCATTCGGTGATTCCGTCCGACACTGACAGTCTCATGAGCCTGCCCGGAGTAGGCCGCAAGACAGCCAATGTCGTGGCATCCATCCTCTACGACAAGCCGGTAATCGCCGTGGACACCCACGTACTAAGAGTCTCCAACCGCCTAGGTCTGTCCCACGGCAAGACCCCGGAGAAAGTCGAGGCCGACCTGGAGAGTCACATACCGGTGGAACAGAGGGCGATATCCCACCACTGGCTGATACTCCACGGACGGTACACCTGCACGGCACGCAATCCCAGATGCGGAGAATGCCCGCTGACACAGTGGTGCGAGTCTTATCCCGAACTCTCAAAGCCGCAGAGATGACCTCCTGGAAGGACATACTTTCCGACTACAGCTCATACCTGGTCATCGAACGGGCCTTGTCGAAAAACTCGGTCTCCTCTTACATTTCCGACATATCCAAACTGGCCAGCAAATACAAAGACAAATCCCCCGAGGATATCTCCGGGGAGGACTTGAGCGCATTCATAGCGCAGCAGGCCGACGGCATCTCCAAGAGAAGCCAGTCCAGGCTGATAAGTGCCCTGAAAAGTTTCTTCAGGTTCATGGAGATAGAAGGCCGGATACAGGTCAACCCCACCGACACCATCGACCCGCCCAAGATATCCCGGCACATACCGGTAGTCCTGTCCGTAGAGGAGATTGACCGGATAATGAACTCGGTAGACCTGTCCGAGCCCGAAGGCCACCGCAACCGCGCAATACTGGAGGTCCTCTACTCCTGCGGTCTCAGGGTGAGCGAGCTGGTGTCCCTGCGCATCTCCGACCTGTTCTTCGACGAGGCTTTCATACGGGTAATAGGAAAGGGTGACAAACAGAGACTTGTACCGATCGGAGAGCCGGCAATGCAGGCCGTAGAGCTGTATCTCTCGCAGAGCAGACGTGCATACGTATCCAAAAAAGCCGAGGATATCCTGTTCCTGAACCGGCGCGGCGGAAAGCTGAGCCGCCAGATGATATTCCTGATGATCAAGAGCCAGTGCGAAAAGGCAGGCATCACCAAGGAGATATCCCCACACACATTCCGCCACTCCTTCGCCACCCACCTGGTCGAGAACGGAGCCGACCTCCGCGCCGTACAGCAGATGCTCGGCCACGAAAGCATACTCACCACCGAGATCTACACCCACATCGACTCCCGCAAATGGCAGGACGGCATCATCAAGTACCACCCCCGCAACCACAAATAAAAAAGCCGCTGGCAGATACCAGCAGCTCCAAGAAAGTAGCCCCAACAGGACTCGAACCTGTATCTAAAGTTTAGGAAACTTCCATTCTATCCCTTGAACTATGGGGCCAAAACCTATCTGACTACTCTACGTTCTTCTGAACCATCAGACGACCGCGATAGTAGCCGCATTCAGGGCATACGCGGTGATACAGTACGGTTGCTCCGCAGTTGGAGCATGTTGAAAGTGCGGGGAGAGTCAGTTTGTCATGTGTTCTGCGTTTGTCCCTGCGCTGCTTTGAAAGTTTGTGTTTGGGATGTGCCATCTTATTCTAAATTTAATATTATTCTGTTTTTAAAATATCCTTCAACTTTTCCATCATCACGGGGTCGCACTGACCGTCGGGATGCACCTTCTTAATCGGGAGACTGAGACTGACATAGTCATAAATAATCTGACTGAGGTCAATATCAGCCGAATCGCTGTCCAACAGGATTACCTCATCCGCCCCGTCCCCGTCCGCGTCAGCATCAGCCGCATAGGATGAGAACATCACTGAAAAGGGCACCTGTATGTCCACCGGAACTGTCAGGTCGGCAAGGCATCTGTCGCATTTGACAGTCACATTGCCTGTTATGCTCAGGTCCAGAGCCATACGGCCATGCTCCTTGGTCACAACCGCGCTGACATCCAGATCCGCATCCGAGACAGTGTCGTTCTCATATGCCTCGAAGAAACTTCCGTCCACCTTGAAACTGAAAGGATGCTCTCCGTATGAAAGCCCACGTATCTCTATCCTGCAATTCATTTCCAAATTATTAAGGGCGGCAAAGATATAAATTTTTTCAGAAAATCAGAAACTGTTTTGATTTTTTCTGCGTTTTCTTTCATTTTCATCCAGAATAATCTTTCTAAGGCGCATGAAGTGAGGCGTAACCTCCACCAGTTCATCCTCCTGGATATACTCCAATGCCTCTTCCAGAGAGAACTTGACCGGAGGCGGCAGCATCACCTTCTCGTCGGACCCAGATGCTCTCATATTGGTCAGTTTCTTGGTCTTGCAGATATTGATGGCCAGGTCGCTCGCCCTGGTATGCTCGCCGACCACCTGACCGGCATAGATCTCCTCACCCGGATCGATGAAGAAACGGCCTCTGTCCTGCAGCTTGTCCATGGCGTAGGCCACCGAGAGACCGGTCTCAAGGGACACAAGCGAACCGTTGTTGCGCTTCTCTATCTCGCCCTTGTACGGTTCGTAGCCCTTGAAGCGGTGAGCCACTACGGCCTCGCCCTGGGTGGCAGTCATCAGGTTGCTTCTCAGACCGATAAGGCCTCTGGAGGGGATGTCGAACTCCAGATGCGCCCTGTCTCCCCTGGTCTCCATGTGGGTCAGGGACGCCTTGCGGCGGGTGGACATCTCTATCGCCTTGCCGACCATATCCTCGGGCAGGTCGATCGTCAGCAGTTCTATAGGCTCACAGCGCACTCCGCCTATATTCTTGTCTATCACCTTGGGCTGGCCGACCTGCAGTTCAAAGCCCTCGCGGCGCATGGTCTCGATCAGGATAGACAGATGCAGCACGCCTCGCCCGTATACTATAAAGGAGTCGGCCCCCATGCCCGGCTTTACCCGCAGGGCCAGGTTCTTCTCCAGTTCATGTTCCAGGCGTTCTTTCAGATGCCTGGAAGTCACGTATTTGCCGTCGCGGCCGAAGAAAGGCGAGTCATTGATGGTAAAGAGCATACTCATAGTAGGCTCGTCCACGGTGATGGGCGGAAGGGCTTCCGGAGCCTCAAAGTCGGCAATAGTGTCCCCTATCTCAAAGTCCTCGATACCGACCACAGCGCAGATATCCCCGCACTCCACCTTCTCGGCACTCTTCTTATCCAGTCCCTGGAACACCATCAGGTCCTTTATCTTCTGTTTTTCTATCGTACCGTCCTTCTTGCAGAGGGATATCTGCATCCCGGCGGTAAGAGTGCCTCGGCTGACCCTTCCCACCGCGATACGTCCCACGTAAGGCGAATACTCCAGGGACGATATCAGCATCTGAGGAGTACCCTCCACATACTTGGGAGCAGGTATCTCGGCCACTATGGTATCCAGCAGAGGGATTATGTCATTGGTCGGCTTCCGCCAGTCAAGGGACATCCAGCCCTGCTTGGCACTGCCGTACACAGTCTTGAAATCCAGCTGGTCTTCCGTAGCGTTGAGCGAGAACATCAGGTCAAAGACCTGCTCGTTGACCTCATCCGGCCTGCAGTTGGGCTTGTCCACCTTGTTGATGACTACGATAGGCTTCTTGCCCATCTCTATGGCTTTCTGCAGCACGAAACGGGTCTGCGGCATAGTCCCCTCGAAGGCGTCCACCAGCAGCAGCACTCCGTCCGCCATATTGAGCACACGCTCGACCTCGCCTCCGAAATCGGCATGGCCCGGAGTGTCGATAATATTGATTTTCGTCCCCTTATAAGGAACCGACACATTTTTGGCGAGGATAGTGATACCTCTCTCGCGCTCCAGATCGTTGTTGTCCAGAATCAGGTCGCCCCCGCGCTTTCCGTCCTCCCTGACGAGCTTCGCCTGATAGATCATTCTGTCCACCAGGGTGGTCTTACCGTGGTCGACATGGGCTATAATCGCTATATTTCTGATGTTTTGCATAATCGAGGCGCAAAATTAATTCAATTTACTTAAATTTGCACCCTGACATTAAAAATTAACATCATCCCACAATATGACGGAGAAAATCATCATCCTCGACTTCGGTTCCCAGGTCACCCAGCTTATAGGTCGCAGGCTCAGGGAGCTGAATGTTTACTGCGAAATCCATCCATTCAACAAGATACCCGCCCTCGACGGGAGTGTCCGCGGAGTAGTCCTCTCGGGCAGCCCCTGGTCCGTCCGCGATCCCAAGGCACCCTCGCCGGATCTCTCCGGCATCAAGGGCCGCTTCCCCATGCTCTGCATCTGCTATGGTGCCCAGTATATCGCCCACCGCTACGGCGGGGAGGTCAATCCCTCCATCGCCCGTGAGTACGGCCGCGCCATCATGCATATAAAGGAACAATGCCCCCTGTTCGAGGGCATTCCCTCCGACTCGCAGGTCTGGATGTCCCACGGCGACACCATCGCCCGTCTCCCCGAAGGCGCGGAGGTCATAGCCTCCACCGACGATGTGGTCAATGCCGCCTATCATATAAAAGGTGAGCAGACCTGGTGCGTCCAGTTCCACCCGGAGGTCTATCATTCGACCTACGGGCCCCAGATTCTGGAGAACTTCGCCATGCGCATCTGCGGCTGCAAGGGAGACTGGACCCCCGCCTCCTTCATCGAAAGTTCCATTGAGTCCCTCAGGGAGAAAATAGGTCAGGACAATGTCATCCTCGGCCTCTCCGGCGGAGTCGATTCCTCCGTGGCGGCAGTACTGCTGCACAGGGCCATCGGACGGCAGCTGCACTGCATATTCGTCAACAACGGACTGCTGCGCAAGGACGAGTACGAGTCCGTGCTGGCATCCTATCAGGATATGGGCCTCAACGTCCGCGGAGTGGATGCCACCGAGCTCTTCCTCAAGGCCCTAGAGGGCATATCCGACCCCGAGGCAAAGCGCAAGGCCATCGGCCGCACCTTCATCGAGGTCTTCGACGCCGAGGCACACAAGATAGAAAACGCTTCCTGGCTCGCCCAGGGCACCATATATCCGGACGTGATAGAGTCTACCTCCGTCAACGGTCCCTCACAGACCATCAAGTCCCATCACAATGTAGGCGGTCTGCCCGAGGAGATGAACCTTAAGATCGTCGAGCCCCTGCGCTCGCTTTTCAAGGACGAAGTACGCCGTGTAGGCCGCGCCCTCGGCATCAAGAACTCCCTCATCTCCCGCCATCCCTTCCCCGGCCCCGGCCTCGGCATCAGGGTGCTCGGCGAAGTGACCCGCGAGAAGCTGGAGATCCTGCGCAACGCCGACGCCATCTACATCGATGCCCTCCGCTCCACCCCCGCCCCCGAAGGCTGGCAGCCTGCATCAGGGGCAGCGGCCACAGGCGGAACCGAGACAGGCGAGGGCTTCCTGACCCTCTACGACTGCATCTGGCAGGCCGGAACAATCCTCCCTCCCGTGCGCAGCGTGGGAGTCATGGGCGACGAGCGCACATACGAGTACACCATCGCCCTCAGGGCTGTGGTATCCACCGACGGTATGACAGCCGACTGGGTACACCTCCCCTACGACTTCCTGGCGAAAGTCTCCAACGACATCATAAACAAAGTGCGTGGAGTGAACCGCGTCGTCTACGACATCTCGTCCAAACCGCCTGCAACTATCGAGTGGGAATAGGCGGCTGATTCCAGTTTGCAACCGGGTTGCATGAGGTGGAAAGTATTTTTGCGCAGTTTGTAAATTTAAAGTAACAACTGCAATAACTTTCCATACATGAAACGGACATTAAAGGCTATTTTTTCAGGAGTGCTCTGCATCGCCGTATGCTGGTCACTCGCTTCATGCAAGAATTCACAGAACACCGGTGACGCTCACGGCCACAGTGAGGAGATACACGAAGGCCACAGCCATGACGGCCATGTTCATGATCACGAGGGGCATGAGCACGGGGCGCATGAGAATCATGCCGGCCATGACCACAGCGGACACAGCCATGAAGGCGACATCCACTCAGAGGGCGAGGGCTCTCCCGACGAGATAATCCTCAGTGCCGAGAGCGCGGCAGCAGCCGGAGTTAAGGCAGAGACGATAATGCCGGGCAAGTTCAGAAGCGTACTTGAGGTAAGCGGAAGGATAATGCCGGCACCCGGCAACGAGTCTACAGTCGTGGCCAACGTTCCCGGCGTAGTGTCGTTCGCTGCACCCCTCGTGGAAGGCAGCCGCGTCAATGAAGGCTCCCCGATGTTCACCATCTCGTCCAGCAACCTTCAGGACGGAGACCCGGTACAGAGGGCCCGTATCGCATATGAGACAGCACAGAAAGAATACGAGAGAGCTGCCAAGCTGGTAGAGGACAATATCGTCTCCCGCCAGGAATACGAGGCCGCGAAAGGCCGTTACGAGACAGCCCGCCTGACATATGAAGCACTTGCGGCAGACGGCAGCGGCAACGGTACTGCAGTCAAGTCCCCCGCCAGCGGATATGTGGAGTCCTGCCTTGTAAAAGAAGGTGACTACGTATCTGTCGGAACACCCCTGGCCACTGTACTCTCGGGCAACAGCATGTATCTCAAGGCCGACGTATCCGAGAGATATCTCAGCCGCCTGCCGGAAGTGAAATCCGCTAACTTCAGACTCTCCTACTCTGACAAGGTGTTCAGCACCGCCGGACTCGACGGCCGCCTGCTCGGATACGGCCGCTCCACAGACGAGACCAACGCCTACATCCCCGTGACATTCGCCATCAACGCCTCCGATGACATACTCGCCGGAGCATACGCTCAGATCTGGCTGCTCTCCGAAGAGCGTGACGGCGTAATCAGCCTGCCCGTAGAGGCCATCACTGAGGAACAGGGCCACAACTTCGTATATATCCAGCTGGACCCGACCTGCTACAAGAAGCAGGAAGTCACCCTCGGCGCCACTGACGGCAACCGTTACGAGATACTCTCCGGCCTGAACGGAGGCGAGACCGTCGTGACCCACGGAGCCATTCACGTAAAACTGGCCTCGGCAAGCAACGCCATCCCCGCACACAGCCATTCACATTAATCCAGGACAGCCATGCTCAATAAGATAATACATTTCTCCCTGCAGAACCGGCTGCTGATACTGGTCGCGTCGGTACTGCTGTTCGCGGCCGGACTGTACCGGACCTTCAACGCCGAGATAGACGTATTCCCCGACCTCAACGCCCCCACGGTAGTAGTCATGACCGAGGCCAACGGAATGGCCGCCGAGGAGGTCGAGCAGCTTGTGACCTTCCCCATCGAGACCGCCGTCAACGGCTCCACCGGAGTCCGCAGGGTACGCAGCTCTTCCACCACAGGATTCTCCGTAGTGTGGGTTGAGTTCGACTGGGGCACCGACATATACCTGGCCCGCCAGATCGTGTCGGAGAAACTGGCCGCAGCCGCAGAGGACCTGCCAGAAACCGCCGGCAACCCTACCCTCGGCCCCCAGTCATCCATCCTCGGAGAGCTGATGATCATAGGCCTGACAGCCGACAGCACCTCGATGCTGGACCTGCGGACGCTGGCCGACTGGACATTCCGTCCCAGACTGCTGTCCACCGGAGGCGTGGCCCAGGTGGCAGTGCTCGGAGGTGACATCAAGGAGTATCAGGTCCTGATTCACCCTGAGAAGATGAAGCATTACGGCGTGACCCTCGGCGAGGTGATGGCCGTAACCAGAGGTATGAACCAGAACACCAACGGAGGTGTCATCTACGAATACGGCAACGAATACATCGTGCGCGGAGTGGTCTCCACCCAGGACGTACAGGAGATGGCCGCATCGGTCATCAAAACCACTGAGAGCGGAATGCCAGTGACCCTGGAGGACGTGGCCGACGTGCGTATCGGAGCCCAGCAGCCCAAGCTCGGTCTGGCTTCCGAACGGGGCAAGCCCGCCGTACTGCTGACCGTCACCAAACAGCCCAATACCGGCACCATCGAGCTGACCGAGAGACTGGACGCCGCCATCGCCGACCTGCAGAAGAACCTGCCCGCCGACGTGCATGTGTCCACCGACATATTCCGCCAGAGCACATTTATCGAGAACTCCATCAACAATGTCAAGAGGTCCCTCTACGAGGGTGCCATCTTCGTGGTCATCGTGCTCTTCGTCTTCCTGGCCAACTTCCGCACCACCGTCATCTCCCTGATTACCCTGCCGCTGTCACTGCTGGTGACGATACTCGTGCTGGACGCATTCGGGCTGAGCCTCAACACCATGAGTCTCGGAGGTATGGCCATCGCCATAGGCTCCCTCGTGGACGACGCGATAGTGGACGTGGAAAATGTCTGGAAACACCTGCGGGAGAACAGGGCCTTGCCGCCCGACAAGCGGCTGCCCGTAGTGGATGTGGTGTTCAACGCCTCCAAGGAGGTACGTATGCCGATTCTCAACTCGACCCTGATCATCATCGTCAGCTTCGTGCCCCTGTTCTTCCTCAACGGCATGGAGGGCAGGATGCTCATTCCCCTCGGAATATCCTTCATCGTAGCCCTCTTCGCCTCGACCATCGTGGCCCTGACCCTGACCCCCGTGCTCTGCTCCTATCTCTTGGGCGGCAAGAAGCACAGCACCAAGGTGCCCAAGGAGGCTTTCGTGGCCGTATGGCTCAAGAAGCACTACCGCAACGGCCTGAACTGGGCATTGAACCACAAGGCCATAGTCGGAGGCTCTACCCTGGCCCTGTTCGCAGCGGCCCTAGGCCTGTTCTTCACCCTCGGACACAGCTTCCTGCCTCCGTTCAACGAAGGCTCGTTCACGATTAACGTCAGCTCCCTGCCCGGCATCTCCCTGGAGGAATCCGACCGCATCGGACGCAGGGCCGAGGAACTGCTGCTGACCATTCCCGAGATCCAGACCGTGGCCCGCAAGACCGGACGCGCCGAACTGGACGAGCACGCCCTGGGTGTCAATGTATCCGAGATAGAGGCTCCCTTCGTACTGAAAGACCGCTCCCACGCGGAACTGCTGGACGAGGTGCGTGAGAAGCTCTCGACCATAAGCGGAGCCAACATCGAGATAGGCCAGCCTATCAGCCACCGTATCGACGCCATGCTCAGCGGTACCCAGGCCAGCATCGCCATCAAGCTTTTCGGTGACAACCTCAACGAGATGTTCGTCATAGGCAACCGCATCAAGAACGCGATAAGCGGAGTAGAGGGCATAGCCGACCTCAACGTAGAGCAGCAGATCGAACGTCCCGAGCTCAAGATCACCCCCAAACGCGACATGCTCGCCCGCTACGGCATCTCCCTGCCGGCCTTCGCCGAGTTCGTCACAGTCAATATGGCCGGCGAGACCGTATCCCAGGTCTACGAGGAGGGCAAGACCTTCAACCTCGTGGTCCGCGCCTCTGAGGACAACCGCGGCGACATGGAGAGCATCCGCAACCTGATGATAGACGATGCCGACGGCTGCAAGATACCCCTCTCCTACGTGGCTGACGTGGAGTCCTCCATGGGTCCCAACACCATCAACCGCGAGAACGTGAAGCGTAAGGTAGTCATCTCGGCCAATACCCGCGGACGCGACCTGCGCAGCGTAGTCAATGACATACAGGACATCGTGGACGCAGAGATAGTGCTGCCCGAGGGCTACCATATCGAATACGGCGGACAGTTCGAGAGCGAGCAGGCCGCAAGCCGTACCCTCATGCTGACCTCCATCATGAGCATCATCGTTATATTCCTGCTGCTGTACATGGAGTTCAAGGATGCCCGCCAGAGCGGAGTCGTACTGCTCAACCTGCCGCTGGCCCTGATCGGAGGCGTATTTGCCCTGATCATCACCTCCGGCGAGCTGAGCATCCCGGCCATCATCGGCTTCATCGCCCTCTTCGGTATCGCCACCCGTAACGGTATGCTGCTGATCAACCGCTACAACCATCTGCACAACGAGGAGCATCTGAGCGTCCGCGAGTGCATACTCCAGGGCTCCCTGGACCGCCTCAACCCCATCCTGATGACTGCCCTCTCGTCGGCCCTCGCCATGATCCCCCTGGCCATCAACGGCGACCTGCCAGGCAACGAGATCCAGAGCCCCATGGCCAAGGTCATCCTCGGAGGACTGCTCACCTCCACCCTGCTCAACGGCTTCATCGTGCCGATTGTCTACGACTGGATGCACCGCAAGGAGAGCAAGGCTATTGACACCACCGATACCATTGAAAACAAATAAGACATTTCCCCGATATGAATAAATACACCGTAATAGCATCCCTTCTGGTTCCGGCAGCTATCCTGTCTGCCGGCAACCTCAGGGCCCAGACCACAGAAAGCATAGATTCCGTACTGGCTTTCGTGGAACGGAACAACATCCAGCTTCAGGCCCTCCAGCAGAGCAATGAAGCCTCACGGCTAGAAATTCAGGCCCAGAACAACCTCCAGCAGGACCTCTCCGTATCCTACAGCCCCTTCTTTACCCGTGGCTATGACGGAGTCGCCAGCTCCGAGCTGGTGGTGTCCATGGGCTTCGACTTTCCCTCGCAGTACGTGTCAAGGAGCAAATCCGGCAAACTGCAGAATGAGGCCCTAGATATGCAGTACGCCCTCCAGCGCAGGGACATTCTGCTGCAGGCCAAGCTGCTGTGCCTGGACCTTATCCGTCTCAATCAGGAGAAAGAACTTCTGGACACCCGTCTGGCCAATGCCGACGAGCTCCTCGCCCTGATGGAAAAGCGCTTCTCCGAGGGAGGTGCCAATGTCATAGATGTCAATAAGGTGAAGATGGAGCGGATGAATGTCCGCACCCTCGTCGCCCAGAACGAGGCCTCGCGCCAGAACACCCTCCAGTCCCTGCGGGCCTTCAACGGCAACATCCCTCTGGAACTTACAGCTACTGATTACCCTGCGGCACAAGACATCATCAGTTACGATGAGTTCTATGGAGAAATAATGTCTACGGATGCGGCCATCCTCTCCGCTGAGGCATCCGTGGATGCAGCCGCACAGGAGATCAAGGTCAACAAGCAGAACTGGCTGCCCAAATTCGAAGTTGGCTACCGCCGCAACACATCCATGAACGAGGCTGCCAACGGATTTCTCGTCGGTGCGTCCATCCCCCTGTTCTCCTCCCGCAACAAGACCAAAATCGCCGAGGCCCGCCACACGGCCGCCCAGAGCGAACTGGAGAATGCCAGAATGCAGGCAGAGACCCAGCTGATGTCAAAGTACAACGAGATACAGCAGATCCGCTCCGCCGTCGAGGCCTACGACGTACCCCTGATGCACAGCACACTGGATGCGCTCAAGACAGCAGTTCTGGAAGGCCAGCTCTCCATCATTGACTACTATGTAGAGGCCGACAACGTCTACAACAACCTGTCCGCCTACCTGACCCTGGAGAACCAGTACCGTAGACTTCTCTCCGAACTCTACCAGAACCGGCTGTAGACCCAGTTTTCCGCCATACAACAACATATCCGCTGTCAGGACAATAATCCAGGCAGCGGATTTTTCTACCGCGTTCATGATTGACAGGATAGAACCAATTTCCGAAGAAGTTAGTATATTCGCACGTTCTATCGGGTACAATCCGAATAACACAACCGTACAGTGACAGGAACTCATAAAATAATACCGGCGGCACTGGTTATGGCACTGATGCTGGCGACCGCAGCCCTGCAGGCGCAGGAGCGCAGGCGGTCACTGGGACCGTACACCATGTACGAGCAGATTGTCTACCAGGCCAAGCAGGAACGGCTCATGACCTGGCTGGCACATGACATGAATCACGGCAGGGCCACCGGCACCAGGGATGCGGCGAGAGTGGCAAGGTATATCGAGACCCATTTCCGGCAATACGGTCTGGAGCCGTTCTGCGAAGGCAGTTTCTACCAGCCGTTCCTGGCCGACTCGGCAAGCGGCACAGTCGGACGCAATGTCATAGGCATCGTGCCGAGCGCAGTCCCGTCGGACGAATATGTGCTCATCACGGCTCACTACGACCATCTGGGTGTCCTGGACGGCAATATCTACAACGGTGCCGATGACAACGCCTCCGGAGTGACCGTCCTGCTCAACCTCGCCGACATGTTCGGGACCATGAAAAAGACCAGAACAGGCCCGGACAAGAACATCATCTTCGCAGCCCTCGATGCCAAGGAACTCAACATGGCCGGCTCGAAACACTTCGTCGATCACCTGATCATCGGAAAGGACAGCATCATCTGCGCCATCAATATCGACCAGATAGGCACAGTTATAGAACCGGTACACAAGGCCGACACCAACTTCGTGATAGTCCTCGGCGAGAAGACCCTGCGCAGGCAGGACCGGGGCCTCATCGACATGTGCAACCGCTACTACAACATCGGCCTCGACATCGACCACACCTTCTACGGCAGCGAGAACTTCACCCGGTTGTTCTACCAGCTCTCCGACCAGATTGTCTTTCATGAGGCCGGCATCCCTGCCCTGGTCTTCACCTCCGGCTTCCACCGCCACACCTACAAGACCACCGACGACCCTGACATCATCTCCTACCCCGTCATGAAAAAGCGCACCCTCCTCATCTTCTACCTCACCATGATGCTGTAATGTGCACCGATATTCCGAATAATATCGTTAAATTTGCGCTACAGATCAGAACGAATGAATATCACACTTGAAGATATAAAAAAACTTGTATCAGCCGATGAGTCAAGGACTCTGGAACTGAAGAAAAGCACCGGTGAGTTGAAGGACGGCATGCATTCGGCGTGTGCGTTTCTCAATACTGAGGGCGGTTGGCTGATTTTCGGTATTGCTCCGTCATCGCTTAAAATTATCGGACAGGAAGTAACAGATAAGACCAAAAGGGAGATTGCTCAGGCTTTAGCCGGATTAGAGCCTGCCGTAGACATAAAGGTAGTGTATGTAGATGTGCCTGAACACCCCGGCAACAAAGTTATCGCCATGCATTTTGACGGATGGGTCTGGGGGGAGCACCCACATACATTCCACGGCTGCCCCTATTACAAAGTGGAGAGCACGACGAAAGTCATGCCGCAATATATGTACGATGAACGCATCCGTGCTCATAAGCCTCAGGTATACGCATGGGAAAGACTGGCTGCCGACAGTGTGACTTTAGCTGACCTCAACGAGAACCTGATCCGCAATAGCATCCGCCGCGGTATTGAAGGAGGGCGCATTCCTGAGTCCGCATTGTATGAACCTATCGGTGATATTCTTTCCAAATGGAATTTACTTAAGAACGGAATACCCACCAATGGAGCAGTCCTGCTCTTTTCCAAGAACATTGAGGAATATCCTCAGTTCACATTGAGAATGGCGCGGTTTGTCGGAACAAATAAAAACAGATTCCGTGACAATCAACGCGCTGAAGGCAATTTTTTTGAGTTGCTGGAAGCCGGAATTGCATTTTGCTTCAAGCATCTGTCTCTCAGCGGCAGAATCACCGACCATAGCCTGGAACGGGAGGAGCAGCTCGAAATACCCTATCATGCATTAAGAGAGGCACTGATCAATGCCCTTTGCCACCGCCATTGGGAAAACTACAATCTGACTATCAGTCTTGCCATCTATGACGACCGTATAGAAATAGCAAGTCCTGGTATGTTTCCGCCACAGATAACACCTGAGAACATCAGGGAGCCACACGAATCGTTTCCACACAATCTGAAAGTGGCTGAAGCCCTTTACCGAATGACTTATCTGGAGAACTGGGGAAGTGGCGCAAGGCGTATCATCGATGCATGCCGGGCACAAGGGATAGAAGATCCTGTATGGTGTTCTGAGGACGGCTTTGTAACTATCACTTTCAAAAGACCCACCTCAAGCACCCCCCAAGCACCCCCTAAGCACCACCCAAGCACCCCCCAAGTAGAATCACTTCTTCTGAAGATGGGAACTTCCTATATGACCATGAAAGAAATGGCGGAGGTCTGCAATATTAAAGACCTGAAATATTTTCGTGAAAGTTATATCGCACCTGCGCTGGAAAGCGGTATGATTGAACGGCTTTACCCTGATCATCCTAAGCATCCGAAACAGCAGTACCGACTGACAGCTGCCGCTGAAGAATGGGTAACACTACACACTAAATGACTATGCAGTTCAAGATCAAGTCACCATACAGGCCGACGGGAGACCAGCCTGAGGCCATCAAGGAAATCTGCGAGGCAGTCAATGCCGGTGCGGACGCCGTGACCCTGCTCGGAGTCACCGGCTCAGGCAAGACGTTCACGATGGCCAACGTGATCGAGCGACTGCAGCGGCCGGCCCTGATACTCAGCCACAACAAGACCCTGGCGGCCCAGCTCTACGGAGAGTTCAAATCATTTTTCCCGGACAATGCCGTGGAGTATTTCGTTTCCTACTACGACTACTACCAGCCCGAGGCCTACCTGCCGGTGACCGACACCTACATCGAGAAAGACCTGAGCATCAACGATGAGATAGAGAAACTGCGCCTCTCCGCCTCCTCCGCCCTGCTCTCGGGCCGCCGCGACGTGATAGTGATATCCTCCGTCTCCTGCCTCTACGGCATCGGCAATCCGCAGGACTTCCACGACAACACCATCATACTCCGCAGCGGAATGCGCATCAGCCGCAACAAGCTCCTGTACCGCCTCGTGGACGCCCTTTACAACCGCAACGACGTGGACTTCAAGCGGGGAACCTTCCGGGTAAAGGGCGATACGATAGACATCTACCTGGCTTACGCCGATACCGGCTGCCGCATAGTATTTTTCGGAGACACCATCGAGGAACTGGAGCTGATAGACCCGCTTACAGGCATGACCATTGAAAGCCCCGAGGAGATCATCATATACCCGGCCAATATCTTCGTCACCACCAAGGAGCGCACTGCCCAGGCCATCAGGATGATACAGGACGACATGATGCAGCAGTGCGAGTATTTCAGCTCCATCGGAAAGCAGCATGAGGCCAACCGCCTCAAGAAGAGAGTCGAATACGACATGGAGATGATCAAGGAACTGGGCTACTGCCCCGGCATCGAGAATTATTCCCGGTACTTCGACGGGCGGAGCGCAGGACAGCGGCCATTCTGCCTCATAGACTATTTCCCGAAGGACTTCATCACCTTCATCGACGAGAGCCATGTCACCCTGCCGCAGGTGAGAGCCATGTACGGAGGCGACCGCTCACGCAAGGAGGTGCTGATCGAATACGGTTTCCGCCTCCCGGCCGCTGCGGACAACCGGCCCCTGAAATTCGACGAGTTCGAGCATATCCTCGGACAGAGGGTCTTCGTCAGCGCGACTCCGGGCGACTACGAACTGGAGAAGAGCGAGGGCCTGATAGTGGAGCAGGTGGTGCGTCCCACCGGTCTGCTGGATCCTCCGATAGACGTGCGTCCGTCCAAGAACCAGATAGACGACCTGATGGAGGAAATAGAGCTGCGCACCGAGAAGGACGAGCGCGTGCTGGTCACCACCCTCACCAAGAGGATGGCAGAAGAGCTGGAGAAATTCTTGACAAAACGGCAGGTGCGCTGCCGATACATCCACTCGGACGTGGACACTCTGGAAAGGGTGGAGATTATCGAGGACTTCAAGGCCGGAAGGTTCGATGTGCTGGTGGGAGTCAACCTATTGCGCGAGGGACTGGACCTGCCGGATGTCTCGCTGGTAGCGATAATCGACGCGGACAAGGAAGGATTCCTGCGTTCGGACCGGGCATTGACCCAGATCGCGGGACGTGCGGCACGAAATCTGAATGGTCTTGTAATAATGTACGCGGACACCATCACCGGCTCGATGCAGAAGACCATAGACGAGACCAACCGGCGCAGGGCAAAACAGGCGGAGTACAACGAGAAGCATCATATCGTACCTACGCAGGTGCGCAACGACAAGAAGAACTCCCTGGCCGCCATCAGCGGAGCATACAAGGAGCCCGACGAGGAGGAGAACGCACGTTATGTGGCAGAGGACCCGGTGATATCCAGGATGAGTCCCAAGCAGCTGCTTGAGGCCGTCGAAGCCGTCAGGAAGAAGATGGAGGAAGCCGCCAAGGCCCTCGACTTCCCTGCGGCAGCCAAGTACAGGGACGAAATGTATGAACTCATGAAACTCAGGAAATGAACGGAACCGAAGACACTCTCAAAGCCATCCTCGACTGCTATCCCCCCGACCAGCAGGAGCAGATACTCAAAGCCTACCGCATAGCCGAAGAGGCCATGAAGGACAAGCTGCGCGAGAACCGGCATCCT
Organism: uncultured Bacteroidales bacterium; assembly: GCA_949297365.1. Lineage (GTDB taxonomy): Bacteria > Bacteroidota > Bacteroidia > Bacteroidales > UBA932 > Coprenecus. Next base: position 68,920 of record CASFSL010000005.1, on the reverse strand, counting down.
TTCATAGAGCACCCTCTGGGAGTAGCCAGAATAGTGGCGGAGGACATCCACCTCGGCTACGAGAGCGTCATTGCCGTATTTCTCCATGAGACCATCCGGTTCTACCCGGAGGTGCTGCAGAACCTCCCGAAGGGAACATTTTCCCATGAAATCATAGACATAGCGCAGAGTCTCAACAAGATAGCCGCCATCAAACCCAAGGAGACCCGCCTGGAGGCCGAGAACTACAAACGCCTGATAGTATCCTACTCCAAAGATCCGAGGGTAATGCTCATCAAGATTGCCGACCGCCTTGACGTGATGCGCAACATCGAGCTGCTGCCCAAGACCTCCCAGGAGCGCAAGGTCACCGAGACCATGTTCCTGTACATCCCCATCGCCCACCAGCTGGGTCTGTACGGCATCAAGACAGAGCTGGAGAATATATTTTTCCGCCACACCGAGCCGGAGAAATACCGTGAGATAACCAACAAACTGAAAGCCACAGCCGCCGAGCGCGAGGAGCTGCTGAACGCATTCCTGATCCCGATCAAGCGCAAAATATCCGGTTCAGGCATCAAGGTCACTTACAAGCAGCGCACCAAGGCCGCCTGGTCCATCTGGAAGAAAATGCAGAAGCAGGATATTCCCTTTGAGAAAGTCATGGACCTGCTGGCCGTGCGCATCATCATAGAGACCGACGAGGGCGTAAACCGGGAGAAAGAGCAGGAGCTGTGCTGGCAGGTGTACTCCATGGTCACAGATGAATACAGGCCGGACACATCCAGGCTGAGGGACTGGATATCCAAGCCCAAGAGCAGCGGTTACGAGTCTCTGCACATTACCGTGCAGTTCAGGGGCGACATCTTCGTGGAGGTGCAGATACGCACACGGCGAATGGACGACGTGGCCGAGAACGGGCATGCCTCCCACTGGGCCTACAAGGGCATAAAGGAGGAAAAAGGCCTGACTCCCTGGCTCCAGAGCGTGAGGAATATCCTGGAGAGCGATAATAAAAACGACTACGAGTACGTATCGCAGTTCCTCTCCGAGGACGTCTTCGTCTTCACTCCGGACGGGGAGCTGCGGAGACTTCCCAAAGGAGCGACGGTACTCGATTTCGCCTTCAATATACACACCAACCTCGGCCTCAAATGCGTGGGCGCCACCATTGACGGCAAGCCGGCCTCCATCAAGGACCGGCTCAGCACCGGTCAGGTGGTGGAGATAAAGAGCGGCAAGAACCAGCGGCCCTCCCCCGACTGGCTCAACTTTGTGGTCTCGTCCAAGGCCCGCAACAAGATACGCCTGAAACTCAAGGAAGAGGCACTGAAGAAGTCCGCCGCAGGCCGTGAACTGCTTGAACGCAGACTCAAGAACTGGAAGATGGAACTGGAGGACGAGGACCTGACCATCCTGTGCAAGAAATTCAAGCTCAGGAACATCAGCGACCTGTACGCCGCCATCGAGGACGAGAGTGTGGACATCATGGACATCAAGGCATATCTCTCCCGCAAGCTTCAGCAGGAAGCCGAGGGGGAGAATGCCCCCCAGCAGCCCGCAGCAGTCAAGGAAGGGCCTGCCCTCAAGAACAATACGGCCAAGGACAAAGCCGACGACTATCTGACCATAGATGGTAAGCTAAGCAATGTCTCCTACAAGATGGCCCGCTGCTGCAACCCTATCTACGGCGATGAGGTATTCGGGTTCGTATCAGTCAAGGAAGGCATCAAGATTCACCGTATGTCCTGCCCCAACGCCGCCCGCCTCATTGAGAACTACCCCTACCGTATAGTCAAGGTCAGATGGAAGGAGACCGCCACGACCAGCAGTTTCCAGACCACCGTCAAGATCATAGCTGACGACACAGCCGCCTACCCCGCCGTCATCCAGAAAGTCACCGACTTCGGGGCATCGCTCAGGGCCTCCTCAATGACTCCGCGCGGAGGCCGCAACACCGGGGAGTACGACCTGCGGCTCCAGATATCCGTATCATCCAACTCCATGCTGGACAAGATCATATCATCGATACGCAAGACCAAAGGCGTACTGTCGGCGGTCAGAATCTCAAAATAGGACAGATGGAAGAAGAGCACATTCATATAAAAAAGGCCTCGGCCAACAACCTTAAGGGCATAGACGTGGACATCCCCCGGAATAAGTTCACGGTCATCACGGGTGTGTCCGGCTCAGGCAAGACCTCTCTGGCCTTCGACACCCTTTTCGCCGAGGGGCAGCGCCGCTTCGCGGAAAGCCTCTCGTCATTTGCCCGTCAGTTCCTCGGGAGAATGTCCAAACCGCCGGTCGAGAGTATCTCCGGCATCCCGCCCGCCATCGCCATAGAGCAGAGGGTCAATACCCGCAACCCCCGCTCCACCGTCGGCAGCACCACCGAGATCTACGACTACCTGCGGGTGCTCTTCGCCAAGATAGGCCACACCTATTCGCCGGTCACCGGTGAGGAAGTGCGCTGCGACACAGTGGCTTCCGTCATGGAACGGCTGCACTCGCTCGCTTCCTCCGTTCCTGCAGGGAACCCTTCCGACGAGGAATATTCGCCCGGCATCTGCTTCATACTGGCGGACATCCGCTGGGGCGAGGAAGCATATCGGGTCGAACGTCTGCTCAACCTCAAGGAAGAGGGATTCTCCCGCCTGTACATTCTGCCCTCAGGGGACAATGCCGGGCGGATGGAGAAGATCGACTCGCTCCTGGCCGACATAAGCCGCGCCGAAGGACGGGAGGTAGCCCTGATGGTGGACCGTATCCCCTTCGACAGCAGCACATTTGCGGACGAGGAGACGGAGAACCGGGTCATGGACTCGGTGCGGACGGCATTTGACAAGGGAGACGGGCACATCGCCTGCGCATTCTCCCCCGCCATGGACGGACACGCCCTGCTGCGGTTCTCCTCCCTCTTCGAGGCGGACGGCATGCAGTTCTCCGAGCCTACAGAATGGATGTTCAACTACAACAGCCCGGTGGGAGCCTGCCCCGTCTGCGGGGGTCTGGGCAAGATCATCGGCATCGACGAGTCGCTGGTCATCCCCAATCAGGCCCTGTCCGTCTATCAGGATGCCGTGGCCTGCTGGAAGGGGGAGGTAATGAAGTATTTCAAGGAAGAGGTGCTGGCCAATGCGGACAAATTCGGCTTCCCGGTGCATACCCCCTACAAGGACCTCACGGCCAAGCAGAAAAGCGACCTCTGGAACGGCAACAAGTACATCACCGGCATCTATCCCTTCTTCAAAGAGCTGGAAGCCAAGCGGTACAAGATACAGAACAAATACATGATCAGCCGCTACTCCGGCAAGACCGTATGCCGCGAGTGTGAAGGCAGCCGGCTGCGCAGGGAGGCCCTGTACGTACGTATCGGCGGGCGCAACATCCATGAGCTGATGACCATGAGCATCAAGGACCTGATAGCCTTCTTCGACTCTCTGCAGCTTCCGGCCTACGAGGAGAAGATCGCAGCCAGGGCTCTGAAAGAGATACGGGACCGCCTGTACTACATCGACCACGTGGGGCTGTCCTATCTGACCCTGAACCGTGCGTCCAACACCCTCAGCGGCGGTGAGAGCCAGCGCATCAGCATCGTCTGCTCCCTCGGCAACAGCCTGACCGGCTCGATGTACATCCTCGACGAACCGTCCATCGGACTTCACAGCCGGGACACCGGACGGTTAATCGAAGTCATCAAGAGCCTTCGCAACCTCGGAAACACGGTTATAGTCGTGGAGCACGACGAGGAGATTATCCGCAGTGCAGACTGGCTGATAGACATAGGCCCGAGGGCCGGCAAGCATGGAGGCGAAGTAGTTTACTGTGGCCCTCCTCCGGCCACGGATATCTCCGAGGCTGACGCATCAGCCCTGCTTGCAGCATGGCCCCGGTCATTGACCTTAGAGTATCTGCTGGGTAGGAAGAAGATTTCCATTGACCCTGTCAAACGCCCCTGGAAGCAGTACATAGAGGTCTGCGATGCCTGCGAGAACAACCTCAAGAACATCGACGTGCGCTTTCCTCTCAATGTCATGACCGCTGTCATCGGAGTCAGCGGCTCGGGCAAGTCCACCCTCGTGGGCGATATCCTCTACCCTGCCCTCAACCGGATGATCAACCAGGTCGGAGCCAGACCCGGCTCGTTCCGGGAGCTGCGCGGTGACCTGGACCGCATATCCTCGGTCGAGTTCGTGGACCAGAATCCGATAGGCCGCAGCTCCCGCTCCAACCCCGTGACCTACATCAAGGCCTACGACGACATCCGCAAGCTATTCTCCGAGCAGCCGCTGGCCAAGGTCAACGGCTTCGGGCACTCGCATTTCTCCTTCAACATCGACGGAGGCCGCTGTCCAGAATGTCTCGGCGAGGGTACAGTCAAGATACCCATGCAGTTCATGGCCGACATCGTCATGACCTGCGAGTCCTGCGGAGGAAAACGTTTCATCCAGGACGTGCTTGAAGTCCGCTACCGGGGCAAGAATATCAGCGACGTGCTCGACATGAGCGTGGACGAGGCCATCGACTTCTTCACCGCTGCCGGCGAGCCTGCCGCCGCCCGTATCGCGGCCCGTCTCCAGCCCCTGCACGACGTGGGACTGGGCTACGTTGCCCTCGGTCAGAGCAGCAGCACCCTCAGCGGCGGCGAGAGCCAGCGCGTCAAGCTCGCCTACTTCCTCGGCCTGGGCAAGGATTCTGGAGCCAAGGGTACAGTATCCGACAAGCCGGTACTGTTCATATTCGACGAGCCGACCACCGGCCTGCACTTCGACGACATAGAGAAACTGCTGACCTCATTCCGCGCCCTCATAGACCGCGGCCACACGATTATCGTCGTCGAGCACAACCCCTACATCATCGCCGCAGCCGACCACATCATCGAGCTCGGCCCCGAAGGCGGCGACCAGGGCGGCTACCTTCTTCGGTCCTGACCCCGCAGCATATCGATTCAAGACACTGCTCGATTAAGACAATCTGCCCCTTAACACCTACAGCACTGGACCGAAGAAGGAAAGTACTCCTCACCCAACCCTCTCCCAGGAAAGGGCCAAGTCGCTCCGCTCCAAACAGGCCTTCGACCCGATGAGGAAAACACTCCTCACCCAGGAAATTACCATACCGCACCTGTTTTCCTGGGCACTTTCCGTCATAAAACAGAAGCGATGGTGCAGTCCTGAAAAGTAGTACTTGATTTACAGTTAGTTACAAAAGACGCTGCACACTTGGCCTGTTTCAGACTAGGTCAAATGTGCAGCGCATAAATGTAATCAGTTGATATTCAACCGCATCACATTCCGCATCACATTCCGCATCACATTCCGCATCGCACCGTCATTTCAAAAAACGGCAGAAGACACACTGATGGAAATCACAAAAGGTATAATGATTATCCACAAAGATACCCCCTGATTGGCGTGAGTCCTCTCGCCGCCTAAAGCAAGCACAGGCCAGATTGCTGTTTTTGAGGCACCGATGCCTGTCGCTGCCCTACGCAGCATTCCGCACAGCGGTGATAGTAATCCATGAAGCACCGCCCAGTTCGTCAAGGCCCTGATTCCCAGACACATCTCTTTGGCGTGGTTGCTCTATGGCCTGAAAAAACATACCATAGGGCAACCGTCATATTCAATAGTTACTGATTGACAGTCGGTTATGATTGATGCCGGTGCTTTATGGGTTGAGAGCCGCTGGATGCCTGCGGTCAATGGTCTGGCAGCAAGCCCACCGGCGCAACATACTGCTCCCGGTATCCAGCAGCCAAGAACAACCGCCCGGCCCATCTCTCAGCCCCGTTCTCCCGATCTAATCCTACCAGTCCAATTCTCCCGATTCAATCCTCCTGGCATCATCACGTTGCTTTTTAGTTGTGTTGTAACCATCTGATTGACCGGCTATTGCATTTTACGTAAAATATTAAGTGCCGGCAAAAAGGCTCATTCTGAGTGGAATCCGCCCCACTTAAAATATCAGTTAATAGATAAAGTACTTATATTCAAGTACATGCAACTCAACTAAAAAGTAACGTGATGGCTGTAGGGGGGATCTTTGCGGAAAATCACAAAAAGTATTGCTAAATTTGTAACAAAATCAGTCAGCGAACATTGATTGTTGATTAAACCACCAGCTTATGAAAAAGATACTTCTTACCGCAGCCATTATCCTAGCCGCCGTTGTCTGCGGCAATGCCGAGAGCAGGACGTTTGTCCGTGAATACTACTATCAGGCCGGAGAGAGCGACAGCAAGATTACCTCCCGCACCAAGGCCCTGACAGAGGTCAAGCGGCTGTTGCTGGAGGAGATCGGGGTCTACCTGGAAAGTTACATCAACTACAGTGAGGAACAGGACGGAGACCGGATATCCAATCAGTTCCTGAAAAAGGAGATAGAGCAGATATCGGCCGGCATCACCGAGACCACCATCCTGGAGGAGAACTGGACCGGCATTGAATACTACATCAAGGCCGAGATAACGGTTGACCCGGAGGATGTGGTCAGGCGGCTCAACCGCAGCATCGAGCAGCGCAAGGCCAGCGTAGTCGTGGACAGCCTCAACATGCTGCTGACCGAGGCCAACACCTCCATTAAGGCCAAGGAATCCGAAATCGCATCACTGCGGCAAAGCCTGGAGAACGAGCAGGAAAAGTTGCGCCAACAGGAGGAGAATCTGCAGAGACTCAACAAAGAGCTCTCCGGCCTCAAATCCAAATACACCCAGGTTGCCCAGCAGGAACAGGCCGTCCAGTCCGAGATAGACCGCATCCGCCGTGCCTTCAACCAAAGCACCTCCAAAGCCTCGCAGATCCTCATCGGCATGAATACAGATGATGTCATACGACTTTGCGGAAAACCACGCTCAAATAAAACAATCTACTTCGTACATGCCGGTTCTCCATCTTCTGGAGATGCCTGGGACTATGGAGATATAACAATAATATTTGACCAACCTCATGTTGAATTCGGTGAAGGCATTGTTATTAAAGGAGTAAGAACTGTAGATCTCAATTACAACAAAGCAGACCGTTGCCAGAACATCCTTAAATCCCTCTACTCCGAATAATCTCAACGCATAAAATACTCTCCAGCATCAGTCAAAGGTTGAATGATATCAATTCACAACTATGAGTTATTGTGAGATAAACAGCGTGATGCTGTTTGCAGTCCGTCAAAGATACAAAGTTTGAAAGCAATTCACAACATATCTATTGATGTTAATCATTTCCGTCACTCGGTATCGCAGTATTTCTTGATGACACTGTAGGCATCCTCAATACCGAGCTCACCGGCCTTGCTCATATCCAGACAGCCCTTCTCCCGGTCCTTGACATAGATAAGCACCAGACCTCGGTTGTAATAGGCCTCAGCAAGGCCCGGATACAGGTCTATAGCCTTGGTGTACTGCGTAATGGCCTCGGGCATATCGCTGGAAAGGCAGTACAGGTTGCCCAGATTGTAGTAGGTATAGGGGAAGTCCGGGTACAGCATGGATGCCTTGCGCATATCGGATATCGCCTCGGAATAATCATAACCGGCCGACGACGACCCGTCCCGTACCCTGGCCTTGGCCGTACCGGCATTGTCTATGGTGAGCACCTGCACATTGCTCTCTATCGAGGAGATAAAATCTATCATCTCCGCACGGAGAGCCCCACGATTGATATAATAGAAAACTTCCGAAGGATGCTTGTCTATCGCCTCATCGTAGCAGGACATAGCCGAATTGAACTGTTTGTTATCACTCTCTATCAAGGCCTTGGCAAAAAGCACACGGTCATCTCCTGTATTCCCGGCCACTCTGTCCACAGCCTCCAGCAGACGGGAGTTGTCCACGGCGGCAGCAGCGGCGGGCCGGCAGGATATCTCCACATCCAAAGGCACCTCGCCGGCAAACTTATCCACCTTTTCGTCCTGATAGCGGTTCGTCAGCGTAATAGGCATTCCGTCCTCATCCACACGCTTGTCAGACGCTACGACAAAACGGTACATCGGCTTCAGGTCTATGCTCACGTTGCGGTTCTGAAGCAGCTGGTCGTCATTGAAGTCACTTCTGGCAAAATCCGAATCCAACGCTATCAGCCGGTCATACTTACGGGACGTATCCGCAAAAGCGGCCCGGCCTGCACTGTCCGATGTCAGACTCCGATACATCGCTATCTTGCTCTGCGCCGTCCGATAGTCCTCCTCGGCCGAGGCATACTGGCCCATCTGATTCTTGACATAGGAGCGATTCATGTAGGCGTTGGCGAAATCCGGATAAAGTTCTATCGCCTTGGTCAGATCCTCCACCGCATCCTTATAGCGTCCCATCTCAGTAAAGAGTATTGAACGGTTATAGTACGCTAGGACATTCTCCGGATTGATATTCAGCACTCTGTCATAGTCACTCAGGGCATTGTCATAATCCCCGAGCTGAGACAGAATCAATGCCCGGTTGTACAGTGTCAGGGAATTGTCAGGTTCCCGGGACAGCACCTTGTCCAGATCTGCCAGCGTCCCCTGCACGTCCTTCATCTCGTAACGGATAAGGGCACGGTTGAAATAAGCGAAAGTATTGGCCGTATCCAGGTCTATCGCGCGGTTCAGGTCGGACAGGGCATCTTCCATCCTGTGCTGGGAATAATATATCCTGGAGCGGCGGATATAACCCTCCGGGTCAAAACTGTCCAGTGTAATCGCACGGTCATAGTCCTTGAGGGCCCTGACAGTATCTCCCAGAAACAGGTAAGAGGCTCCGCGGTTGAGATAAGCGTCAGGATCCTTCGGCTCACGCATGATGAATCGGTCAAAATCCTCCACGGCCTTCTCAAACTGCTGCGAGAGAAAGTAAGTCACTCCACGGCTGAAATACAGTCCATAATAGCTCGGTCTCAGATCTATCGCGCGTCTCAGGTCTTCCAAAGCCCGGTCATATTCCCCCATCCGGCTGAGCGTTATCGCTCTGTAATGGTATGCCAGGGTATAGACAGGGTTGAGTTCAATGGCTTTGTCAAAATCCGATTCAGCACCTCCGAAATCCCCTAGATTGTATTTCGCTATGCCCCTGAAGAAATAAGCCTCGTAGAGAGAATCGTCTATCCTTATGATAATGCTGAAGCTGTTCAGAGCATCCAGATACCGGCCTTCATTGAGAGCCAGCTGCCCCCTGAAGAAAAAATGGTCCGTGTCATACTGCGCCCTGAGCGTCCATGAAAACAGCAGCAGGAGCAGCGACAGGAACACATTCCTGACAAAGGACATGGTAAATATATTTTTCTGAACACGCATAAAATGCGAATATAGTAATTATCTCTGTCTCTTTATTCGGAAAAGGGCCTCGGCCTGCCCGAAAACAAAGCCTACTCCGACACGGAAATGATGAAAAGGATAATCCCTTAGACCGTACTCATAGGCTATCAGCGGCCTGAACTGCCCGGCCCGGAACACCGCTGAAGCCTTGATGACCATCGGAGCGTCCCCGTCTCCTATCCAGCCTGTATACCCCTGCCAGGCACAGGAGACATCCAGCAGCCTGGTCTCCAGCACCGCCTTCATTCCGTACATATATGCGTCATTCTGAGTATTGGCGCTCACCTGCCAGCATAGGAAGCCGGCGTTGGCCGCCAGACGCAGACTTTGGAAAAAATCGCCCTGAAACTTGACGGACTTACCTATGGATGCATCAAAGAAGTAGCCCGGTGCGTCAAAGTTGCGGAAATACTCGTCTCCGTCCCCCGAAGCCGTGACAATAGCCGCCCTCACTGACATATCGGGCATGAAACGTCCCTCCTTCAGCACCTGAAAGTCCACCGACACATACACGTTGCCGATCTGATATCCGCTGTAGCTGACTTCCGGCGGACGGCTGTGCGCGATGGAAGCCGGAGTATTGCGGTAGAACTCCACCACCGGCATCCATACCGACAGGTTGACCCTGGGCGAGAACAGAGGGATATGGGCCTTTGCAAACACGGTCTGGGTCAAGTCTCCGTAAAAGCCTGAATGGCAGTCGTAGTCCAGCTCCACATAGAACCGTTCCGACACACGTCCGTCCAGCATGTCGGGCACAGGCAGGGCATTGGGACCGAAATACAGAGGTGATATACGCCCCTCGTCCTGAGCCGACGCTACGACAGGCACAAGGCAGGTCAAGGCCAGACAGATCAAGATATATGCAGTAAACTTTCTCATAGATTCACTGCACAAATATAATCCTTTTACATCACAGTGCAATAGTACAGGATGCGCCCCAGCGGATACCGGCTGCTCCGTCCGGATTCCACAGGCACTCCCTGGCGGTCAGCAGACGGGAGCCGGCATCCACAGTCACCACTATGTAGGACAGCAGGGTCTCGTCCACGGACGAATAATCCCCCTTCATCGGAGAATCCACCCTGAAGACAGGCAGGCTGACAGTGCCGTCCACTCCCGTCCAGGTATAGAATTCATTGTAGTTCCAGTCACCGTGAAACCAGGCCTTTATCTCAGGATGCAAGGAAAGGAATCGCTCCAGTGACCGCCAGTTGTCCTTCGGAGCCCTGTCTATGCTGCGTACCGAGCACGTATCGGTCAGCAGGTTCTCGAACTTATCGGCAGAATTGATATCATGAGGTTTCCATGGATTGGTAAAATGCTTCGCGTCCGCTTCCGGAGGATCGTGCGTGAAAAGCAGGACGGGAATATCCTCTCCGGCATCCACAGTACCGCTGTACCACTCCCGCATGTGCGAGTCGGGCCACATACCCATAAAGACAAAGCGGATACTGTCCGCCACAAAGGTATAGTGCGTCTTATGCACTGCGTAATCAAAATCATCCGCCGTGACCACCGTATCCGGAGACATCATCATATCATAAATGCCCGCAGCACTCGCGGCATCCTTATCAGGACTCATGGGTTTAGGATATCCTATGGCGTTCGATATGTCATGATTGCCCGGAACCAGACACATCCTGTCCAGATACTCCTCCCAGTCGCGGCAGAACTGCGTCCATGATTCCGATGCTGTCTGCACTCCATGCTGCATCCTGTTGGCGATATCACCGGTGCATATGATAAACTCCGGCTCACCGAACACCTGTCCCTGCCCCACTCCTCCGTCCAGCGGCAATGCCGTTTTCTCCAGAATCCCGAACGAGGCTATCATGGCCCTGCTGACCGAATCCGCAGGCACATCCTCCTCTCCCCGGAAATCCCGCTCCAGACCGTAATGCAGGTCAGAGCAATAGATAAAACGGAGAATTTCCCCGCCCTGCGCCCACACAGAGCCGCAGAACAGGGAAACGCCCACCAACACTAATATGAACCTTTTTACCATTCTATCTTATCGTCCTCTACTTTCTCAGCCGACCCATTGCTCTCTCCTTCCGTAGCGGTCATGATATACCAGTCACCCGTACCGTCTGTCTCGCGGGCAAACGACCCTTTATCCTTACTGTCATACATACCGTCGTCCTCACCCCAGGTCTCACCTAAAGACACGCTCAGGTTCTTAAACACATCCAGAGACGTACCGTCCGGAGCAAAGAGCTCTATCTTCACCGACTTGTCGGCTGAAAGGCCGAACTCGAATACCGGAGCCAGACCGGGATTCTCCTCAAGGGCATCGGCCTTCTCCGACCACACTGTCAGAAATCCTTTGGCCGGCACTACAGTACCTTCGGCTGCGGTAAACGTATCCTCATCGTCTTTCGTAAAACACACACCGGCTATGTCGATGTCCGCATCGGACGAGTTGTAAAGTTCGATGAACTTGTCATTTCCGTTCAGCTCATTGAGCCTCAAGGCCGAATAATCCACTCCGGAAGGCTGGTTCCCGTCATCGGGATCCTCGGGCCTCTCATCAGGAGTACCGCCGTTGCTGCGGCCCTTGGTACCGCCCTCGACTATCTCCCATGATGAACCGCCGTCCTCTGTACGGGCATAAGTGAATCCGTCCTCCATCTCGGGAACATTCACGTCGTCTATTACGGAATAGTTCTCATCCAGCACCTTTATCTCATCTCCACCGCCGGATATTCCGAACTCAAACGTACCCTCCTCCAGTACCAGGAAGCCTTTGGCTGCAATGCTGGAGCCGGACGGGAATGTATATTCCTCATCAGTTCCCTTGCTGTCCTGCACATGATAGCCGGTAAGATCCATCGTCTCGTCCGAGGCGTTGTACAGCTCGATCCAGTCCGTACCTCCGGAACACACCTCGTTGACAAACAGCCCCTGTACGTCAGAAGGCTCTACACCGGGTTCCACATCGTCCTTGCACCCGGAGGCAAGTACCGCTGCGGCAAATGAAGCCGCGCATAAGAAAAATGTTCTGATTCTCATATCCTGAATGTTTTAATTGTTTTCGTCTGTATTAAAATGAAACCATAAGTCTAAGCTGGAGTACATGAAAGTCTATACCGCCGGGACGGGCCTCGCTGAGGGCCTTGTTGCCGGAAGGAGTGTTGACAGTTATCTGCCCCTTGGAGTCAGCGTACTTGTCATTGTCCATGAAGAGGTAATTGAGACCGATCAGCACGTTGCTCACAGGATACCAGTTCAGGTTCGCGCTGTAGGAGTAGGCGCTGCCTCCTGTTATAGGTGATGACATGTCATGGAAATCATTGAGATTCAAATGGCTTACCCTGGCACTGACCTCCAGGTTGCCGCCCCTGCGGTTGACCTTCACACCGCCGAACTCGGCATCCTCAGGACTGTAGCGGCGCTGCTCGCCTATTATCATATACGAGGCGGTGGCGTACCAGCCCATGAACTCGGCATTCTTAAGAGGCTCATGTATCTCTCCGTTCTTCTTGTATCTGCTCAGATCCGTAAATAGATACTCTCCGTACATAAGCAGTTTGTTCCACCTGAAGGCCAGCTCGGCTCCGTATGTGGTGTAATGGTTCACATTGCCGACCTCGGCCTGCACGAAACGCCTGCGGTCGGTCCGGCTCTCCGGGAATGTCCTGAAAAGGGCTATGCGGTCCTCCTCTCCGCCGGCATCCGGCCTGCGCCAGCTGGCATAGCCGCCTATATGCAGCGTAATATCGTCGTTATTTATAATAGGAACCGCCACCCTGCCGGTAAAGCCGTAACCGTCGCTGCCCCTGTTGCGCTCCTTCTGAATCAGGTCCACCTGCTGGCCGAAGACACCGCCGGAGACCCACCAGTACTTGCCCCACCATGTGACGGCCACTCCCAGACGGCGTCCGCCGGCAAGGGCATCCACTACCATAGGACGCTCATTGGCCATGATATAGCGCGAGCTGGTCACCCTCTCCATACTCATCGGCTCCTTGAAATGACCGGCCTGAATGGAAAGATGCTCGCTGAACTTATACCCGAGATACATGTCCTTTATCTCCACCTCATTGTAGGCAAAATCCAAGTCAAACTCGGCGAACCACCTGTCGTAAAGCTCGGCCTTGATAGCGAATCGGGCCCGGCGTATGCTCACCCCGTTGCTGAAACGGAACACTCCGTCGTCCTCCTCCAGGTCCTTATTGACCTTGGACACAAGTCCGTCCACCGGCTCCGTCGGAAAATAGAACGAGGCATCGGTGTAGATACGGTTGTCCAGCCACAGATGGAACTTGCCGTCCCGGGACCTGACGTTGAACTTGCCGTCCTTGAAATACACACTTGCTTTTGATTCATTGCCGTCCGATGTCAGACTTACCGAATCCCTCATCTGCCCGGAGACCGGAACAGACAGGCTCAGGAGAGCTGCGGCTGATGCGGCGAGCGCCGCTGTCAATTTCCTATACATACCTGTATCTGTTTACGGCCGCAAAAATATACCGGCCGTATTTCAGTACAGTTACAGATATCTTTCAACAATATTACCGATTCATTAAATCTCAGCGACAGGTGTCGCAGTTTTGGTTTCAAGAAGGTCTGCTGAAATGTAGAAAAAATATCCTTTTTTAATATGTCTTCCTGTAGCTCATGACGGCCCATGTCCCGAAGAAAACGTCAAAGCCCAGCAATGCCAGAAGCTGGTGGCTGAGGTCCGCCAATGAGCATCCCTGCAGATAGACGCCCCTCATCATCTCGATGAAGTATCTCGGAGGGTTCAGCCAGGTGATAACCTGTGCCCATTCAGGCATGGAGGATATAGGAGTGAGCAGTCCGCTCATCAGCATGAAAACTAATATGAAGAAGAACATGACGAACATGGCCTGCTGCATGGTGTCGGAGTAGTTGGAAACCACCAGTCCGAATCCGGAAAGGGCGAAGATGAAAAGGAGGGAGAACAGGTAGACGGTCCAGATGCCTCCGTGCGGCGACAGCCCGTACACGGCCCAGGCCAGCAGCATGCAGATGGACAGCACTATGAGCCCCATAATCCAGTAGGGAATCAGCTTGGCGAAGATAAATGTCGTCTTGCGGACGGGCGTGATGTTTATCTGCTCAATAGTCCCTTTCTCCTTCTCTCCTACGATATTCAGGGCCGGAAGAAAGCCTCCGAGGAGAATTATGACGATGACCATGTAGGCCGGAATCATGAAGTTCTTGTAGTCCATGTAAGGGTTGAACTTATTCTGGACGCTGATGCTGACCCGGGGTGCGGGGACGGGGCTGACGGAAACCGGGGCGAAGTTCTCCGCGAAGAAGTCCGCGCATACGGCGTTGAGGTAGTTGGACCCCAGGGCTCCCTTTATCTGGTTGACAGCATTCAGGGATATCTGCACCTGGGCACGGCCTTCGCTCACAAGGTCCTGCTCGAAGTATCCCGGGATCTCCACCACTGCATCGGTCCGCCCCTTTTCCAGTTGCCGGAGCGCCTCCGGATAGCTTCCGGTAACATCCTCAAGGATGAAGTATTCAGAGGCCCCGAGAGTCCTTATCAGCTTCCCCGAGGTGCTGCTTCCGTCCTTATCCACCACTGTCAGTCTGATATTCTTTATGTCCATGTTGACAATCCACGGAATGACGAGCATGATCATGACAGGGAAGGCGATCATCAGCTTCGGCAGGAAGGGATTGCGGAAGAACTGCTTGAATTCTTTTCTTATCAGGTATCCGAGTGTCATCGCAGTCTGAGTTTAAAGTTTTTGATGCTGACGGCCAGCAGGAATACGGCCATGCCCGAGAGTATTGCGAACTCCTTGGCGACCATGCCGGCGGGCAGCCCTTCGATCATTAGCTTCTTCACGCCCTCGATGTACCAGCGGGCCGGAACAGCCCCGGACAGCACACGGAAGAATCCCGGCATGCTTTCTACCGGGAACAGAAGCCCCGAAAGGAACACCACCGGTATCATCAGCACCATCCCTGAGCCGAGCATGGCGGCGAGCTGAGTCCTGGTCCGGGTGGAAATCATCAGGCCTAAGGCGAGGGAAACGACGATGTAAATCAGCGACAGCAGGGTCAGGCTCCAGAAGTTCCCGGAAAGAGGGATGTCCAGCAATGTCACGGACAGCAGCAGAATCGTCAGGTAATTCACTATGGACAGGGCCATGTAGGGCATCATCTTGGACAGAATGATTATCTGCGGCCTCATCGGGGAGACCAGCAGCACCTCCATCGTGCCGGTCTCCTTCTCCCTGACTATGGCGATGGAGGTCATCATGGCGCAGATGAGGATGATAATCAGGCCCATGACTCCAGGCACAAAATTGTAGGAACTGCGCATCTGCGGATTGAACAGCATCCGGACATCAGTCTGTATTCCGGCAGCCTCCGCCGCTGTCCTTTCGGACAATGCGTCCATTATGACGGCCGTAGCGTAGCCGGCTGCCGTTCTGGCGGTATTGGTGTTGGAACCGTCCATTATCAGCTGTATGCCGGCTCCTTCGGGCGACAGCACCTCATCGGCGAAACCCGGAGTGAAGGCTATGGCCATGCTGATGCTGCCGTCCCGGAAATACCTCTCGATACCGTCCGTGCTGTGGAGTATCTTCCGCACCGTAAAGTATTCGCTGGCGTCAAATTTTTCCGTCAGCCGGCGCATGACCTCACTTGACTGAGGCACTACCACGGCCAGGTCGATATTGCGCACCTCCGTCGAGATGGCGAAGCCGAACAGAATGATCTGGACCACAGGCATCCCGAACAATATCAGCATGGTCCGGGTATCCCTGAATACATGTAGAAATTCCTTTTTAACAAATGCCTTAAGCTGTCTCATGGCTGTCTATCCTATACGTTCCGCATTTCTTGCCAGCATATAAAACACATCGTCCATCGTCCCGGCGCCGAGTGAGGCCTTTAGTTCCGAAGGGGTGCCCATCGCCGCAATGCGTCCGTCGACCATTATCGAGACTCTGTGGCAATATTCGGCCTCATCCATATAATGGGTGGTCACAAACACGGTTATGCCGCGCTCCGAGGCCTCGTAAATCTGCCTCCAGAACTGTCTTCTGGTAACAGGGTCGACTCCTCCCGTCGGCTCATCCAGGAAAACTATCGCCGGTTCGTGGAAGATGGATACGGAGAAGGCCAGTTTCTGTTTCCAGCCCAGCGGCAGGGAGCCCACAAGCATATCCCGCTCGTCAAACAGTCCTAACCTTGTCAGCACCGCAGTTCTTTTGGCCGCAATGTCCTTCTCCCTCATCCCGTATATGCCGGCAAAGAGAGTCATGTTTTCGGAAACGGTAAGGTCATCGTAAAGGGAGAATCTCTGACTCATGTATCCTATGCGCTTTTTTATTCTCTCGGGATCCTTCACGACATCAATTCCGGCCACAACCGCTTTCCCGGACGTAGGGCGGCTGAGCCCGCAGAGCATCCTCATGGCCGTAGTCTTGCCCGCACCGTTGGCTCCGAGAAATCCGAAAATCTCTCCTTTCTCCACCGAAAACGAGATATTGTCTACGGCAGTGAAGTTTCCGAACCGCTTTGTCAGCGACTCGGCATGTATGGCCATCTCACTCATAATCATTAGTGTCAAAATCCATAAAACAGTCTTCCACGGTGGGCATGCATTCGGCTAAGGTGGAAATATCGTATCCGGCCGAGGCCGCTCTCTCCGACAGCCCGGCAAGGCTCAGGGATGAAGAGACTATGTGCAGCCTGTCACCGAATGGGTAGCAGGCCTGCACTCCGTCGATTGCCGCAAGGCCGTCAAGGGCCTTCACGGTGCTGCCGCCCGCCTTTATTTCATACAGGTGCTTGCCGAATTTCTCCGTTATTGCCCCGGGCGAGTCCGTCCTGAAGAAGCGGCCGTCCTTCATGAGGGATACGGTGTCGCAGAGGGATGCCTCATCCATATAGGGAGTGCTCACAATTATCGTCATGCCCTGGGCCTTGAGCCGTGAGAGCATCTGCCAGAACTCCTTGCGGCTGACGGGGTCCACGCCCGTCGTAGGTTCATCGAGAAAAAGCACGCGGGGCCTGTGTATCATGGCGCAGCACAGGGCCAGTTTCTGCTTCATTCCCCCTGAGAGTTTCCCCGCACGTCTTTTCCTGAACGGCTCTATCTGCCGGTATATGTCCTCGACCAGGCTGTAATTCTCCTGAACGGTGGTGTTGAAAACCGAGGCGAACAGGGCAAGATTCTCCTCCACCGTCAGATCCTGATACAGCGAGAAATGCCCGGGCATATATCCGACCAGCCTGCGTATCTCCATCATGTCTTTGACCGTATCGTATCCGCACACATGAGCCGAGCCGGAATCCGGCACAATCAATGTCGTCATTATGCGGAACAGCGAGGTCTTCCCGGCTCCGTCGGGGCCTATGATTCCGAAGAGCGAGCCCTCCTCCACCTCGAGGCTTACATCCTTCAGGGCCTGGATTTTCCCGTAACTCAGACGGACATTCCTTACTGACACCTCTGCCATAAACTACAGTATTACCTCTCCGTACATACCTATTTTCAGATATCCGTCATTTACGACCGATATTTTTACCGCATAGACCAGATTCTCCCGCTCGTCCTTGGTCTGGATGCTTTTCGGGGAGAACTCGCTTTTGTCCGAAATCCAGCTCACCGTACCCTCGTACTCCCTCGTATTGTCCCCTCCGAAGTCAGCGATTACCTTGACCCTCTGTCCTATCCGGACATCCTTCAACTGCCAGAGGCAGAAATACGCTCTGAGGGTCATTGTACGGGTATCAGCTACCCTGAACAGCGGTTTGCCGCTGACTGCGAGCTCTCCGGCATGGGCATACCGGGCCAGTACCGTCCCGTCCACAGGGGATGCAATCCTGCATTTGGCCAGCTGGTCCTCGATCTGCAGTATCCGGTTGCGGGCGGAGGAGATCTGACCTTCGAGGGATGCAATGGTATTGCCGAGGCCCGATTCCTGCGCCTCTATCTGCCCCTCAAGGACTTCTATCGCGGAGACAATGTCTTCCAGGTCCTTCGGGGTGGCGGCATCGTCCTCGAGCAGCCGCTCTATCCTGTCCTTCTCCCTAAGCTGCTGTTTCAGCCGGCTCCTCATTGCGGAAGTCTGTCTGTCTATGTCTGGCATACTGCCTTCCAGAGACACGATGCTTTCCTCGAGCTGCTGCTTCTGCAGGAAAAGCTGCACTGTATCTATCTGGCCCACTGCCTGCCCGGCCTGAAGCTGCTGCCCCTCGGTCAGGTCCAGCCATTCTATTTTGCCCGTCGCTTCTGACGAGACGGTTATCTCGTCGGCCTCGAAAGTGCCGGCGGCATCGGAACTCATTCCGGAAGGTCCACAGGAATTCAGGAGCATCAGGGAGCAGGGAGCGCATATTGCCGTCATTATAATTTTTCTCATTGCCGTGTCGTTTTAGTAGTTCAACGTATATCTCATTTCGTATAATTTTTTCAAATATTCCAGTTCGTGGATGGACTTGTCGATTCTGGCCCTGTGCTCGTCATTGATGTCCCTCAGCAGGTCGCTGATCAGGAGCGTGCCGTTCCGCAGCTGGGACTCAGAGGCCTCCCGGATGGATGTCCGGATGTTGATGAGCCTGTCGTCGTCCTCGAGAATCTTTCTCATCTGCTCAATGTCCGCATTCAGGCGGACTTGCTCAAGCCGGTTGCCGTACAGGAATGTCTCTCTCTGCAGCTCGACCTGGCGTACGGATGCATCGAGCCTGCGTTCTGTGTTCCTCTTTGTGTAGAATGCGGAAATATTCCACTGAAAACGCACTCCTACATAGAAGTTCGGTCTCCATCTGTATTCCATCATATCCTCGAACATGTTCAGACCCGGATAGCCGTACAAACCTTGAGCGAACAGGCTGAACCTAGGCATGAGCATTGATTTCACCGCTGTCCTGTCGGCTTCTATGGAGAGAGCCATCGCATCGTAAAGCTGCAGCTCCGGTCTATTACTCTGCGGACTGTCGCTGTACAGTACCGGCTCTGGCATGACAAAAGTATCCTCTTCCGAAAGTTCCCTGCCGGTCATGACTGACAGCACCTGAATATATGCTTTCCTGGAGCAGCAGATCCTGGTCCTCTGCTGTGAGTTGGCGATGATCTCTGCCTCTACCTTGGCCAGGTCGGATGGTCCGGCCAGACCGTTGTCAATATAGGACCGGATGATTTTGCGGTTATCCTCCAGTATGCCTGCTGCCAGGTCATTGAGACGGAGCTGCTCATCGAGGACGAGGATGCCGAAATACAGCTGGTTGACCTTGTCCGTCAATGCGTACAGCTCGACTTCCAGGGACTTTGAGGATACCTCTTTTTCCGCCAGGACCGCCTCTTTCCTGGACTTTGCGTAACCGCCGTCCCACAGCGTCTGCTCTATGTTCAGTGCCAGCTTGTACTGGTCCTTGTGAAGCCCGGAAATATCCACTCCGAGCATGCTGAACACATCTGTCATACTTTCAGGAAAAGACACTACGTCACTCTGGTATGTGGCCTGTCCGGACAGGGATATCTGCGGCGCCCATGCGGAAGATGCATTGGCAAGGGAGAAATCCGCGATCCTGTCTATCAGTTCGAACTGGCGGATGGCCGGGTAATTGGCACGGGCCAGCTGCTGGATGCCCTCGAGCGTATATTCCTCAGCCGAGGCATACATCCAGGAAGACAGTACCGTTAAGAGAATTACCAGCTTTTTCATTTTCCCAGCATTTTCAGAATCCGCTCTGTATTTTCCGCCTTGCGCTCCTCTATCATGGCCGCGACGGCCTCATCGGACACACCGAAGCAGGAACTGTGGATGTCAGCGGAAATGAATGCCGATATATTGAACAGGGCCATTTCAATTATGATCGTCCGGATGTCGAATCCGATGCTGAGACCTTCTTTCTCCGCCGCCTTTTTAAGGCTCGCCGCTAGATCCATTATGTTTCCGTCCTGCAGTGCGACAGCCGCGAACATAGCCATCCTGTCACGGTTGAAACAGATCTCCCGGAGCATGAATTTCGGCAGTTCCGGATGCCTGAGGAGGAAATCCATGTGGTGGCCGACGATGTAGCGGACCTGATCCTCAAGATTCCCAGGAGCAGCGGCTCTCGCAGGAAGGCATATCGCCTCCTTGACAAGTGCCATTTTACCATGGATGAACATCTCGAAAAGGCTCTCCTTCGTCTGAAAATAGTAGTGCAGCATGGCATGGGTGACCTTTGCCCTGGCGGCTATGCTCGCCGTGGTCGTGCCGTCATATCCTTTCTCAAGAAACTCTGCATCAGCGGCTTCCAGTATCATTTGCCGTGTGCTTTTCTTCTCTTTTATCATATTTCATTAATTTTAACTAACAAGTTGGTTTAACAATTTAGTTAACAAAAGTACGAATAATATTCATAAAACCAAATTTATGTTACCATGCCCAGAATCTTTTTGAGCATAACATTGCGAATCTACTGTTGGTACTTTTGCAGGTGCTCCGGTGCTTACAGATACCAGAGCTGTAAGGTCAGTGCATGAAAAAAGCCCCGATGATTTTCGGGGCTTTCTGCGGTGCGGACGGGGCTCGAACCCGCGACCTCCGGCGTGACAGGCCGGCATTCTAACCAGGCTGAACTACCGCACCGTTTCTGTTTGTTCCCTTCGTTTCCGAAAGGGATTGCAAAGATATATCGTTTTTGTTTATTTGCAAATTTTTTTGCAAAAATTTACTGTGACTTTCTGAAAAATGAAAAATGGACGTTCCCGTACTTGCGTTCCCTGTCAAAATGGAGATGAGTGGTAAAGGAATAAGTTCCAGGATGTTCCAGGATCAGCAGGCCGCCTTCCCGGAGCAGGCCGCCGGGAACTTCAGGAGCATTAAGCACTTTGTCCGGTATAGTGTCCAATCCGTCAATATCATAAGGGGGATCGGCAAAGACAATGTCAAAATCCAGCTTGCAGATGTTCAGGAAATCGAACACATTGTGACGGACCACATGCATTCCCTTTATATTAAATGATGCGGCCGTCCTCTTTATAAACGCAGCGTGAAGCGGGTTCATCTCCACTGAATATATCTCCTGCACTCCTCTGGAGGCAAATTCGTAGGAGATGCTGCCTGTGCCGGAAAAAAGATCCAGCACACGCATGGTTGAAAGATCATAGGCATTGTCCAGCATATTGAAAAGTCCTTCCTTGGCGAAGTCGGTCGTCGGCCTTGCCTTGAATCCTGACGGAGGGAATATCGCCCTGCCTTTCAGAGTACCTCCTATTATCCTCATGATATAAATGATATTCCTGCAAAATACTTGCACAACTCGTCCTGCACCTTGTCAGGCACTTTCCCGAATATGTGCAGACGGGTATGCTCAGGATTGAACATGACTTCTTTCGTCACGGAAAATATGAAGTACTCCGCCGTGGCCATATCTCTCGCCGGGAAACTGTTGGCAAAAAGCAGACGGTCCCTCTCCGCCGCAGCAATATGCAGCATTCCCTCGGTGAAAGAGACCAGAAGACGGTTATTGTCGGTGATGGATGATATACGGTCAATCAGCATATAGGCGGTGGGATAGAACCTGACATTCTTATTCAGTGCCGTCAGTCCGCTGTATATGCTTTCAGGGACAGCGAACACCATGACCGCCTTGCGCGAAGGCATGTCCAATGTAAGAATCCTGTCATCCGGCTGAATGTCCCGCACTGAACGCAGATACATCCCGGGACTCTCCTTTGAATAATGAGAAACTGGCACCAGCGTATATTTCCACGTAGTGAAATACACCGAGGCCGCTGAAAATTGCCTGCCTAGTACCTGAGCCAACTCATTTACAGACAAATCGACCGGACACGGATGACTCTCCTGTGCGGTCTGAGTCCCGTTCCGGTCATATATGGTAAAAGAATAACCACTCAAGTCTAGTTGAATGGTTATCCTGTGCTGTGAGCCGGACATCTGAACTACTCCCAGTTACCGGCGTTGTTGTTGGGATTGTTGATATCTCCGACTTTCAGACCGGGATACTGTCCCATATCCTCTTTCTCCGCTTTAAGGTTTACAACCAACTGCCTGTCAAGACCTTTGAGCAGATCATCATAAGACATGGTAGCCTCAAACAGGGGAATCTCAATACCGGAAACCTTTCTGATTACGGACTCCATATGTATACGCTTACCGCCGGAGAAAGGAATAAAGCTGATGGAATCAATCATTGCGCCCTTGCCTTTGAGCAGCGTATCTCTTACCATAATCTCGATACTGTCGCGGCTTACTCTTCCCTCAGCGACTGCGACAGAGTCATCCATGGAACCGATCTGTCTGACGATAGTGATCTTACCGTTCTTATAGAAGTCTATCAGCGAGTCGGTGGTAGAGAGGAATCTACGGTTGGACTCCTTGTAAACCTCCTGCAACGTTCTGATACTCATCAGTCTGTCAATAGCGACAGCCTCTCTTCTATCTACTTCTTTCTGGAATCTGACAGGCTGCATCACGCTGTCATACACAAGATATACCAAAAGGATAATCAGCAGAGGAAAGACTACATAAGTCAAAACCTTAAAGAGTGTTTTCATTGTAAGTATAAAAATTTAATTCGTTTTACTATTCAATATATGCCGACAAAAGTAAAAATAATAATTAGGACTTGCAATATATTTTTAATTTTGCAACCATAAAATTTATCCGTATGACTGTAGAAGAACTGGCCCTTGGTTTTGAAAAACTGCTGGACGGGAAAAAGAAAGTGACCATTATCAGCCACTTCAATCCTGACGGGGACGCTGTCGGCTCATCTGTCGGTCTGAACTGGTTTCTTTTGGAGAGGGGATACAGTTCACGCATCGTGCTGCCCTCCGCCGCACCGCCATTCCTGGATTTTCTGGATCCGGAGCATACCATTATATATTATTCCGATGACAAGAAAAGGGCGAAGGATGCCGTCAATGACAGCGATCTTATCGTATGCCTGGACTTCAACAAGCCGGAAAGGACTGAATGGATGTCAGATCTGCTGATATCCGCCAAAGCCGACAAAGTCATGATAGACCATCATCCCAACGCTGTCCGCGAAGGATTCAACATAATAATATCCGATGAAGATGCATCCTCGACATGCGAGCTGCTGTTCAGAGTCCTCATGGCCTTCAGCCACACTGGTGGCAGGGCTTCTAGCCTGAGTATCAAGAGCCTCTCCGCCATCACGGCCGGCATTCTGACCGACACCAACAACTTCAACAACTCCGTCACTCCATATACGTTCAACGTCGCAGCTGAAATGTTGAAAGCCGGTGTTGATTTCGATTTTCTCAACAATATGCTGTTCAAGAGATTCTCGGAGTCCAGGATGAGACTGATGGGACATATGCTGAAAGACAATATGGAACTATATCCCGGAACACATGCTTCCTGCATGGTGCTCACCATGGATGACAGGAAAAAACACGGTATCCAGGACGGTGACACCGAAGGCTTTGTCAATCTGCCTCTTATGATAGGCGGAGTTGAGGTATCCGGATTTTTCAGTGAGACAGAAGACTTTGTCAAGGTCTCACTCAGATCAAAGGGAGGCATATCCGTGAATGCCCTCGCAAAGGCATACTTCAACGGTGGAGGGCATGAGCGGGCCGCAGGCGGAAGACTGTATATCCCGATAGATCAAGTCCGGGACTATTTCCGGCAGTCCTTGGAACAATTCTTGCTGAACAACCGATGACCATGCGAACAATAAGACACATAATGATAGCCGTCACGGCAGCTGCCGGTCTGATCTCATGCGCGAATGAGGACAAAAAGCTCACCATAGCTGACCAGGAGGCGGCTATAGACTCCTACATCACTCAGAACTATGCGAACAACACAGTGGTCCGCAAAAACGGCTCCAACCGCGTAATTCTGGACTCGACATCCGTAAATATACCGGACTCCCTGATGTACGGTGACTCTCTCTACTTTTACTATGCCGGATATATTTTCACAAATTCTCCGTCAAGACTGTTCAGCACGAACAATTATACTGTAGCCGAAGAGTCCGGGTTTGTAACATCCGATCCGGACTACTCAGTACGGAAAATACTATATACTGACGGCTGTCTGGTCAATGGATTAGAGAACGGAATGTATGGAGTAAAAGAAGGCGGACACTATTTGATTCTGTTTTCCGCCCAATACGGATTCTACGATTCCTACGTATACAATATTCCTAAGCTGTCCGCCCTTGCATATGAGATCTGGGTAGACAGAGTTATCAAAAAAGATGAATGACAATGAACGTACTTAATAAAATATTACTGGCATCCGCCACGGTATTTCTGGCATTTTCCTGCGCTGAAGAGAAGGACGAATCTTCAGAATCCGTTCAGAACCGTATCCTGCAGGCATATATAGAGACACACTATCCGGGCACCAGACCAACAGCATCAGGTCTCTACATAGTAGACTCTATTCCAGGCACAGGACGCACTCTTACTGAGGAATCCTACGCGCTTGTAGACTATACCATAACCTATCTTGACAGTACTTATATAGATTATACCGAGGAGAGTATCGCAAGGCAACTCGGAGAGTATACTCCTTCAGGTTACTATCACCCGCGTATTCTGGATGTATCAGAGAGCAACGCCGGCATAAAGGAAATTCTTACAGGCATGAAAGAGGGCGGGATGGTAAAGGCTGTTATCCCAGCTACTCTTCTCAGCGGCGAAAGCGGCAGTGAGCTTGTTCACAGTGACGGATCTTCCAGAATTTACAAGTTCTGGCTTAGAGAAGTCATTGATGATGCCTATTCCTATCAAATAGAGCAGCTGGAGGAGTTTTCTGCCAGAAGCTACAATCTGGACTCTACAGAATACGGGTTCTATTTCACAAAAACCAGATTCGCCCTTGACTCCATAGAAAGCGGAGATGAAGCCGACATCCGATACATCGGAAAATATCTAGACGGAACGGTTTTTGACACCAATATAGAGGATTCCGCAAAAAAATATGATATCTATTCTTCATCAAATACGTATGAGGCACTGACATTCAAATACAAGGAAAACGAGGATGAGACGCTGGAAGACAACTCTTTCGTACAAGGTTTCACTAAAGCACTGTGGCGCATGGGATATGGAGACCGTGCCGTGACTTTCTTCTACTCCAGTCTAGGCTACGGAGATGACGGCAATGACAATATTCCTGGTTTTGTTCCGCTTTTCTTTGAATTATGGGTAGAGGAAGAGGAAGATTAACAGATTATGACCAAAAAGAGAGTCTTTATCACCGGAGCCACCGGCAATATGGGCGGTGCGGCTCTCAAAGAGCTGCTCGGACGCAGGGACAGATTCGACATAGTGCTGCTGGCACGTCAGACCAAGAAAAATATCAAAAAACTCAAATACTTGCAGGACGAATCAGGAGTCGATATCATCTGGGGCGACCTGACCGACTACGACAGTGTACACAAAGGTGTTACAGGTGCTGACTATGTGCTGCATATAGGAGGGATGGTATCTCCGGCTGCAGACATGTATCCGGAGCGCACACTGAAAGTCAATGTTCAGGGTGCACGTAACGTTGTCAATGCCGTCAAGGCCCAGCCCAACCGGGATGACATCGGAGTCGTGTACATCGGCTCCGTGGCTCAGGTCGGCAACCATCTGCCTCCAAGGCACTGGGGACGGACAGGAGACCCGATATACACCAGCATATTCGACTGGTACTCAGTGTCAAAATGCCTCGCAGAACTGATATTCACCGAGTCCGGCCTGAAAAAATGGGTGTCGATACGCCAGACGGGAATGCTCTACCCTGCCCTGCTGATGAAAGCCAACGACCCGATAGCCTGCCATGTACCCCTTAAGGGCGTGCTGGAATGGAGTACGCTGGAGGACTCAGGACGGGTCTGCGCCAATGTCTGCGAGGACTGGGTGCCTGACAGTTTCTGGAGAAGGTTCTACAACCTCAGCAGCGGCCCGTCATTCCGTCTGACCAACTACGAATTCGAAAGTATGCTGCTCAAGGGCATGGGCTGTCCTCCCGTAGAGAAGGTATTCGGTGCCGATTGGTTCGCGACCAAGAATTTCCACGGAGAATGGTACCTGGACTCGGACAGACTGGAGGAGATACTTCACTTCCGCGAAGGCATAACAGCCGAAGAATATTTCAAACGCATGAAGAAGCAGCTTCCGTGGTTTTTCTCCCTTGCTCCGCTCGCTCCAGCCTTCGCAATAAAGGCATTCATGAAGCATGTCGCAATATCCAATCCGCTCGGAACGCTTTACTGGTTCAGACACGGGAACACTGAGCGTATCAAGGCGCACTTCGGTTCCCTGGAGGAATGGAAAGCCATACCGGACTGGAAAGACATGGACCTGAGCCGTCCGTCAGACAACCCGAAGGATGCCATGGTCCTCAACCACGGCTACGACGAGACCAAATCCGTCTCAGAACTCGACATAGAGGATATGAAAGCTGCAGCCCGCTTCCGTGGCGGAGAATGCCTTTCGGACAGCATGACAAAAGGAGACCTGTTCACCCCGCTAAGGTGGAAATGCCAGTTCGGCCACGAGTTTGAAATGACTCCCAACGCAGTCCTCAAAGGCGGCCACTGGTGCCCGGACTGCCTGCCCAAATACGACAAGGCCAATCCCAATCCCTGGAACTTCGAGGCCATCGCCGCCGGCAATCCCTTCTTCGCCCAGGTCTACGACCATTAGCCAGCCCCATTAATTGCAATAATATAGTACTTCCGGAAACTTTGGCTCCCGAAAAGGGAAGGGACCCGCTTGCGGGGAGGATTTTCGGAAATACTATATTATTGCGACAGCAAAACAAAGGAGTTAATCCTTCAGCAGCTTGTCACGGACGATGGAGACTATCAGGTCGGCCGTCTCCTCCTCGCCGAAGAGAGATGTGCTCAGACACAGCTGATACGAAGCCGCATCACCCCATTTCTTGAAAGTATAGTAGTTGTAGTACTCCGCCCTCTTGCGGTCGCACTCCTTAATCTGTGAGGCAGCCTCATCGGCAGAGATGGAAAGCAGCTTGGAAAGCCGCTCTATACGGTCATCCAGATCCGCGGTAATAAAGACCGTAAGCATCCTGGGATGTTCCCTGAGTATATAATCGGCGCAGCGGCCTACGAACACCCCCGGCCCCTTCTCGGCCAGCATCTCCACAGTCCGGCTCTGGATCTGGAACAAATTGTTGTTGCCGAGATAATAGTCGGTATTGAGAACACCGGTGGAATAAAAGGGAATATTGAGCCCGGCAAGACCGCCTACGATGGGAAACGACGGCTTCTCGTCCACCTTCTCGAAATATTCCGGTGCCAGCCCGCTGTCCTTGGCTGCCTGAGTGATGATCTCCTTGTCATAGAAAGCAATATCCATCTTCCGGGCTATTGCCAGAGCGACGTTACGGCCACCGCTTCCGAGCTGACGGCCCACACTGACTGCAAAGTTATGACTGTAGCTGTTCATGAGGTCTGTTCTTTTTGATAAAGTTCAACAATAGGATAATAGCAACGGCACTGGCCAGGAAGTCGGATACCATGAAGCTGACCCAGACTCCGGCTATGTCGAAAAACATAGGCAGAATCCACAACGAGGGTATCAGGAAGACCACCTGTCTGGACAGAGACAGGAAGATGGCCTGCTTGGGCTGGCCTATGCTTTGGAAAAAGTTGCCAATGACCATTGACAGGGACACCAGCGGGAACATGCCGACCACCAGGCGCATACCCTTTATGGACTTTTCCATCAGCTCGGGATCGTCGGTAAATATGGCCACTACCAGACCGGGACACAGCTCCCCTATCAGGAAGCCGGCAGTCAGCACGACAGTCGCATACAGAAGGGTCTTCTTGAGTACTTCGTAGACACGGGACATCTGCCGCGCACCGTAGTTGTAACCGGCGATAGGCTGCATACCCTGTGTCAGACCTGAAACGATCATGATGAAGACGAAGGAGATACGGTTGACGATGCCGTAGGCTCCGATAGCCAGGTCTCCGCCGTAGGTCTTCAGCCTCATATTGATGATGATCACCACGAAGCAGGCCACGAAATTCATCAGGAACGGAGCCAGGCCGATGACTATCGAGTCCTTGACTATACGTCTCTCCAGCCGGAAGATACCGCGCTCAAAATGTATCAGTTCGCGCTTGTCGCAGAACCATACGACGACAAGTACCAGAGCCACTACCTGTGCCAGGATAGTCGCCACGGCCGCACCCCGGATGCCCATGTCGAAGGTGAAGATAAACAGCGGGTCCAGAATAGCGTTGAGCAGCACTGTCATGATGGTGGCGGCCATGGCTTTCTTGGGATGGCCGGCCGAGCGCAGCAGGGAGTTGAGGCCGAAATAGACATGGGTAATCACATTACCGGCCAGGATTATCTGCATGTACTCACGGGCATACGAGATGGTATTCTCGCTGGCCCCGAAGAAATAGAGTATCGGATCCAGGAATACCAGTGCCACTATCGTGAACAGCAGACCTATAATAAAATTGAGCACTACGACATTGCCCAGCACTTTCCTGGCTATGTCATAGTTCTTCTGCCCGAGCAGCATGGACGCCATGGTGGAGGCTCCGACACCGACAAGTGTACCGAAAGCCGCGGCCAGGTTCATGAACGGGAACGTCAGTGCCAGACCGGATATTGCGTAAGGGCCGACACCGTGTCCGATGAAGATGGCATCGACCATATTGTAGAGCGAGGAGGCCGTCATCGCGATAATCGCAGGCACGGCATACTGTTTCAGAAGCTTGGGGATCCGCTCGGTCCCCAACTCGGTAGGAACTCTTGCATTCATGCCGCAAAATTACACAAATGTCCACGAATAATTTTAATTTTGCTCTGTTTTTTAATCCCTCAACCGATGATTACTTTTATCGCATGTCTCGCAGCCCTGATCATAGGCTACTTCACTTACGGAAAGTTCGTGGAAAGATTTTTCGGAGTCTCCTCTGCCCGTCCCACCCCGGCCAAAAGGCT
Source organism: uncultured Bacteroidales bacterium (assembly GCA_949297365.1). Taxonomy (GTDB): domain Bacteria; phylum Bacteroidota; class Bacteroidia; order Bacteroidales; family UBA932; genus Coprenecus. The sequence continues at coordinate 39,738 of CASFSL010000005.1, read as the reverse complement.
GGCCGACGGCGTGGACTACCAGGAGATGAAGCCCTGGAGGATCTTCATCATACAGTTCCTCAACATAGCCGGCCTCGGTCCCATCTTCGGAGCCATCCTCGGCGCGGCCTACGGTCCGGTGGCCTACATCTGGATAGTCGTAGGCTGTATATTCATGGGAGCTGCGCACGACTTTTTCTCAGGTATGCTGTCGGTACGCAATGACGGCATGAGCCTGCCTGACATGGTCGGCAAATACCTCGGTTCGGGTGTAAAAAAATTTCTCGTTGTCTTCTCGGCCTTCATACTGATTGCCGTCGGAGTCTCCTTCGTCACCGGCCCGGCAGACCTGCTGCACACCCTCACCGGCTGGGACAAGCGCATCTGGCTCTACATCGTATTCGCGTACTACATAGTGGCAACCCTGCTCCCGGTGGACAAGATCATCGGCAAGCTCTATCCCATATTCGGAGCCGTCCTGCTCTTCATGGCCATAGCCATAGCCGGAGCCCTGCTCGTAAAGGGATTCTCCGGCGGCCTGCAGCTGACTGAGCTGACAGTAGACAGTTTCCGGAACTTCCACACCAACCCGGAGACCAACATCCTCATCCCGATGCTCTTCGTAGTCATCTCGTGCGGAGCCATCTCCGGCTTCCACTCCACCCAAAGTCCCATCATGGCCCGCTGCATCACAGACGAGAAATACGGCAGGCCCATATTCTACGGAGCGATGATAGCCGAAGGCATAGTGGCCATGATATGGGCTACAGCCGCCATAGCCTACTTCGGAGGGCCCGAGGGCCTCAACGCCGCGGCCGACGCAGGCAAGACTCCGGCCATCATGGTAGACGAGATCTGCCAGTCGTGGCTGGGTCAGGTCGGAGCCGTCATAGCGATTCTCGGCGTAGTCGTATGCCCCATCACCTCCGGCGACACAGCCTTCCGCAGCCTGAGACTCACCATCGGCGACGCACTGAAGTTCAACCAGAAGCCCATGCGCAACCGCCTCATCATAGCCGTTCCCATCTTCGTGGTGGCATTTATCCTCTGCAAGGTGGATTTCTCCACCATCTGGAAATACGTCGGCATAGGCAACCAGGTGCTGGCCACAGTCGTGCTGTGGACCGCAGCGGCCTACTTGGTCCACAACCGCAAGAGCCACCTTATCATGTCCATTCCGGCCACTTTCCTGACATTTGTCTGCGTATGCTACTTCATGATAGCCCCCTATAATGTAGGAGGGCTGTTCTTGCCGGCAACTGTAAGTTACCTGACAGGAACAGCCGCTGCCTTAGGTCTGTTTATATTCTTCCTTATAAGGGCCCGGAAGATACGCCCCGGAAGAGCTTAGTATGTCTTGACTTCCTCGCGTCCTTCCATCACGGCGAGGGCATTGCCGGCAAGCGCAGCCATCTCATCCTCTCCGGGATATACCTTCACCGGAGCGATGAACGACACCATGTCGGCCAGCTGCTGCATCATCTCCTTGCCGTAAGCGATGCCTCCTGTAAGCAGGATGGCGTCCACCTTTCCGGAAAGGGCTGCTGCCATACCGCCGATAGCCTTGGCCACGTTGTATATGAATGCGTCGGCTATGAGCTTGGCTTCCTTGTCACCTGCCGCCACACGGTCCTCGACCTCCTTGAAGGAGTTGGTACCGAGGTGGGCCACCACACCGCCTTTGCCGGAGATGATCTTCTTCATCTCCGCCAGCGTATACTTGCCGCTGTAGCAGGCATCGGCCAGCTGCATGGCCGCGATACCGCCTGTACGCTCTGGGCTGAAAGGACCTTCTCCGTAGAGGGCATTGTTCACGTCCACCACCTTACCCTTGCAGTGAGCCGCAACAGACACGCCGCCGCCCATGTGGACTACGACCAGATTGAGATCACAGTACTCCTTTCCGATCTCCCTGGCATACATCTTCGCGATGGCCTTATGGTTCAGGGCATGGAAGATGGATATCCTGGGAAACATGGGATGACCGCCGATACGCGCAACGTCGCAGAGCTCGTCCACCACTACAGGGTCGGCGATATACGCCTTGCAACCCTTGATTCTGGAAGCAAGCTCGTTGGCTATGATACCGCCGAGGTTGCTGGCATGCTCGCCGTAGCAGGCAGAACTGAGATCCTTCAGCATAGCCTCATTGACCTCATAGACACCCGAGGGAATAGGTCTGAGCAGACCGCCGCGGCCCACTATCACCGTGATGTCCTCAAGCTTTACGCCATTGTCCTCAAGAGCCTTGACGATGGTCTCCTCACGGAACTTGAACTGGTCGATGACGTTCTCGTACTTGGAGATTTCCTCCGCAGAGTGTCTGAGTGTCTTGGTAAATACTTCCTTAGCCCCGTCAAAGAGCGATATCTTGGTCGATGTCGAACCGGGGTTGATTGCCAATATATACGCCATGCCCGGGACTATTTAGCTGTTAAGGCCGCGAGGGCGATGGAGTTCAACTTGGTCTCTATGCTGTCGGCACGGCTTGAGAGCACGCAGGGAGCCATGGCTCCGGCTACGATGGCAGCCTGTTTCACGCCCTTGCAGAGCTGAGAGTTGACCTTATAGAATGTGTTGGCTGATTCGATGTTGGGGAAGAGGAGACAGTCTGCGTCGCCTGCCACGGGGCTGACGAGCTTCTTGATCTCGACAGCCTCCTTGGAGATGGCCACGTCGAGGGCGAGAGGACCGTCGCCTACGCATCCGGGAATCTGTCCGCGGTCAATCATCTTGGAGATGATGGCTGCATCCACGCAGGCCTGCATACCGGGAAGCATCTGCTCGGTAGCTGCGAGCAGGGCAACCTTCGGTTTCTCGATCTGAAGAGCCTTGGCGGTGTTGACCAGATATTTTACGATAGCGACTTTCTGATTGAGATCAGGAAGAGGTATCACGGCCATGTCACCGAGGACCACGAGTTTGTGGTAATTGGGGTTGGACAGCACGCACACGTGGCTGAGAACGGCCTTGGGAGGAAGCAGACCTTTTTCCTTATTGAGGATACCCCTCATGTACTTGTCAGTAGAGCAGAGACCCTTCATCAGGATGTCGCCCTGTCCCTCGCGTACCATGAGGACTGCCTGTGCGATGGAGGCGAGTTCATTGTCATTGTTGATGATGGTAAATACGGTTGGGTCAATCTTCTCGGCCTCGCATACTTTCTTAATCATGTTCACATCACCTACGAGGGTTGCATCTACGATACCGAGCTGCACTGCCTTGTAGGCTGCTGTGATAGTGTGGTCATCTACGGCCCAGGCCGCGATCAGACGCTTTCTGGTCTTCGAACGAAGAAGTTCGTAAATCTGTTCAAAATTTGTAATCATGATTTTATAAGGTTGATATTTTGTTATTTGCGTGTAAGATTCATCGTATCACGGGCTATCACCAGTTCCTCATTGGTGGAGAGAGTCAGTACCTTCACCCTGGAACCCGCCTTGGTAAGGAGCTTGTCCTCTCCGCGCACACCCTTGTTGGCAGCCTCGTCGAAATCCACTCCGAGGAAGCCGAGGGTCGAGCATATCTCCTTACGGGCCTCGCAGTCATTCTCACCGATGCCGCCGGTAAAGACGATAACGTCCAGGCCGCCCATGACGGCGCTGTAGGCACCGATATACTTGCGGACGCTGTGATAGAACATATTGAGAGAGAGTCCAGCCCTGTAGTTGCCGTTCTCATAGGCGCTTACTATGTCGCGGCAGTCCGAGGAGACTCCGGACACACCCAGAAAGCCGCTCTTCTTGTTCAGCAGCTTGGTGATGCCGTCCACGTCGAGGCCCAGCTTATCCTGCAGATAAGTCACCGCACCGGCATCGATATTGCCGCAGCGGGTACCCATGACCACACCCTCTACGGGAGTAAAGCCCATGGAGGTGTCCACAGACTTGCCGTTGAGCACAGCGGTCACCGAGCCACCGTTACCGAGATGGCAGGTCACTATCCTAGAATCATTGATATCCATTCCGAGGAACTCACATGCCCTGTGAGCCACGAACTTGTGACTGGTTCCGTGGAATCCGTAACGGCGCACATGAAGTTTCTCATAGCACTCATACGGGATAGCGTACATATATGCATAGTCAGGCATGGTCTGATGGAACGATGTATCGAACACCGCCACCTGAGGCACCTGGGGCAGAAGCTTCTTCACTGCCTCTATGCCGAGCAGATTGGCGGGATTGTGCAGGGGGGCCAGCTCGCACAGACTCCTGATGCCCTCCATCACCTTGTCATCAACCACGCAGGATTCCGGGAAAAGCTCGCCGCCGTGGGCGACCCTGTGACCTACGGCCTCTATCTGGTCGAGAGACTTCAGGACTCCGTGCCCGGGATCCGTCAGAAGCCCCAGGACTGACTTGATACCTTCCGTATGATCGGGGACAGGCTTGGAGATGACCAGCTTGTCCTTGCCTGAAGGGCGGTGTGTCACTTCTCCCATTTCCAGTCCTATTCTCTCCACAAGCCCCTTGGCCAGAAGAGAGTAGTCATTGTCGCTCCTCATGTCGAGGACCTGATACTTCAGCGATGAGCTTCCGCAGTTGATTACCAATACTATCATAATATTTTTATTTGTTAAAATTATTCCAACAATCCTGCAAAGTTATACATAAAATAGGAATTTCCCTAAACAATTATTACCTTGCAGTCAAATACTGAAAATGTGCAGAAAGCATGAGGAGGGAGATGTTTCTTTTTACAGCTGCGACGCTCTTCGTCGCAGGCAATCTGACGGCGGTCCGTCTATGCAGCGGCTGCCCTGCCGGCTCATGGATACCGGCGGCCATAGCCCTCTCCACGACAGCTCTTTCAGCCGTAATGCTGCTTCCCTGCATAAAATATCCCCGGCTGTGCATCCTGGTTTTCTATATGCTGGGAGTCTCAGGATACTCCTGCATGGAGACAATGCGCCCCGACGTGCGGAGCTCGAGGCTGAGAGACTGCCGGAGCATCCGCATCCGGGGCATCATCACCGACGGAGGGCGGTCCTCATCCGGCAGACCGTTTCTGGAATTGTCCCTGGAAAACGAGAACACCATTATATATAATATCCCGGACACGACGGTATGGATGCCCGGAGACACTGTGAATGCCACCGTAAGATGTTCCAGAGTGGAAAATTTCACCGGGGATTTCGATTACCGGAGATATATGGAAGAGAGGGGTGTCTTCTACACCTGCTTTTTCGGGAAAAACTCCACCCTGGAGATTCTGAAAAACGGCACACCTCCCCTGCGGATGCTTCCGGCAAGGCTGAGATGGAAATTCTCCGCTGCGGTTGACTCCGCCATGCCTTCCGAAGAGATGGCCCGGATACGCGCTGTAGTGAAAGCCCTGGCATACGGATATCAGGACGAGATACCAGCCGTAATAGAGGAAAGTTTCCGACAGAGCGGTGCAATTCATCTGCTGGCCCTGTCAGGGATGCATCTGGGGCTGCTCTACGGCCTGCTGCTGAAGCTGCTTGCACTGATCGGGAACTCCCCGACGGCCAAACGCATCCGTTCCACTGTCATCATCGCGGCCTTATGGGCTTTCACCATATTCACCGGATGCGGCGTGTCAATACTCAGAGCGGCCGTGATGTTCAGCATCTATGAGGCCGGAGTCCTGGCAGGCAGACGGCGCAACGGCATTAATGCGCTGTCTCTAAGCGCAATCATCATCACCGTAGCAGACCCGTCCGCACCGTCAGGGATCAGTTTCCAGCTATCCTATGCGGCGATGACCGCAATCTTCCTGATATTTCCCCACCTGCGGGCCATAGTAAAGACCCGGAACAGAATATCGGGACGGATCGCCGACGCCTGCGCCATGGCCATCGCCTGCCAGGCGACCACCGCTCCCATAATCCTGCTGCACTTCGGGACATTCGCGTTCTACTCCCTGCTGGCCAACCTGCTCTGTTCCCCGATAGTGAGCATCGCGATGCTGCTCATACCCGCAGTCCTGATTATTCAGGATACAGCCAACGTCATACTTTCACTTCCAGGCCGCCTTCTGGAGCTGGCCATAGAGCTTTTCATACGCATAAACGCCACTATCAGCAACTTATAATCCGACTTACAAAAAACATAAATTTTTATTGCGCAAAGTCCCGGAAACGCGGTATATTTGCGGACACAATCTAACAACACGCACATCTATGGGAGGAATTTTCGGAGTCATCTCCACAAAAAAATGCAGAAACGACCTCTTCTACGGAGTCGATTACCATTCACATCTCGGAACCCGCAGGGGCGGTATGGCCGTCTACAACGGTGACGGTATCTTCGCAAGGGACATCCACTCACTTGAGAACTCCTATTTCAGAGTAAAATTCGAGGACGACCTGTACAAATACACCGGCAACATCGGCATAGGAGTAATCAGCGACACCGACGCACAGCCCATAGTCGTCAACTCGCATCTGGGACGGTTCGCCATCGTCACCGTCGGCAAGATCTGCAACATCGATGCACTGGAGAAAGAGATGCTCGCCCAGAACAAGAATTTTACCGAACTTAGCTCCGGAAAGACCAACCCCACCGAACTCATAGCCCAGATCATCACCTGCTCAGCCTCGTTCGAGGAAGGCATTGAGTCCGTACAGCAGAAGATCAAAGGCTCATGCTCCTTCCTCATCATGACCGAGAACTGCATCATCGCCAGCAGAGACCTTTATGGAAGGACACCGCTGATTATCGGCCGGAAAGAGGCAGTGGACGAAAACGGTGAGAAAGAACTGGCCCATGCAGTGACATCCGAGACCTGTGCGTTTCCCAATCTCGGATACAAGGAAGAATACATCATCGGCCCGGGCGAGGCCGTAAAACTGACGGCCGACGGGTTCGAGCAGATAGTAAAGCCCAAGAAAAAGATGCAGATATGCTCCTTCCTGTGGATATATTACGGCTATCCGGCCAGTTCCTACGAGAACATCAACGTGGACGAGGTCCGCTACAAACTGGGATACAAACTGGCTCAGGAGGATGATTCAGAGATGGACACCGTATGCTCGATTCCCGACTCCGGGACCTGTATGGCCATAGGGTACTCTGACGGAAAAGGCGTACCGTTCCGCAACGGTTACGTGAAATACACTCCCACCTGGCCCCGCAGCTTCACCCCCACCAGTCAGGAAAGAAGGAACCTGGTAGCCAAGATGAAGCTGATACCCAACGGAGCCATACTCAGGAACCACAAACCGGTCTTCTGCGACGATTCCATCGTCCGAGGCACCCAGCTGCGCAACAATGTCCGCAACCTCTATGACTACGGAGCAAAGGAAGTTCACGTGCGCATAAGCTGCCCTCCCCTGGTGTATCCCTGCGAGTTCATCAACTTCTCCGAATCCAGGACACCGCTGGAGCTGATTGCCCGCCGCTTCATACTCAAGAACGAGGGCGCTCACGACAAAAATCTGGGCAAATACGTCCGCAACGACACTCCGGAATATGCCGCCATGGTAGACTACATCAAGAAGGAAGTCAATGTGGCGTCCCTGAAATTCAACTCCATAGAGAATCTTGTCTCCGCGATAGGACTCCCCAAGGAGATGATATGCACGCACTGCTTTGACGGCAGCAGCTACGGGCACGAATAAGATACAGACGCGCTGTTTGGTTACATTTTCTTTGCTTTGAGGATTAATTTTAATAACTTTGCAAAGAATTATAACCAAACTGCACACATGAATATCTTTGTATCTAACCTGAACTACAGAGTCAGGAAAGAGGATTTGACTTCACTGTTCACTCCTTTTGGGGAGGTATCCTCAGCCAGAATCATTGTAAACAAGGAAACCAGAAGATCGAGAGGCTATGGCTTTGTCGAGATGTCTGAGGAAGACGGTATGAAAGCCATTGAGGCCCTGAACGGGACTGAATACATGGGCCGTACCATCAACGTAGCCGTCGGAAACGAAAGGCCTCAACCCAAACCTGAAGCGACAGAGACTACAGCTGAATAAATCCTTAGCAGTTGAAAAAGTTCCGACAGACTTGGATTCTGCCGGAACTTTTTTATTTTTGTAACGACATACACTCTGATATGGACAAATTGGCAAAATACCTCATCATAGCCGGAGCAACGGCTATCATACTGTTTCTGGGCTGGTATTTCCGGACAGTGCTGCTTTATATAGCTGTCGCCGTAGTGGTAGCCCTCATCGGCAAGCCTGTAGTAAAAGCACTGTGCCGGATACAGATAAAGGGTTTCCATTTTCCCAGATGGCTGGCCTCAGGCCTTACTCTGGCCCTGATCATCTGCATCTGCCTGTCCCTGTTCCTGCTGCTGGCCCCTATGATAGGAGAGTTCGTGCATCTTGTCAACAACATGAGCCTCAGTTCTCTGGGGTCACAGGTACACGGTCCGCTTGAGAAGATCAACGAATTTATCATAAAGTCCATCCCCTCAGTAGAGCCGGATTTCAGGCTGGAGGTATACTTGTTCAACTACATCAAGGAATTCATAAATATCAACACCTTCTCCAACATCATAGTCTCGCTGGCATCGTTCATAGCCAATTTCGGCATAGCCGTATTCTCAGTGGTGTTCATAGCATTCTTCCTGCTGATGGAGAACGGCCTGATAACCGATACCCTGTCCTCCATTGTCCCGGACAAATATGAAGAAAAAACGCGCCGGGCCGTAAAGTCCATAAACAATCTGCTCTCCCGCTACTTCGTCGGTATCTCTCTCGAATCCCTGTTCGTAGCCACCCTCAACAGCATCGGCCTCGTATTCATCGCCAAGATAGACCCCAGACTGGCCATAGTCGTGGCTTTTGCCTCCGGTATACTAAACATTATACCCTATCTGGGCCCTCTCATCGGAGATGTACTGGCTGTACTTATGGGGCTGATCTACCATATCAACAACGGCGTGGAGATGCCTCTGCTGCTTTTCCTCCTCATCATCCTGGCCATCTTCATCGTCACACAGTTCATAGACAACTACGTATTCCAGCCACTCATTTACTCCAACAGCGTAAAGGCCCACCCGCTGGAGATATTCATCGTCATCCTGCTTGCAGGACAGATCAGCGGTATCTTCGGCATCCTGATCGCCGTACCCGCATACACGGTTCTAAGGGTCATCGCCAGTGAATTTATCTCAGGATCAAAACTGGTCCAGCGACTTACCAGGAACATCAAACAGGAATAACAAAAAACTCCGGTTGTCCGCCGGAGTTTTTTATAAGGATTTATCAGACTAATTACTCTACGCCTGCTTCCTTGAGGAAAGCCTCGTACTTGGCATGTCCCTCGGCATACTCAGGGCCTTTCTCGCGGAAACGGAAATACACCTGTTTCAAGGCACTGGCCACAGCAACCTTGACATCCTGATCATCAGTCATGGCAAAGGCTTTCTCAAAAGGTTCTATGGAGTTCATCAGATCCTGCTCGAACTCAGCGAGGAGCTTCTCATAACCCTCCACGTCGCGGAGATCCAGCTTATCCATCTCATCCTGAACATCCACGGCCATCTCAAAATATGTATTACCTACAGCATATATGCCATAGACATACGTTGGATCTATTTCGTATGACTTTTTGTAGTATTCAATAGCCTTCTCCAGATCGCCAGTATTGAAATAAACATTGCCCTCAGCGTATACAAGGGACGCATTATCAGGCTCGTTGGCCTGGGCTGCGTGGATAAGGTCCAGTATCTTCTGAGGATCATCATCGGACTCTATATAGAGGTTGATGAGAGCCACCAGTACGGACTGGCTTGCAGGATATTTCTGGAATGCGGCATTGAGGCAGGCCTTGGCGCCCTCGATGTCTCCTTCAGCCATAAGTATTGAAGCGAGCGATGAGGATATCTCACCGTTGGCATCATAGCCGAGCTCTATGCACTGGGTATAATACTTCTTGGCCTTGTCATTATCCCCTATGGCATTGTACATCAGACCAGTGTTATATATCATCATGGTATCCACCTTGTTTATCACCGGATTGTCTACACAGGACAGGGAGTTCTCGAAATTCTCGGCGGCCACTTCATAGTTACCCAGAGCGTAATTACCGGAAGCATATTCAATAAAACGGCCCTGCACATTCATAAGTTTCTCAGTGATTGACTTTGTCTTGGAACCTTTCGCATCCAGTTCCGCAGCATAGAGATACGCATCTCGTGCCTCGGCAAGAAGATTATCTTCAGAGATAGGCTGAGTGATGATGATGGCATCCAGAGTCTGAGTATTGAGATTATAGTAGAGATCGCGGAATGCATAATGCTCAATATAATACTGCACTCCGTTTATCTCCTTCTGCTCATTGGACAGCGGCATCTGCGTATTGAACATAGCCACCTCGGTTGCGCTCCATCCGACTCTGTAGTCAGAACTTACCATGGCCTCATAAGCCTTGTACAGCGCATCTCCGTACTTAATCCATGTATTGGGATTCGACGCCTTCTTCTCATTCTGGGTAGCGGCCTCAGCTTTACTGATAGAAGAAAGCAGTTGATCTTTGTTCTGTGCTCCGGCAGCAACAGTGACTGCCAGCATAGCAACGGTCAATAAAATCTGTTTCATGATTCTGTTAAAATTGCAGTTTATTTGTTTAGTTGATTATAATTCTTCTCCATTCTCCTGTACCTTCTCCTCGCTCTTGTTCACGACACAGACCGCGGCAATGGTATCGCCCTCACGGAGGTTAATAAGCTTAACCCCCTGAGTAGCCCTGCCGGCCACCCTTATGTCGGATGCGGGAACGCGGATAGTAATACCTGACTTATTGATAATCATAAGATCATTGTCATCAGACACCATCTTGACGGCTATAAGCTCACCTGTCTTGTCTGTGATGTTGATGGTCTTGACTCCCTTGGCACCACGGCTGGTAATCCTGTAGTCCTCCAGAGGAGAGCGTTTGCCGAATCCGTTCTCGCTGACCACGAGTATGTCACCGAGAGCAGTCTCCCCTTCCTTCACATTCCTGGCGCAGACCATACCTATCACCTCATCGTCATCCTCGATGCTTATGCCGCGCACACCGGCCGCCGTACGGCCGATGGAACGGGCCTGAGACTCATGGAAGCGCACGCACTTGCCCTTTCTGGCCGCCAGCAGGATATCATTGTCTCCGTCGGTCAGTACCGCCTCTAGCAGTCCGTCGCCTTCCTTTATGGTAATAGCGTTGACTCCTTTCTGACGGGGGCGGGAATAGGCCTCCAGCAGGGTCTTCTTTATCGTACCGCGCTTGGTAGCGAGCACGATATAATGGCTGTTGATATACTCCTCATCATTCAGGTTGCCGACATTGAGGTAAGCGCAGACATGGTCATCCGGCTCAATATTGATCACATTCTGTATAGCGCGGCCTTTCGAGGTCTTGGTTCCCTCGGGTATCTCGTACACCTTCAGCCAGTAGCACTTGCCCTTGTCGGTAAAGAACAGCATGGTGCTGTGGGTATTGGCCACATAGATATGCTCTATGAAGTCCTCGTCCTTTGTAGTGCTGCCCTTGGAGCCCACACCTCCGCGGTTCTGCAGACGGTACTCGGCCAGAGGAGTCCTCTTTATGTAGCCCGAATGGGAAATGGTGATGACCACATCCTCGTCGGCGTAGAAGTCCTCGGGATTGAACTCATCGGCCGAAGGCACTATCTCTGTACGTCTCGGATCGCCGTATTTCTCCTTGAGTTCCTGAGTCTCCTTCTTAATCAGCGCATACTGGAGCGACTCATCCGCCAGGAATGCCGTCAGTTCCTGAATAAGGGCCACCACTGCGTCATAATCAGCCCGGAGCTTTTCCCGGTCCATGCCGGTAAGCTGACCGAGTCTCATCTCGACAATGGCTCCGGCCTGTATCTCGGAGAAACCGAACTTCTCACACAGACCGTCACGGGCATCCTGACGGCTTCTAGACGCACGTATCAGGGCTATCACCTCGTCTATGATGTCAATCGCCTTAAGCAGACCGGCCAGTATATGCTCGCGCTTGCGGGCCTCCGCCAGATTGAACTGGGCCCTGCGCACCACCACGTTGTGACGGTGACGCACGAAATACTTTATCAGCTGCTTGAGATTGAGCAGTCTGGGACGTCCGTCCACAAGAGCGATATTGTTTACCGAGAAACTGGACTGAAGCGAGGTGAGCTTGAAGAGAGTATTCAGCACCACATTGGCCACCGCGCCCATCTTAAGCTTGATGACCACGCGCATACCCTTATGGTCACTCTCGTCGTTGATATAGGCGATACCGTCTATCTTCTTATCCTCCACCAGTCTGGCGATATTCTCTATCATCTCCCTCTTATTCACCATATAGGGAATCTCGGTCACCACTATCACCTCACGGCCTGACGGCTGCACCTCTATCTCCGTCTTGGAGCGCACCACTATGCGCCCGCGTCCGGTCTCAAAGGCATCCCTTATGCCGGATATACCCTGAATAATGCCTCCGGTCGGGAAGTCAGGACCCTTTATATAATGCATCAGCTCATCAACGGTGATGTCATTGTTGTCTATATACGCGCAGATGGCATCGGCTACCTCGCCCAGATTGTGCGGAGCCATATTGGTCGCCATTCCGACAGCGATACCGGACGAGCCGTTGAGCAGCAGCAGCGGAGCCTTGGAAGGCAGCACCACCGGCTCTTTCAGAGTCTCGTCAAAGTTGGGTGTGAAATCCACGGTATCCTTGTCCAGATCCTCCAGGCACTCCTCCGCCAGCCTGCGGAAACGTGCCTCCGTATAACGCATGGCCGCAGCCGAGTCCCCGTCTATCGAGCCGAAGTTACCCTGGCCGTCCACCAGCATATATCTCATGCTCCAGTCCTGAGCCATCCGGACCATAGCGTCATAGACACTCGAGTCTCCATGAGGATGGTATTTACCCAGTACCTCACCGACTATACGGGCCGACTTCTTATGCTGGCCTCCGGATGTCAGGCCAAGTTCGTTCATTCCATACAATACTCTCCTATGGACCGGCTTGAGACCGTCCCGCACATCAGGCAGGGCACGCGCCACGATAACGGACATCGAATAGTCGATATACGCTGTCTTCATCTCCGTCTCGATATCCACCTGCACTATCCTGCCCTGATTTATTTCTTCATTTTCCATCTTATCATGTATTTCCAAAACAAAACGCTAAAATACGAAATATTTTTCAAATATTGATTATTTTAGGGCCTTGAAATTTAAAAGCACATGAACGAGGTCGAGAAAGTAAACGCCATCTTCAGGTATGCCGGCGAAGAAGCCGTAAAGACAGGCTGGACAACCATCACCGTAGAGCACTTCATACTCGGGATGATACGGCAGGAGGACAATGAGGCATGCCGCTTCCTGGAAGAGAACGGACTGTCCCTTCAACGCATCAAGGCCATGCTTATGGACCGTCTGGACAAAGGGTACTCCATTCCCTACAATGTGTCCGAAGATGTAAGCGTCAGCCCCGAGCTCCGGCATGTCGCCGACACCGCCGCATCCATAATCAGGATGCCAGAGGCCGGGCACATTCCCGACACCATGGTGTTTTTAAGCGTCATACTCAAGGAAGGCACATCCTTATTCTCCCGCATAGCGCACGATCTGGGACTTGATTTCAGCCGGATGAGCCGATACGCCAAAGATGCGCCGGAAGCCGGGGAGAGCGGATACGGTGACATCGAGGCCGACGATCTGGAAGACGGAATACCGGAGCCGGAAGGAGATATCCTGGACCGGTTCGGATACGACCTGACAGCCGCTGCGGAGGAGGGACTGCTGGATCCTGTCATCGGAAGGGACAGAGAGATAGACAGGGCCATAAGCGTACTCTGCAGAAGAAAGAAAAACAACCCACTGATAGTCGGAGAGCCGGGTGTCGGCAAGACCGCGATAGCCGAGGGCATCTCCATGCGCATCGCAGACAGAAATGTCCCGGTATGTATGCTCCGTAAAAGGATAATCTCCCTGGATATGGGAGCTATAGTCGCCGGCACTAAATTCCGCGGGGACTTTGAGGAAAGACTGAAGAGGATTCTGGACTCTGCACGCAGCAACCCGGACATCATCCTGTTCATCGACGAGATCCACAATATCGTGGGCGCAGGAGGCGGAGGGGGCACTATGGACGCGGCGGCGATCATGAAGCCGGCCCTTTCCAGAGGAGAGTTCCAGTGCATCGGAACAACAACCTCGGACGAGTACCGTAAGATCATCGAGAAAGACGGAGCGCTGGCCAGAAGATTTCAGAAAATATCCGTGGAGCAACCGTCGGAGAGCATGACGCTGCAGATACTCAATAGTCTGAAAACACATTACGAGCAATATCACAACGTAATCTACACTCCCGAAGCTGTCAGGGCCTGCATCACTCTGTCCGGAAGATACATCACGGACAGAAACCAGCCGGACAAGGCCATCGACGTAATGGACGAGGCAGGAGCGGCAGCCTATCTGGGGCACAGCATGCCACCGGCGAAACTGAAAGCTATAGGTGACAGCCTTAAGGACATACGTGACATGAAAAGAGACTGTCTCAGGAGCAGTGATTTCGACATGGGAGTGAAGCTTCTGAGGATGGAGCAGGAACACGAGAGCGAGATGGACCGCATCACGGACAACGCTGTCAGGAATCATTCCAAGAGTCCTGTATCCGTCAAAGAATCCGACATCCTGAGGACTGTCTCCAATATGACCGGGATACCTATTAATAAGATGTCCTTATCAGGAGCATCCAGACTCCACGGACTCCAGCCGGCCCTGCTCAGGAGCGTCATAGGCCAGGAAAAGGCAGTAGAGCTGGTCGTCAAAGCCATCCAGCGCAACAGCGCGGGGCTGAAAGACCCCGACAGACCCATCGGCTCATTCCTCTTCCTGGGACCGACCGGGGTCGGCAAGACCCATCTTGCCAAGACGCTTGCCGAACGGCTTTTCGACAGCCGGGACGCCATTATCCGCCTGGACATGAGCGAATATATGGAAAAGATATCCGTCAGCCGGCTTCTCGGGGCTCCTCCGGGATACGTCGGGTACGACGACGGAGGACAGCTGAGCGAGAGAGTGCGGCAGAAACCCTACTCGGTAGTGCTGCTGGACGAGATCGAGAAAGCCCACCCCGACATCTTCAACATCCTGCTCCAGATACTGGACGAGGGACGGCTCACCGACAGCAACGGACACCTGGTGGACTTCCGCAACACGGTCATCATACTGACTTCCAACATAGGCAGCCGCGATATAAAGGATTTCGGCCGGGGCATCGGATACAGCGGCAGCGGCGACGACCCCGAACGGCTGCACAAGACTCTGATTGACAAGGCTCTGGGAAGGACTTTCACACCGGAGTTCCTCAACAGGCTGGACGAGACCGTATACTTCAACAGTCTGACCCGCAGCGACATGGCCGCAATCCTGAAACTGGAGCTGGCCGGACTGTACAGGAAGGTATCAGAAGCCGGATACAGCATAAGCCTGACACGCATGGCCAAGGAGTTCCTGTGCGACAAAGGCTACGACCCGGCCTACGGAGCCCGGCCGCTCAAAAGAGCACTGAGGAAATACCTTGAAGACCCCTTGGCCGAGCTCATACTGTCCGGTATCAAGAAAGGCGACAGGATAAAAGTGGACGTTGACAGCAGCGGAGACTCACTGTCTGTCTCTGTCCCTGCCGCGAAACCGGCTGTCAGAATTTATCAGGACAGTCGGTTATGACTCCGTCCACAGGTATCTTCGGGAACGACCTCTCATCATTGACCGTCCACACTTTCACTTCCTTGCCGCGCTCATGAATCTCATCGAGCAGCCTGCGGTTTATGAAACCGTGATAGAAATTGAATGAAGCGACATATCCGTATTTATCCCAACTGAAAGACGTGAACGTGCCGTCAAATATCAGAGGCAGGCCAAGTACACGGCAGAACAGAAGCTTTTCCACCCGTATCTCAGGGTTAAGCCGGTGAACTGTCTCTATCACACGGTCATTGAAAGACTGCACGACTGTATATCCTACGGCATTGTGCCTTTCCAGAGCCTCCACCACACGTTCCTCTATCCCCTCATACTGATGCTTGCGGCGCTTTACCTCCAGCAGAAGGCCGCATCTGCCGTCTATGAGGTCCAGCACCTCATCCAGCGTAGGGATATGCTCGTCCGTCAGGGAACCGTCCTCACCGACAATCCTCAGCGAGCGTATCTGCGCCAATGTCAGGTCCTCTATACGGCCCTTGCCGTCAGTTGTACGGTCAACTGTCATATCATGACACACCACCAGCGCACTGTCAGCCGTCTGATGCACGTCTATTTCCACCATATCCGCTCCGGCGGCCATACCGGCCGCTATACATGACAAAGTATTCTCGTTTCCTAAGGAGGAGCCACCTCTATGAGCTATTATCTTCATATTCCTAACCTCATTTTCCGACAGACCCTCTGCGGAGCAGGCCGCACCCGTAAGCACTAGTGCGAGACACACCGATATCATTACATTTCTCATATTCTCACTTTAAACAGATGCCTGAACAATATCCGTACCACCTGATTGAACCAATTGATACAGTCCGGAGCATCCGTGGCGGCGCACATCGCCTCATAGGCAAATTCATCCACGGCCTCCTCATTGACCAAGGACCATATCAGGAAGTTGCCGAACTTGTGCGTGAACAGGTCGGACAGGGTCTCCCCACCCGGATTGTAGTTGAGTATGTCCTCACGGTATCTGCTTATTCCGGGGAACTTCAGGCCCACTATATCCTTCTTCAGGAAACTGTCCACCTCCGCAGGGAAATAATTTTTCGCCGTTCCGAGCAGCTTGCCCACGAGCGACACTATATCCTCCGACGTGGACGGATACCTGAGGTCGGCACGGCTGTCCATCTCCTCCATTATCTTCACGGAATCTATACGCACGAGTATGTACCGGAGCAGTTCGAGGGCGGTATCAATATAGCCTGAGTCGGACACCAGTTCAGATATGTTGTCTATAAGATGCACCAGCAGCTCTTTGTCCCTGTTGTCTATCGCCTCATCCAGAAGTTCATAGAACAAAGGTATACCTGCACGTATGTCCTCTGCGGAACAGCCGGGGTGACGCGCACTGAAAATCATCGCATACCAGGTCATCACGTTCCGCTTATACAGTTGCATGGGATTGGCCTTATGACTGTTGCGTGCCTTGAAATATCCCCGGCACCGTCTGGTCCACTCCACGCACCACCGGCCGGTCACCTCCCACAGAGCGTCCGGGAATACCTCCGACTTCAAGCCCAGCTGATAGAGGACATAGATCATGGACATACGGGAATAGTCGTACCACTGGGTCTGTGCGAACTCCGGAGTAGACATCGCTTCCGTGACAGGATACATTATCCCGATGTCACAGAGCCCGTTGATGACAAGCAGCCTCTCCAGGGCAAAATATGTGAAACTGTCTCCTGTACGGTATGCGGCTATTATCTTCGGCAGATGGACGCCGAAGTCCGGGACCGGCAATCCCTTGCTGTAATACCGCGAATAATTGAACAGAGTACCGAGCACATCCTTCAGGTCCTCGCGGCTCCACTCCGACGAGACACTGCGGAGCGGCACCACGCTGTCATCCCAGAAAGACTGGTACTCTATGACGTTGTTGACATAAGCCGCCTGAAACGTGAGCTGCCGCCTCAGTATCACCGAGAAAAACGGCATCAGGACTTTCACCAGCCGGAAATTCCACGTCATATAACGGAATATGCCGACTGTCCGGTCAAGCATAGACGCCACCTCCGCACGTCTTCCGGCATCACCTGACAGCAGGGCATCTATGATAAGCAGGACATTGAGCCTGGTGCCGACCTCCAGAAATGTAACTGTTCTGGAACGCACGTCCTTTCCGGTCACGCCGCCGATCAATGACCTGGAACGGATCTCACCATACATCCTGTCCACTATCACAGACGAGATGTTCTCACGCAGCGACGTATTGTTCAATGTCTTGTCTTTTCTTGATATATAGTAGGAGTACATGCAGGCGTCATTGCGCACTTCGGACACCGGGTCATCCAGAAGCCGCCACAGAAGGGAGAAGGGATCACGGCTATACACTGCCTCGTTGTAGTAGTCCGTCAGGAATATACCGTTAAGCAGGGTGACAGCGGCCAGTTGACGCAGTTTCAGAGTCGGTGCCAGGACAGCCGACAGTTCCCGGTAACGCGCTATCGTTTCTTCCGTAGCCTTATTACCCTGTATAGCCTTACTCAGCGCATTGAACTCCATCACCTGCGTTTTTGTACAGTCGGGTGAGCCGGAGAGCAAATCCTCCTCCAGGCTGAAGAGTTCTTCCTCATAATTTTCTCCGACAAGCACGCTGACGGCATCATTGACTATGGCCGTTATATTGTAATCCTCTCCATAATGCGCGGCGAGATCAAGCAGCGTATCACTGCTCCCGGTCTTGACATAGTCCATTATCAGCACATTGCGCATGGCTCCCATAAAGACCTCATTGGTATGCGCCCTGGACACAGTCTCCACCAGTCTGCCTACCGGCAATGCCTTCCCGCCTGATTGTTCCGTTTCGGCCCTGTAATACACCAGAGCCAGCATATATTCCAGAAACCTCTCGTAGATAAACTGTATCCTGCCGCCATGGTCATCATGTTCATTCTCGACATACCTAAGGACAGGACGCTCGGGCTTGTTGAGAAGTTCTCCATAGGCGACGGATGTCCCGTCTTCCTTGAATATAAGCTCCGACAGACGCGCCAGAGGGCCGTCTTCAGCGTGACGCAGCTCCTTGAAAGATATAGAGTCAACCGGCACTCCACTCTCATAGCTCTTAAGAAAATACTCGGCCATGACGAGCAGTATCTCCTTCTGACGGTTCCCGGCATAGGACGAGGCTATGTCCTCGAACATCCTGTGAAACAGGCTCAGGGAACTGTAATCGTGCATCTTCTCCGGCAGCCTCCGGCCCAGATAGTCCGTACAGGCTATCTTCAGTACCAGCGGATCCCTCAGACGGATAATGCTGCCTTTGGACAGTTCTCTGTACGGAGTACGCATCTGATACAGCTCGCCATAAATGGCATAAGCCCTCTCCGCCTCTTCCTGAGTGAATCCCCTGACGGCAGTATCGCTGTCTTCGCCACGGTCATGGAAAAGTCCGGCCGGCTGCCTGGATGCCACGGGATAGATCACATTCTTCCACGTATAGCTGCGGCATGTGAACAGCACCTTGAACTGAGTATATCCACCGGCACAGAATACCGAGCACAGGCTGTTGTACAGATCCAACGGCCCGTTTTCCTCTGAATCAGAGCCGCTGTAGCGCAGACATTCGTTGACAGCGTCTATGAACACCGTAACGGTTCTGCCTTTCTCCAAGGCACACTTGTGCAGCGCATCCATTATCTTGGATACGGGTTTGCGCGGAGAAGCCCCGGCCACCCTGCGCATCTTGTCCTCCAGACTGACCATAGAGAAATCCGAACCGCTCATGATCAACACGGCCTCTCCCCTCTGCATCAGAGTCTCTGTCCAGTGGCACAACTGATTAGTCTTACCCTGTCCGGCCTCGCCCAACAAAGGGAACAGCACGGCTTCCCCTCCTTGAAATCTCTCCAGCTCCGCCGTCAGCTGCATTCTCTCCACAAAAAGTTCCTTGTTGTATTTCTTCTCATTGTACACTCTGCGGAGAAAACAGGCCGACTCGGCGTGCAGAAGGGCCACCCACTCATCCCAGTTCAGCGTATCAGATATGTCAAACGACGGCGACACAGCCTGCATATAGGCATCAAACTCATCATTAAAGACATCCGTAACCTTTCTAACAGCACTCTCGTTGGTGGATATGTGGGAGGTTTCCTCGTTGATAAGCGACTGGAATACGTATATAAAGCCGTTCTCATCGCAATATATTAAAGGAAACAGGTCCAAAAAGAGTTCTCCACCGGTATAGATACAGTAATGCCCGGCAGGAATCCCGGGAGAATGTCCGGAAACCGCAGGAACATCGCCCTTAAGACTGATGACCTCCCCACCGCCCCATGGAGCCGCGAAATATTCCGCGGAAGCCAATGGGGAAAGGGCCTCCAGCAACTCTATCAGCCGTGGTTCCATGGTATAGACCACTCCTTTATATATCTCCTCCGACAAAGTGGTGCTGTGCCCCTTGTACTCATTACGTATCTGTACGATACCCGGAGCCGACTTTCCTCCGAGAAACACATTGTGCTTAGGACGCAGCACATTCCACAGCGATGCGCACAGCGGATTGTCCGCCAGCAGTTTGGATGCAGCAGAAGCCAGCGGTGCCAGGATATCATTGCACCAGTCTCCGAACGAGAGGGGCCGCTTGTCATCTATCTTCCTGATCACTTTGAGCAGCGACTCGTCCACTGTCCCGCTCTCCAGAGCCCGCTTGCGGAGCATCCCGAACAGGATGACGGATATGTACTGGGATGCCGTCTCAAAGAAATCCAGGGTATAGTTCATCGCCTTGGAATAATGCTCCAGGGACATCTCGCGGACTATACCGGTCACAGCATGAGCAAGTGTATACGGATATCCGGCACAGGCCCTGTCAAACACACTCTCTATCCGCTGACGGTCCTCCCCGGTATATTGATGCAGTAAAAAATCTTTCATAGCCTTGCAAAGATAATTAAAAAACTCTACTTTTATGCCCTTGTAGCACGATACAAACGACCATGATTGTTTCAGAAAGCAGAGCGTTCCTGTGCGGATTCTTCACATCGGACAGGAGGTATGGAAAAAGATTGTCCCAGGACTGTCTTCCGGCAGGATGGAACGAAGCTGTATGCACCCGGGAAGAGACAGACGAGATGAAGGATTTTTATTACAGTGACTTCATCGATTTCATCTCAGGATGCGGGGACAGTAACGGGATACAGGTTTTCCGCAGAAGCCGTATGACAGGACTCACAATCCAGGTAAACGGTCATGAATACTCTTTCGAGGCAGGCGACCTGCATCTGTACATATTCCCTTTCAACATAGTTGTATTCTCGATAAAGACCGTCCACCGCAATGTTCAGTTCAGCGATCTTACCGCCGCCCTCGGTACTCTGCGGAACATCTGCTACTACAATCCTGACACTCTGGGCGGATTCACGGATGCCGTCATCCACCCGATATGTGAGGTCTACGAGTGCCTGAGAGGGCCTTACTCCACTACATCCCGGGTATCTTACGACGGTACGGTCACAACGGGGTATCCGTTTCTTATGGAGAACGGCAATAAATTCAAACTGTTCCACATTCTCGCCACTGACGAGTACCCATCCGGGGCAGACGAGCTGGACCGCAGGCTGTTCGAGGCAGGCACCCTGACCAGGGAAGGCTCTTACAACGGCGACGACTTCATGAGCAGTTCGAAAGAATATTTCGGCTCTACCATCCAATCGTCCAAAATCTCGATTTTCAACAACTGGACAGCCCTGGCCTTGTTCGACACCTTCACCATCCTCTCGGGATCCACTAAGGAATATCTGATCACAAACTGGGAGACAGACTACTTCGGAAAGATATACCTCTACTGCCTTTTCCGAAAATTCTACCTGTTCCGGCTCAACACCCTTTTCAGGAAAAAAGGCAGCAATCTGCACAATCTCAAGGATGAATTCATACAGTTTGAGAGAGAATACTGCTTCCCGAAAATATCATACAACTTCCTTCCGTGCGGAATGATGTCGCACATGGACGATGCCTTTGACATCGTCAGGGACAAAAGCGAGATGCAGCACATGCTCCTTCAGGAGAACCAAAGACGCGAGGAGGCAGCGGACAAAAGAATGAACAATCTGCTGTTCTTCATGACGTGCCTTACGATATTCTCCGCAGTATGGGATCTCGGATGCCTCCTTGACTCCATGTATCCTTTTGAAATATCCATAGGCTCGACCATGATAGGCTTCCGCATCGTAACCACAGTGCTGCTGCTGATCACTGTACTGTTCGCACTTGTCAACAGATTCCGCAAGGGCTGAGACTCCCTACCTGCCACAAAGGACGTACTTCCGGCTGCCCAGATTGCATATCTTGACCCCGTCTACCTCATCCACTGCCGCTTCTGTCCGGCATATCTGCCTCCCGGGGCATCCCGGACGGCACAGGAACCACACCGGAGCACGGTCTCCGCACGGCTTGAAGCCCAGCCTCAGATACGAGCGGCCGTCGTACCATTCCAGATCAGCGTAGGTCATCACATCCATCGGGGTACCGTCTCCGACTGTTGCGACAAAGGCATCAAGCAGCCGGCCCATCCCTCCGACCACCCTGACACCCTGAGCCGAGGCATACCGCACCCATTCATACGAGACCGTACCGTCCTCCCTCCGTCTGCCGTCCGAGAAAGTAGCCACTGCCACCATCCCCGGAGTCTGATCCATCCCCGCCTCAGCATTTCCCGTAGACCTTATACGAAAGAGACCCAGCCGGTACCGGGCCCGCGCCGAGCCATAGACATGATTGCGCTGAAGGAAGGCCGCAGCAGTCTCAGGCGCTATGGGCCGTACATCGCAGTTGCGGGCAAACACCCTGAGCCCCTGCCCCATCCTCACCCTCATCATGGCCCTTACAGCCGTACCGCTGTTCCTCCAACGGTCCTCATACAGGAACATCCTGTCCGCAGCCGTCAATTCGGATATTGCCGCCTCCACTGAGACCAAACGCTCTGCCGTACCTCCGCTGCGGAAAAAGTCCAGCGGAACGATGACAGCCGCCAGCCTTTCTTCCGCATCCACACATACGCCTGCACCGGACACGCATCTCCACTGCGGTTCCTTGCCCGTGCATTCCCGCATGAACGCCATCACCTCAGTACTAAATTCATCCATGCCGTAAAAATATTTTGACTATTAAATCTTTTTACTTACTTTTGCCGTCCAATTTCTGATCTGCTAGCTCAGTTGGTAGAGCACAACACTTTTAATGTTGGGGTCTTGGGTTCGAGCCCCAAGCAGATCACTCAAAGGCCTCCGGTGCCATACGGCGCCAGGGGCCTTTTAATTTCAATTGACCGGATCCACATCTATTGTCAGGTCCGTGGACGGAATCCGGCGAAGCTCCCTGTACAGCCGTTCCTTCGCCTGCGCCCAGCTGTGAGCGCGGTCCGTCTTTACAAGGAACTGCAGCTGATATTCACCTCCAGCCTTTTCCTGAGGAGGTGCCGCGGGGCCGCTGACATCCCGGAATCCAGAGCGGTCCAATACTGCGGAAACATTCTGTGCCATAGTCTCAAGCCGGTCCTGCTCTTTGGATCTGAGCAATATACGGATAAGCCTCGTAAACGGAGGATAACCGAATTCCCTGCGCTCATCCATCAGCCGGCGGATATCCTCTCCTCCCGGACAAAGCAACATATTGAATACCGGATGCTCCGCCCGGAAGGTCTGCACTATCATCTCGCCGGCAGAGCTCCTGCGCCCGGCCCGCCCCATCAGCTGACGCAGGAGCTGGAGCGCCCGCTCGTCAGCCCTGAAATCAAACACCGAGGTCACCGTCTCGGCTTTCAGCACGGCCGTCAGCGTCAGCCGGCTGAAGTCGAAGCCCTTGGTTATCATCTGCGTACCCACGAGAATATCTATTTTCCCCTCGGCGAACTGCTTCAGAATCCTGGCCTCCTCACGTTTATCCCTGACAGTATCCGCATCAAAACGTCCTATCCTGGCTTCCGGGAAAAACTCCCGCAGGGCCTCCTCTATCTTCTCAGTACCGTCCCCGAGCATCCGCAATGCGTCCTTGCCACATTCAGGACATACCGCAGGGAACGGTGTACTGTAACCGCAGTAATGACAGGACAGACTGTGATTGAACTTATGGTAGCTGAGCGGAATATTGCATCCGGGACATCTGAGCACCGCCCCGCACTCACCACATTCGACAGCAGACGCATACGCCCTTCTGGAACGGAAAATCAGGACCTGCTCGTGTCTTTCCAGTCGTGCGGCCATAGCCTTCAGCAAGATCAGGGAAAACGGACCCTTCACCGCATTCTTTCGTCTTTCCTTCCTCATGTCCACCAGCACCACCGAACTGTCTTCTCCTCCGAAATACCTGTGCATCAAGGATACAAGGCCCAATCTGCCGGTCTGCACATTGTAGAGGCTCTCAAACGACGGTGTCGCCGAGCCAAGCAGAACAGGGCAGCGCATAGTCCGGCCCAGCATCAGGGCGGTATCGCGGCCATGATAGCGTGGAGCCTGGTCGGTCTGCTTGTAGGACGAGTCATGTTCCTCATCCACGATTATCAGTCCCAAGTCCCTGTAAGGCAGAAAGAGAGACGAACGAAGGCCGAGTATGACATGAGGCGCCGGACAGGATGCCACCTGCTCATAGACTTCTCTTTTGTGCGCAGCGGTCTGCCGGGAATGATATACCAGCAGCCTGCCCGGAAAATGCTCTTCGAGCCGCTTCTGTATCTGACGGCTGAGGGCGACCTCCGGAACAAGATACAGGACACTCCGCCCTTTTCGGAGACATTCATCCGCCAAAGTGATGTATATCTCAGTCTTGCCGGAGCCTGTAACCCCGTGCAGCAGGACATTTTTCCCGGACGAGAACAGATTCCTGATACTGTCCGCTGCCTTAGCCTGCTCCTCGGACAGCACCGGCAAAGCCGCCCCGGCCGGTTCCTGTCCGCCACTGCCGTTTCCGGCTGCTTCCTCAGCATCCGCCTCCTTTGCCCTGTCACGCTTAAGTGCCTTGACCGTAGACGGAGCCGCAAACCTGAACGCTTCTCCGAGCGAGCACATATAATAAGAGGCCACCTGCCGCAGAAAATCCATATTGGCCTGCGTTACCGGCGGAAATTTGACCACGTCCCTGAGCGGGATTATCTTCGACGGGTCAAAACCAGGCACATCCTTTACTCTCAGCACCACCGCTGTATACGACCGTCCCACGACCGTCACCTTCACTATACTTCCCGGCACGATCCTGCCCTCCAGCTCCTGCGGAACCGAATACGTCACCGAGTCCCTGAACCTCAGCGGTATAATCACATCCACGTACTTCATCACTCGCATAATTTGTCATCTCAAGCCCGTGCTTCGGACGGACACCTCACCCTGCCGGGCAGCCGCTAAGGTAAGCATTTCTGCGATTTTCCCCGATTTTTGAAGAAAATTTTGCAAAATCCAAAATAACTCTTACTTTTGCACTCCCAAACCAAACACGGTGCCATAGCTCAGTTGGTAGAGCAAAGGACTGAAAATCCTTGTGTCCCTGGTTCGATTCCCGGTGGCACCACTTAAAAATCAGAGAGTTACTGAAAAGCAACTCTCTTTTTTTTATGCTCAAATATGGTTAAAATGCAGGGTAAAACAGGGAAATGTTTTCTCCAATGTTTTAACCGAAATGACTACAGTAGATGTAATTTGCTACAAGTACAAACCCCTGAAATCAGGAGAATTACCATTAAAAATTAGAATATGTAAAGACAGAAAGACAAGGTATATCAACCTTGGTGTTTCTACCAAAGCAGAGTATTGGGACTTTGAGAAGAATCAGCCCAAGTCCAACTGTCCTGACAGAGAAATGCTTGAAAAGCTAATAGCCAACAAAATAAGTGAGGTAAAGAGCAAGATTGTAGAGCTAAAGTCAGAAGACAAGGAATTTTCTGCCACTACTCTTGTTGAAAAAGTGTCCCATCCAACCAATACTATTACAGTTGGAGAACTATTTAAACAGCACATTCATTGTCTTAAAGAAGAGAAAAGAACAGGTTACAGACTATCTATCCAACAGACCTATAATTCATTAATTAAATTCAACAGACATTTGGATATTCCTTTTTCAGACATAGATTGTAATTGGTTGAAAAGATATGAAACATGGCTAAGGAAGCAGGGTAAATCTGAAAACACCATTGGAATAAGGTTCAGGAACATCAGAATGATATTCAACTTGGCTATGAATATGGAGTTGGTAAAACCAGAAAATTACCCATTCAAGAAGTTCAAGGTGTCAAAACTTCATCAAGATGCAGCCAAAAGAGCTTTGACCAAAGAGGAAATATTATCTGTTGTGAATTACAATATCACAGGAAAAGACTTCTATTGTAAACTGGCGGTTCATTTATTTACATTCTCTTATTTTATGGGAGGTATAAATTTTGTTGATATGGCATATCTGACAGAAAAGAATGTATTGAATAACAGATTGATTTACAACAGAAGAAAGACATCCAAACTAATAAATCTACCTATGCAGGAAAGGGCTATTGTGGTCTTGAAGGAGTATGAAAAGAAAAACAGTCCATATCTTTTTCCTATCCTCACTACCAAGCATAAAACAGAGCAACAAAGATTAAACAGGCTTCACAAGGTTATCACAAAAGTAAACAAGGCATTGAAAGCCATTGGAGAAGAGTTGCATACACCTATCAAACTTACAACCTACGTGGCAAGGCACTCTTATGCAACTGTCTTGAAGAGGGCTGGAGTAGCCACTTCTATTATCTGCGAATCATTGGGGCATAGCTCTGAAAAAGTCACTCAAATTTATTTGGATGGCTTTGAAAATAGCCAAATTGACAAGGCTATGGAAAATTTGTAGAATTATCATCAGAAATTTTGCATTCAAAAATTCTTTTGTAATTTTGCACTCAACATCAACAAACCTCAATCCAACAATCAAATTTTCTTATTTACGATGTTAGGGTCAAAATTACCCTGATACTAATTATATACTAAATATTGATAAGTAGATATTTAGTATAGGGGCATTTTTGATCCATAATTAATTGTTTAACAAATAAATAATTTATTATGGAAGAAAGACATCCAGATTTGATTGTGGCTAAAAAGGATTATACGCCATTTCCCATTAGTGCAATTGGTTTGTTCAAACCGAGAGATTTGTATCTGCTTGCAGGTATGTATCTATCATCTTCTTATCAAAGGGATGGTAATTTTCTGCACACAGATATTACTATTCCTCAGTTATCATCTTTGACAGGTGTATCAGAGGAATATATCAGTAATTATTTCTATCCAAGATTAAAAAAGAGTAGATTTGTGTATCATAGATGTATTCAAGAACAACCTCTTGTAAAGAGAAATCATTTCTATCTACCCAACCCAATTCATAATTTTAGATTTATCAGGAAGGAGTTTTTTTTCGACAAAACCATTTCTCCTGAAGAGAAAGGAGTTATAATTGGATTGTATTGCCTTTGCTTGAACAATACTTTCAGATATGATTTATCTGACCAAAGAGTATGGGAGGCATTGGGTATATCTAAAAACACATTCAAAAAGTATAGGAATGCCCTTATAGAAAAAAATGTACTATGGTCTTCTTATGATGTCCCTATGGCATTGACTAATGCAGAGCATTCGAGTGCAAAAGTGTTGATGTATCCTCATCTTGGGCACAAAACTTGGATTGATTTAGTGGAAGAGTTTAATCCTACAGAAGATGAAATAAATGATTATCTCCTTATGCTTGAAGAGGTGGCATAATTCTATGCTTGACTGAATGTATAATTCCCTGTTTTCACTTTTGAGAACAGGGAATTATTTTATTTGTAAATCAATAATGTATAGCTATTTTTACTGAATCAGAAAAGATAGTATATCATATAAATCAAACAAAAACTTTATTATCCCATCCCAGCCAAATTCTTGACATTTATACAACAGAGCCTTAATTCTATACATTGTTATAACTTTTATTTCACATTGAAGAATAGCCCGGCTATTACCTGAAAGTTTAAATTCCCAATATTTTTTCGCTCTTATCTTGTTTTCAAGAGCATGAATTACACCATCCAAGCACCCTCCCCATCACTCAGGGTGGGGATAGTCCCCTCCCACAACAGTTAAAATCATAAATATGGATAGCTTGAAATTCATCGAAACAATGTCTGTTGCAGACTTCAAAGCAAAAATGGGTGTGGAAAAAATTGATGTGAAACAAAACCCCAACACAGGAAAATGCTTCTTTGTATATGGCTGTGAAACAGGGGCTGTAAGTGAAAAATTCCTCAAAGGAGACATTACAAAGCCTGTCATTTCACAAGTATGTTCTCCTGAAACAGGGGATATATTCTATATGCTTCACCAACAAGGGGATGGTGGAGCACCTACATTGGCAACTTTGTGATACACAAGTGGTATATCTTACATGGGCAGTTGGATTAGTTTCTGATTGTCCTTTTTATTTTTCTGATTGTAAAACCATTAATAGTTTTTTTATGATGCAGTTAAGAGTTTCATCAAAGAAACAAGCCAAGATTAAACTTGCTTTACAAGGCTGTGCAGGAAGTGGCAAAACATATTCAGCCCTCCTTTTAGCCTATGGGTTGTGCAATGATTGGAATAAAATAGCCATTATTGACAGTGAGAATGGAAGTGCTGATTTGTACGCCCACTTGGGTACTTACAATGTTCTTTCTCTTCAAGACAACTTTACTCCTGAGACCTACATGGAAGCCATAGGAATATGTGAAACAGCAGGAATGGAGGTGATTATCATAGATTCAATATCCCAATGCTGGGACAATCTATTGGAATATCATGCAGGGCTACAAGGGAATAGCTTCACTAATTGGCAGAAAGTCACTCCAAGAATCAATACTTTTATGCAGAAGATATTGCAAAGTGAAAAACATATCATTTGCACTATGCGATGTAAGCAAGATTATGTGCTGAGTGAGAAAAATGGCAAACTTGTGCCTGAAAAAGTTGGTCTTAAGGCTGTAATGAGGGATGGAATAGATTATGAGTTTACCATTGTCTTTGACATCAATATGAAGCATCAAGCCATTGCAAGCAAGGACAGGACAAATCTTTTTATAGGAAAGCCTGACTTTGTTATTACACCAACAACAGGGCAAATAATACTTGACTGGTGCAATGATGGTGTGAATGTAGAGCAGATAAAACAACAAATCAACAATGCCAAAAGCATTGAAGAATTGACATCTGTATATCACAAATATCCCGAATGGTATCAACAACTGACCTCTGATTTCATGCAGAAGAAAATACAACTGCAAGAACAACAGAATAAACCGAGTATTAATTATAATCCAAATTTCATAAGATATGGAAGCAATACAGTTACAGCCTGTCAGGGCTAACATCATTTATCCAAACAGGGTAAACCGAACATTAAAAATATCACAATATGATATTACTGATGCAGAACCAATCTTGTCAAGAAGAGAAGTAAAAAAACTTCCTTTTATTGAAGCCAATACAAAGGAAGTGACCATTGAACATCTAAAAGATGATTGCATTGTGCCTGTTTTCAGCAAGGACAATGAAATCACAATCAGCCACCCCAATTTTATTGAATCTATTTGGGAAGCTGCAAACAAAGTTTTCTCAAATGAAAGCATTGATATGCCTGAAATAAGAGTAAGCCATATCATCAAAGGAAGAACACCCGAAGCTATTCACAAATCAGTAAAGGAGTTGTTGGAAGAAGATAAGACCATCTATTATGAAAGAATGATGTTCTGCTTTGAGATTCCAAGTATTCATGAAGATATAAATGGGAACAGGCTGAACCTCACTATTGGAGGGGTTAGAGCTTATAATCATGAAAATCTTTACAGCAAGAAAGGTATGGAGAAGTTCAAAATCTTCATAGGTTTCAAGAACATGGTATGCTGCAATATGTGTGTCTCTACTGATGGTTTTAAGTCTGAATTAAAGGTGATGGATGTGCATGGATTGTTGAATGCAGCAATGCAACTATTTCAAGGATACAATGCAGCCAAACACCTTTATTATATGGGTGCTTTCAAAGACAGCTATATGACAGTACATCAGTTTGCACAGTTCTTGGGTAAGAGCAGATTGTACCAATATCTTCTACCTGCGCAGAAGAAAAAACTTCCTCAAATGCTTATGACTGATACTCAAATAGGTATTGTAGCCAAGACATTCTATAGTGATGATAACTTTTCACTTCCTGACAATCAAAGGGAAATATCCATGTGGAATGTGTACAACCTACTCACCGGAGCAAATAAGTCATCCTACATAGACAACTTTCTGGACAGGGCTTATAATGCCACCCAATTTGCAGATGGACTGAACAAAGCATTGCATGGGGAGTGCGAATATTCATGGTTCATTCAGTAGCATATTTTATGGAAACAGTTCTGTATGCCATTGGCAATTTGGCATTTGGAGTAATTTTGTTATGTATATTTTGCTCCGATAAGAATGAAAACAAAAAATAATGCTTTAAATCATATCAAACATGGCAATAAAAGACTCTTAGAATATATTTTTGCACAAGGATTGGAGGGATAATTTCTCCTCTTCAAGACAAGGAAAGCCAGCTCACACCGCAAGCTTTCTAATATGGATGTAATTTCTATAAAATGCCAGTCTATCGGTTATTTGTCGCAAGAAAAATAGTATTTTTGCAACGTCATAAACGAAAGAATATGAAATGAAATAGAAGTTTAACAAGACATATTGGAAAAAGAAGTGTGTTTGCTTCTTACTTGATGAATTCTGAAAAATCGCCAATTTAGAGAAATATATCCATCAAATGTAAGTAAGTGAATGCTCATGCCATAAGGTGTGAGCTTTCCTTGTTTGTATGGATATGGGTGTTTGGCGATACCTTCAGAATAACAATCAAGGTTGGACTTGCACCTTTCTTTTTTGTAGTATGGCTACAAAAGGGCATCAAATGGATTTAAGAGTTATCAATTTCCCAGATAAAGTCTTTAAGAAGTATCTTATTGACAACTTTGACAAAGATGGTGATGGAGAAATATCACTTACAGAAGCATTGACTATCACCAAAGTTCTTTGCACTCAAAAGGGCATCAAGTCTATTGCCGGGATAGAATATCTTAGCAATTTAGAAATCCTTGATTGTTCAAGAAACAATATTGAGGACATTGATATTTCTAAGAATATAGCATTGAAACACTTGAGTTGTTATAGAAATCCTTTGAAGAATAATCTTGATATTCAAAATAATCATAATTTAATATCTTTATATTGCCGAGAGTGTAACCTAAACCACTTGAACTGCCTGAACAACAGGAATCTGAAAATCCTTTCTTGTGGATTTAACCCTTTGAAATATATTGATTTATCCTGCAATAAAGGACTAACAATGCTTAGTGTGAGAAGATGCAAATTAGATGAATTGAATGTACAATCCTTAAAAGGGCTTCAAATCTTAGATTGTTCTGAAAATCAATTATACTGTCTTAATGTTCAAGAAAACAAGGAGTTGATAAGTTTAGATTGTGCGTATAATGATTTACATAATGACTTATATCTTGGGAGCAATATAAAGCTAAAGAATTTGGATTGCAGGAAAAATATAAATCTGTATAGCATTACTATTTCAGATGGGCAATACATTGAAAATGTACTATCCAATATTAGACCAACAACATCATCATATAGACAATATCTCGAATGGAGAAAATATAAGGAAGAACAGCTAAATGATTTTGGGGAGGATGAAAAGGATTGGGAAGACCAAAGACTTGATGCTTTTGAAAGTGATGAAAGTAATTATTGGAATATTGATTAATAAAAACAAACATGAAAAGAAAAGTATTCATTTTAATAATGAGCGCATTAATATTGTTCTCTTGCACACCATCTAAAAATAAAAATACGTTTGAAATAGAGACAAAATTGGGAACTATAGTCAATCAAAAATGGTCTGAATATAAATATAAATCGCATTTTAAGAAAGGACATTCAAGAGATAGCAATGTTGAAATGTATTCAAGGTTAGTCAAAGATGAAAATAGTGAATATTATACTTTTACAAATGACATATATGTTCGCAATGATTCTGTGATATGGCAGGGGTATAATAAATCTTTTGATTATGATGAATTTCTGCAATTTGACAGTTTGCTATTAGGATGCAACCCACAAAATGTTACAGGTGATTTCACTCCAGAAGACAAATACATGAAACGAACTTACTATTTTAACAGCTTATATGTTGAAATACAGAAATCTCCGTATAATTATCATATATTTTTCTATTCCAATGGCTTTTAATGTATGAGTAATAAATTAGAATTTCCTATATCATTTGGTTTACAAAAGACAGGTTTGCCACTAATTATAACATCAGGCAAACTAAAGAACTTGTGTTTTCTTATAGATACAGGAGCCACACACAATGTCCTTTTTACTTATGTATTTGAACATTTCAGGAATGAATTTAGGGTGCTTGATGAACATCAAAGCACAATGGGTATAGAAGGGAATTATAAAGAATGTCCAACCATTGAAGCGACATTCACTTTTGAAGGGATTGATTACACTTCAACCTTTACTGTTTTGGATGCTACAAATGCAGTAACACAGATACAAGAAGAAACAGGGGTGCAAATTCATGGTATACTAAGTACCGACTTTTTTATACAAAACAAATGGATAATTAATTTTGATAAACTAATTATCAGCACTAATGATTCAGAATAAACATAGATTTATCCATACGAAAGAAGTTGCTTTTACATTTCTTCTTGACAAGAGTTTGAATGTGTCTGCAATATTAGGATTTAAATCTTACAATAAACTAAGAAAAACAGTCATGAAATAATAATTAAATATCTGACAAGCAACAAGTATTATTATACGAGATAAATGAATTTATTATTAATCTGAAAACACTCTCTGTTTTCTCCCATGTATTAACCATAATAGGTTGGATTTAGGTATCTGATTGATATACAGCAGCTTCATTACATATTAATTTATTACTGAAAATCCTTGTGTCCCTGGTTCGATTCCTGGTGGCACCACTTTGAAGATGAAGCAGTTGGAGTTTTCTGACTGCTTTTTCTTTTATATCTGGATACATCTTTTTACATGTGCTCCCGAAATTATCGCTAAGTCTTCTTTCTTTTTCACCTTAAATCATTATCTTTGCAAATATCATCAATTTATTAATGTACTTTGGCAATATTAGGCAAAATATGGAAACAGAAAAGATAAACCGATTAAAAATAGTATTAGTGGAACAAGGTAAGACAGGAAAATGGCTGGCCGGGCAGTTGGGGAAAAACGAAGCTACCGTTTCCCGATGGTGTTCCAATGCAAGCCAACCCTCATTGGAAATGCTGATGAAGATAGCCGCCATATTGAATGTTGACGCAAGAAGGTTGATAAATAACGGAATGGAAGAATAAAGTCATGGCAAAGAAAGAGCAGAAAGAAAAAAGCATAGAAGAAACCCTTTGGGAATCGGCCAACAAATTGCGTGGATCGGTTGAACCTTCGGAATACAAGCATGTAGTTTTGAGTTTGATATTCTTGAAATACGCCTATGACCGCTTCTTGGAACGCCGCAATGAACTTATAGCCGACCATCAGGAAGCGTTTGCAGACCAGCCTGTATTCTATAATGCCAAGAACGTCTTCTATCTGAATGAAATCAGCCGTTGGGACTATCTGATGGAGAATGCCAAGCAGAACGACATTGCCATCAAGATAGATACGGCTTTGGCGCAGGTGGAGAAAGACAATCCTTCATTGAAAGGGGCCTTGCCCAGCAATTACTATTCCGGGTTGGGACTGGACCGTACCAAGCTGGCAAGCCTGTTGGATGTGATAGGCACGATAGATACACAGAAAGATAAGGAACACGACTTGATCGGGCGTGTCTATGAATACTTCTTGGGCAAGTTTGCCATAGCCGAGGGCAAGGGTAAAGGAGAGTATTACACGCCCAAGACGATTGTCAACCTCATTGCTGAGATGATACAGCCCTATCGGGGCAAGATATATGATCCCTGTTGCGGTTCGGGCGGCATGTTCGTGCAGAGCATGAAGTTCATTGAGGCGCACCATGGCAACCGGAAAGACATTTCCGTCTATGGGCAGGAATATACCAACACCACTTACAAGTTGGCAAAGATGAATCTTGCCATCCGGGGCATTGCCTGCAACTTGGGCGAACGTGCTGCCGATACGTTTCATGACGACCAGCACAAGGACTTGAAAGCCGATTTCATCATGGCCAATCCGCCTTTTAATCAGAAATCGTGGCGTGCGGAGAATGAATTGACGGGCGACCCGCGCTGGCAGGGATATGAAGTACCGCCTACAAGCAATGCCAACTACGGCTGGATTCTGAACATCGTTTCCAAGCTGTCTGCCAATGGCATGGCGGGTTTCTTGCTTGCCAATGGTGCGTTGAGCGGTGACGGCACGGAACTGAACATCCGCCGTCAGTTGTTGAAAAACCATCTGGTGGAAGCCATTGTCATTCTGCCGCGCAATATGTTCTATTCTACGGACATCAGCGTGACGCTTTGGATATTGGCGGGCAACCGCAAAGCCCGCACGGTGGAGCAGAACGGAGAACTGGTGAAATACCGCAATCGGGAAAACGAAGTGCTTTTCATCGACTTGCGCCAATGGGGAGAGCCTTTCGAGAAGAAATACATCCAGTTCTCACAAGAACAAATCGCACAGATTGCCGAGAATTTCCACAACTGGCAATGCGAAGGTTATAAACAGACTTATCACAATGTGCCTGAATATTGTTATTCCGCCACGTTGGAGGAAATCGAGGCTAAGGGTTGGTCGCTTGTGCCCAGCAAGTACATTGAGTTCAAGAACCGGGACGAAGGCATCGACTTTGATACCCAAATGAAGCGGCTGCAAGATGAGATACGCGAACTGCTCCGGCAAGAAGAAGAGAGCAAACGGGAATTGTCGAACTTGTTTAAGGAATTGGGGTATGGACTTGAAGGATAAAGTAAAATAAAGAAAGTACTATTTTACTTTGCTGGCATAAAGTAAAACAAGAAATAACTCATGTATACTTAAATAAAATAAGAATCATGGAAATAGAGAAATTTGAAGCCGGTCATTATGAACAAGGCTACCAGTATAAATACTTCGTTCCCAACAAGATTTGTCATGAATGGGTATGGACTGACCCAAGCATAAACGATTTGCTCGAAAAAGCCGCCATCAGATTAGGCGAATTGAATTCGTTTTCCAAGCTTGTCCCAAACATTGACTTGTTCATCCAATTGCACGTAACCAAAGAAGCCGTCGTATCGAGTCGAATTGAAGGAACGCAAACCAAAATGGACGAAGCCCTACTACCCATAGAAGACATTCAACCGGAGCGTAGGGATGACTGGAAAGAAGTGAATAATTATATCAAGGCTATCGATAATGCCATAGAAGCATTGGAAAAACTGCCATTGTCAGCGCGTCTCATCAGAAACACGCATCGCATTCTGCTGGACAGCGTTCGAGGTGAGCATAAAATGCCCGGAGAGTTCCGAACAAGCCAAAATTGGATTGGAGGTAACGCAATAGCTGATGCACGCTTCATACCACCCCATCACACGCTTGTTCCAGACTTAATGACTGATTTGGAATACTTTCTGAATGACACAGAATTGCACGTTCCTTCGCTAATAAGGATTGCCATCGCGCACTATCAATTTGAGACCATCCATCCATTCCTGGATGGAAACGGACGTATGGGCAGGTTGCTCATCACACTTTTTTTGGTGAAAGAAGGCATTTTGCATCAACCTTTGCTCTACATCTCTTCTTATTTTGAAAAAAGGAAAGACCTTTATTACGACAATCTCAATAACATCAGGGTGAAAAACGATTTGCTGCACTGGATCAAATACTTCTTGGTCGGCATAGAGCAAACCGCAGAACATGCGGTCAATACACTGTCCAAGATATTGAAATTCAAGGAGGAAATAGAGAATCACGTCCGCATGACTTATGGAAAGAGGAGTACGTCTGCCATTCTATTAATCCACCAATTGTTAAAGAACCCCTACACTAATGTTGAACAAGCAAAAGAGACGTGTCGTTTGAGCTATAAGGCGGCAAATGATCTCGTAAAGAAATTCTGTGAAGACGGTCTCCTTGTTGAGATAACTCAGCAAAGCCGTAACCGGATGTTTGTTTTCGACCAATACCTAAAACTCTTTATTAATGGAGAAGAATAGCTTACATAGGCTGGGCGACTATATCCGCGAGGTGGATGTGAGAAACCGGGATTTGGAGGTGAAGAAACTATTGGGTGTCAGCATCTCCAAAGAATTCATGCCGTCCATAGCGAATACCATCGGAACGGATATGTCTTCTTATAAGGTGGTTGAACCTCGGCAATTTGCATACGGACCGGTTACCTCACGTAACGGCGACAAAGTTTCTATTGCTTTGTATAAGGACGATGAAAAAGCGATAGTTTCACAAGCCTATACCATATTTGAGGTTAAGAACAAGCAAGAACTTCTTCCCGAATACCTGATGATGTGGTTTCGCCGCCCTGAGTCCGACCGATATGCCCGTTTTAAGTCACATGGAAGCGCACGTGAGATTTTCAGTTGGGAAGAAATGTGTGATGTGGAACTGCCCATTCCGTCCATAGAACAGCAGCAAAAGATTGTTTCCGAATACGAAGCCGTTGCCCGCCGTATCCGCCTCAATGAGCAAATCATCGCCAAGTTGGAAGAAACGGCGCAAGCCCTCTACCGCAAGATGTTTGTGGACGGGATTGACAAGGAGCATCTACCGGAAGGGTGGAAAATTGGGACACTGGGAGAGATTGCGGAAATAAAAGCAGGAGGTGATAAACCTAAGATTTTTTCCAATTGTTATACCGACCAATGTCCAATACCTGTAATCGCCAATGGTGTAGAAAGCATGGGGATTGTTGGCTATACAGAATATCCTGTAATAAAAGGACCTGCAATAACAATCTCAGCAAGAGGAACTATTGGTGTTTGCTTTGTTCGAACAAAGCCTTACTGTCCAATCGTAAGATTGATTTCTGTCATTCCGCATGAAAAAGACTTTCTGCACAATTTATGGTTTCAACTTAGCCGTAAACAATTTGAAGGTGATGGTTCTGTACAAAATCAATTGACTATCCCTGTTTTAGAAAGGGAAGAAGTTGTACTCCCTGAGCATAAGGTGCTTGAAGCATTTGAAAGAAGAATGTCTTTGATAAGTAACATAATTGAGTTAAATGCAAATCAAAATAAACAATTAAAAGAATTACAGTCTTTGCTTCTGGCGAAGATGGGGCAATAAACAAATATATTTATGCAGAAAAATTATGTTTCACCTGATTATATGAAAGATTCTTTTACCTGTCCACATTGTGGAACTCTTTCATTGATGAATTATATTAAAGTAAATTACTTCAATGGGATGTACCAAAACATATCAAATAAAAAAGATGTAGTCGGTACAAATTGGATACTAATAGCAACATGTCAGAACTGTAAAAAAGAGATTATTTGGATTGATAATATCTATGTTTATCCTGATATTATAGCCGAAGAAGCGAATGCTGATATGCCTGATTCTGTAAAACAATTATATGATGAAGCAAGTTTAATTTATAATAAATCCCCACGAGCTGCTTGTGCTTTATTGCGTCTTGCCATAGATAGATTGTGTAATGAATTGGGAGAAACAGACCGTGACATCAATAAAAATATTGGAGCTTTGGTAAGAAAAGGCTTGCCGCGAATCGTTCAACAAGCATTGGATGTTGTCCGTGTTATTGGAAACAAGGCTGTTCATCCGGGACAAATAGCATTTGACGTTGATGACAAAAATACGGCAATCATGCTTATGCGGCTACTAAACATTATTGTAGAACGAATGATTACGGAACCTAAAGAAATAGATTCACTTTATCATGAATTACCAGAATCCGCTAAGAACGCAGTAGAAAATAGAGATAAAAAATAGAGACTTATGGATAATTCTGTTTTAGATTTAGTAAAAGGAGCTCCTAACATCTTGGGACGAATTTATACAGACCTTGCACAACCGAGTGTAAAAGCCGTTGGACGAGCATTGGGAACTGTATTTGAATTCAGCACTTCTTTTTTATTACCCGTGAAGTTGTTGAATGAAAAATTCAAATTGAATTTTAAGAAACGGATTGCAGAATATGAAAAGAAATTAGAGGAGATACCTGAAGATAAACGCTGTGAGGTACATCCTCAGGTAGGAGTTCCAATTATAGAAAAATTATCATATACAACAACTGACGAAATCGCAGATTTGTTTACGACGTTATTGGCAAATGCTTCTAATATTGATATGGTAAATACTGCTCATCCTGCTTTTATATCCATAATAGAAAGATTGTCATCCGATGAAGCTAGAATCATCAAATATTTAAAAGGAAAAGAAGATATACAATACTGTGACTTTAGGGCAAATTCATTGGCTGTAGGGTTTGACATAATATTAGAACACGCTAATCTTGTTAACTTTGAAGTAAAATTGGATTTTCCGAACAATTTAAATGCATATTTGTCTAACTTAATAAGTTTAGGAATATTGTATGACATGAATGGTTCTACTTATCGTATTGATGAAACAGTTTATAATAGAATCAAAGAAGTATACCAATATGAACAATTGAAAAAGCAACTAGTCCCTAATACCTACAAAAGCATAGATGTCCATAAGAGTTATTATAAAGTAACTGCTTTCGGAAAGCTGTTTATACAAGCATGTATTAAATGATTTTGAAGTTATGCCACACTTCAACGAACACGCCCTCGAACTATCCATCATGGAACTGTTCCAACAAGAGGGTTACACATACACAAGCGGAGAAGAAATCCATAAGGAAGTGAGCGATGTCTTGCTTCGGGACGATATGCGCCTGTATCTGCGCAACCGATATAAAGCCGAAGGTATTACGCCTTTGGAAGTGGAAAGCGTACTCGCTAAGCTGACCGCTAATGTGGGCTTCTCCTTGTATGAGCAGAACCGCCATACCTATCGGCTGATGACGGAGGGCTTTTCGTTGAAGCGCGAGGATGCGGCTCTGCCGGATTTGTTTATTGAGCCGATAGATTTCAGCAAAGACGGCATAAAAAACAACCTGTTCCGTATCGTCAACCAGTTGGAGATGCAGGGCTCGGAGAGGCGCATTCCTGATGGCATTGTCTATGTGAATGGCCTGCCCGTGGTGGTATTGGAGTTCAAGAGTGCCGTGAAGGAAGACACCACCATCATGGACGCTTATACACAACTTACCGCGCGTTATCGCCGAGACATTCCCGACTTGTTCAAATATAATGCTTTTGTGGTCATCAGTGATGGGGTAAACAATAAATACGGGTCGCTGTTCTCGCCTTACGATTTCTTCTATGCGTGGCGGAAAGTGGAGGCGGATGACAAGGCGACCGATGGCATCAACTCATTGCTGACGATGGTGCAAGGATTGTTCCGGAAAGAAAGGCTGTTGAGCGTGATAAAGGACTTCGTGTTCTTCCCCGATTCGTCGAAGAACGAGAAGAAAGTGGTTTGCCGCTATCCGCAATTCTTTGCCACGCACAGGCTGTTCGACAATATCCGTCTGCACTCCAAACTCCAAGAAGGTGGCGATGGAAAAGGAGGAACTTACTTCGGGGCAACGGGTTGTGGCAAGAGTATCACGATGTTGTTCCTTACCCGTACGTTGATGCGAAGCCGGGAATTTGCCAGTCCTACGATTGTCTTGATAACCGACCGTACCGATTTGGATGACCAACTTTCCAAACTATTTGGAACGGCTAAAAAGTTCATCGGCGATGAATGTGTAGTGGAAGTAGAAAGTCGGGATAAACTCCGGGAACATTTGGCAGGACGCACCAGCGGCGGCGTGTTCCTGACCACCATACATAAGTTTACCGAAGACACACGGCTCTTGTCTGAACGGGCAAACATCATCTGCATATCCGACGAGGCACACCGCTCCCAAACGAACTTAGCTTTGCAAGTCAAGCAGACCGACAAGGGAGTGAAACGCAACTACGGCTTTGCCAAATACCTGCATGATTCATTGCCCAATGCCACGTACGTAGGTTT
>CASFSL010000004.1 GCA_949297365.1 uncultured Bacteroidales bacterium | reverse complement strand
CGTATTTTCCTTTATTCATATGCCATTCTGCGATAGTCTGGCAAAGATAAATTCAAATCGGCGCGCTCATTTTATCCTTGTAATTGCCTAACTTACAATATTTTCAAAGAATTTTTATGATTTTTTAGTGGACACTAATGATCTTGGGAATTTTATACTGAAAATCATAGGAATTTCTATAGAAAACTTGCCGGAAAGTCCGGAATAGATTATTTTCGTGACATTATGATACTGATCGTTGACGATGATGATGCGATAAGGGCATCGCTTAGATTCCTGCTGGGCAGGGCCGGACTGACGGCAGAGGCCGTACCGGGCCCGAAAGAGGCGGTAGAGACCGTGCGCCGTCAGGAGCCGGAGCTCATCCTGATGGACATGAACTACTCCCTGTCCACCACCGGCGAGGAGGGTCTGGAGCTTCTGCGGAAAGTGCGTATCCTCGCCCCGTCCACACCGGTCATACTCATGACGGCCTGGGGCAGCATTTCCCTGGCCGTGGAAGGCATGAGGCTGGGAGCATTTGACTTCATCACCAAGCCCTGGGACAATACGGCTCTGCTGGAACGCATAGGCACTGCCCTGCACCTGAACTCGGCGCAGGCGGAGCAGACACCGGACACGGGCAGGGGATTCGAGCGGATTATCGGCCGCAGCCCCATGATGCGGGAGGTGCTGGACGCAGTGCTGAGGGTAGCCCCCACCGGAGCGTCCGTGCTCATCACCGGGGAAAGCGGCACGGGCAAGGAACTAATCGCCGAGGCCATCCACCTCAACTCTCCCAGGCAATCCGGCCCGTTCGTCAAGGTCAATCTCGGAGGCCTGAGCTCCAGCCTCTTCGACAGCGAGATGTTCGGGCACAAGAAGGGGGCTTTCACCGATGCCTGGACAGACCGCAAGGGACGTTTTGAGCTGGCCGACAAGGGCACCATCTTCCTGGACGAGATCGGGGAACTGGAGCCGGTGTGCCAGGTCAAGCTGCTGCGGGTACTCCAGGACCGCACCTACGAGCCACTTGGAGAGAGCCTGCCCCGCAAGACCGACGTGCGCGTGATCTCGGCCACCAACCGCAGCCTGCCTGACATGGTGAGCCAGGGGCTTTTCCGCGAAGACCTCTACTACCGCCTCAATCTCATTCCCATCCACCTGCCCCCGCTAAGAGAGCGCAGGGAGGACATTCCCCTGCTGGTGAGGCATTTCGCCAAGGATGTGCCGTCCCGGGCGGAGTTCTCCTCCGAGGCGGTGGAATACCTGAGCCGTCTGCCGTGGCCGGGCAATATCCGGGAACTGAAGAATGTGGTGGAAAGGGCCCTCATCATGGCTCCCGGCGGGACCATCGGCAAGGACGACATCGCCCGCTGCATGGGAGGTGCGCCGGAGCCGTCAGCCGCACGCTCCTCCGGCAGCCTCACTTTGGAAGAGCTGGAGAAAGAGCGCATCCGCAGGGCACTGTCCGACTGCAACGGCAACATGACCCGGGCAGCCGCCTCCCTGGGCATCACCAGGGCCTCTCTATACCGCCGTCTGGAAAAATACAAAATAGAAACTCCAGCATGATGAGCGCACGGGGATATTTCAGGCTCATAGCCGCCTTGATACTCGTACTGACAGTCGGAACAGCCGTTCTCGTACTCGTGCTCTCACCTGAGAAGAAGGAATGGACCTGGCTTGTCATCCAGATCTGCACCGTAGCCGTCATAATACTGCTGGCCATACTCTACCGGAAAACAGTCCGTCCTATCGACACCCTGTCGAGAGGTATTGACCTGCTGAAAGAACAGGACTTCTCCACCCGGCTCCGTCCCGTAGGACAGACAGACGCGGACCGCATCATAGAGCTGTTCAACCGGATGAGCCGTCAGCTCCACGAAGATGAGGTACGGGCCCAGGAGCAGAACCATTTTCTGGAACTGCTTATCGCCGCATCCCCGATGGGAGTGCTCATCATGGACATAGACGGGAAACTGTCCTCGGCCAATCCGGCCATGTGCCGCTTCCTCGGCCTGACCGGCATCGGCACATACAAAGGTCTCTCCCTGGACGAGAGCGGGCTGCCCCTGCTCAGGCTCATGGCCTCCGTGGAACCGGACAGCGGCAGGATCCTCCAGACCGACCCGCTGCACATCTACCGCTGCACCCAGTCGTCCTTCATGGACAGAGGATTTCCGCATACGTTCTACATGGTGGAGCCGCTGACCGAAGAACTGTACGAGGCCGAGAAACGGGGCTACCGGAAAGTCATCCGCATCATCTCCCACGAGGTCAACAACACCATGGCCGGACTGACATCAGCCCTCGGAGCGATGCAGCAGAGCAGCGCGGACTCGGGCGATGAGGATACCGCCTCCATGCTCTCGATACTGCTCTCGCGCATTGACCGCATGAGCCGCTTTATCACCGACTACGCCTCGATGGCCCGCATTCCCGACCCGGTGTGCAGGCCCGTGGACGCCAACTCTTTCCTGCGCAGGACCGCACCCTTCCTCGAAAGCCTCAAGGGCCGGCGGCAGATTGCCGTAGTGCTGGACCTGGATGATAACGCCGGAGAAGTCAGCATCGACCCTGTACTGATGGAACAGGTCCTCACCAACATCGTCAAGAACGCCGTCGAAGCCTTCCCTCCCGACACTCCCTACACCGCCCCAGGCACAGCAGAATCCGTACAGCCCGTACCCCACAGCAAACCCTACCTTTCCCGGAATCAGATTACCATTGTCTCCAGGCCGGGCTACTGGTGCATATCCGACAACGGCCTGCCCATACCGGAAGAAGCCGCCCGCAACCTCTTCACCCCGTTCTTCTCCACCAAGCCCGACGGCAAGGGCATCGGCCTGACTGTCATCCACGAGATACTCACCCGCTCCGGCATCCGCTTCAGTCTCGCCACCGGTCCAGACGGCCTCACCCGCTTCGAGCTCTTCTTCCGCTGAATCAGTCGGCGGGGAGGAGGGAGCGGATGACGGTGTCGCTGATGAAGAGCTTTGAATGAGGGATGCGTATGCGGCCGGCATCCTCGACAAGAGAGCCGGAGGAGACCAGACGGGCGACCGTCAGCGGATCGAGTTCCGGCACATCGGACAAAAGCAGGCCGGATGCCTTGCGCAGGCCCAGCATGACTTTCTCGACCAGCACATCCTCATCGGTAAGAGTCTCGCTGCCGGAAGCCGCACAGGTATTTGACACATCGTCAGTCCGGTAAGGTGCGCTTTCGGAACAAGCTGAAGTCCCGACCGGAATTTCAGGGCCGGGAGACACCTCCGGCAGCCAGCGGCGGATATACAGGTCCACGTCGGGAGCGTTCCAGCTTCGGCGGCGGTCTCCGTCAAACGAATGAGCTCCCGGGCCGAGACCGATGTAAGGCAGGCGTTCCCAGTAGCCGCTGTTGTGTATGGCCTGACGGCCAGGCAAGGCGAAATTGGACACCTCGTACTGTTCATAGCCGGCCTCGGACAACATCTGCTGAAGCAGAGCATACTGAGCGGCACATAACTCGTCGGACGGTCCACGGTACAGACCGGCCGAGGATTTCTCCCCCAGTACGCTGTCTTCCTCAACACCCATCTGATAGGCCGATATGTGCTCCGGACGCAGAAGCAGCATCTGCTCCAAGTCCTCACGCCATTGCTGCATAAGCAAGTCTCGGGGTGTGGTCGGAGCACCCCAGGGTACCGGGTCGTAACCGAAGATCAGGTCCAGCGATATATTGCCAAAGCCGGCCTCACGCAACATCCTGTAAGCCTCACGGGCACCGGCAGCAGTATGTCTGCGGTTCATCCACCGAAGACTGACATCCGAGAACGACTGCACTCCCATGCTCACCCGGTTGACTCCCAGTCCGCGCAGTCCGAGGGCATATTCCGGAGTCACATCGTCCGGATTGACCTCCACTGTCAGCTCACGGAACTCCTCCGCTTTTCCGCCAGCATTCCGCACCGCAGAGATTATCTCCGCCAGCCATTCCACCGGGCACAGCGACGGTGTTCCTCCGCCTATATACAATGTGGCAGGCTCCGTACACCGCATA
The DNA here is from genome assembly GCA_949297365.1 of uncultured Bacteroidales bacterium. GTDB lineage: Bacteria > Bacteroidota > Bacteroidia > Bacteroidales > UBA932 > Coprenecus. The sequence goes on along the minus strand of CASFSL010000004.1, from coordinate 42,703 downwards.
AGAAAAGCCCTCCGCGCGTCTATCTCGCGCAGAAGGGCCTCTTTATATTGCTCCATTTTCCCTCTTTCCTTTACCGAATAGAAGTCGCAGTAAGTACAGAACGACTTGCAGAACGGAAAATGGATGTATATCATTCCGTCAATGGATTAACGGAGGAGCACGTCACCTGTACCGAGCAGACCGGAAGAAGTGTAGACCTCGACGGTGTACACACCCTTGACGAACTTCTGCTCCTGAGAGTAATAGATGCATACCTCCACTTCCTCGCCCTGATAGTCCACCTCACGGGACTCTGTGTAGACCAGCTGCTCACCGCTCACTTCAAAGATACGCTGCTGCTCGGAGGTGAGAAGGATGCCGTCCGGTCCCTTTATCCGGATATAGACGGTCATCGGGCCTTTTGGCGCTATCGAGTTCTCTATCAGGAAGAGGCAGGTCCTGAGCTTCTTGATACGGCTGCTGCGGTCGGTATCCTTGTTGGATGCGTTGATACCCACGATGTTGATACCGCGGCCCTTAATCTCCGATCCCTGAGCCACGAGCTTGGCGTACTCGTCAGTAGTCTTGCTGAGTTCCTGATAACGCTCGTGGGACTTCTGTGCCTCCTTCCGGGCCTGCTCTGCATCCTCGCGGAGAGCCATATTCAGGGTATTGAGCGAATCTATCTGGAAAATATAATGCTTCATGATGGAGCGGAGAGTTCCGAGCTCTTTCTCGTACTGCCTTATCTTGCTTCTGTTGGCGGCATCGGTCTTCTGGATGCGGTCCAGCAGCTGGGTGACCTTCTCTTTCTCGCGGTCCAGCTGGACATTGAGGCTGTCATTGTCGGTAGAGAGCTGGGAATACTCTCCCTGCAGCTCTATCAGCTCATTGGTCAGGTTCTCCTTATCGATGGTCAGGTCATTGATCATCTGCTGGCGGTCATACCATACATAAGCGAACACCAGGGCCAGCACTACGGCTATCACAGCCAGCACTATCACCGTAATTCTCAACTTATGATTGCCGTTGTCATTATTGTTCCGAGCGATTTCAATCTTCGGAGCTTTCTCCGTACCGTTCGTGTCTTTCTTGTTGATTTCTTCCATACTGTCAAAAATAAACTTTTTGTTAGGGCAAAAATAATACGATTTGCTATATTTGTGACAAATTTAATCAAAAACAGTCATACAAATCATGAATCCAAAGGCAAAAAGAGTCATCCGCTCAGTAAAATATTTCTTCATCTTCATCGTTCTCGTCTCTATCTTCGTATGCATCCTGGTCCTGCTCACGCCTAACCACACATACGAGCACATCTTCGCCACATCCCCTGAAGACACAAGAGCCCTCTTCAAATACGGTTCCTGGTGGCAGATGCTGGTGATATTCGCGCTGATAGCGGCCATCTATCCAGGGCTTACATTTGTAAAGAAAGAAGTCATGATAGAAGGAGACTTCGAGGACCACAGGGACAAGATCATGAAAGAGTTCGAACAGGCGGGATACGTGAAGACGGATGAAGATGAGGAGAAACTGACTTTCCGTATAAAAAATAAGTTCACCCGCTTCATGAGGGCTTACGAGGATACCGTCACCATTACCAAGGGCGAGGCTCCGCTCATCCTCAGCGGCAACAGAAAGGATATCCTGCGTCTGGCAAGCCGTATAGAATACGCCTTGCGTCAGGACGACGGCACCACACCGGACAACCCCTACGATTTCAGCGGCACAGCTGATGAGGGCACTGAGGCAGAATCCACTGAGAACCAGGAACAGAAATAGCACATCATGAAAACAGTAGGGAAATTCAACAACTCCTTCTCCGCCAACATCTGCAAGGGTGTGCTGGAGGAGAACGGTGTACCGGCCTTCGTTCTGAACGAGAACCTGATATGGACGGCCGGTGTCGCCAACACGGATCTGATACCCATCGAGGTGGTCGTGGATGACGAGTACTACGACAAGGCCATGGAGATTCTCAAATCCATGCCGGAAGATACCGGCTCCGAGCAGGCATGAAAGGCAACGTCTACTTCGTAAGCGGCATAGACACCGATATCGGGAAAAGCTATGCCACAGGATATATCGCGCGCACCTGGAACGGACAGGGCGTCCGCACCATCACCCAGAAACTGATACAGACAGGCAACGACGGCATCTCCGAGGACATAGTGCTGCACAGGCGCATTATGGGTACCGGGCTGCTTCCGGAAGACCGAGAGGGCCTTACCATGCCTGAGATATACTCCTATCCCTGCTCACCGCATCTGGCTGCAGAGATAGACGGCAGGCCGATAGATTTCTGCAAGATAGAGAAGGCCACAGCCGTACTGAGCGACCGATATGACGCCGTCCTGCTGGAAGGTGCCGGCGGACTGATGGTCCCCCTGACCAGGGAACTGCTGACTATTGATTATATCGCTCAAAAAGGATATCCGCTCATATACGTGACATCCGGACGGCTGGGCAGCATCAACCATTTTCTGCTCGGACTGGAGGCCGTCAGACACAGAGGCATCCGCCTGCACACCGTCGCCTACAACCTTTATCCTCACGAGGACGACGACCGCATCAGCCGCGACACAGAAGACTACATCCGCAGCCTCCTGTCCCGCGACTGGCCGGACACACGGCTTATCACCGTTCCCATTCTTTAGAAAACTGCCGTCAACGGCGCACTGCCTTCAAGACCTCTTCACAACGCAGCCTACGGCCTTCAGGAGCTGCGACAGGTGCTCTTCTGACGTCATTCCCGGCAGGAAGCAGATACTCTGCAGCTGAGGCTGATTCCGTATGATCGGTTATATCGAATGTCCCGGTAAAATGGGCTGTCATAGTATGCGGCTCATCAAGATTGTCATCGGTAAGCACATAATCTATGATGAACTGACCGGGAGTTGTCTCGCTTTCAGTAATGGTTATATCTCCGAACATAGCGGGAGCGAATGCCACGGCCCTGCCGTCCTCATTCGTCTCGTAATAGCCCCACGTTCCGATCATGGCGGCACCGCCCGATACAAGCTGGATATCACCGATGATGTACGTATAGGGAAGCAGTTTATCAGGCATAAGTGACTCCGCCGGCTTATAGACACCCGCCAATGCCCCCGTCTCGCCTGCAGGTGCCAGCAGCTGGAGCTGGAAACCCTGACGCGATACGGGATCCTGCGCAAAGATCTGGTAATAATGTGTCATGTCATTTTTCTCCGTGCCGTAGAAATCCACATCGGCCGATGTAGTATTGCTGAGGTCCAGCACCTTGTCCTCATAGATACGCGACTGCACTGACCTTTCCGGTTCTGATGCCTCATTGATTATATCCACCTTACCGGAATACGTACCGCTGACAGTGAAACCGTCACGGGTAGTGACATTCACCGTAATAACATACGAGCCTGCGTCATCGCTTTCTATCACCACCTGGCCTTCCTCGCTGAGGAAACCGTAGCGGACAATTCCGTCTTCATCATCAAGATGACGGACATATGATCCGAACGGGAAGAAGCCATATCCTGAATCCCACAAGTCTCCGGTTCCGATGCCGGGCTCAACCGGCACATATCCATCAGTCATATCATAGGTCCCGCCAGGCATCTTGACACCTGTCTCACCCGGATACCACCACTGATGCTCAGTATAGAGTTCCAGACGCAGCACATTGCCCTCATCGAGCGAACCGTCCTCACCGGGCGTCGGATCGTCGAAAAGATCTATCACATAGCAGTCAATAGGGCTGCTGTATGCCGGGACTCCCAGATAACGTATATCACAACCGGTAAACACAGTATTGATGGACTCCGTCAGCGGAGGATACATTTCTTCCTGTGTCGGCGGCTCAGGCTCACTCATATCCAGAAATGCGAGCGGACCGCTGTATGTGTACTCACACTTACCCAGGCTGGCTCCGTTGTCCATACGCACCATTTCAAACGACGCTGTTATCGAGTATCCGTCTTCGGTATGCTCCACAACCACCGTCCCGCCTTCAACCGGATCCGCATAACCCAGCATACCGTCATCAAAATACCGGATTGCAAAAGTATAATAGCCGTATGCAGATCCCGCATCCATATTGTCGGCAACGGTATACGTACCTTCGGGCAGCACCAGATCTCCTCCATCAGCCACAGGCTGGCAATACAGATCCAGATGCAGCAGCTGACTCTCTGTGTCAGCAGGAACATATATACTGCCTTCCTCCGACTCATACAGCTCTACCTCGCCTGTATAGAGGGATAAATAAAAATTATCGACACTTTCTCCAGGATAATAAGAAGTAGACTCTGCCAGATAATCGGTCAACTCTACCTTAACTATCTCCGGTTCAGGCTCTTCCTGCCCTGCAGCCGCCTGCTCCACGGTAAATTCGGCCTCGTCCACCACTGTACCGTCCTCAGCAGTATATGCGACAGTGACCAGCGCGCTTCTGCTGTCCTCACCGTCATTCTCACCCAGATGGAAAGCTATCTTGCCGTCAGTTTCATAGTTCAGGTTCTCCACCCAGTCTTTGTCAACGGATGCGGAGACCTTCCCGCCCTCTACAGGATCAACAATATTGTACGAAACGACAAAATCACCTCCCTCAGCAGCAACGCTGAGAATATTGTCCTCAAGGACGAGCTCAATAGAAGATGCCGCAGCAACTTCCTGCTCTTGTTTTTTGCAACTTACGGCAAAGGCCAGAATCACGGCCGTCATCAGTAGAAGATACGATGGTCTTTTCATATAAAAACAGTTTTGGGGATTTATTATTGAAGTGCTCGAGACGGGAATCGAACCCGTACGGACATTGCTGCCCACAGGATTTTAAGTCCTGCGTGTCTACCTATTCCACCACTCGAGCCGCAACAAGTAAGTTGCAAAGTTATAATTTTTTTGGATTAATACTCCTTTCTCCACATTTATTTTGCCTGCCCTGCGGCATCATCCGCGCTTGCGGTAGCTGAGAACAGCCCAGCCGATGATGACCACGAAGAAGGCCAGCAGAGGGTAGACATACTGGAGAATGTCACGGAAGCCGCTGCCTTTGAGGTAGATCATGCGGATAATCTCAGCGAAATAGGTGAACGGGTCGAACAGGGATATCACCCGGGCCCACTCAGGCATACTGCTTATGGGAGTGAATATGCCGCACATGAGGATAAATACGATGATGATGAAGAATATCATGAACATCGCCTGCTGCATGGTATTGGAATAATTGGATATGATAAGACCGAGTCCCGATATACCGAATATGAACACGAACGACATGCCGTACAGCAGCAGCACGCTTCCCTCGGGACGCAGACCGTACAGAAGCCAGGCCACAAGCATACCGACACTCAGGACGATGATGCCGATTATCCAGTACGGAATCAGCTTGCCCACGATGAAGGTAATCTTGGGAACCGGTGTGACGTTGATCTGCTCTATGGTGCCGGCCTCCTTCTCACCAACGATATTCATGGCAGGAAGAAAGCCGGTAATCAGAGCCACCACAAGCATTATCAGGGCCGGAATCATCGGTATCTTGTAATCCATCGTAGGATTGAACCAGTAATACGAGTCCACTCCGATGCCCCCGGCAGGAAGCACGGAGACGGCTCCGCGCTCCAGATTGACCTCCTCGGTAAAGTCCAACACTATCATATCCAGATAGGATGAACCCAGGCTCGCCTTGGTTCCGTTGACGGCGTTGGCCTCAATCAGCAATGAGCTCTCACCCTCAGACATCAAGGCCTGCTCGAAACCGTATGGGACCTCCAGTATGATATCCGCGTCTGAGAACTCTACTTTTTCCAGGGCATCTTCCGAGCGCATGAACACTCCGACGATATCAAAATACTCAGTGGATGCTATCTTCTCGGTCAGCAGACGCGACAGATCAGAGCGGTCATTGTCCACCACCGCCACATTGACATTCTTTATCTCCATCGTGGTGGCCCACGGAAAGACCAGCATGACCAGCACAGGCAGGATTATGACTATGAACAGTATGAACGGATTTCTCGCCAACTGCTTGAATTCTTTTTCTATGAGATACTTTATAATCATAGCCTGTCTTTGAATTTAATAACGCTCAGGCCCGTGAACAGAGTCAGGAAGCCGCACAGTATCAGCACCGCGTCCAGACAGTACCGGATACCCAATCCCTGTATCATCATCACCCTTATAGCCTCGATGTACCATTTGGCAGGCACGCAATAGGACACCCACTGCAGGACCCTAGGCATGCTCTCTATCGGAAACAGCATGCCCGAGAGCAGCATTGTAGGCAGCATCAGCACCATGCCCGAGATAAGTATTGCCACTTCCTGCTGGGACACCAGCGTAGAAATAAGGATGCCTATGGACAACGACACCAGAATGAAAACCAGTGATACCAGCACCACCCACAGCAGACTGCCTGAAATCGGCACCTTGATCAGGAATACCGAGAGACAGAGAACAATGGCCAGAATCAGGGCCGACACCACAAAATACGGAATCGCCTTGGCCAGTATGACCGAGAACGGTTTGACCGGCGAGACCAGCAGCACTTCCATCGTCCCCCTCTCCTTTTCACGGACAATGGACACGGATGTCATCATGGCGCATATCAGCATAAGTATCATACCCATAACTCCGGGCACGAAGTTGAACGCGCTTTTCATCTGCGGATTGTACATCATCCTCGTGGAAGTATGAATCCGTACGGGAGCCGATACGGCGCCGTCCGTCCCGCTCATGGATGCCTCCTGAGCCAGTTCCTTCTGGAACGACGAGACGATACTGCTGACATAGAAGACGGCCATCGAGCCGACATTGGTATTGGAACCGTCCACTATCACCTGTATGGAGCCGTCACCGTCATGCACTGCCCGGTGGTAGAAATTGTCCTCAAAGACCAGAGCGATATCGGCAGTATTGTTCTGAAATGCCTGAAGTATTCCTTCCTCACTATTGGCCGAAGAGGTCACAGTAAAATACTCGCTGGCATCTATCTGATTGATTATTCTAGTAGTAGCAGCGTCATTGGACGGATCCAGCACCACCACCTTTACATCTTTTATCTCGGTTGAAAGAGCGAAGCCGAAGAGTACAATCATCACTACAGGCATCACGAGCAGCACCATAAGAGTCCTGGTATCCCTGAGAATGTGGTTGAACTCCTTCCCCACAAATGACATGAACCGTTTGAAATCCTTAATCCGTCGTCCCATAGGCTTACTCCTCCCTTCTCGCCCTGCCGGCGAGCATTCTGAAAACCTCATCCATACTTGACACCCCATACCGCTGCTTAAGAGCGGAAGGAGCATCCAGGGCCTCAATTCTTCCGTCAACCATGATGGAGACACGGTTACAGTATTCGGCCTCATCCATATAATGCGTAGTGACAAAGACAGTGATTCCTCTCTCCGCAGCATCGTATATCATCTCCCAGAAACCGCGTCGTGTGGCCGGGTCCACTCCTCCGGTGGGCTCGTCGAGGAACACGACCTTAGGCTCATGGAATATTGCAACGGAGAAAGCCAGCTTCTGCTTCCATCCCAAAGGCAGGTCGCGCACCATCCTGTTTCTCTGCTCCGTCAGTCCGAGCCTATGTAGCAGCTCGTCGGTCTTGGAGGCGATGACATCGTCCTTAAGACCGTATATGCCTCCGAACAGCCGGATATTCTCCCATACTTTCAAATCCTCGTACAGAGAGAATTTCTGGCTCATGTACCCGATAACCTTTTTCAGATGCTTGACATCCCTGCCCCTGTGCAGGTCATAGCCGGCCACGACAGCCCTTCCCGAAGTAGGCTTGCTGAGGCCGCACAGAATCTTCATGGCAGTAGTCTTGCCGGCACCGTTGGCTCCCAAAAAGCCGAATATCTCTCCCTCCTTGACTGAGAACGATATATGGTCTACCGCAGTAAAATCGCCGAAACATTTGGTCAGCCCCTCGGTACGTATGACCTCCCCTTCACGGAGAAAATCGTCATCCTCCATTCCAAAAAGCTCACGTATGTATTTTCTTGTCTCCTCCGCTCTTTTCATGAGTGCTCCTCCAAAGTATCAAGATACATGAAACAATCCTCCACATTGGGCTTAATATGCCTGATAGCCAAATCACTATGTCCTTTCGCATACAAAGCTGTATTGAGCAGGTCTATCTGCGCCTCGTCCGACAGACCGTTCTCTCTCAGCACCACATGGTGGGTATCTCCGAAAGCAAAGCAGCTCAGCACCTGCGGTACCTGGCGGATGTCACGCAGTAGAGAAGGCATGTGCGGACCACTGACCGCCAGCAACGGAAGGGTAAACTTGGAAATAATCCCGGAGGGGGTATCCGTATCCATGAACCGTCCCTTTTCGATCAAAGCAATACGGTCACATAAAGTCGCCTCGTCCATATACGGAGTGGAGACCACAATGGAAAGTCCCTGCTGCTTGAGCCTGGTAAGCATTATCCAGAACTCCTTGCGGGACACCGGGTCCACACCGGTGGTAGGCTCATCCAGGAACAGCACCTCCGGCTTGTGGATCAACGCGCAGGAAAGTGCCAACTTCTGCTTCATTCCTCCTGAGAGGGCTCCTGCCTTACGCTTCCTGAACGGCTCCAGATAAGAATAGATGTCCTTTACCAGATCGTAGTTCTCCTCCAGGGTAGTGCCGAAAAGCGTGGCGAAGAAACGGATGTTTTCCTCTACACTCAGATCCTGATACAGGGAAAACCGACCGGGCATGTAGCCCACGCGACGGCGTACCTCGTGGTAGTCCTTCACCACATCGAGACCGAGAACCCTCGCACTTCCTCCATCGGGAAGGATCAATGTGGTCAGTATACGGAATATCGAGGTCTTACCGGCACCGTCCGGTCCGATGATGCCGAATATCTCACCAGAGTCCACATGAAACGACACTCCGCGGAGAGCGTCATTGCTTCCGTACCGCTTGATGAGATTGTCCGCCTCGACACTGTACATAACGCGCCTAATTAAAATTTAAGGTCTCCGTACATGCCTGTCTTGACGTAACCGTCGTTGACAAAGGAGACTTTGATGGCGTAGACCAGATTGGCCCGTTCATCCCTGGTCTGAATGGTCTTGGGCGTGAACTCGGACTGGTCGGATATCCATGACACTGTCCCCTCGTACTCCCTTACCCCTTTCTCGCCGGAGTCAGCGAAGACCCTGACTTTCTGGCCCAGCCTCACATGTGTAAGCTGCGAGGCCGTAATATAGGCCCTAAGGTTCATGGAACTCAGGTCCGCCACCTTGAACAGAGGCTTGCCGGCTGCGGTAAGTTCCCCGGCCTCAGCGTACTTGACCAGCACTGTGCCGTCTATCGGCGAGGCTATGCGGCAACGCCTCAGGGACTCCTCCACCTGGGCGATCTGAGCCCTGTATGAGGCAGCTTCAGCCTCGGCTATCGCGTTGTTCTGGGCGATATCAGCCTCTGTGGCGGTCAGCTGGGTCTCCAGCAGCTTGATGGCTGAGGTAATATCGTCCAGTTGCTTGGTGTTGGCCGCGTCCGCCTCAATAAGGTTACGCACACGCTCCGCCTCTCTTCTGTTCACCTCTATCTGCTCCCTGATGTAGGCCGTCTGGGTTTCGGCGTCACGTTTTCGGCTTAGAGCCGCGTTGACCCCGGCCTCAAGCTGCCGCTGCTGAAGATACAGCTGCACGGTATCCACCAGACCGCAGACCTGACCGGCCGAAAGCGGCATGCCCTCCTGTACGTCCAGCGACACTATCCGTCCCGATGCCTCGGCGGAAACAACCACCTCCGTAGCCTCAAACGTGCCCGAAGCGTCATTACCCCCGCCCGCATCCTTGCACGATGCTGTAAGCCCCAGTGACATTACCGCCACCGCAACAACATATATCCATTTGCACATAGTTCTCATATTCATTGCATTTAACTGTTTTTAATCGTTTTAAGCTCATATATGGCCTTCATCATCTCCACCTGGTGCATAATCAGCTGCCTGCGGGCAACATTCTCCTTGTTGATCTCGGAGACCAGGTCCGACGCGTTCTTGGTACCGTTCTCCACTGCCGCCTCGGTGGATTTGCGGATATTCTCCCGCAACTCCACTATTCTCTCATCGTCCTCCACAGTCTTGAAATAACGCCGTATCTCGGCCACCTGCTCCTGGACTTGCAGATTGGTGTTGAAAAGGAAGGTCTCGCGCACCGTATTGACCTGCTCCTTGGAGTAATTGACTATCTTCTTACCATAGCCCAGACTGTACAGTTTGCTGATATTCCATACCAGACGTATGCCTCCTACGGCAAAAGGCTGGAAACTGTTGTCCATCATGTTGAGTCCCGGCCTGCCGTAACCGCCCCTGATAAAGAGGCTGAACTGGGGCAGACCTCCAGCCGTCCAATAGTCCAATTGGGTATCTATCTCCAGCTCCTGAGCCTTGTACAGCTGCAGCTCGGGGCGGTGTATCTCTGCTTCTATCAGCGCATCCAGCATGACCTCCAGGTCCACGCTCTCAGGCACCGGCATCACCAACTGGCGGCAGTCATCTATCTTGACTCCGGTCATCAGTGTCAGAACACGCAGATAGGACTCCAGCATCGAGGCCAGGCTCTCCCGGTTCTGCTCCTGGGTAATACGCTCTACCTCTATAAGATCCAGATCTGACAGATTGGCCACGCCATTGGCTATGCAGCTCTCTATGCGCTTGTGCTCCCTCTGCAGGTCCTGCATCAGAATATCCACCTGCCGGATCTGCTGATCCAGATACAGAATCCCGAAATACAGGTCATTGACCTTCTCGCGCAACGAGTACATGTTGATCTCCTGCTCGGCCATGTCCACATCCGCCTTGGCTCTGATATTGGCCCGGTTGGCCGCGATCATGCCTCCGTCCCAAATCACCTGGGACAGCTCGATGACAGCAGCGTACTGGTCCTTGCTGAACGTAGGCATATCTATTCCATATGAACTCAGGTCGAATGGGAACTGCAGCACGTCCGTCTGATACGATGCGGAGCCCTGCAAGGATATCTGGGGAAAATAATTCATGTAGGCGTTCTTCAGGGTAAACTCCTCCGTCAGATCCAGCAGACCGTACCGCCTGACCAGAGGATAATTCTCCTCCACCAGAGTGTAGCATCTCTCTATAGTGTAGACAGAGTCTCCGTCCACCGCAGCTCCCCGCAGAGTATCGGACACGGCTGCATCCTGAACTTCCGCATACTGCTGCGTCTGCGGAGAGACCCGGTACTGTGCGGACACCGGCAACGTACCTGCCGCCAGCACCGCCGCCGACAAAGCGGTCATCACATACTTTCCGATATAAGTCTTCATGGTCTCAGTCCTCCTATCAGGGTTTTAAGTATCTCCTGCCTGCGCTGCTCTATGAACTCATCCCTGTTGGCATCAGTGACAAAGCCCATCTCCTCCAGAAAAGGCAGGACTATGAAAAATGTCACCACAAGGGAAAACATGTTCAGGGTGATGTCCATCGTCCCGACAGGGCGGATACGGCCGCCTTCCACCTCGGCGGCAATCATCGTCTCCAGACGGGAGGTCGCCTCAGCGCAGAGACTGACTATATTGTCCTTGAGGCTGAACCGCTGATCCGGATTGATGATGAACTCGCTCAGGAACACAAAGGGCAGCCTCCGGTTGGCGGCCATCAGGTCAAACAGTCTGGAAGTCCTGACCGCGACGATCTCTTCGAACGGAAGATTCTCGTCCTCCTTCCGGACGATGCAGTCGATGAAAAGATGGAACTTGCCCTCGAAGATCTTCGAGAAGAGGTTCTCCTTCGTCCTGAAATAATAATGCACCAGCGCCTGGGTGCAGCCGGCCTCACGGGCAATCTCCGTCATGCTGGTCAGATTGTACCCCTTGTTGAGAAACAGTCTCTCCGCACACGCGAGTATCCGCTCCTCCATGCTGCCGTCACCGCCGGCCTTGTCTTCCTTTTCTTTCATCGCGTATTTAATAAGCAGTTAAATATCATATTAAATGCAAATATAATACCATTTCCGTTTCCTAAGGGAATTTTTAGTACTTTTGCCGCCCGTTTTTCAAAAAAGGACACAATATGACTCTACAGGAATATATACCTTTCTATAAAAGGAATCTGAAAGTGGCGTTTCCAGTGATGATCACCCAGGCCGGACAGGTGCTGGTGCAGCTGGCGGACAACATCATGGTGGGGCATCTGGGAGCGGCCGAGCTGGCCGGAGTCTCCTTTGCCAACGCCATCATCATGATCGGACTGGTCTTCGCCATAGGCTTCACTCAGGGCGTGACCCCGGTGATAGGACAGCACTTCGGAAAGGGAGACGGACGGGCCGTAGCCTCGGCTCTCTGCAATTCCGCCGTACTCAACACCGTAATGGCAGTCGTACTTACCGGCATCATGCTGACAGTGGGAGCCTTCATGGACCGCATGGGCCAGGACCCGGAGGTGCTCGCCCACGCCAAGGACTACTACTTCATCATCGTGGCCGGATTCATCCCGATGATCGCCTTCTTCAACGTCCGCTTCTTCTCCGAGGGCATCGGCAACACCCGCAACGAGATGTGGATCACCATAGGCACCAATCTGATCAACATCTTCCTCAACTGGGTACTTATCTACGGCAATCTTGGAGCACCGAGACTCGGAGTGGCCGGCGCGGCCTGGGCCACACTCATCTCCAGAGTACTGGGAGCCATTGCCTTTCTCATCATCCTGTTCAGAGTGGAGGAATACCGTAAATTCGTCCGCCTCACCCCGCGCAAGCCCATACACCTGTCCGAAATATACCGGCAATTGAAGATGTCCATCCCGGTATCCCTGCAGAACCTGCTGGAAGTAACTGCTTTCAGTTTCGCGGCCATCATGGTGGGCTGGATGGGGAAATACGAACTGGCCGCACATCAGATTGCGCAGAACCTCAGTTCGCTGTCATTCATGATCACCACAGGCATCGGCTCGGCGGCCACCATCCGCGTATCGCACCAGTTCGGGGCCGGACGCCGCAGGGACGCGTTCCACGCCGGCGTGGCCGCAGTCCACATGGCCATGGCGATAATGGTGTTTTTCGGCATCCTGTTCATATCCCTGCACCGGCTCATACCGTATATGTACACCGATGACACCGCCGTAATCCCGATAGCGGGGAAACTGATCATCATACTGGCCCTCTACCAGATCTTCGATGCCATACAGCTGGCCAGCCGGTCCTCACTGCTGGGACTCAAGGACATCAACATACCGACCGTGTTCTCGGCCATATCCTATTACGCGATCTGCCTGCCCTGCGCCTATCTGCTCGGGTTCACCTTCGGTCTGGGTCCTGAGGGAGTCTGGATCGGGCTGCTGCTCGGTCTCGCGGCTGCGGCCCTGATGTTCTGCACCAGGTTCGTCCGTATCAGCAAAAGATATATCGCTACAGAGTAAAGTCCCTCCAGGCCTCTCCGTCCCATTCGGACGAGTAGACCTCGGGCTCCTGAGTCCTGCCGTAAAGTTCCTCCGATACGCGCTCTACATTGGCGGATATATAATCAAACAGCTCTCCGTAGGATATCCCGGGGTGGTCCTGCAGGGCCTTTAAAAGAAAATACGTAAACAGTCCGTGACGCTTCTGAGGATAGGGATAGGCCCCCTCGTCGGCTCCGGCCGCATAGAATGTCACCATCCTCTCGGCAGGCCGCAGAGTCTGAATATCCACAGCAGGAGTATAGAACACGTCAGAGCGCATACCGTCCCTGTCTATCTTGCCGTAGGATGCGTCTATTAAAAAGAGGGCGTTGTCAGCCGACGTATTGAGAAGTCTGGAATACATGGAATTCAGGCTCAGACCGCCCTGGACTCCGCCGGTCACATAGTCCACGGGCAGGAGAAACACCTCGCGGAGACCGTCATCCACAGCACATTTGCCCGAATAATAAACTATGACGCGGGTATCCACATTGAACACCCGGGCCTCCTTGTCCAGCCAGGACTCCAGCGAACGGATATCCTCCGCCCTGGCATCCGTAAGGAACCGGATATTGTTGTCGGGGATTCCCAGTCCTGCCCTGCAGTACTCGCAGAATATCTTTCCGTCATTCAACGCATAAGGAACGGACTCTCCGGAAAGGTAATGCTCATTGGCTATGACTATCGCATAGGTGTCCGTATTACGTCCTGACCCGTCTGGCAGACGGCTGTCGGTATCGGCCACAGAAGAATCCCGGACATACTTGAGTGTCTCCCGGTATATCTTGCCCGGAAGGGTAAAATCCACATCATCCAGATCATAATCCAGCAGCAGATGATGACCCGCCGCGTCATACTCCGGATTTTTCCATTCGTAAACTTTCCGGCCCGGAAGAGTAAAGACGGCTTCCGACACCGCCGGCCTGTCATGGTTGATAAAATACTTGAACTGCGACTTGACTCTCTTCCATCCGCTCTCCACTGAGGCCGCATCATCCGCCGGCACCGGCAGATCCAGACGGTACTCCCTGGAGCCCTCACGCACACTCACCGCAAACGTACCGGCCAGTGAATCATAATCACCAAGAAGACACTCAGGATTCTCCAGCTGGTTGGCAGTCAGATATCCTGATCCGAAACGCAGTTCCAGACCGTCAAGCCTGGCCATGAAAGTCTCGTCATTGACCCTGGCCTCCCAGTCCGGCACAGACTCGCCCGGCTCCAGACGCTGCCACTCGTTCATGCTGTTCATCATCTTGTCCTTGGCATAGATAGAGAAAGGTATGCCGCGGATCCAGTTCAAGGCCCTGTCCTTGGTGGCGTACCAGTTGCCGTTGCGGAACACGAAGCCGGAGGAGTCGGCCCTGGTCACAGCCGCAAAACCGTCCTGTCCGAAACTGCCGGCCACATCGTAGACACACGGCACCAGCTCCTGGCCCTCCGTATCTATATAGCCCCACTTCTGCCCGTGACGCACTGCAGCATATCCGTTGACGAACTTGCGCACCTCATCGTATTTGTACGAGACCAGAGTGTCGCCGACATGGTCTATAAAGCCCCATTTGCTACCTGACATCACGGCAGCATAGCCCTCCGAGAACTGGTCCGCAAGGTCAAACTGACAGGGTATCACTATCATGCCCGAGGTATCGATATAGCCCCACTTCAACGTGGGCGACAGAGTCCCGAAGACTCCGCCCTCACCCAGGACGTTGCCTCCGCGCGAAAGCACCGGAGCGTATCCCTCGGTAAAGCCCTTGACATCATCGAACCTGCATTCTATAACGATATTACCGAGACTGTCCGTGAAGCCGTAGCTTCCGAACCAGTCCCGGTAAGGTTCCAAATCCTGTGCCTGCACCGGCATCCTTCCGGCTGCAGCCATCAACACCGTCAGGCACAGATATGCGGCAAATCTGAATTTTCTCATATACACTTGGCGAATATCCCTACAAAGATAATCGCTTTGTCCTATCGCAAAGCCCGTGCCGCAAAAAATATCCTGATTTATTCACCGGGCGTGTGCAGGCGCAGACTGTGGAGAGGCGTGGTTCTCTCCTCCGTGTATTCGTCACATCCGAATACATAAACTGTATAATCGGTATCAGGAGTCAGACCGGTATAGGGATAGTCCATTATGCCGTAATCCGTGTAAAAATACCAGGCATCCTCTATCAGTTTCTCCGTCACCTCGTCATCACTCAGGCCGTCATAATCGGCCAAGGGTACTATGTCGGTGAAATAGTCCATCTCCTTGTCCGCAGGGATTATCCACACATCCACGGATGTGGCTGTCAGATTGCCTGTCTCTATTCTGAAAAGTAGCGACGGATCTTCCCACTCCGGTGTGGTGAAAGACCTGGAGAACGGGACTGTTGTCACGATATCGCTGTCATAACCGAACGCTACCGCCGTGTACTCCGTTCCGGGATTGACCTCCCAGTCATATTCGAACTCTCCGCGCTCCACCCATAAACCGGCATAGCCGGGAAGAGTCAGGGCTTTCTCTGCCAGAGCATCTCCGCTAAGCCCTGTGAACTCAGCACTTTCTGCCACATAGAAGAAATACGGTGTATCTTCATCCGAACCCTTGAAGATTACCGTAGCCATGTCCGATGTAATCTCCCCCAGCTCTATTCCCACAGAGAACTGCGGAACATCCGAATGCCCAGATGTGAAATCACGCCTGAACAGGCCTGATGCCGCCCCACCGGTAAAATAATCATAAGCGAATGCATAGGCTACATAATCCCTGTCATGGTCGAGAGCCTGCGAGAAACTCTCGTCCCCGGTCGTCAGATAATAATACAGCAGACCGCTTTCTCCGGCTGCACCTAGAGCCGCCTCAATAATCTCACTGTCCGACATCCCGTCATAAGCGGCGGCAGGCAGTACATCGTAAAAATAGGTGGTGTTCTTATCCGAAGGAATGAAAGATATGTCCGCAGACGAAGGCGTTATATTCTCAGCTCTCACCTCTATGGAAAAGTCCGGCAGCATCTCTGATGTACTCTCGAACATCCCCCGTGTAAGCGACGTAATGGCCTGACCGGAAGGAGCATCATAACCGAAGGCAAATACAATATATCCGGTCTCAGGAGTGAGTCCGTCAAAGACATGGGTGTACACCCCTGTCCTGACCATATCCTCGGAAACTCCGGCATTGATGATATCCGCTATACACTCCGCGTCGCTCATGGCCAGATAATCCTCAGCCGGACGGATATCGAACACATACGTTATCTCATCATCGACAGGAGTGAATGTCACTTCGGCCTCATCGGGTCCGATACTGCCGAAAGAGACGGTGACGAAAGGCTCTTCCGAGCTGAGGGTTACAAACGGACGGCGCTCCATCACCGATGTGACAGTCCCGTCTGCGTTCAGACCGTATCCATAAGCGCAATATCCGGCCCCCGGCTCCAGATTGCCCAAGGCAACCGAAACCGTACCTCTGTCCAGGCGCAGAGACAAGTACTCCTCCAATGTCATGTCAAGAGCCGCGGCCTCCTCTACAAAGAACTGCGCGTCAAAAGCCTGCACCTCCTCATCTGTCAGTCCCTCAACCTCTTCGGCAGGCCCTACACGCAGATAATAGGTACTGTCCTCCGATACGGACTCACACTTCAGCTGCACTCCCGTATCGGTCACGCGGAGAATCGTAATGGACAACATCTCCGGCAGTTCCTGTTCTGACGGGGTGTCCGGCGGAGTGACAGGTTCCGTGTCGGGCCCGGCCTTGTCGCAGGAAGCCAGTATTGATGCCGTCATAATCACAATCATTGCGTGGATAAAAATCTTCTTCATAAATCATCAGGTATTGGTTATTATTTTTGAAAGTGCAAACTTGCCTAATAATTTCCAGAACAATGTTGCCATATGTCAATTATTCACTCCTCACCGGGGGGATTTGCTCCCTACGGTCGCACATCCCAAAAGCCAGGCCCCGAGTATCCTCACCGGGGGGATTTGCTCCCTACGGTCGCACATCCCCGCCCGCCTGGCGGCGGGCTTTGCAAAAGGGTACAAAAAAGCCGCTAGAGCAAGCTCTGCGGCCTCTTTGTACCCTTTTGCGGTGAGGGGGGGATTCGAACCCCCGGTACGGTAACCCGTACGGCAGTTTAGCAAACTGCTGGTTTAAGCCACTCACCCACCTCACCATTCAGTCTTAATGTGGGAGGCAAAAGTATAGCAATTTTCCCAATTTCCAAAATTTATTCGTTCAAAAGAGTCTTTTTCAACCGGCACAGATAATAGGGCGAAACACCTAAATAGCTGGCAATTACCTTCATTGAGACATTCTTGATGATATCCGGCCTATTCTTGATCAGTGCCAGATACCGTTCCTTGACCGTCCCGTTGATAAGGGAAACTTTCCTTTCAAGAGCATACAGCTGATGTATCGCCACCGAATACACCCAGCGGGCAAACACCGGCGACTCCTCTATCAGATTGTCGAAAAACTCCTTGGATATCCTCTTCAACAGACATTTGCTGCATGCCTGATAATAGATGAACGCAGGTTTCCCGGCAAAGTATCCGTGAAGGGACATGAACATGGTGCCGATATCCGTAAAAGCCAGCGTAACTTCTTTATTGCCGTCAAAATACCCGGCTCTCAGGATACCTTCAGCGACTATGTATATATTGGTATCAACCTTGCCATACCCGATTACACTCTCCCTAGGGCCAACCCAGACATCTTCTGCCCCGGAAAAAATCTTATGAGCTAGATCCTCAGGAAGGATAAAACTGCCTTCTCGTGAAAAACATTCCATCACATCATTCATATCCGTTACTTTTAATTCTATACAAAAATACGGAATATTGGAGCAAGTGTTGACATTTGTCAACTTTTATTTCAAAAACATTGAACATTTTTGCATCTGACAGAATTCTTGCCATATAACCATACTATACACTATTATGAGAAAGTCCTTATCCACAATCCTTATTGCAGCCGCCATGGCCGCTGTCGTGAGCTGCCAGAAAGAAGAGAAAGAAACCCCAGCCGCCAAGCCCGTTGTCAATATTGAGAAATGCCGTACAGTCAAGGCAGAAGGGGAGACAATAACCCTCAAGGTAACGATAACCGACCCGGTGGAGAACGGTGCCGGGCAGACCAAAGTGACTCCAGACTGCGACTGGATTGACAGTCCCGTGTTTACCGAGACCGCTTTGACATTCGATGTCCTCAAATACGAGACTGACGAAGAGAATCCCGAGAACAGGACTGCCGTCATCACCGTTGAATATCCCGACGCAGAGACTGTCAAAGTGGAAGTCACCCAGTCCGCACCAGCCATCGAAGATCCTGACGATCCTGAAACACCAGAAACTCCGGTCGTGAACGTCACTTGGGACAGCACTACTGTTGTCCCCGTTGAAGGAGGAACCTATACAGCCGCCTACTCCATAGAACACCCGGCAGAAGACGCCGCGCTTAAGGCAGTACCGGAACAGGACTGGATTACCGTAACCGGCACACAAGACGGCATCATCGCCTTTACCGTAGCCGGGAATGACTCTGAACCGGGCAGCGGACCCAGACACGGCACTATATCGCTAAGCTATCCGGGGGCGGATGATATCACGCCGATAACATTTATTCAGGAAGCAGAGGAAGAAGTAGTCGAAGAAGGACTTACCTTTACCATCGATATCACGTCCGTGTCCTCTGACGGCGTATATTTCAACATCACAGTATCAGATGAGGAAGCCACATATTACAGAGCTGTAATGGAAAAAACCGAATTTGATGCTTTCGGAAGCGACATGGCACTGATTGAAGAAGACATTGAATATTTCCTTTCGGAAGACTGGCTCGGTAATCCCGGCAGCATTGAGGATTATATCTACACCGGTTCGGAGCAGGATTGTTATGAATACCTGTACAACGCCGATACCGACTACTATATATACGCATACGGCCTGAACACGGACGGCACTGTCACCTCTAACGGTATAACCAAAGTGCCTTTCCATTCCGCAGCCCGGCCGGAACTCACTGTCGAATGGGACAACAACACTGTCATACCGATGAAGGGCGGTTCCTATGAAGTACCTTTCGTCTTAAAGAACCCCATTGAAGGCCAAGAACTGAGCGCCAGTGCCGGATACAATTGCTCTGACTGGGTGACCGACGTAAGTGTAGACAGTGAGAACTGCGTTATCAGGTTCACAGTGCTCCCCAGTTCTGATGTCACCCCCGGCTATGAGGAGAACCGAAGTGGATTTGTAAATTTATACTACTACAATCTGGCAAGCACTCCTACTATCCTGTTCAAGCAGGAACTGCCCACATATTAATAATTAACGAACAACTCACAAGACATGAAAAAAATATTCGCATTAATTCCTTTTGCAGCATTTGCACTGCTCGCAGGCTGCACCCCCGAGAATACGGAGACTGTGAAAGAATCTCCTGTGATACAGACTCAGGAGACTGTAACCGCTGAGGCCGCCGGAGGGGACATAACCATCAACTACACCATTGCAAACCCTGTAGAAGGCCAGCAGCTGACTGCTGCAGCAGAGGACTGCGGCTGGCTCAGCATAAAGGAGACCACCGAAGCCTCCGTCATAGCCAATGTCGCCGCCAATGAAACGGAGGACAGCCGCAGCGCGGAAATCACCCTGTCCTATGCCGGAGCGGAGAATGTCACGGTGACAGTGACTCAGAACGGCTCTACCCCGGACAATCCCGATGATGAAGACGATGACTTCATCCAGGACACCGGGCTTTCATTCCAGATCGAGATAGTCAGCGTCAGCTCCAGGTCAGTGACAGTCAACTGCATCCCGTCCGACCTTGAGGCCACCTACATCGCCATGGCCTCCGATTATGATGATTACTACGCTCTGGAGGAAAACAGCAGGGAATTCTTTGAGCAGGACATCAATTACTTCATCGAATGGGGCATGACCTTCGGGGAAGAAGGCATCACAGAAGAGGAGTGCATCGCCATGTTCACCAGAACGGGAGCCATGGAGAATTACGAGATTACCCTTGACAAACCCATGTCCAAATATGTGTTCTACGCTTACGGGCTCAACCACGACGGCACTGTCACCTCCAAGGTATTCAAGCAGGAATTCACCACCACTGAGCCTGAGCAGCAGGAATGTACGTTTGATTTCATGGTCCGTCCCACGCTTGAGGGGATGAGGATCAATGTAATCCCAAGCAGCATATATGTCCAGTACTACTGGAATGTAATGCCCAAGTCTGAGTTTGACGCTTACGGAGAAGATGCCGCCGACAGAATCGCGGAAGAATTGCTGGAAGAATCACAGGCATCAGGCACAGGCATGGGCCAAATACTGTTCTATCACAACCAGTCAGAAGCATTCAACGAATTCAATAACGGAGAAAAATATGTAGTATTCGCTTTCGGCTGCGATGTGTCCGGAGTTGTCACCACTCCACTCATGAAGGAGGAATTCTCTGCCATGAGTCTGGAAAAGGTTAACTGCTCTTTCTCCATTACTCCTAAAGATATCATGTCCACCACATTCTCCGCTGAGATTATTCCGTCTGACCCTAACCAGAAATGGTTCGCCTATACGCTGCCCTATGAGGTTCTGGAAGCATACCCCTCACTGGAGGAGATGACGGACGAAGTACTGGACATACTCTGCTCATCAGGAGCCGACTGGATGAGCGCTCTGGCATACACCGGCACACAGACCCTATCCAACTACGATATGATGGGTGAGGCAGCCATCCCGGAGACCAGGCAGTTCATCGGTGTTATGGCCATCAGCGAATATGGTACAAGAATCTCAGATCTCACCACAAGCTCCCTGGTAACCAATGCAGACGATGGCTCTGATGATGTGAACATCGATGTCAACATCGAGATCCTTAACAAAAGTGCATCTAATGCATCGGTCAAATTCACACCTTATCCCGATGAATATTACGTGTACGGAGTCCTCGAGACTTCATTCTTCGACGGATGTGACACAGACGACGTTAAAATCGCATCCGTGCTCTCATACTATGTCATCAACGATATGCTGAATACAAGGATAACTTTCGATGAACTGATATACAATCCTGATGGACTGACCAAAGGGACAGAATATACAGCTTTCGCTTTCGGATACACCGATATTGTCGGTAAGACCTTCTTTTCCGAGACATTTGTCGCCGAATGACCAATACAATAACGTTCCAAGAAACTCACATACTGTAAAACATTAATACCTCAAACAAATGCAGTGTGAGCGCAACAGGACTGTCGTTGAAGTAAAGGGATGGTCGGAAAGAGTGACCAGGGATGCCGGGATACTCTCGCTGGGCTCATGTTTTTCGATGGAGATAGGGAACAAGCTTGCGGAAGAGGGCTACGGGATATGCTCCAATCCGTTCGGTGTGCTCTATAACCCGGCGTCCATAGCCAATTCGATAGACTTTCTGGCGCACGGCAGGATTTTCACGGACAGCGACGTAGTCCCGCGGAATACCAACCCTGTAAGGGCCGGACATACAGTCGGGCCTCAGCCGGGCCACAGACCCATTGCTCCGGACGGAGACGGATATGTGTCGTTCTACCACCACGGCTCGTTCACCAGAAAGTCCCCGGAGGAGTTTCTCCTCAATGCCAATACCTCCTTGGCCGCAGCCTCCTCAGCTTTCAGGAAAGCCAAATGGATAATGGTCACTTTCGGAACATCATGGGTATACCGGCACATAGAACGGGACATCATCGTGTCCAACTGCCACAAGCACCCGGCATGGGAATTCCGGCGCGAACTGCTGACCGTGGAAGATATCACCGACAGATGGGACGACATCGTAAAGGCTTTTCCGGACAAGCACTTCATCTTCACTGTCTCGCCCATCCGCCACAGGAAAGACGGAATGCACGGCAACCAGATATCCAAGGCCATACTCCTACTGGCGGTCGAGCATCTGGTCAGCGCATTCCCCAACACACATTATTTTCCGGCCTACGAGATTGTCCTGGACGAACTGCGCGACTACTCATGGTTCGCAGACGACCTGGTACACCCGTCTCCTGAGACCGTCAATATCGTCTGGGAAAGATTCCGCACATCCGTTCTTTGAATATAGGGCGATAAAAAAGTTCCGGTGAAGCCTTGCGGTTCCACCGGAACTTTATTGTCCTCGACGGTCTGCGTCAGGATTATTTGCGCTCGCCGAGCTTGCTGTCCAGCATTACGAGACCGGCCTCGCCGGCTTTCTGGACTTTCTCGTAGATGGAGAGTGCAGTAGCCTCTTCCTCGACCTGCTCGCGGATATAACCCATGAAGAAGTCCTCGGAAGGTTTGTCCTTCTCCTCGCGGGCGATGTCCACAATCTTGTCAATCAACGATGTTACATGGCACTCGTGCTCATAGACGTGCTTGAAGACTTCCTGCACGCTGCCCCAGCCCTGAGGCACTACGTCGATCATGCTGACCTTGGCTGTACCGCCCCTCTTCTGGAGGAACGAGGCCATGTCGTATGCATGTTCAAGCTCTTCCTGTGACTGTTTCTTCATCCAGTGTGACAGTCCGTCATAACCCTCTTTCTCAAGATAGAAAGACATGGAAAGATAGAGGTTGGCAGACCACATCTCGGCGATTATCTGATCATTGATCGCATTCTGTAATTTTTCGGTAATCATAACTTTAAATTTTAAAACTTCTGACTTACTCCTCTGCAAATCCGATACCACGTCAGGATATGCGGACAGAATGTCACCACAATGTCACAACTGCAGGACACTCCGTCAATATATCGCGACATTGTTGATGAGCGGACTGGCATAGGCATCAAGGATGTTGAAACGCACCTCGGAAGCCTTGACGGCCGGAAAACGCATGATGCGCTTATAGCCTATCGTCGTACCTCGGCATACTTCCTTCCACTCCCCGGTATCGGCCAGCTTACATTCTACGCTGAATGCCTTCACTCTCTGGCCCAGAGGGATGTACTCCTGCATCATCACGGCACTTACCTCTCTGTCCCGACGGAAATACACGGTGAATGACGCCGAGGTCACGCTGTCGTCCGTTGCCCAGTAGGTGGAATAACGCCCGTCCACGGCATTGGAAGCCGCATAGCGGGGAGAGTTGCGGCGCACTGACTCGGAGAGGGCACGGGACATCTTGGCATAGTCGGCATGGAAAGCCTCATCGCGGGCATCCCGGAACTCCATCAGACGGGCCGAGTCCACGGGGCTGATCCGGCCCGAGCGGTCGGGCGGAACGTTGAGCAGCAGGTTGGCATTGCGGCCTACGGAAGCATAGTAGATGTCCATCAGCTCGTCCACCGTCTTGAGCCTGTCATCGGTGGAGGGAGAATAGAACCAGCCGGGACGTATGGAGACATCGGCCTCGGCAGGAAGCCACCGGCTGCCGTGGACATTGCCGGTGTTGAGAGTATCCCATGAGGGAGAAAGCCGTCCCGGTGCAAAACCATCCACATCCAGTCTGGACCAGTTGGTCTCCCCGGCGTAGCCGCGCTCATTGCCCACCCAGCGGCATCCCGGACCGACGTCACTGAAGATAACCACATCGGGCTGAATAGTCGTAGCCGTAGCATTGAAATACTTCCACCTGTAAGTGCTTGGAGCATCTCCCTGGCGGTCATCCGCCCCGTCAAACCAGAGCTCAAATACATCCCCGTATTCGCTGAGCACTTCGGATATGGTGCCGGCGAACACCTCGTTGTACTGCTCGGTACCGTATGCGGGATGGTTCTGGTCCCACGGCGAGATATACACTCCGAACTTAAGGCCGTATCTGGCACAGGCGTCGGAAAGCTCACGCAACACGTCTCCCTGACCGTCCCGCCATGCGCTCTGAGCTACGGTATGCCGGCTGTATTTGCTGGGCCACAGACAGAAGCCGTCGTGGTGCTTGGCCGTGATGATGATACCTTTCATCCCTGCTTCCCTGGCTATCCTGGCCCACTGGTTGCAGTCCAGGGCCGTGGGCGCGAACACGTCCGGATTCTCCTCGCCAGTTCCCCACTCACTGTCGGTGAATGTATTGGGACCGAAGTGTACGAACATATAATACTCCATCTTCTGCCACTCCAGCTGAGCGGCTGTAGGCAGCGGGCCGTATGGCTCAGGAGCCTTGCCTTCCTTGCAAGAAGCCGCCACCACAAGCATGGCGACGGCTGTCATGAATATCTTGTATCGTCTCATATCACATTACTGTCTTCCTCCTCCGAGGGAGCGGTACAGGTTGACTGTGGTCTGCAGCAGCAGGTACTTGTCGGATACCACGTTGAGCTGTGCCGTGAGCAGGGACTGACGGGCGGTCAGCACCTCAAGGTAGGTCATCTTGGAACTCCTACGGTAAAGGGACTCCGCTGTCTCAACGGTGCGCTCCAGGTCATCAAGCTGGGCCTGGTGCTTCCGGAGCATCTCGTCGTAGATCTCAAGGGCGTAGAGGTTGTTGTTGACCTCCTCTCCGGCATCGAGCAGGGTCTGCTTGTAAGTCAGTCTGGCTATCTCCTCCTCAGCCTTGGCCACGCGCAGATTGGATGTGAGCTGACCCTTATTGAAAATAGGCTGGGCGAGCTGGGCCAGGGCGTTGATGATCAGTCCGCCGGGATTGGCCACGGCCTGTCCGAATGCTCCCGTCCATCCGGCACTGCCCGAAAGGGTGAGCTTGGGATAGAAGGCCGAGCGGGCCTGGTTGGTGGAATAATACGCACTGGCCAGGGCCATCTCCGCCTGATAGACGTCGGGACGGTTGGAGAGCAGTTCCAAAGGCACTCCCACCGAGAAATCCTGAGGAAGAGCCTGCTCGTCGATGGTACTCCTTTCTATACTGGTATATACTGAGCCCAGGATGGAGCAGAGAGCGTTCTCCGCCTCCTGACGCTGACGCTTCATATCGGCCAGCGACGCCTCCAGACCATAAAGCTGTGCACGGGACTGGGTAACGGCATTCTCATTGACACGGCCCACCTTCAGCATTGACTCCATGGACCTTATCTGCTCTGCCCACAGAGCCACGTTCTCTTCGCTGACCCTGACCTGCTCATCGAGCATCAGAAGCGAATAGTAGGTGTTGGCTATAGTGGCTATGAGCTGGGAGCGCACGGCCTGCTGATAAGCCTCCTGCTGCAGGAGAGCAGCCTGGGCTCCGCGCTTGGCGTTGAGCAGCGAGCCGAAAAGGTCGATGTCCCAGCTGACTGAGCCGCCGAGATTGTAGGAGCCTGAGCCTGTGCCGGCTCCGTCGCTAAGGGAGTAATTGTACCCTGCCTGAGGACCCAGATTGAGCGAAGGGGAATAAGCCCACTTCGAGGCTTTCAGACGGGCCTGGGCCTGCTGTACGCGGAGAGCCGCGCTGAGCAGGTCGGTGTTGTTCTCCAGACCTGTACGGATAAGTTCCTGAAGATGAGGGTCTGTAAACATCTCTTCCCAGGGCATGTAGCCGAAAGAGGAACTGTCGGCCGCTGCAGCCGCATCATCCGGGGATACCAGCTCAGCCCTGTACAGACTGTCCATCGGGACTATGTTCTCAGGCCTCTCGTATTTGCGGTAGATGGAGCATCCGCTGGCCATCAGCACCGCCATTGATATCAATATTGTCTTTCTCATAATGCTGCTCTTTCCTCCTTTCTTTTACCCATTACCTTCTCCTCCACATACTGGAAGATGACGAAGAACATGGGCGTGATGAACATAAGGGCGATGGTTCCGACCACCATACCGCCGGCTGTACCGATACCGAGGGAGCGGTAACCGTTGGCACCGACACCCGAAGCAGTAATCAGAGGCAGCAGACCGATCACCATGGTAAGCACTGTCATAAGGATAGGCCTGAGTCGCACTCCGGCTGCGGACAGAGCCGCCGCACTGAGGGACATGCCCCTCTTTCTACGCTGCGAGCCGTATTCGGTAATCAGGATCGCAGTCTTGGACAGCAGACCGATCAGCATGACCATACCGACCTGGGTGTAGATGTTGCTCTCCATACCGCACAGCTTGGTGAAGAAGTAGCTTCCCATCAGACCGAAGGGCACTGAGCAAAGCACCGCGAGCGGCAGGAAGAGACTCTCGTACATACCGCAGAGGATCAGGTAGATGAATATCACGCAGATCACATACACTATGGCCGTGGTGTTGGACTCGGCCAGCTCGGCCTCCTCACGGGTCATGCCGGAGAACTCGTAGCCGAAACCGGTAGGCAGGGCCTCCTTGCTGACCTCCTCGATGGCGGCGATGATGTCTCCCGAACTGTATCCGGGATTAGGCATACCCTGCACGGTGATGGAGGTGAACATGTTGAAGCGGTTGAGCACCTCGGCTCCGTATATCTTGGTCAGTGTCACGAACTGGCTTACGGGAGCCATACCGTCGGTCGTACGCACATACACGTCATCGAGCGACTGCATATTGTCCCTGAACTCGGGCGGAGCCTGCAGGATGACACGGTAGAGCTTGGTGAAACGGTTGAAGTTGGACACGTACATACTGCCGTAGTAGCCCGACAGCACGGAGAGCACCGCGTCTGTGGTAGTACCGGCACGGATACATTTGGCCGCATCCACGTCTATCTGATACTGAGGAAAATCGGAGCTGAACGAGGTATAGGCCATCTGCACCTCGGGTCTCTCGTTGAGAGCGGCTATGAAGCCCTGGGTCACCTCCTCCAGCGCATCGATGCCACGGCCCGAACGGTCCTGAAGGTCTACGAAGAAGCTGTTACCGGTACCGTAACCGGAAATCATAGGAGGTGCGAAGATGAAGATCTGCGCGTTCTTGATATGGGCCGTATTGGCGTATATCTTCTCGATGACCGCAGTATAGCTCTGGTCCTTGTCGGGACGCAGGCTCCAGTCCTTGAGACGTATCATCATCATGGCGTGCGAGGCACCGCTACCGGAGAAGGAGAAACCGGCCACCTGGTTGTAGGTCTGGATCTCCTCGATGTCCTTGATGCTGTTCTGCATCTCGGTCAGAATGTCATTGGTCTCGGCAAGAGTGGTACCGGGAGCCGCATCCACACTGATGAAGAGCGAACCGGTATCCTCGTTGGGCACCAGGGATGTCTTCGCCGTGGCCATGAAGTACACGAGCAGACCGCAGGCCGCCACAAGAGTACCTACACCTACCCACTTGTGCTTGATGAAGAACTTCACTCCGCCCTTGTACTTGGTGATCATACGTCCGAATGATGCCTCGAAAGCGATTCTGAACCTGGTCGAGAACTGCTTGGGCTTCTCACCGGGAGCCACGATCTCGTTGGGCTTCATGATCAGGGCGCAAAGCGCGGGCGAGAGAGTAAGGGCGTTGATGGCCGAGAAACCTACCGCCGCAGCCATGGTCAGACCGAACTGCTTGTAGAACAGACCGGAGGTACCGCCCAGGAAGGATACGGGGATGAACACGGCCATGAAGACCAGCGTCGCGGACACGACGGCTGCGGACACACCCTCGACACCGTCCATCGCGGCTTTATATGCAGACCTGTAACCCATGTCGAAGCGTGCCTGCACCGCCTCGACGACTATTATGGCATCGTCCACGACCGTACCGATAACCAGGATCAGCGCGAAGAGGGTGATCAGGTTGATGGTGAAGCCGGCCACTATCATGAATGCGAATGTCGCAATCAGCGCGACGAAGATACATATCGTAGGGATGAGGGTCGCCCTCGGACTCTGCAGGAAGACGTACACCACCAGTACCACGAGCAGGATGGTCTCGAAGAGAGTCTTTATCACCTCCTGTATGGAGGCGTCGAGGAAGTCCTTGGTACTCATGATGTCTATTATCTCAATACCTTTGGGCAGATCAGCCTTCACAGTCTCCAGATATGCGTCTATCTCCTTGATGATCTCGTTGGCGTTACTTCCGGCAGTCTGGTTGATCATACAGGTAACACCGGGAGCACCCTTCACACGGCCCTCGAAGTTGTAGGAGACCGCACCGAGCTCGATGTCGGCGATATCCTTCAGCTTCAGGACACGGCCATCGTCATAGGCCCGGATGACTATCTCTCCGAACTCCTCCTCGGTGGACAGACGGCCCTTGTAACGGAGGGTGTACTGGAAGACGTTGTCGGAATTCTCACCTATGGCACCGGTCGAGGCCTCGATGTTCTGGCTGGACAGAGCCGCGCTGACATCGGAAGGTATCAGACCGTACTGGGCCATCACGTCAGGCTTCATCCACACACGCATCGCATAGTCACCGCCCATCACGTTGCAGTCGCCCACTCCGGAGATACGCTGGATCTGAGGCTTCACGTTGATGGAAAGGTAGTTGGTGAGGAAAGTCTCGTCGTAGGTGCTGTCAGGCGACACAAGGGCAAATACCTTCAGGGTACTGCTCTGACGCTTGGACACCTCGACACCGACCCTGGTAACCTCCGCCGGCAGCAGGGATGTGGCTCTGGACACGCGGTTCTGTACGTTGACCGCAGCCATATCAGGGTCAATTCCCTGCTTGAAATATACTGTAATGGAAGCACTTCCGGAGTTACTTGCCTCGGAAGTCATATAGGTCATGTCCTCCACACCGTTGATGGCCTCCTCCAGAGGAGCTATCACCGCGTTCTGCACGGCCGTGGCGTTGGCACCGCTGTAGGTCGTGGATACGCGGATGGTAGGAGGTGCGATATCCGGGTATTGCTCGATAGGCAGAATTGCCAGCGCAATGATACCCACCAGCACCAGGAATGTCGATATTGCGACCGACAGGATAGGCCGGTCTATGAACGTCTTTAGATTCATACGTTACTCTCCTTCGTTAGAATTGACAGGCGTACCGGTTATCGGAGTGCCCTCCCTGAGCAGACCGGCTCCCTCGGACACTATTACATCGCCCTCGGACAGACCGCTCTCAACGATATATTCCCGACCGTTGTTGAGACGGAACACCTTTATCTCGCTGGACACCGCCTTGCCGTCAATCACCTTGTAAACAAATATCTTGTCCTGTATCTCATATGTCGCCTCCTGAGGAATTACGATGCAGTCCGTCCTGTCATACGACACATTGACACGGCCTGAGCCGCCGCTCATCAGACGGCCGTCAGGATTGTCGAACACGGCCCTGACGCTCACCGCACCGGTACCCTTGTCCACGATACGGCTGATCACGTCGATATGACCCTGATGCTCGTAAGTGGAGCCGTCGGCCATAGTCAGCGACACCGGCTGGAAAGAGTCCACGGTGTTGTCGATGGAGCCGTACTGACGGGTCATCGAGAGCACCTCCTTCTCAGGCAGGGAGAAATATACGTACATCTGGGAATTGTCCGAAACGCTTATCAGGGGCTCCGCCATGGACGCGCTCACCAATGCTCCCACTCTCACCGAAGTCATGCCTGCCGAACCGTTGACAGGGCTCTTCACGATAGCGTAGGAAAGGTTCTGAGCCGCGCTTGCCTCAGCGGCCTCAGCCTGTCTGAGAGCGGCGACCGCGCTGTTGTACGAGTTGCGGGCCGTCTGGAGCTCAAAATCCGAAATCACCTTGTCGGCATACAGGTCCTCGCTTCCCTCCAGGGAGAGCTCGGCTGTAGCCAGCTGGGCCTCAGCAGTAGCGACAGCGGCCTTGGCCTGCCTGTATGCTGCGGCATAGGGGATAGTGTCTATCACGAACAGCGTCTGCCCTTTCTTAACCTTGGCCCCCTCCTTTACCAGGACATCCGTAACGAATCCTGAAACCTGGGGCCTCACTTCCACATCCTGCTTTCCCTCTATGACAGCAGAGTAGCTGACTGACAGAGACCTGTCCTCGGGAAATACTTTAAGAAGCGGATACGTAACCGCCTCCATCTGGCCCTGAGCCTTCTGCTTGCATGATGTCATGCCGATAACGGCACAGAGGCCCAAAACCGCAATTTTCAGATAACGCATATATAATAACTCTTTAAAAATTCTGAGTCCGTGCTAGCAACGATTGTGCCAAATGACCGAAATTTCCGAAATTCACACCTATATTTCTCATTTTGACAAACAGGCCTTTAGCAGATGTAAAACACCTACGCAAGTTCCTATTTTACATCCTCCACAACGGGAGCATTACAGCACCTCCATCCCGGCCACAGCCCGACGGTAGCCGTCCACCATTGAGCGGACGATGTCGGCGGCCGAGGGCAGGTCGGAGATGAGGGAGACGCCCTGGCCTATCTCCAGCTCGCCGGCTGACAGGTCGCCTTCGAAGATGCCCTGACGGGCCCGGCCGCGTCCGAGCAGTTCCACGAGCTCTTCCTTCGAAGCCCCGCGGTCCTCGGCCTCCTGCACCTGCGCATAGAAATCGTTCTTGATCAGGCGGGTCGGGCTCACCTTCTTGAGGGCCAGCATCGTATCGCCCTCCTTGAGCCCGAGACAGAGCTGCTTGAACTCCTCGCTGGCACTGCTCTCGCGGCACAGGGCAAAACGGGTACCGACCTGCACGCCCTCAGCTCCGAGAGCGAAGGCCGCAGCCATTCCCGCACCAGAGACGATACCGCCCGCAGCCAGCAGAGGCAGCGATACTGCCGCCCGGACCTGAGGTACCAGCACCATCGTAGCCGTCTCCTCCCGGCCATTGTGCCCGCCGGCCTCGAACCCCTCGGCCACCACCGCATCGACCCCGGCCTCAGCACATTTGACCGCAAACTTGGAACTCGACACCACATGCGCTACCTTCACCCCGGCATCCTTGAGCCTCGGCGTCCATGTCTTGGGATTACCGGCCGAGGTAAACACCACCGGCACCTTCTCCGACAGCACTACCTCCATCAGCTCAGCGGCATACGGCGACATCAGCGGGACATTGACCCCGAACGGCTTATCCGTAGCAGCGCGGCATGAAGCGATATGCTCCCGCAGCAGCTCCGGCCTCATCGACCCGGCTCCGAGCAGACCCAGACCGCCCGCAGCACTCACCGCCGAAGCCAGCCTCCAGCCGCTGCACCAGACCATTCCGCCGGAGACTATCGGATAACGGATGCCGAACACCGAGCACACCCGGTTGTCATTGCGGATGATCTCAGTACGCGACTCGCACACCACCGCGTCCATCAACATATCGTGAGCCTCCCTGGGCACCGCATCCACCACCTGAAAGTCGAAGCAGACCCCGACCTTGTACGGCCCGCCCTGAGAGCAGTCCGAAGCCCCTGCCAGCAGCCTGTCATAGAAGCCCTTACCGCGTCCCATCCGGCCGCCGTCCATATCGAAGGCCACTCCCGGCACCACGACCAGGTCGATATCGGAGATCCGCACCTCCTCCGACCCCTCCACAGGCTCCGGAATAGCGTACGATTCGCCCGGAGTCAGCGCGGCCTGTCCGGAAAACCGCCTGATTCTCAAGAAATCCCCGTCCACCACCGGCAAAAACACATTCTTCCCGGCCGCAGCACAGGCGATCACCGCATCCTGAGTCGCCACCTCATCCTGCATTGCCCAGTAGAACAGAATATTCTGTGCTTTCCGGAAACGCGGCAGCACCATCAGACGCTCCATCACAGGCACAGAGCGGCGGCGGCGCTCCTCTAGGGGCACCTGCTTCTTGCGCATCGATATCAATTTGCGAAGTTCCTTCTTACTTTCCATAATTTTCAATATTTTCGCAAAAATATAATTTTGTCCGATACAATGGAAAAAGTTCTGCTTCACTCCTGCTGCGCCCCCTGCTCCGCCGCCATCCTCGAATGGATGGGGCAGAACGGCTATGAACCTACCATCCTCTTCTACAACCCCAACATCTTCCCCGAGGAGGAGTATCTCAAGCGGAAAAATGAGATAGCGAGGTACGCGAAGGAAATCGGGGTGG
Source organism: uncultured Bacteroidales bacterium (assembly GCA_949297365.1). Classification (GTDB taxonomy): domain Bacteria; phylum Bacteroidota; class Bacteroidia; order Bacteroidales; family UBA932; genus Coprenecus. Next base: position 10,588 of record CASFSL010000004.1, on the reverse strand, counting down.
CCATAGTGGACTTAGACGGAGGCAATGCGGAAATCCGCTCCGGGCGAGAACTGACGGCAGGGATGACGGGACCGGGCAATGCGGAGGGGCAACAGGGCACTGCCGGTGATTTCTGGGAGCGGCAGCACACACAGTGGCTCAAATGCACTGTCGGACTGGAGAATGAGCCGGAACGGGGCGGACGCTGCCTCGCCTGCTTCAGGCACCGCCTCTGCACTGCGGCCTCCTACGCAGCAGATTACGGCTTCCCCCTCTTCACCACCACCCTAGCCTCCTCCCGCTGGAAGGACATCCGGCAGATCAACGAGGCCGGCTTCTATGCCGAGGAGCACTGCGGCCGGGGCCTGACCCGCTTCTGGGACCGCAACTGGCGCAAGGGCGGCCTCTACGAACGCCGCAACATCCTCGCCCGCCAGTTCTACAACCAGCAGTACTGCGGCTGCGAGTTCAGCCTTGCCCACCGCACTGCGCCCCAAAGCAACTGCTCACATTCCGACAAACCATAAAGCACCTGACATAGGACTATCTACCACATTATCAATTAATTGCACGCAGATTAGTTGCTCTATGCCCTGAAAAAACAAGCCATAGAGCAACCCGATAATCAGCATCCACCTGATTACAAATACATTACCGACTAGCCCCTTGCTTTATGGTCAACAGCAGAGTACGACTACTGACGATATAGGCCCGGCCATTGGAGAGCCTGATTAAACACAGGTCTTTTAAATTTGTGGCGAAAAGAGTGTACCAGCCCAAAGAGTCGCTCTGCCAACGGCCCCAATAACCGAACGGACCGCCGCTGCCTACCCGAAACGAATTCAGGACGACACCGGAAGAGACTTCCTCAACCCTGACGATATCGCTGCGGTTGATACGCAGCCGACCAACCGGGCGGCACAGTTGTATCTGCCGGTCCGTCACGATGATACGCAACGGAGTCCAAAGGGCACAGACTGACACCGCAGCGGCTATTACCCAACATACTATACCCGCAGCCGGCTCTCCATTCCGCCACTCTGCAATACCTTCTGCTGTCAGAATGACCATAAGTGCTACGATAACCACAGTCCACGCCACGGCACTCCTGCTCCACCTCATCTGTATACTCCTTTCCATAACATTCTGAATTGTCTTAATTTAATAAGTATTTTGCTATTGCGTGGTTATTCAAGAACAGCACTCTCATACTCAACGCCTTCTTTTCCTATATGCTTCACGGACATCCGAGACAATTCCAGGCATAAGTTGCTGAGCGGTTACCGCCCGTTTCAGATCTTCGTCCGGTTCAAGATACTCCTGCTTGGTGAGGACAAATGTCTCGTTACGTCCTCTCTGGATTATAATCTGCTCATTTGCAGCTAAATCTAAATATTTTTTCAAATTGCTTCTCAACTCGGATGAACTTATCACTCTCATATTTCTGTCGACTTTGTACACTATAATGTACAACAAAGATAAGATTAATTTTCATATCTTTGTCAAATAATGGCTAAACTCTGTGCAATATGATGAAACGGATACCTACTGTCATGCTGGCCGCGGCGACGATGATTATGAGCGGCTGTAACGGAAACAATAACAGCAATCAACAGAAGACCATGAGCAATATTTCGGAAGAGACCGTCAATAGGACGGTACAGGCCATAGTGGAGAAATGTCCGCAGGCCGACCAGGCACTGGTGCAGAAGGGTGTGGCCCAGGCGGCAGCACTTTGGAGGGCTGAGGACGGCACTGAAGCGGAGTTCGGGCAGTTCGCCGCTGAAAGTTACGCTGCCACGCCCGAGGACCGCAAGGTGCTGTTCGACAAACTGTCGGCGGCATTCGAGACCCTTTACGGCACATCCAACCAAGTGGCCGTGCGGCTGCAGGCTCCGCTGCATCTGACCGGCCCGGAGCTCACCGGGATAGACTACATCCTCGGAGCATTCGACCCCTATTCTCACCTGTCGGACGACCTCTTCGCCAACAAGACGGCATTCGTCACCATCCTCAACTTCCCGTTCTACACCCTTGAGGAGAAGAACACCCTCGGAAAGGACTGGAGCCGTCTTGACTGGGCCTACGCCCGCATGGGAGACGCATTCACCACCAGGGTGCCTGCAGCAGTCAAGGCCCGTTACGCTCAGGTGCTCAGCGGCTGCGAGAACTACATCGCCTCCTACAATATCATGATGGGACATCTGCTCACAGATGACGGCCGCCGTCTCTTCCCCGAGGACATGGTGCTGCTCTCGCACTGGAACCTGCGCGACGAGCTCAAGAGCAACTACGCCGACATTCCCGATGCCAACGAGAAACAGGAGATGATCTTCCAAGTGATGCTCCGCATCGTGGACCAGACCATCCCGAAGGACGTGGTGAACAACCCCGCCTACGACTGGGCCCCCTACTCCAACAAGACCTGGCAGGACGGCAAGGAAGTGCAGCTCCAGCCCGAGACCGATGTCCGCTACTCGCACATCCTCAACACCTTCCACGTGGAAGAGCAGATTGACCTCTACAGCCCTGAGCTGCCCACCGGCATCGCACGCAACTTCGAGGAGGGCATGGAAGTATCCGCTAAGGACATCGAGGAGCTGTTCATCCGCCTGATATCTTCCGATGAGGTGAAGGAAGTCGCCGCGCTCATCAAGGAGCGTCTGGGCCGCGACCTGAGACCCTACGACATCTGGTACGACGGATTCAAGAGCCGTTCGGCCATGCCCGAGGACGAACTGACCGAGATGACCCGGCGCAAATATCCTGACGCGCAGGCTTTCGCCGATGACATGCCGCGTATGCTGAGAGCCCTCGGGTTCTCCGCCAAGGATGCCCGCTACCTGGCTGAACGTATCGTAGTGGAACCGGCCCGCGGCTCAGGCCATGCCTGGGGGGCCCAAGGACGCTGGGAGCCCGCCCGTCTGCGCACCCGTATCGGAGACAAGGGCATGGACTACAAAGGCTACAATATCGCAGTCCACGAGTTCGGCCACAACGTAGAGCAGACCCTGGACCTCTACGACATCGACTACTACATGCTCAACGGTGTGCCCAACACCGCCTACACAGAGGCCCTGGCCTTCATCTTCCAGAAGCGCGACCTCCAGCTCCTGGGCTTTGACTATGAGATGGACGATAACACCACCCTCGACATCTTCTGGGGCGCATACGAGATCATGGGTGTCGCACTGGTGGACATGTACACCTGGCAGTGGCTCTACAGCCATCCCGATGCTACGGCATCCGAGCTGCGCGACGCCGTCAACAGCATAGCCAAGGACGTATGGAACAAGTACTACGCCCCCGTGCTCGGCACCCCCGACTGCCCCCTGCTGGCCGTCTACTCGCACATGGTCAACTCCCCGATGTACCTGCCCAACTACCCCTTCGGCCACATCATCGAGTACCAGCTCGAGAGCCATCTGGCACAGTGCCGCACCAAGTCTGAGTTCGCCTCGGAGATCCGCCGCATCTACACCCTCGGCCGCCTGACCCCTCAGATATGGATGCAGCAGGCCGTCGGCTCCGAGGTCAGCGTGGATCCGCTGCTCGAGGCCGTCAGCACAATCGTCTCCAAATAAATTTTGGCACATTACCAAAAATTGGTAACTTGCAGAAAATTTAGAAAAGGATGAAAAATACATCAGTGGCTCTCGGCCCTCATTTTGACAATTTTATTCAGGTCTCCATAGAAGAGGGACGCTACGGCAGTGCCAGCGAGATGGTCCGCGCCGGACTGCGCCTTCTCGAGGAGGAAGAACTGCGCGTCAATGCACTCAGACATGCCATCGATGACGGTCTGAACAGCGGCATCGCCACCAACTTCGACCCTGTCGCACACCTCGCCAGACTGAAAACCGGACTGCCCGATGAGTAAGCTCCGTTTCACCAACAAGGCAGTCGGCGACCTTACGTCCATCTGGAACCATACTGAACGGACATGGTCTGCGCAGCAGGTTGAAAGATACTACAACATACTCATGAACGCATGCGGCAGCCTCACTGAACCGGGCCCGAATATATGCCGGCACTACGATGACATCATGCCCGGTCTGCTCGGCCTTAAAACAGGCCGTCACATCATATTCCACACCATTTCCGAAAGCGGAGACGTAACAATAATCCGCATCCTGCACGAACGGCACGAACGGATGGATGTGCGGCAGCGGTTCAGATAATTTTAGTAACTTTGAAAGTTGAATACTTAAAATCAAACGATCATGGACATGCAGCAGAGACTCTACCCGGTAGGACGGCAGGACTTCGCCGAGATAAGGACGGAGGGCAACTTCATGTATATCGACAAGACTGAGTATGTCTACAGGATGACGCACTCCGATGCCAAGTTCATCTTCCTGAGCCGCCCGAGGAGGTTCGGCAAGTCGCTCCTGGTATCCACGCTGAAATATTACTTCCAGGGCAGGAAAGAACTGTTTCAGGGGCTGACCATAGAGGCACTGGAGAAGGAGTGGACTACATATCCGGTGCTGCACTTCGACATGAGCATGGCCAAGCACATGGAGAAGGAACAGCTCGAGTCCATGCTCAACCTGCAGTTGCTCGGTTACGAAAATATCTACGGAAAAGTAGAGGCAGAGACAGGCGTCAATGACAGACTCGCCGGGATCATCCGAAGAGCATTCATGAAGACCGGACAGAGGGTTGTTATTCTGATTGATGAATACGATGCCCCGCTGCTGGACGTAGTACACGAGGAAAAGACCCTGCCGGTACTGCGCAACGTCATGCGCAATTTCTACAGCCCCCTCAAGGCCTGCGACCCGTATCTCCGCTTCGTCTTCATGACCGGTATCACCAAGTTCTCCCAGCTGAGTATATTCAGCGAACTCAACAACCTGAGGAACATCAGCATGGATACCTCCTACGCCGCTGTCTGCGGAATCTCGGAGGACGAGATGCTCTTGCAGATGAGCGAGGACATAGACACAATGGCAGCGAAGATGGCCCTTGACCGCAGACAGCTCCTCGAGAAACTCAAAAGCTATTATGACGGATACCATTTCACATGGCCCTCCCCCGATATCTACAACCCGTTCAGCATAGTATGCGCATTCGCTGACAAAAAAATCGGTGCCTATTGGTTCGGCAGCGGCACTCCGACATACCTGATTGAGATGATCCGTAAGTTCCGTATGACTCCCGTTCAGTTAGGAGAGACATGCAAGGCAGGAAAGGACGAATTCGACACTCCCACAGAACGGCTTTCCAGCATAATTCCTCTGCTCTACCAGAGCGGGTACTACACTATAAAGAAAGGCATCCCGGCCATCGAGTCCTACACATTGGGAATACCCAACCAGGAGGTGAGAATCGGACTGTTCCGCTCCCTGATACCGTACTACGTGACCCCTGACACCCTGTCGGCTTCCTCGACCCTTATTTCTATGGCGGAATGCCTCCTTGAAGATGACATGGACGGAGCACTGAAGGCCATGCAGACCTTCCTGGGCACCATCCCCTACACCGACAACACCGACTACGAAGGCCACTGGCAGCAGGTGCTCTACATCATCTTCTCCCTCCTCGGCTACTACGTGGACGTGGAAGTCCGCACCCCGAAAGGCAGGGTGGACATGGTCATGCGCACCGCCACCAGACTCTACCTCGTGGAACTGAAGCTCGACCGCTCAGCTGAGGCAGCCATGCAGCAGATTGACCTCAAGCAGTACCCCGAGCGCTTCGCCCTATGCGGTCTCCCCGTCGTAAAGGTCGCCATCGACTTCGACCGGGAATCCCACAACATCTCCGACTGGAAAATCTCCGAATAAGCAGCAATACCAGAGCAATACAAATCCCCGTCACATTTGCTTTTCGTGACGGGGATTCTTATTTACCCACTTATTCTCCCTAACGGTTTGTCAGAGTGGGTAGAATGCCGTTATTCCTCTTTCATGTAGGTGTAGCGATGGTCTGTGGGCGGCACCAGAGTCTCCTTCACCGCACGCGGCAGCACCCAGCGGATGAGGTTGAACTCGCCGCCGGCCTTGTCGTTGGTACCGGATGCGCGGGCTCCGCCGAAAGGCTGCATGCCGACAACGGCTCCGGTGGGCTTGTCGTTGATGTAGAAGTTGCCGGCCGCGTATTTCAGCCTGCGGGAAATCTTCTCGAGAGCCAGACGGTCGCGGCCCCAGATGGCACCGGTAAGGCCGTAAGGCGAGGTGGTGTCGCAGAGCTCGACAGCCTTGTCCACATCAGCGTCGTCATAGACGTAGACTGTGAGGACGGGGCCGAATATCTCCTCCTCCATGCTCTTGAAATGGGGATCTGTGGTGACGATGACAGTAGGCTCCACGAAATAGCCCTTGGACTTGTCGTACCCGCCGCCGAGCACGATCTCAGCGTCTTTCGATGCCTTGGCATATTCGATGTAGGATGCGATGTTGTCGAAGGAAGTCTCATCGATGACGGCGTTGATGAAATTCATCGGGTCGCAGACGTCACCCATCCTCACCTTTGCGGCTGTATCCTTGATCTTCTCGAGGACAGCGGGCCACAGGGACTTGGGCACGTACATGCGGGAAGCGGCGGAGCACTTCTGGCCCTGGTACTCGAAGGCACCGCAGTAAGCCGCATTGCCGACCTCCTCGGCCACTGCCGAAGGATGCACGAAGATGAAGTCCTTTCCGCCGGTCTCACCTACTAAACGGGGATAGGAACGGTAGTTTGCGATGTTCTCGCCCACCTGCTTCCACAGGGTGTTGAATGTCGCGCTGGAACCGGTGAAATGCACGCCGGCCAGATCCTTCGAAGCGAAGATCTCCTTGCCGATGACGGCGCCGCTGCCGGGAATGAAGTTCACTACGCCTGCGGGTACGCCTGCCTCCTCATAGATCTTCATCAGATAGTAGTTGGAGAGGATGGCTGTGGTGGAAGGCTTCCATACCACGGTGTTGCCCATCAGGGCGGGAGACATAGAGAGGTTGGAGGCAATGGAAGTGAAGTTGAACGGGGTAAGCGCGAAGATGAAGCCCTCGAGGGGACGGTATTCCACGCTGTTGATCTGGTTGGGGCCGCTCTTGGGCTGGATGCCGTAGATCTTGGAGGCGAAAGCGGCGTTGTAGCGCAGGAAGTCGATCGTCTCGCATGCGGAGTCAATCTCTGCCTGGTAGAAGTTCTTGCTCTGTCCGAGCATACAGGCTGCATTGATCACAGCGCGGTACTTGCCTGCGAGCAGGTCAGCTATCTTGAGCATGATGGAGGCGCGGACCGTCCAGTCCAGCTCCGCCCATTCCTCGTGCGCGTCCAGAGCCGCCTTGATGGCCATCCTGACCTCCTCGGGACCGGCCTTATGATATGTTGCCAGCACATGGGCATGGTCATGAGGCATAACCACCTTACCGGTGTTGCCTGTACGCACTTCCTTTCCGCCGATAATCAGGGGAATATCCAGTTCGACGCTGCTCTGTCTCTTGAGCTCGGCTTCGAGGGCTACCCGCTCGGGAGAGCCTTTCAGATAGGATTTCACCGGTTCATTGGCCGGCAGAGGGAAATTGAAAACTGCATTTTTCATACTCTATGGGTGTTTTGTTAGTTGTTTTGTCAATCGCCCACGAATATACTGCTTCCGCAGCACATTTCAAAGTTTTGAAGATTAAAATACAAGAAACAGAGGACTCTTCTCTCAGGCAAAACGATACAACCGAAAGGAAGGCGTTCTTCCACTCGACCCAAAGACAACTTTAACGTAGATTAAACGTCCGTTTAAAAGTGACCTGGAAACATACGGCCGTTGATGTCACATTTCCTAAATTATACATTAATATACAAAGTTTTTTCGACTGACGAAAATTCCCAGTATATTTACTGAATAAAACAGACGTTTAATCAACATCTTAACACCAATACGTATGAAAAAATTAAGCATTCTCTGCATCGCTGCCGCAATGGCCTGCCTGACTCTACCCGTAACGGCAGGTACACCCGAAGGCAAAATCGCATTCAATCCTGAACCCTCTGACAACAGACCTTTCGGAATATCAGTCGGCCTAGTGACTAAACAAATGTCAGACGGCAGCACCAAAATCCCATGGATGATGCTTGATCAGATAGCGACAGGAAGGATGAACAAAAAATCCTCCCCGTCCTTCCAGATTGGCTTTTCTTGGTCGCCCGAGTTCCGCTACGGTATCGGGCTTCAAACCGGTATCTTCTACGAACTGTCTGCTGACTCCTATAAGCGTTACTACATAAAAATTGACGAACACACTCTCTCCATTCCTCTGCGCGTTCAGTGGAGATACGAGATTATCCGCGACCTGAGCCTTTTTATCTACACCGGGCCCAGCTTTGACATTGGACTCGTATACAACATTAAGGAAAGAGGACGCAAAATAGATGCCTACAAACACATAGATTCAGATTTCAGTCGTTTCCACATGATGTGGGGTGTTGGAGCCGGCGTCCGTTGGAAATTCCTGCAGCTCAACATAGGCGGCGACTGGGGCCTCACACCCCTCTACAAAAGTGAGAGCGGTGCCCATCTGAACAAACCGTTCCACATCACACTCTCTTACCGCTTCTGACAATTCCGTCACTATACCCGAGACTGCGCCTGACACCTCATCAGCGCAGTCTTTTTTAATACCCGCATATCTCGGAAAGCACCATTAACGGTTCATCCCGGACATTCAGGAGAGCATCTTCTCTGGAATGGCGGGAACAATGGTAACCACGGGAGCAGAGCCATATCATAACAGGCTAATAATCAACACTTTGCAGAGCACCGATGTTCTTACCACGCCCTTAGATAGCGACTAAAATCTCTCGTTAAAATCGTAACTATCACATATTAAGCACATTGCACCTACGAGGTGTTTCTCTGCTTTCCATTGCTGCACCCTTCTGCATCACCTTCAGAAGGCGGGCGGAGAAGGTTATCATTTTATTGCCCGACACATACTCTTTTGCAGATGCGCCTATGCGCCTGAAAATGTTAGCTTTTGTTGGTGCCGGAAAGAAAAAAGGAGTCGCAGACATCACTGCAACTCCTTGGTTTTGAGGGTGGACCCGGCTGGGCTTGAACCAGCGACCCCCTGATTACATGTAATATCACGAAGATTATAGAGGTCTCAGCTCAACTGTCATGCCCATTGCCGCTGCTATCTTGTAGAGTGTTGCGACCGTGGGTATGGTAAGACCTCGCTCCACACGGGAGATATAGCCTTTATCCGCTCCTATGCGCTTGGCCAGCTCTGCCTGTGTAAGTCCTGCATTCTTCCTTGCATCCAGAAGAATCTGAGCATTGTACTCCTCCCATGCATGGTTTATCGCTGCTTCTCTCTGAGGCGTACCTTTTGCTCCGAACTCCTTCTCAAGTTCTGCGCTAACATCATAAATGTCATTTGTGCTCATAATATTCATTTTTTAACTTTATTGCTTTATCTATCTCGCTTTTAGGGGTCTTCTGCGTCTTCTTCTTGAAGCAGTTGAAGAGAATGACTATCGTATCTCCGTCATAGGTAAAGAGCAGCCGGAACTCATTGTTTCCATAGTTCACCCTAAACTCGTATATTCCGTCCCTTATAAACTTGATGTAATGATGCGGCATCTTGTCCTCCGTCTCAAACAGCAGCAACGCACGCAGTATCTTCTTCCTCTCCTGCTCCGATAACTTTGCCATGAATTCGGCATAGTACCCTTTATATGCGATTATCCTTTTCATGCTGCAAAGATACAAAAGTTATATAAAAATACAACCCAAAAGGTATGTTTTTCTCTTACTCCTACGCCATGTTTCTTCAAATTTTCAATTTATACTCCCCTCTCGGAATTATGTCGTATGTGATGATACAAAAATCCCCTCGCTGTTTTGAAGGGGACTATGGAAGAAGATTGTATATACTTACATTTTATGAACTGGCCAAAGAGTCTCAATCTGCTTATAATTTTCAATTAAAATGAATTTATCGCGACCTATTACATCTTTTAGCGGCTTAGGAAATGAAGCCATATCATGGTAGTCGTTTAATATGACAAATTCAATATCTTCGTATGCAAACGGGAAATCATGTGGCACTCGCCATTCTCTCTCATGACTGTAATCTACCGTTTGAAAGTATTTTCCTCTCATATGCTTAGGGCGATATGCAGGCGAAAATGGAGTAATAAATGGTAAAACATACTTATCGAAGGCATTGTTTTTCATTTGTTGTTTAAAATGGTCTGGTCTCATATAGTATACTGGCCCACCGTGTTTTGCATAAACAATCCTTTTACTGAATCCGATGCCGTATGTAGAATATTGTTGAGTATGTGCCATTAAACTTGACCATGGACACTCCGTAAAACAAACAGCCCTTGCATTTGTCCAAGGCATTGAGGATGCTTTAATAACTTTACTTTCTAGAATAGAGATGAGTTTCTCTTGTGCATTCATATCTTTATATGACCACACAGGATTACTTTCATCGTTAGCAGACAGTTCACTATCTTTAGTAAAATGTGCTCACTTGTGTCCACTAAAAATTGTGGAGGATAGTTAAAAAGTTTAACAATTAAAACAATGTAGGTTCACTTGAATCATTCAGTTCATTGACAATATTGCAGTTAGGTTTACAGAACAATGTTTTGAGTTCAACAGTATCTG
>CASFSL010000003.1 GCA_949297365.1 uncultured Bacteroidales bacterium | reverse complement strand
ACCGTTCTCTTTCTCCAATCCGCTTTGAAACGCTATTCAGCCCTCTATCCAACTTCCGCGATTTTCTCCTAACTACTTAATTCACAGATTACATTGCGTTAATCTGCCGAATTTTGGAGGTTTTTCCATAGATTTTCCGTAAATTTGCAAGATAAATGCAAATTACGGATAATATGAAGTATAAAAGGGTATTGCTGAAGCTCAGCGGGGAGAGCCTCGGAGGACATGAGGGACGCGGCATCGATGAAGGGATGCTGGCCCGCTATGCCGCGGAGGTGGCCGCTGCGGTCAGGAGCGGAGTGCAGGTCGCTATCGTAGTGGGCGGCGGCAACATTTTCAGAGGACTTTCCGGGGCCGGCAAGGGCTTCGACCGCGTGGGCGGCGACCGTATGGGGATGCTCGCTACGGTGATCAACAGTCTCGGTCTGGCGATGGCAATCCGCAGTGCCGGAGTGGACGCTGAGGTATTTACCTCTACTCCGATGAAGCCCATTGCGGAATATTATACCAGGGACAATGCCGTGGCGGCCATGGAGCGCGGTGCGGTTGCACTCATCGCCGGAGGCACCGGCAACCCGTTCTTCACCACTGACTCTGCGGCGGCTCTCAGGGCCTGCGAGATCGGTGCTGACGCTCTGCTGAAGGGTACCAGGGTGGACGGAGTCTATACCGCTGATCCGGAAAAAGACCCGACGGCTGTGAGATATGACGAACTGACATTTGACAAGGCCCTCTTGGACGGACTGAAGGTGATGGACAGCACCGCATTTGCACTTTGCAATGACAACAATATGCCTATCATCGTCTTTGACATGAATCGGGAGGGTAACCTGCAGAAACTGCTTTCCGGAGAGAAAGTAGGTACGTTGGTGCGCAGGTAGACAGGAAAACAAACGAAATAACAACTAAAACAGAATATTATGGCAGACAATGCAAAAGACATCATTGCTGCGGCAGTGAAAAAGATGGCCGAGGCCGTCAACTTTTTGGAGGAAGACCTCAAGACCTACAGGGCCGGCAAGGCCAACCCGGCTGTGTTCAACAGCGTCATGGTGGATTACTACGGCAATCCTACTCCCGTGCCCCAGGTGGCCAGCATCACTGTGCCCGATGCCCGCACAATGCTGATCCAGCCCTGGGAGAAGAACATGATACCGAAGATCGAGAAGGCCATCATGGACGCCAATCTCGGCTTCACTCCCCAGAACAACGGCGAGCACATCCGCATCAACGTCCCGCCCCTTACTGAAGACCGCCGCAAGGAACTGGTGAAGAAGTCCAAGGCAGCCGGCGAGTCGGCCAAGATCTCCATCCGCAACGCCCGCAAGGAGGCCAACGACCTGTTGAAGAAGGCCCAGAAGGACGGTCTGGCGGAGGATATGGCCAAGGACGCCGAGAACGACGTGCAGAAGGAGGTTGACAACTACAATAAGAAGATCGACACCATCCTGGCCAACAAGGAAAAAGAGATAATGACAGTGTAAACGGTACGGTTATGAGGAGAATGTGGATAGTTGCAGGCTGTGCGGTGCTGGCGTTTCTGGCTGTGCAGAGCTGTGAAAAGGGCGATCCAGGCCCTTCGGCTCCTCAGCTCAGTACGATTCATGTCAATCAGGATAAGATAGGCCTTGGACAGCAGGTAGTCTTTACGGTGGAGGATACGGTCGCGATGCACGGCAGTCTGTATCTGATACAGCCTAGATGGACCGTCAACGGCAATCAGGTGCTGGAGGACTTCACGCATTACGATTTCGTGAACGGCCGCGGCTCGTATATGTGCTATTATACCCCTTCGGCAGTGGGCAGTATGGATGTCAGGCTGGAGGTGTATATGATATTCAATGACGCTCCTGCCGGAGAGGCCGAGCAGACCGTGTCGGCCGAAAGGAGGCTTGAGGTGGTCAAATGCGATGCCCGCACCTCTTTCTGGGGAGACTCGGTCGCTGTCACTATGCACCGTGAGCCAGGTCTGGTGGCCAGTGGAAATGAAGGCGTGTATATCGGGACCGGCTACAGCTCTATTCTGGGAGTGTCATCCATAATGCCGTCGGTCAACCTGGTTTACACTTTTGAACCGCAGGCTGACTCTCTGGTGATGATATCCGAGAACTTCGCTGCATCCGCAGACCGTACGGACGGTTACAGATATGTGGCGTCTCTGTTCGATTTTGCCCTTAAGACACTTGAGACAGAATATGTAGGGACTTCCAATAGGAAAGTGATTGCAAGCACGGAGGATTCACAGTATCTGAATGCGGCCAACAAGTTTGCCGGTGCCGGCACTCTGACAGATGAGGAACTGGCTTATCTGGGCGAGGGTATGGTCAAGGGACTGGTCAGGATAGAGGCCACTATGCGCTCGGCCACTACCGATGTGGTGTTTACCACGGAGGCGGCTCCGGACAGCAACTGCGCCTACATCGTGCTGACTTATTCGGCCAGATAGTTACTTATTGATCTGCCGCTCCATGGAGGCGCGGTGAATCAGATTGAAGACCTCGGTGATGAAAGACTCGTCGAGGTCTTTTTCTTGTGCCAGGGCGCGTACTTTGGCCAGCACTGAGTTCCAGCGGCCGGTCTGCAGGACGGTCAGTCCGCTCTTCTCCTTGACCTCGCCGATGGCTTCGGATATCTTCATCCGCTCGGCCAGCAGATCTATCAGCGAGGAGTCTATCCTGTCGATATCGCTGCGCAGGCTGTCCAGGGCCGCTGCGGCTTCCGCTCCCGGAGCGGAGTTGCCGCGCATCTTCAACGAGCTCAGAAGCTGTGCCAGTTCAGCAGGAGTTATCTGCTGCGCGGCATCACTCAGGGCCTTGTCCGGGTCCGGGTGTACCTCTATCATCAGGCCGTCGAATCCCAAGGCCATGGCCTGCTGCGACAGACTTCTGACCAGGTCGCGCCGCCCTCCGATATGGCTGGGGTCGCAGAGTACGGGTATTTCGGGCATCCGTCTGTGCAGCTCCACCGGTATCTGCCAGAAGGGAGAGTTGCGGTAGATGCTCTCACCGTAGGAGTGGAAGCCGCGGTGTACGGCGCAGACCAGGCCGCATCCGCAGCCGGAAAGCCGCTCTACGGCTCCCAGCCAGAGTTCGGGATCCGGCACCAGCGGATTCTTGACGAATACCGGCAGGCCCGTACCCTTCAGGGCATCGGCTATCTCCTGCACCAGAAACGGATTGCCGGTGGTCCGTGCTCCTATCCATACCGCGTCTATTCCGTATTTGAGGATTACCTCCACGTGTCTGGCATTCGCCACCTCGGTGATGGTCTTCATGCCGGTGGCCCTGCCCGCATCGCGGAGCCACCGGGCACCGGTCTCTCCGACTCCCTCGAAGCAGCCGGGATGAGTACGGGGCTTCCAGAGGCCTCCGCGCAGCATCGTGACGCCGGCCTTGCTTATGCCCTCAGCTGCCGCCATTATCTGTTCCGGGCTCTCCACGCTGCACGGCCCGGCTATTATAAAAGGTATGGGAACGAGTTTACTCATACAGCAGTTTCTTGCGTATCTTGCACAGCCACGACGGCGTGACGTTGAGGTATGAGGCCATCCTGTTGGCAGATATGGCACTCGCAATGTCCGGCCTGAACTTCAGCAGATTGCGGTACCTGTCCTCGGCAGAGCCGTTGATCTGTATCATTTTCAGTTCGGATGTGTAGAACTGTCCCATAGCTATGTCGAACATCCAGAGCGAGAATTCATGGGACTGTTTCATCAATGAGAAGAAATCTGCCTTTGAGATTCTCAGTACCGAGGAGGTAATCCTGCATGATTCTATCTGCATGACGGAAGGATGGTTCATATACACTGACTGAGGAGAGCACATGAAAGTGCCCGGAAATGCAAAACCGAAAGTGACTTCCTTTTCACCTTTGAAATACAGCAGCTGGATGATGCCCTCCTTCACTATATAGATGTTCGTATCGGTCTGTCCGTATCCGATAAGGACTCCGCCAGGCTTCAGCCTTATTTCTTCTGAGTACATCAATAGCTTGTCAATCAGTATGTTGCTGGGTACAAACCTGCCTTCGTTCCGAAGTATGTCTCTAAAGTCTGTGTCGGTGTCCATCATGAAAAATAGTATTACTACAACGTTTCTTTAAAACGTATGTTTTATTTTTGTTTCAAAATTACTAATAATCCTTCTTATGAAAAAATCTTTATCTACATTTACTGCAGCCATTTTCATGGCCATGACTATAGCCGGCTGTAAACCTGAAGAGCCGGAAATTGCGCTTCCTGTGCTGACTCCTGAGTCAGAGGAGTCTGTGTCAGTACCGGCAGAAGGCGGAGAGTTTGATATTGCCTACAAACTGGAAAATCCCGTAGAAGGAGGTTTTATAAGTGTATTCTGTGAGCCTGACGCTGATGAGTGGATCCCTTCAATTGATTACAGTACTTTGGGAACGGTGCATTTCAGTGTCTCGCCCAATGAGTCTGAGGAGGCCAGAAGTACAGAGATGACAGTCAGATATGATTATTCAGGAGGAGAGCCGCTTTCATTCTCTGTAGAGATTAAGCAGAACGGTATGTCCGGTGAGGAACCGGATCCGGATAAAGCGACTATTTCATTTGAGGTAAATGAGATAGGTCAGCGTTATTTCTCGGTGGCCATTACTCCGTCGGATAAGGAGATGAATTACCTGGTGTTCTTCAAGACGGCAGATGTGTACGACTCGTTTCCGGATACGGACTCTCTTCTGAGGTCAGACATGACCTATTATGAATGGATGGCATATATGTACGACATGACGGAGGCCCAGGCGGTCGCTGAAGATGTACTTATAGGAGATATGCCTGATTATCTGTGCAACGCTGAACCGGATACTGAGTATGTTCTCTATGCATACGGTATAGATACCTTGACTTTGGAGGTGCTTACTGACGTGGCTGTGTGCAGGGTTCGTACTCAGCCTCTGGATCAATTGGATTTCACTCTTAATGTAAGTGTCAGCGGGCATGTCGTAACAGCGGATGTGGCTCCTGAAAATTATGACGGATATTATCTCGTGGATGCCTGGGAGACGGAAAATATAGATGCGGGTATGGATTTTGCCGTATGGTGCTCCAATACGTGGAATACGGATAGAATGCACTATGAGACGTATTACGGGATGACTCCTGAACAGATTCTTCAGACTTATGCCAAACAGGGAGAGGAGACATGGGTGCTTGATGACCTTATGCCTGAGAAGGAGTGCCGTCTGGCAGTGTTCGCCCTGGACGACATGGCATGGCTGTGCTCCGAGCCTGTGACGTATGATTTTACAACCGGAAGCGCATCGGGAAGCTCCAACGTCATAACTATCAATGTCACCGATGTCACTTCCCGTGAGGCAAGCATAGAGTTCCTGCCTAGTAATGATGATCCGTTTGCGTATATTGTGACAGAGGCCGCGCAGTTTGAAGGTATGACTGAAGACGAGATTATTGATTATTGTGCCAACCGTCTGTGGGCACCTGTCCGTACCGGCCGCTATATAGACACTTATGGCAAACTCACTCCCGGAACTGAGTACTATGCCATAGCATATGGAAATTATAACGGAGAGATTACTACGGAACTTTTCCTGGAATCATTTGAAACCAATGCCACCCAGGTGGGCTCATTGGAGTTCAGTCTGGAATATGGACCTTGGTATGATTTGATGCAGTTGGCAGAAGCTGACCCTGACGGAGGCTGGGAATATTCGGCTGGATATTATGACTGTCTGCTGCCTGTGGATGTGCCTGAGGAACTGGCCGGCAAGGAGTATTATTATGCGTTGTACACGGTAGATGCCATTTATGGCTGGGATGATGAGACGCTGTACAGTCAGCTTTATGATCACGGAACGGATTATGCCCCGACTTATTTCCTGTCTGACTACGGTATGGAGTTTGTCCTTGTCGGATTCGCGGTTGATGACAACGGTGACTGGGGTCCCATCTGGAAGAGCGAACCTTTTACGATGTCACTCGAAGGAGCCTCAGACCCCAATGAATACGTCAACAGATAAGGACTCTCTTGGGGAAAGGCCGGGATTTCCCGCGATTTCGGTTCACTTTCCCCCTATTCATTGGCCGATCGGTTATAGACAGGCAGGATAGAGGGTTTTGATAAGAGCGGAGGCTGTCTGGTGCGTTCGATAATTGCGTTTTAGCGGTCAGTGAGAGTATTATGGGCGCAGGCTGTAATGTGTGGAGATAATTTGTTGAAAATTCGAAAGTGTTTCTTATCTTTGCCACGAAAAACAAAAACAACACGACGCAATGGCTAATATTTTCACTTCTTCCATAGGGAAGAAACTTATAATGAGTGTAACGGGATTGTTCCTGATAATCTTCCTTCTCCTGCATGCGACCATCAACGGCCTGTCCCTGATAAGCGCCGATGCTTTCAGGGCCGGATGCGACTTTATGGCTCTGCCGATCATCACCGTTATGGTGCCTATTCTTGCAGCGGGATTCATTATCCACATCATTTATGCCATCTATCTGTCCTGGACCAACTATAAGGCCCGTGGCAACAACCGCTACGCTGTAGCCAACAAGAGCCAGGCCGACAACTGGGCAGCCAAGAACATGTTGGTGCTCGGAATCGTCGTTCTCGGTATCCTTGCTTTTCACCTGACTCACTTCTGGGCTGACATGCAGCTGCAGCAGTTCCAGGGCGTGGCTCACGAGGATCTGGCGGATCCCTATCAGCTGCTGCTCGATACATTCAAATGCGGCTGGGTGACTGCAATCTATGTAGTATGGTTCGTGGCTCTGTGGATGCACCTGACCCACGGTTTCTGGAGCGCATTCCACACTCTTGGCTGGAACAACAATATCTGGATCAGCCGTCTGAAAGTTATTTCCTACATCGTGGCTACCATCATCTGCCTTGTATTTGTGGCAGTGGCAGTGGTTTCCTGCCTGAAAGGTAACGGCATCATTATGTAATAGTAAGGCACACCTGAATATACAAAAGGCTGAGGTTTTGTCCCCAGCCTTTTTTTGTGCTCTGCCGATATCCTGCAACTTTTAAAGTTCTTCCCATTCACCTCCCCACAGCTGGACAAAACGGTACATATCGTCACGGGAAATTTCCAGTGAGGCTGTGTTGTCGTTTGGGTGGAATGTGACCTTTTCGGCCTGCCTCAGGTCTTTGTCCAGATAGAGCTTGACTTGATGATCGGGGTCATTGATAAGTCCGAAGAGTGATACTGAACCGGGTACCGTACCGAGGTATTTTTCCATACGCTGCTCTGATGCGAATGACAGCTTGCCCTGATGCAGTTGATGCTCCAGTCCGTGTATGTCCATCTGCTTGTGGCACTCGAGTATGACCAGATAGTGCCGGTTGCCTTTGTGGTTCCGGAAAAACAGGTTCTTGCAGTGTGTGGAGTCGAAGTCCTTCCAGTATTTCATCGCCTCCTCTATGGTAGGAAGCGGCGGGTGCTCGTGCATTATGTAGCTGATGCCCAGTTCTTGAAGCCTGTTGAGGACTTTGTTGCGCCGTTCTTGTGCTGTTTCCATGACAGAAGGTGTTACAAGCCGAATTCCTTGCGTATCCGGTCTACGGAGTCAAGAAGCTCCCAACCGAAGAACTGGAGTTCTTTTTCCACTTTCCGGCCGTCGCGAATGACTTCGACTTTGCGTCTGAACGGGTCGCGTCCGAAGTGTCCGTAGGAGGCTGTCGGCAGGTAGATGGGGTTCTTGAGGCCGAAACGTTCAATGATGGCTGCAGGCCGCAGGTCGAAGAGGGAGCGTATCCTGGCGGCTATCTCTCCGTCAGTCAGTCCGGCTTTTGATGTGCCGTAGGTGTCTACGAAGATGCTGACCGGTTCGGCGATGCCTATCGCATAGGCCAGTTGGATGAGTATCTCGTCAGCCACGCCGGCTGCCACCATGTTCTTGGCAATGTAGCGGGCAGCGTATGCGGCCGAGCGGTCCACCTTGCTGGGATCCTTGCCCGAGAAGGCTCCGCCTCCGTGCGCGCCCTTGCCTCCGTAGGTGTCCACGATAATCTTGCGGCCGGTGAGTCCGGTGTCCCCGTGCGGGCCTCCGATGACGAACTTGCCGGTGGGATTGACATGCAGTATGATGTTGCCGTCGAACAGCTTGCGGGTTCGTTCCGGCAGGCGGGCGATGACTCGGGGAATGACTATCCGCTCTATGTCGTCCTTGATACGGGCCTGTATGGCGGCATCGTTCTCCGGAGTGCCGGGAATCATGCCCGGGGCGGCAGGAAAGTCATCGTGCTGGGTAGAGACTACTATGGTGTGAACTCTTACGGGCTTGTGGTCGTCGCTGTACTCTATGGTGTACTGTGACTTGGCGTCCGGGCGAAGATATGGCATCAGCTGCGGTTCCTCGCGGCGTATCTTGGCAAGCTCTATCAGGGTGATGTGGGCCAGGGTCAACGGCAGAGGCATGTATTCCTCGGTGTCGTTGCAGGCATATCCGAACATCATGCCCTGATCTCCGGCACCCTGTTCCTCCTTGACCTCATTGACAACACCTCTGTTGATGTCGGGAGACTGCTCGTGCAGTGCAGAGAGTATTCCGCATGACTTGGAGTCGAACATGTAGTCGGCCTTGGTATAGCCGATGCGGTCTATGACTCCTCTGGTCACGTGCTGTATGTCCACGTATGCGTTCTCGGAGCGTACCTCGCCGCAGATAACGACGAGTCCTGTGCTTACGAAGGTCTCGCAGGCCACTTTGGCCTCGGAGTCCTGACGCAGGAAGTCATCGAGAATGGCGTCCGATATCTGGTCGGCCACTTTGTCTGGATGGCCTTCTGAAACTGATTCTGAAGTGAAAAAGTATGACATGGCTTCTCAAGTGTTATAATAAAAAAATAAATCTCATCCGTGTGAGTCTACGGAGAGATTTGACAAAACACTAACTGTATGAAAGAATCATTTTAGCATTTTTTATTGTGGTTGCAAGCAGTCAAATCTGTCCACAAACTCTGCTCTCTTTCCGAAAGCGGGCGCAAATATGAGAACAATTTTTCAATTCTCCAAATTTTCTTACATCGCTGTCTCGAATTCGCGGAGGAAGCGGATATCGTTCTCAAAGTAGAGGCGGAGATCCTTGACCTGCCATTTGAGCATGGCGATGCGCTCCACACCCATTCCGAAAGCGAATCCGGTGTACTCCTTGGGGTCGATGCCGCAGGCTTCCAGTACGTTGGGGTCAACCATGCCGGCACCCATAATCTCCAGCCAGCCGGTGCCCTTGCAGATATTGCAGCCCTTGCCGCCGCAGATGTTGCAGCTGATGTCAACCTCGGTGCTCGGCTCGGTGAAGGGGAAGTAGGAGGGACGCATACGGATCTTGGTGTCCGGCCCGAACATCTCCCTTACGAAGATCAGGATGGTCTGCTTGAGGTCAGCGAATGAGACGTTCTTGTCTACGTAAAGGCCTTCCACCTGATGGAAGATGCAGTGGGCGCGGGCGGAGATGGCCTCGTTGCGGAATACTCTGCCCGGGCAGATAACCCTGATCGGGGGCTTGCGGGTCTCCATGGTCCTCACCTGCACTGAGCTGGTGTGGGTGCGCAGCAGTATCGGATTGACTCCTGATGAGATGAAGAATGTGTCCTGCATGTCCCTGGCCGGATGGTCCGGAGGGAAGTTGAGGGCCTCGAAGACGTGATGGTCGTCCTCTATCTCGGGGCCTTCCGCCAGGGCATAGCCCTGCTTGCGGAAGATGGAGATTATTTCCTCGCGGGTGATGGAGATAGGGTGACGGGTTCCCAACTCGAAATGGTCTCCGGGCATGGTCATGTCGAATGAGGGGACAGAGCCTTCCGTGGACTCGCCCGCCTTTGCCCGAAGTTCCTCAATCTTGGCTGTCGCCATGTTCTTGAGGTTGTTCAGCTTCTGTCCGAACTCCCTCTTGCGGTCGGCCGAGATGGTCCTGAACTCGTCGAAAAGTTGGGTGATCTCGCCCTTCTTTCCCAGAAGATGGATTCTTAACTCTTCTATTTCCTTTTCACTCTTGGCTTTGGCATCCTGAATTTCTTTCAGGATGCTTTCAATCTTCTCGTTGAGCATCGTTTATCGTATATGACTGTGAGTTATGTGTTATTCCCATTTTACCGCTTTGCGTGACAGAGGCATGGTCATGCAGCGGGCTCCGCCGCCTCCACGGGGCAGTTCCGAGCCTTCTATGGTGATGACGCATCTCTTGTCGCCTTCCACAGAGGCCTTGCCATCGATGAAATCCCATGCCGGGATGATTTCGAAGCCGTGCTTAGCCAGCTCGTCAAGGGTGTGGGTATTACGCGCGTAGGATATGACCTTGCCGGGTGCGAATGCGAAGAAGTTCGCTCCGCTGTGCCACTGCTCTCTCTCCTGATCCCATTCGTCGGCCTCACCGCCGCAGATGATCGGCTCCAGATCCATGCCTAGCCTGCGCAGGACGGAGAGGATGTTGGATACGCTGTTGATCTTGACCACCTTGCCGTTCTCCATGGTGATGTGGACTGTCTGATACTGGTTGTCTCCCAGGATGAGAGGCTCGAACACCATGCATTTGTCCCTGTCGAGCAGGGTGAATACCATGTCGAGATGGATAAACGACTCAGGGGAGTGAGGAAGCTGCTGCACGATGATATGTCGCCGTCCTTCGGGTGCGAGTGCTCCCAGTCTTGACGCCAGCATGTCTATGCCCTGGGTGCTGGTTCTCATGCCGTTGCCTATCAGCAGAATGTCATCTCTGGCAATGAGTATGTCACCGCCTTCCATATATAGATTGGTGTTGCCCGGCTGGTGGTCGTATGCGTTGATGATGCCGCACTCAAACTCACCGCTGCCCTTGTAGATGGCCTCCATAATCAGGGACTCGCGCATTCTCACCTTGTTGGCCATCTTGCAGATGAGGGCGTTGTCGCCTATTGTCACAGCCGCGTCGCGGGTGAAATAGAAGTTATAGAGAGGGAAGAGGGCGTAATAGTCCTCGTTGAGGAACGATGTCAGGGTGTTGATTTTGGCCGGAAGTCCCTCGATGAGTACCTTTGCCAGTCTGGTTGAGGACATCTCCATGAGCATGTCGAAGTAGTCGGTGACCTGCTCCATAACGCAGATCTTGCCGACAAGTGCCTGTCTCTCAACTTCGTTGTCAAGCACTTTTACAAGCAGGTCGTGGACGCTGTAGACTTTCGCGAGCCGGGACAGCACACCGCTGAGCTGCTTGTATTCTTCCTGTGCGATCGAGAGGTTGAGAATGTCGCTGTAAAGGGCTCTCTGGGCCATTTTGGGAGTCATGTTCTCAACTTCCGCTCCTGGTGTATGGAGCAACACGGCCTCAAGATCTCCTATCTCGGACTGGATGTTTATTTTCAATGGTTTTTTGTCTGTCATATGGTTTTCCTTTGATTTTACATGAATTTCGATTTCTCATTGACGGCCAAGTCCGTGATGATCTCCTTGAACTTGGCTCCGTCCCTGGGGCATATCATCAGAACATCGTCGGTGTTGATGATGAGATAGTCCTTCATACCTTTGACCACTACCAGTTTGTCTTTCTCGCGGGAGATGATGACACTGCCGGATGTGGAGTCTATCAGGCTGTCGTTGCATTTGATGAGATTGCCGTTGGCGTCCTTCTCTGCATGGAGGTAAAGAGATTCCCACGTACCAAGGTCGGACCATCCGAACGAGGCCTGGAATACCCAGGCGCGGCTTGTCTTCTCCATTACTCCATAGTCGATAGAGATGGCAGGACAGTCCTCGTATATTCTGGTTATGAAATCCAGTTCATTGGGTGTGTCGTAGTATCTGTCCCCCTCCCTGAACAGAGAGTACACCTCGGGTAGCCACTTCTCTAAGGCAGAGCATATGGCCGATACATTCCATACGAAAATGCCGGAGTTCCAGAGAAATTCTCCACTGTCTACGAATACTTTGGCAAGATCCTCACTGGGCTTTTCCGTGAAAGTCTTCACCTTGTATGCGATGTTGCCGTCAATGGTCTTGGACTGCTTCATGTTGCATTGGATGTATCCGTACCCTGTCTCAGGACGGGTAGGGTCAATGCCGAGTGTGAACAGCTCGTCTTTCTCCGATGCATATTTCAGCGCTGCAGAGATAGTGTCTATAAACAGTGCGTCGTTGGATATGAAATGGTCTGATGGAGCTACAACCATTGTGGCGTTCGGATTCTGGTGGCGTATCTTTGTGGCTGCATAGGCTATGCACGGGGCGGTGTTGCGCCTGTAGGGCTCCGCCAGGATGTTCTCGGACGGAAGGTCAGGCAGATGCTGCTGTACCAGGTTGGCGTAGGCGGCTGAGGTCACCACTATGATATTCTCTTTAGGGACAATCTTTGTGAAACGGTCGTATGTGAGCTGTAGAAAACTCTTTCCTATTCCCAGAATGTCGAGGAACTGTTTGGGTAATGCGTTTCTGCTTATAGGCCAGAAACGGCTTCCGACCCCTCCGGCCATAATCACGCAATAGAAGTTCTTGTCCATATCAGGTTCTTTTATATAGTTATGCTCTGTCTCTCATTCTCAATCGGAAAGAATGCGTCCTTGATGAAACTTATACGGCGGATACTGCGCTCTCTGTCGAGTATGACGGATATGATGTCGAAATGGATGTCTGCCTGCATCTTCCGTGCCCGGAGGTAGGCTCCTGCCGCAGCTTTCAGGTTGCGCTGTTTTCTGTAGTTCACAGCCCGCTCAGGCTCCAGGCATGTCGGTCCGGTCCTCGTTTTCACCTCGACGATATGGATGCCGTCTTCATGCCCGACTATCAGGTCAACTTCCTTATGCCTGCAATGCCAGTTTCTTTCAAGCAACTTATATCCGTTCTGCAAAAGGTATTCCAAAGCCGCGTTCTCGCCTGCTCTTCCTATGCCGACATTGCCGCTTGCGGTCTTGTCATCTTCCCGTGTGCAGTCGCCGGCATTGTCTCCGTGCCTTGCCTCTCTCATCATGTGTCCGTACCTTATATCACCTCGTCCGGCTCTGCCGTCATGCGGTGTTCCGGCTCTACGTCCGGATTTCCTTTCCCTTCCAGTCCCGCCTATGTTGACGGGCCTCTGCATTCTGTTCCTACGCCTCATCCTCTCCTTATTTTTATAATATCGCACAAAGATAACCAAAATAATGATTATCCGCAAAGATACCTCCTGCAGCCTTCACGTTGCTTTTTAGTAGAGTTGCATGTGCTTGGATATAAACACTTTATCCATCAGCCGATATTTTAAGTGGGGCGGATTCCTCTCAGAATGAGCCTTTTTGCCGTCACTTAATATTTTACGCAAAATGCAATGCCCGGTCAATCAGGTGGTTGCAGTACAACTAAAAAGCAACGTGAGGATGTCGGGAGGAGTGGATCGGAAGAACGGGGCTGAGAGATGGGCCGGGCGGTTGTACTTGGCGGCTGGATACCTGGCGCAGTATGTTGCGCCGGCGGGATTGCGCCCTGATCATTGATCGTAAGCATCCAGCGGCTCTCAACCTGACCCATAAGGCACTGGCATCAATCATAACCGGCTGCCAATCAGCGACTATTGAATATGACGGTTGCCCTATGGTCTGTTTTTTCAGGCCATAGGGCACCTACGTCAGAGGAATATGCCTGGAATTCAGAGTCTTGACGAACCGGGTGGTGCTTCATGGGGTACTCTCACCGCTATGCGGAATACTGCGGATAGTCATTCCAAAATACTTCTATCCGCAGCCCGATTGCCCAAATTTTAAAAATGTTGTCAAAAAGTTTGGAAATAAAAAATTAATGCCTATCTTTGCCGTCCCAATCGCGGAAATAGCTCAGTTGGTAGAGCACGACCTTGCCAAGGTCGGGGTCGCGAGTTCGAGTCTCGTTTTCCGCTCAAAAGGTCAGTTTTCCACTGACCTTTTTTTATGCCCTGACCATTGCGCTTTTCCTCGGACTCGCGGCCCCGTTCTCCCTCCTTTGGAGGGCTGGGGAGGATGTAAAAAAGGCGCGTGTCCACGTCGCAGACGTGGGTTCGAGTCTCGTTTTCCGCTCTAAAGGTCAGTTTACCGCTGACCTTTTTTCATGCCCGGACCTTCCGGGTTGTTCCTCGAACTCGCGGCCCCGGGTCGCCCTCCGTCGGAGGGCCGGGGAGGATATGAGAATGCTTTAGAGTTTGATGGCGAAGCGTTTGAGCCGCGAGTCGAGCATCTCTTCCGGGACGATGTGCCTGATGCAGCCGGCGATGACGTTGAGCAGGCGTTCGCGGACGAAGTCCTCGCGGATGACGAGGGAGACTTCGCGGACGGGGACACAGGTGGGGCAGCCGGAGGACGGGATGCCGCCTGAGGGAGCAATGTCAGTGGCCGGTGTCCCGCCGTTCTGCCGGACGATGGGCCTGAGGTTCCCGCGCTGCTCTTCGGTGAGGAATGCGGCGTGCAGCTCGGGGATGACGGTGTAGCCGCCGTTGGTGTCCACTATCCGCACGAGGGTGTCTATGCTGCCGGCCTGGTATTCGGTGCGGGTCCGGCGGCTGTGGCAGAAGTTGAAGACCTGGCTGCGGAGGCAGTGGCCCTCCTCGAGTATCCACAGGCGGTCGGAGGCCAGACGGTCGGCCGGCACTTCGCTCATGGCGTGCAGCTCGTCGGACGGGGAGATGTACGCCACGAATTTCTCATAGTACAATGGTATTTCCAGCAGGCCCTTTTGCTCCAGCGGAGTGGCCAGGATGGCCATGTCAATCTCCGCCGCCAGCAGTTTCTCCACGATGAAGCGGGTGCGCATCTCGGACACGCGCAGATGTATGGACGGGTGCTCTTCGTGCATCCTCCGGAAGAGTCCGGGGAGGATGTAGGGGGCAATGGTCGGGATGATGCCCATGACGGCCTCTCCGCTCTCGTCTCCCTTCTCGACGGCGACTATCTCCTCGATCTGAGAGGCGTTGTGCAGGGTCACCCGGGCCTGGGCGATGATCTTCTCTCCGAGGGCGGTGGGTCGGACGGGATGGGCTCCGCGGTCAAATATGGTCACGTCCAGGGCGGTCTCTATGCTGCGGATGCCCGCGCTGAGGGTCGGCTGGGTGACGCCGCAGGCCTCGGCGGCCCGGACGAAGTTGCGGTGGGTGTCCACTGCGACGATGTAGCGCAGGGCGGTAATGCTGAGGTTGGAGTCTGTCTTCATACTGCCGGCGAATATAGAAATTATCTATGAGAATATAAAAAATATCGATTTGATTTATCAAAACCGCCGCCATATCTTTGCACCGTAAAACAAAACACAACGGAATATTAATCATTAAAAAGTAATAGTTATGGACAGCAACAACAACATTCAGAATCAGACACAGCAGCAGTATTATCCCATGCCCCGCATCGGCGATCAGGCCCCCGCTTTCGAGGCCGTGACCACCCAGGGCAGGATCCGCTTCCCCGAGGATTTCAAGGGCAAATGGAAGATTCTCTTCAGCCATCCAGCCGACTTCACCCCCGTTTGCACCTCCGAGTTCATGACCTTCGCCTCCCGTGCCGCCGAGTTCGAGGCCCTGGGTACCCAGCTCATCGGCCTCTCCGTGGACGGACTCTACAGCCACATCGCCTGGCTGCGCACCATCCAGGAGAAGATCCAGTACAAGGGCATGAAGAACGTCGAGGTGAAGTTCCCCCTGATCGAGGACATCACCATGGACATCGCCCGCAAGTACGGCATGATCCAGCCCGGCGAGAGTGCCACCCAGGCCGTCCGCGCCGTCTTCTTCATCGACCCGAAGAACGTAATCCGCACCATCATCTACTATCCCCTCTCGCTTGGCAGGAATTTTGATGAGCTCAAGAGAGTACTGGTGGGACTGCAGACCGCCGATGAGTTCGGTGTCGCCCTGCCCGCCGACTGGCAGCCCGGAGATGAGGTGATAGTGCCCACGGCCGGTTCCTGCGGAGTGGCCAAGAGCCGGATGGACGGAGACGACAAGGATCTGAAGTGCTACGACTGGTTCTTCTGTACCCGTCAGCTCCCCAAGGAGAAGATAGAGGACAAAATTTACAGAAAATAATGAAACGGATAGCTACAACACTGCTTATGGCCGGAACCCTGCTTCTGTCCGCCCTGCCTCTGACGGCATACGGACAGGAGAGGGAGTCCGGAAAAAACGAGGAAAAAATGGAAACAGGAACAATACATCTGACCAAAGCTGAATTTCTGCAGAAAGTGTGGAACTACGAGGCCGATTCACAGGCCTGGAAATACGAGGGGACCAAGCCCGCCATCGTGGACTTCTTCGCCACCTGGTGCGGCCCCTGCAAGGCCCTGAGCCCCGTGCTCGAGGAACTTGCCAAGGAGTACGGCGACAGACTCGTAATCTACAAGGTGGACGTGGACCAGGAGCGCGAGCTCGCCGGTGCCTTCGGAATCCGTTCGGTGCCCACCCTGCTCTTCATCCCCGCCGACGGTGAGCCGTCGATGAGCCCGGGTGCTCCGTCAAAAGCCCAGCTCAAGCAGATTATCGACGAGCACCTGTTGAAGTAAACAAATTTTAGAATAGTCTGATTGATATGCCGCCGGTTCCGGAGATTTCCAGGGCCGGCGGTTTATTGTTGAAAAATGCCTATCTTTGAGAAAAATGTATTTATGAGGAAGACAGTTTGTTTTATAGCCCTGCTCTTATTGCAGATTCCGGTATTGTCCGCGCAGGATTACCCTGTGGATACGGTGGATATGTCAGATTATCGGATACTGCCATTTGACAGCCTGGATCTTGAGAAGATGGAGATGCGGACTGTGCTGCTGGACTGGGATAAGGAATGGCATTTGATAAAAGTACTGCGTGCCTGGAACAGACTTTATGTACTATACGAGTGGTACGACTATAGTATTAAACGCCATATCCCTGAAATAGAAATCTTTGATGAGAGCGGAGCGCATCTGGGACGGTTGGGTTATACGCGTGATGAGCTGCCGGAGATACGCAGGACCAATTATGTGGAGGTTGTGAATGAAGGTGCTCCGGATTATTCACAGACCTACCTTTCTGTAGCGGATATGTTCTGGAACGGGTCGGAAATATTTGTGGCGGACAGTGCCGGCCGGAAGGTCCTGTGTTATGACCATGACGGCAATCTTGTCAGAAGAAGACATGTGGACTTCCCGATTGAGAGCATTGTCCCGTTGGCCAATTGCGGTTATCTGCTTGGAATAGGTGGTGATACGCCATATTCGTTGCCAGAGAAGGAGGTGGTTGCAATGGACTGGAATCTTTCTGAAGAGAGTCTGGTACTGTTTCCGAGACCTGGCGTGGAAAGGAAGATGTATGTCGGTGTGCCGAAGTTTCAGAATGTTGCAGAAGGCTATATGGTGAACAGTGTTCATCCGCCGAGAGTATATCTGCTGGATCGGTTTGACGGTCATATTGTCAAGGAATACAGACTGGACCTGGATGTCAAGGCTCTTTCTGAGTATGAAAATCTTTATCTGAGGTCTCCGGTAGTCATCGGAGACAGATATGCCTGCGGCCTTATGGAAAGAGTCTGGGCTATGCCGGATGATGAGTATGCTAATGGAGAAACATCTAATTTTATCGTGGATCAGGATACTCATACGTTATATCTGATGGGGCTTTTTGATGGTTTTGCGGACAGATGGGATTTCGTAACGTTTTTGGGTTACGACCGGAATGAGTTGATATTTTTGGCATCTCCGATCGACAGACCTTATCCGGAAAATGAGATAATTTTTATGACGTTGCCGTTGTAGCCGTTGAGAGTACTTGATTTGAATGGCAGGTGACAGGCCGCATATATTCGCTAACTGTAAGTACTGCAGCGGGGGCGTTTCGTAAACGCTCAGTAATCAGTTAGTTACAAAACAGAGTGTTCTTTCGGGTGGCTCCGAACCCGACTAAAGTTACTCGTTGTTTTTGGAATGTATTAATTTACAGGCTTTTCTGGGAAATGGGTGCTCGCCTGCTTACTGTTGATGTCGCGCATCAGAAGCCGACTTGAAGCTGCGTGATGATCATGTGCGAGGAGGGGATGCCGCTGTAGATGCCCTTGCTGTCCTTGGAACGCTGCTGGTAGACGTACTGCGCCTGGAGACGGCATTTGCGGTAGATGTTCCACTGAAGTCCGAAGATGTAGTTGCACTGCCAGTCGCTCAGGGCGATATTCCGGTCCAGATAATCCACCGATGCCACTATGTCCAGAAATTTTGCGGGAGATCCGGTCAGTGTGGCGTATGCGCCCCGGCTCCGGACGGATGCGTCGAGACCTTCCATGTATTCACTCCTGAGATATACCGGCCCTGCCTTCAGTTCCAGTCCTGCGCTCCATCTGTCCCTCCGGTATGTCTCCCCGGCCTTGAAACTTCCATAGGGGCTGTCCCTCTGTGCCGTCCCTTCTCCGATATAGACTGAACCGTGCAGCTTGAGTATGCTCGCAGGTCTGAGAGCCAGGCTTGCCACCACGTCCTTCCGGTTGTTGGTCTCGGCCGTGTTGAACGGTTCTCCGTTGAAGATACCTACTCTGTATTCTATCAGATTGCGGTTGTCCTTTCCTATTTTCAGAAATGCGCCTCCTACTTCCAGACCCAGATCCCTGCCGGCTCCTCCTCCGAAACATGTGTCCGAACCGTTGATACCTGCAAGGTACTGGACTGCCTGGGCGCCTTTTATTATTTCCAGGACGGAGGGAGACATATTGCTCTCAATCGTGAATGGGGTCTTGTACTGTCCGAGCCTGATGTAGAACGCATCGACCGGGTTGTATCGGATGAACAGTTCGTGCAGCTTGAATTTGGACACGTCGGCCATGAAGTAGAGATCCAGATGCTTGATCGGCTTGATGTCGGCGATGATCATTGCCCTGTACAGATTGAACTTGTTGAATGCCCCTTCATGCGCCATGTCGTAGGTGTCGTACTGGTATCCGGCCTGGGCATAGCCGCTTACGCTTACCTTTTCCGAAAGGAAACGGACGAGCTTGCTGTCCTTCCGGTCATCTCTTACGGTGCTGAGGGTGTCTGTCGCCGCCGACGAGCTGATGTATGCCGCAGCGATCAGGATTATAGTGAATACAGTGGACTTTAGGTTCATGATTCCTGGTGTTTGATGGTGGGTGTCAGCGGATGGAGGTGAGTATGGTGGTGCCGGTGAGTTTTTTCTTGTCAAAGGTCTGCTGCCTGACCAGGCCGATGCCGCGGGCGTACCACGACACCTGACGGGTCTTTTCATTGACCATCATGGCCTTGGCCGTCATAGTCTCCTCCACCACATAGCAGTCGAATGTCCCCGCAGGAGTGGTTACGGACTCCCGGCCGATGACTTTCCGGTCCCTGCAGCCCATCTTGGAGGTGATGAACATGACTTTTATCTCTATTTCGTAATCAGTCAGTTCCATGCCCACAGACAGCTCCTCCGGTATTCCCCGGCATTCACCGGTGACAGTGGTCCTGTCCAGAATCTCATTCATGGCTGCCTGGCTCTCCGCATCCTCGCCGCCGCCCATCGCGTCCATGGACTGCCTCATGCCTTCCTGCATGGCCTCTTCCATGAGGGCGGCCATGTCCATTATCACCTCACCCCGGTCGAATTTCATCAGGACTTTTGAACGGAAACGGCTGGAGTCTCCCTGATTGATGATGGTGGAGACAACTGTCGCCTGTCCCTCCTCGAAGTCTCCGGTCATCACGGCCAGCGAGTCGGCATTGACAGATATCAGATTGCCGTCCGCATCCAGGTTTTCATAGACGAGCACGCGGCCCGGCTTTGAGGAGAAAAACGGTTCAAGGCTTTGCCCGAGGGCCATCACGGACATCAACACAAGGCTCAGGGCCAGAGTAAAGGTTCTTTTCATACTATGTGCGTTTTATGTTATTGACAACGGAATCACTCTTTTGTGGCGGACAGGCTTATCCACAAGTCTATCTTGGGAAAACGTCCGAGGAAATGCTCCAGATAGCTGCGGATATAACCCTCGTCGGTAAACTGCATCATATTCGTCAGTTCGGAAAGCTTGATGCCAGCAGCCTCACATGCAGCTTCATAGGAAGAGGTGACGTAGTAGTATGTCGAGTCGGAGCCGTCGGGACAGTCCACGCTGATGCTCACAAACAGGTTGCCGCTGCCGGCCGGGGAAGACAGGTCGGTAATCACCGTCTCCCTGTCCAGAGGCTCAAGCCCGCCTCCGCCAAGGAGAATCTGCGCATCGGCAGCAGCAGCGGACATTGTCAGGAGCGCCGTCATGATAATAATTCTGAAGGTGTGCTTCATATCTGTCAATATTTGTAATGGTATAAATTATAGTCCCCGTCAAATCCCCAGATATCCCGGGTCTCAGGGTCAATATCAAATCTCATGAGCACCCGGCCTGTCCGGATTTCCTCCAGCGGCACTCCGTTACTGTCCAGGACTATGATACGGCTGCCCGCAGCAGGCTCTTCCACAGCTGCATCTTCCGGCACAGCAGACATTCTCTCTCCTGTAAAAAGTGCATACAGCCGCCCTTCATGACTCCTCAGAGTTGAATAGAGCGACCTGACTTCCTCTTCCCATCCTACCATAGAACCGTACATAACGACATCCCCGTACTGCGTCGCATTGTTCTCATTGACGTTGAACTCCTGCATGAACCCATCCGGCCCCCAGGTGTTGGAAAGCAGGGCCCCGTCCATGGAGTAGATGCTGACCAGAGGCTCGTAATGATGGGCGACGGCCAGACGGCCCGCTCCCGGGATATATGCCAGAGAACCTTCAAATACAGACGAATAGGCCGGACCGGGCAGACCGGCAGTGCCCTCCAGAGCAGGCCACTCACCCATACCCTGCGGATTGTTGAACGTGCTGTCATACACCACAAATCGGCTTACATCATCAGTTATGCCTTCCGGAGCCGTGTATATCCTGCCTTCGGCCAAGACTACATCCATCACGTGACCCTGACTGAAACGGTCCTCGAAAGTCAGGCTGCGTGAGGGCATACCGTTGCCCGAAAGCACATCGCTCATGCGGTACACA
The DNA here is from genome assembly GCA_949297365.1 of uncultured Bacteroidales bacterium. Taxonomy (GTDB): domain Bacteria; phylum Bacteroidota; class Bacteroidia; order Bacteroidales; family UBA932; genus Coprenecus. The sequence continues at coordinate 51,444 of CASFSL010000003.1, read as the reverse complement.
TTGATGCGGCCCAGCTGCATGTCATGGGCCCAGAAATATTCCCCGTCCCCGGACACGCCGGCACAGAACGTATTGACCGCCTCTCCGGGGCCGCGTCCGACATGCTGCACCTTAGCGACGGTCTCACCCGAACGGAGATCCACCAGATGAATGAAATGATCGCTGAACTGCCGGACTATCAGCAGCACCGAATCCACCAGCAGCACATCCGTAGCCCCGAAAGCCAGCGTCCCGTCCATCACGTGCGGCACCTCCACGGCCTCCGTCACCGGCACGTCGTAGTCCGCCATATCGATGTACTCCCCCTCTATCGGTCCCTTCTGCGCACACCCTCCGGCACACAGAACACCGGCCGCCAGCACCGCCGACGACAAGATCCAGAACATAATCCTCATATACGGTTTTTCCATTTATCCACAAATATACGGTTTTTCCTACGTCAAATGCAATCAGAAGATCTTCTATATTCTGACAAGTCACGTTCCAGTTCCTTTAAACTCTCTATTTTTTCAAGATGTCTCTGTTTCTCCTTATACTCTGAGAACACTTGTCTGACTTTTTTCTTGGCAAGTTCAGCAGATATTCTTCCCGGCCCGTCAAGAATATCCCTCCTGTTCATCTGCAATATCAGGTCAAGATTCTCCATCCAGTCTTTCATATACATAGGCCTGTGCGCCTGCGCCTGCGCCTCTGCAAATGACAGATACTGTTCCACTATCAGTTTCAGAGCCTCTATTTCTTCCTTTGACAGATAATTTTTCCCTATTCCGACATCAGTGGACTTGACGATACCATCAACTTCCGTTGAAGTCAGCCCCATCTGCGGCAAATCAGAATTGGCCCTGTAATATATCAGTTCCGCCGCTGTCTTACCGCTTACTGCCCATAACAGTTTGTTCTGCACTCTCTTGAAGAACATGACCGTACTTTCATCATTCGGATCATAATCCTCGCTCAGCTTGTAAATATCCTTAATCTGCTGGTAGAATACTTTCTCCGATAGTCTTATCTCACGGATGCGGTCGATAAGTTCTTTGAAATGGGTGAGTGACTGTCCTTTCTTGAAGCGGTTGTCATCAAGAGCGAAACCCTTTATGAGATAATCTCTCAGCACCTTGGTTGCCCAGATGCGGAAGGCGGTGGCCCTCTTGCTGTTAACACGGTAGCCGACAGCTATAATCATGTCGAGATTATAATAATCTACATTACGCTGCACTTTGCGCGAGCCCTCTGACTGAACTATTAAGTTTTTCTTAACAGTTGCCGCTTCCAACAACTCACCTTCCTGATACACATTCTTCACATGCTGGTTAATTGCCGGAACAGATACACCGAATAATTCGGCCATTCCTTTTTGTGTCATCCATACAGTTTCTTTTACCGTGTCCACCTGCACCTGTACATCACCGTCTTCAGTATTGAAAATGATGACCTCACCTCCACTCTGCAATTCAGAACTTTCTTTCACCATAATGTTCACTGTTATTTGTCCTACCGCAAATTTACTCAATAATACCGAGCCCGACATACAGGCAACTCATTTGTCAAAAACTTTTTACGTTTTTAAATTCGTGTGCTTTTATAAAAAATCCCCGCAGGGAGGAATTTCCTGCGGGGACCTGTATGTGATGCGGCTGTGCGCGGTTAGTCCTTGGTGGCGCTTTCCAGCTTCTTCATGATGGAGAAGATGAAGACGGCGGAGATGACGCAGAGGGCAATGAGGATAGACCACAGCACCCAGAGAGGCAGACCGCCCCAGAGCATGCCGATGATGGACACCATGTAGTTGCCGATGGCGGTGGCCACGAACCAGAGACCCATCATCATGCCCTTGTACTTGGGAGGAGCGACCTTCGACACGAAGGAAATACCCATCGGGGAGAGGAAGAGCTCGGCGAATGTCAGCACGAGATAGGTGGATATCAGCACGTTGGGAGTAACACGCTGGAATGTCGCGCCTTCCTTCAGGGCATCCGGGGTAGGCAGGCCGAGAGAGCCGAAGACCATAATCAGGAAGCCGAGGGCGGCGATGAACATACCGATACCGATCTTGCGGGGTGCGGAAGGCTCCTTGCCCTTGGCTGCCAGAGCTCCGAAGACGGCCATGGACACAGGGGTCAGGGCCACTACGAAGAACGGGTTGAACTGCTGGAATATCTGGGGCAGCAGGGTCACGGGCTTGTCACCGAGGGAGCGGTAGCTGAATATCAGGGCCACGATGGAGGCCAGTGTCACCAGGCCGGCAATGAGCTTGCTGCGCTTCTTCTCGGACTGGAAGATGGCGAAGGCTCCGTACACAGCGATGATGATCAGCACGAGGTTCAGCACATTGGCCAGAATCCTCGACAGACCGGTCATCTCGGTAGCCGTATAGTCACGGGCGAAGAAAGTCAGGGTGAGACCGTTCTGCTGGAAGGCCATCCAGAAGAAGATGACCACTGCGAACACGAGCAGCAGGGCGGTGATACGGGACTTGGTCTGCTCCTTGGTGAGCTCGACGACGGGCTGGGTGCTCTTGGCCTCCAGTTCACGCTGGGTCACGTCTGCGTGCTTGAAGCTCTTGCGGAAGCCGAAGTAGATCAGGATAGAGAGTACCAGCGACACGCAGGCCACGGCGAAGCCCCAGTGATAGGCCCCGGCGAGGGTGTCGATGTAGTGCTGGGAAAATGCAGTCAGGTCGGTCACGTCCGTCACGCCCTGGGCTGAGGCCAGAGTCTGGAAGCGGCTGAGAGCATCGGGAGCCATGGAAGAGGCACCGGCCAGGTACTGATTGGCCAGGGCCGGAATCTCACCGTTGTAGACGAGCCCCTCCTGTCTGAGGCAGAACTCGGTAATCTTGGTTGCTGCCGTGGGAGCGAAGAGCGAGCCGATGTTGATGGCCATGTAGAACAGCGAGAATGCGGCATCCCTCTTGGACGAGTACTTGGGGTCGTCGTAGAGGTTGCCGACCATCACCTGCAGATTGCCCTTGAACAGGCCGGTACCTACCGCGATAAGCAGCAGCGAGCCGAACATGGCTATCTTTCCCATCAGGTCTCCGCCTGTCGGTATGGCCAGGCAGAAGTATCCCGCGAACATGACTATGATACCGGAAACGACCATCTTTCCGTAGCCGAACTTGTCGGCGAGTATGCCTCCGATGAACGGCATGAAGTAAACTGCTGCCAGGAAGCCTGCGTAGATGTTGGAGGTCACAGCCTCCGAGAAACCGAACTTCGCCTGCAGGAACAGGGTGAAGATCGCGAGCATCGTGTAATAGCCAAAGCGCTCGCCCGTGTTGGCGAGGGCGAGCGCATATAGGCCTTTTGGTTGACCTTTGAACATTGTATATTAAGCTTTTTTACCTTCAGTGATTCTCTCGAGCCAGCGTACCATGCCGAGCATCGCACCCATGGAGATGAGACATGCTGCGACGAACACGCACCATGTGGCCCACAGAGGGATTGAGTCGTAGAGTATGCCTCCGATGAACAGCAGCTGGTTGCCGATAGCTGTCGCCGCGAGCCAGCAGCCCTGCATGATACCCTGCAGATGAGGAGGCGCTACTTTTGACACGAATGACAGTCCGAGAGGGCTGATGAACAGTTCTGCCGTGGTGAGAATGAAATACATGGCCACCATAACCAGCGGAGAAAGTCTCTGCGATGCGTCCAGACCTCCCATTGCGGCCACTTCTTCACTTGTAGGAAGACCGGCTGAACAGATGGTAAGGAAGATATAGGCCACAGCGGCGATCCCCATGCCGATACCGATCTTCATAGGAGTGGACGGCTCTTTGTCACGGTTGCGCAGCCATCCGAAGATACCGATGATGATAGGTGTCAGGAATACTACGAAGAAAGGATTGACGGACTGGAAGATCTCCGCTCCCACTATCTGAGTGAAGCCGAGGTCGATATTGATGACATCCAGGTTGATATAGTCACGGGCAAAATAGGTCAGGGAATATCCGTTCTGATGGAAAGAGAACCAGAAGAAGATAACTACCGCGAATACAGCGAACAGAGCATATATACGCTGGCGCACTTCCTTGGCATCCATCTTGACTTCCTCAACTGTAGGAGCCTGTGCGTTGTTACTGCCCTCTTTCGCAGCTGCTTTCTTGCTGTGGTCGGGAAGTCTCCTGCGGTTGGCGAGGAAGATCACGAGTGAAATCAGCATAGCCACGATGGCTGCGGCGAACGCATAATGGAAACCGGTACTGAACACGTTGAGGTAGCTGTTAACGAAGTCACCGATGGTGTCGGCTGTATAGGCTGTGCCCCCGGATACCTGGGATGCCAGTTCCATCAGACGGCCGGAAGCCTGCTCGGTCATGGCCGTGCCGCCGTCAGCTGCGCGCAGCCACTGATGGCAGAGCTCCGGAAGGTCGGCATTGTAGGCGAATCCCTGCTTGCCGAGCCACCAGTTGCGGATACCGATGGCGATGAAAGGAGCGAAGAAACCTCCGATGTTTATGAACATGTAGAAGATCTGGAAACCCACGTCGCGTTTCTTGGCGTATTTCTCATTGTCGTAGAGCTGTCCGACCACGGCCTGGAGGTTGCCTTTGAACAGACCGTTACCGAATGCGATGACAAGGAGGCCGAAACATGTCAGGGTCAGGATGACGGCCATGTTGGAGACGGGGGTCTCGGTAGGCCATGCAATGATGAAATAGCCTACGGCCATCAGAATAAGACCTGCCAGAATAGTTCCTTTGTAGTTCCTGGTCCTGTCGGCGATGATGCCTCCTACGAGTGCCAGCAGATAGATGGCCGCATAGAAGACGGAGTAGATCAGACCTGTCTGAGTCTTGTTGAGACCGAATTTCGATGAGATGAAGAGGGTCAGGATAGCCATCATGATGTAGAATCCGAAACGCTCTCCCATGTTTGCCAGCGCGGCGGGTATCAGACCCTTGGGCTGGCCGTGACGGTTGGTGTAGTACACAAATCCCGCAGCCGCGAGAAGCAGTACCGTCATGACGATAAATAGAAGCATAAGTATGAATTTAAATTAATAATTTTTGTAGCGGTTGCAAATATAAAAAAGTTTTAGAAAATATTCATAATGTAGATAAGTCCGAGTGAAAGCCTGTGCTCCTGCGCGGATGTGATGCCCAGGGCGGTGCCGTAGCCGGTGGGGGAGGCACTGTAGTAGTTGTAGTGCAGGAAGAAGCGGAAATCCCGGCTCTTGGTAGGCATGTATTCGAGGCAGGCCTGTGCGTTCCAGCTGGAGCGGCACAGGCCTGTCGGTACATCTCCGTAAGGTCTGTACAGGCTGCCGTGCTCGATGGAGCCTTTCAGGAATGCCGAGAACGAGGGGCTGAAGAACAGGTGCAGGTAGCCTATTGCGGAGAAGTACTCCACGTTCTCCAGAGTACGGCTCAGTCCGTCGGGGAAGACAGAGGCCCGGCTGAGTATGCCGTTGGCATCCAGGTCCTGACGGGAATATATAAGGTCAAAATAGACTCCCCACCAGTCGCTGCGGTAGGACTGGCCCAGCTCGATGATCCACAGGTCTTTCCCGACCGCCTGGGAGCCGTAGGAGGCCGACCAGCGGAATTCCAGGGCATTGTCCAGGAAGTTGCCGTTCCAGTTGAGGGTGTACAGGAAGGGAGCTCTGGATGACTCTACTCCATCAGGCAGACCTCCGTGGAAATACTCTCCGTCCGATACTCCCCTGAGATTGGAGACCTGTACGGCAAGGTCCTGCGTAGGAGTGATGTGCCAGGTGCCCATGATTCCGAGCTGATAGCAGGGGAAACTGCCGCCGAAGTCGCTGTACTGCATGACATACACCGGGGCAGCCCAGGCTTCCTGGCCTCCGAGGGCCATGACCTGCTTGCCGAAAGTCAGGGTAAACCGGCGGACCGGAGTCCAGGCCATGTAGGCGTAGTCTATGGATTCCAGCAGGTTGTCAAATGTATTGGAGCGGAAGTTGGCGTTGAAGCTCTGGCGGAACTGGTAGTAGATCTCCCGGTTCTTGCCGACTCTGCCTTCGATATTCCAGCGGAAGTTGTCCATGCGGAAATGGACGGAGGGATCTTCGCCCCGTGGCATATCAGCCCTGAGCGATCCGCGCATCTGGAAGGCCATGTCGTGGTTGTGCAGGAAAGTCTCGGAGACCTTGCCGTCCAGAAGGGTGTCTGTAAGCGACCATGTCCGGGCCGCGTATGCTGAAACAGCCGCTGCCATGACGGCAATCAACAGGATAAGTCTTTTCATTACCGGCTATTCGTTAACAGTCAGTGCGTATTTTCTGATTATGGATACAGTGGATGTGTCGGAGGCGAAGACGGAATACAGGCCCTGCTCTTCCTGGGCCGGATCTCCGGTGTAGTCGTCTCCGGGCTGCCACATCAGGTGGTCCTGTGAGGGTATCGCGAGACCGCCCCAGCCCCAGAAGTTAAAGCCGGCAAGGAGAGTTCCTGAGGCTTTCTGTCCGTTCATCTGCGACAGCATGGCCTCGTAGTAGCGGTCTCTCATGCTGACGGATGTGCTGCGCGAGAAGCCCACGCTGTCCCTCGGGAAGCCGAATTCCTCCACCACCAGAGGCTTGTGGAGCCTGCGGGCCACTTCCATGTGCTCGTCCAGATATTCCAGCGAGAGGGCTATGGCCGGCTCTACCGTGCCGTCGTTCATGTCATCGCGGGAGGTCCAGCCCCAGTTGAACGGCCAGATGTGGATGTTCAGATAATCTATATAAGGTGAGCGGCCTATCTCTTCCCAGAGGCTCAGGTCCACCTCGCAGCCGTACTTTCCCTCACTGCCGACCGATACCAGATGGTTGGGGTCGATGGCCTTGATAATCTCGGCCGTCTCTGTCAGCCAGGTCCTGAACGTCTCCTTGTTCTCCTCTCCGAAAGGTCTGGGCTCGTTGCATATCTGCCACGAGAAGATGGCCGGGTCATCGCGGTATGCCTTGCCGGTGACGGTGTTGGTGCGCGAGACAATGTCCATCACGTAGCGGCGGAACATACCCATGGCCGAGTCGGACTTCATGAAGTTGGAGACGTAGTCCACGTATTCGTTATAGCCGGCCACACGGGGCAGGGGGATGTCTCCGTAACCGGCCCACTTGAGATACTGCGAATAGCCGCCGCTCCATTCCCAGGCATTGCCCAGATAGAGTACGGCCTCCATGTCCCGTTTTCCCAGCTCTACGAGGAAATAATCCAGCCCCCGGAGCAGGGTGTCGTTATACTTGCCCGGAGCATACTGGAGCGTCGGCTCCACTTTGGTATATACGCCGCGTTCTCCGTCGGAGCCCACCAGCACGCGTAGGTTGCGCACTCCCATCGAGCACAGGCTGTCCAGCTCGCGGGTCAGACGCTCCCGGTCGCCTCCGCTGCCTTCCGAGGCCAGTATCGGCCCGTACCAGAAGTTGGTACCTATAAAGTAATACGGCTGTTCGTGTTTGATGAACTGACCGTCCTCTATCCGGATGATGTCATGTCTTCCTCTGTCCACGCAGGAGAGAATCACCACTGCGGTCAGGACGGCCAGCATGGATATGGCGGACCTTGTGGGAGATTTCCTGATCCTGCCTGCCCATAGCCGGGGCCTGTATGAGGCGGTCCAGGCCTTTGACGCGTATCTCCATTTTCTTGAAGCGGAGTTGAAATGCCTTCCGCCGCGGCATGTGCCCTCAATGACTACGCCGAGTACGTCGGATACTGTGGCACTTTCGTAGGGGGAGTATGAGCTGTCCTCTCTCAGAAGCAGCAGGGTACCCCAGACATGGACCACCCGCATAAGTGCCGGGGTCATGCCGTCCTTATGCCGTACCAGCACCACATCCCGGCGCCGGATGGTGATGCGTCCGCTGGCGCAGGAGCGGTTACGGTATCTTCTGTCCGGATTGCCGCAGCGTGATTGGAATGCGTTGAGTTCCCACTGGCTGTAATTGTGCCCGGACAGTTTTACGGGAGCAAGCAGGACTGAGTCCTCGTCCGGTCTGAGGAACGGGCGCATACCGCTGCCTGAGACAGGAACTCTGACGAATGCCCCGGAAGCCAGTCTCCCGGCGGCGTCTGTATAGTCAATCGCGTTGAATGTTGCCATCTCCTTCTAGTCTTTAAGAGAATACTCTATGGTTGTGACCACTCTTACTACCTTGATGTGCGGAGTGTTCTGGTCCCGGTTGGAAATCGAGAACTGTCCCTGTGAGGCCGAGCGTATCTTGCCGATCCTGCTGTCGGAGTCCTCCGCAAACTTCTGGGCAGTTGCTCTTGCATTCTGAGTGGCTTCGGCGACCATCTCCGGCTTTATGTCGTTGAGTCCGTTGAAAGAGAATACGGTCTGGAACTGGTAGTCGTCACCTGCTATCACCACGCCTTTCTTGAGCAGGTCGCCCTGCCTGCTCATCAGTCCGCGCACCAGGTCTATCTTGTCGGAAGCGACTGTCACTACAGAGACGGCCTTGTAGCGGTTGGGGTCTTCGTTGTTGTAGCTGTATCTTTCGGCCTGAAGGTCCGTTACCGATGCCGGAGCTACGGTTATCTCCTCCTGAGGGATGCCGTTGGATGTGAGGAAGTCCACGATGACGGTGTTGGACCGCTCTATCTCGTTGTACAGCGAGCGCAGGTCGTTGCCGGCCAGCCTGTAGGCCAGAGGCCAGATTACCTGGTCCGCTGCCACCTCCCTTTCCGAGAGGCCCTTGACCACTACGCTGCGGTCCCTGTCCGCGAAGCGTCCGATGCCGGCGTAGATGAACCATCCGAGAACTATCAGCCCGATCATTATCGAGCCTCCGTCAAAAGTCAGCTTTACCTTGGTCTGTCTGTCCTTTTCCTGTTGAGGACTGCCGTTTTTAATCCCTTCCATAGCGTATAAATCTTAGTACATCTGACAAATATACGGATTTATTTAAATTTTTCTAAATTTGCCGTGCTTAATGTTAAACTTTTACAAAGTATGAGAATTGTTTCAAGGATACTTTATTTTATTATCGTCATATTCTGCCTGGCGGTAATCATCTTCAATATTCCGTCGGTGTTCATGGACTCGGTGAGGGCGTATAAGATGTATCTGTGGTTCGGCTGCGGTGCCCTGGCGTATTTCCTGATCATGCTTATCCCGCCGGTGCGCAAGAATGAGAAATGGCTTCAGACCTTCTCCCATGAGCTGACCCATACGATAGTGGGCATGATGTTTTTCCGGAAGATCAACTCCTTCCAGGCTTCCGACAACGGCACCGGAGTGATATATCACAGCGGACGCAGAAGGTTCGGCAGTATCTTCATCAGTCTGGCACCGTACTGCTTCCCGATATTCACTTACCTGTTCATGCTGCTGCGCATACTCGGCTCGGAGGAGATGTATTACATCTTCGACATCTTCATCGGCTTTACGGCGGCATTTCACTTTACCTGCTTCTGGAGGCAGACCGGTAACTATCAGACGGACATACAGGGACAGGGATATGTCCGTTCCTATATGTTCATCGCTGCATGGAGGCTCTTCAACGCCACCGTCATCCTGCTGACTATACGCATGGGCATAGTTGATGCAGTGACTTATATATTCCCGGAGTACTGGCACACTATTGTCGGCTGGTGGGACGCGCTCACCGGCTGGATATCGCAGCTCCGCTCGTGATGTACCTTGACAGATCATTAAATTATTATACTGATGAGAAAACCTTTAATATTACTTTCGACATTCCTGATGGCAATGACATTCTGTGCGGACGGCTCCGCCAAGGGCAGGCAGTCCGTCATTGAGAAAGAACCGCTTGAGATTGTGGACGGCAAGTTCACTCCCGAGATTATGCTCCGGCTCGGACGTGTCTCCGATCCCCAGCTCTCTCCGGACGGCAAGAAGATACTCTATGGAGTGACCTACACCAGCATAGAGGAGAACCGCAGCGTGCGGCAGCTCTATGTAATGAACGCCGACGGCACAGGCAACAGGCAGATAACCCATTTCAATTCCAGTGCGAACAATGCCCGCTGGTACGGTGACGGCTCGACGATACTTTATCTGCGTGACGGCCAGATCTGGTCGATGAAGGCCGACGGCAAGGGTGCCCGTCAGGTAAGCGACATTCCCGGAGGTATCTCCGAGTTCAAGCTCTCCCCCGACCAGACGAAGGTGATGTACATCGCCCAGGTGCAGTACGCTACCAAACCGACCGACCTGTATCCCGATCTTCCCAAGTCCTCGGGACGTGAGATAGACGACCTGATGTACCGTCACTGGGACTGCTTCGTGGAGACCATTCCACACACCTTCGTGGCCGACGTGACCCGCTCCGGCAACAGCCTGAAAGTTGCCCCCGGCAAGGATATCATTGAGGGCACCAAATTCGAACTTCCCACACTGCCCTTCGGCGGACTGGAGCAGCTCTCCTGGAGTCCTGACGGACAGTGGATCGCTTACGCCTGCCGCAAACTGACCGGCAAGGAATACGCTTTCTCCACCAATACCGACATCTATCTCTACAATGTGGCTGACGGCACCTGCGAGAATCTCACAGAGGGCATGAACGGCTACGATACCGACCCGGTGTTCTCTCCCGACGGAAAGAGCATTGCATGGCTGAGCATGGAGAGAGCCGGTTTCGAGGCCGACCGTACCAGGCTTTTCGTCATCGACCTGGCTTCCCGTGAGAAGAAGGAACTTACCGTAGGCTTTGACCACGGAGCCATGTCGCCCGTATGGAAGGCCGACGGCAGCGGACTCTATTTCAACGCCCTGACATTTGCCCTGCAGGCTATTTATTCAGTAGACCTTGAGGGCAACATCACCCGCATTACCCCAGATGATCTCTGGTTTGACTTCGGCGGAGTGACGGAGATGGGCACTGACCGTCTGCTGACTACCTGCCAGTCCATGAGCAGACCCGATGAGATTGTGGCTGTATCTCTGGCCGACGGCTCGTTCACCTACCTCACCCACGAGAATGACGATATCTACGCCCGGTTGGCCCAGGAGACATACGAGCTCCGCTGGGTACCTACCACAGACGGCCTGAAGATGCTCACCTGGGTAGTTTATCCTGCCGGATTCGACTCTACGAAGGTATATCCGACCATGCTCTTCTGCACCGGAGGTCCTCAGCAGTGCCTCAGCCAGAGCTGGTCTACTCGCTGGAACTTCAAGCTGATGGCCGCCCAGGGCTATATCGTCATCCTGCCCAACAGGCGCGGCACCATGTCGTTCGGCCAGAAATGGTGCGATGACGTGTCTCAGGACTACGCCGGCCAGTGCATCGACGACTATATGTCAGCCGTCTACGAGATGAAGCAGGAGCCGTATGTAGGCAAGATGGGCGCTTCGGGAGCCAGCTTCGGAGGTTATTCGATCTACTACCTCGCCGGAGCTCATCCCGATGACTTCGATGCTTTCCTGGCCCATGCCGGCATCTTCAATCAGGAGCAGATGTACATGATGACCGAGGAGATGTGGTTCCCTTACTGGGAGAACGGCGGTGCTCCCTGGGATCTCGAGAAGCCCGCGGCCCGCAGACACTACGTCAATTCTCCCCACAAGCTCATCCGCAACTGGAAGACCCCGATCATGGTTACTCACGGCGAGATGGACTACCGCGTGCCCGTAGAGCAGGGCATGGCCGCCTTCAACGCCGCGCAGATGATGGGAGTTCCCTCGCGTATGCTGCTCTTCCCCGAGGAGAACCACTGGATACTCAGGCCTCAGAACGCCGTCCACTGGCAGCGTGACTTCTTCGCCTGGTTCGACCAGTGGCTGAAAGATTAAAAAGTTTTTGTATTTTTGCAGTTTGATAAAACAACAAATAAAGTTAACGGTATATGAAACGTATATTAGTTGTAGGCGCCGGCGGACAGATCGGCACCGAGCTGGTACCCCACCTCCAGAAACATTATGGGGAAGACAATGTAATCGGTGCGGATCTCAAGGACGATGCCGTAGCCAAGATAGCTTCCTACGCCAGGGCTATCAAACTGGATGCTCTTGATTTCAACGCTTTCGGTCAGGCCGTCAAGGACCATAACATAGACGCAATCTTCAATCTGGTGGCCCTTCTTTCGGCTACGGGTGAGAAGAATCCCGAGCTGGCCTGGAAGATCAACATGGGGGCTCTGGTCAACTCCCTGACCCTTGCCAAGGAGTTCAAGACCGCAGTGTTCACCCCGAGCTCCATCGGAGCATTCGGAGTCAGCACTCCTCATGACAAGACTCCTCAGGACACAGTCATGAGACCTGACACCATCTACGGTGTGTGCAAGGTTACCGGCGAGCTGCTCTCAGATTACTATTTCCACCGTTTCGGAGTGGATGCCAGAAGCGTGCGCTTCCCAGGCATCATCTCCAACGGCTGCCTGCCCGGCGGCGGTACCACTGACTATGCCGTAGAGGTCTTCTACGAGATACTCAAGACAGGCCACTATACCTGCCCTATTCCCGAAGACAGCTACATGGACATGCTCTACATGCCTGACGCACTGAATGCAGTGACCCAGCTCATGGAGGCCGACCCTTCTAAGCTGAAACACCGCAACAGTTTCAACATCACCTGCATGAGCTTCTGCCCCAAGGAACTGTTCGCGAAGATCAAGGAGCGCATACCTTCTGCTACCTTTGATTACAATGTGGATCCCGTGAAGGCAGCCATCGCCGACTCATGGCCCAATATGATGGACGACAGCTGCGCCCGCGAGGAGTGGGGCTGGAATCCTCAGTGGCATCTCGACGCCATGGTTGACGACATGCTCAAGGCTATTGCTGCGAAACTGGGTAAATAACACATACGCCTGTCTATGAGAAGACGTATGTCCAGGATATTGATATCGGCGGTATTTCTGATGCTCGCATCGGGAAGTATCGCCGATATTTCTGCCCGTGGCCGTGAGGACTTTGAATTCTGGCAGGGCAGCGAGCTCCGGCTTACCTGGGGAGCCATGCCTTTTGACGCGGTTACGATCAACAACGGTCTGAGCGAAGACTACGGTATCTACGGTTACGGAACCATAGCCGGCGAGATAGCCGACAGCCGGTATTACGGTGGTGACGGTTATCTGTCGGGGGCTGTAGGACTGACATATACGTACCGTTTCCGTAAGTGGTTCGAGCTTTCCGGAGTGGTGACGTATTCCGGATACTATCGTAATTATTTTGACAAATATACCGGTAGTCTGGCTTTCAAGAGCAGTGACAATCAGATATCCGTCATGCCTTATGTCCGGTTTGTGTGGGTGCATACCAATCTGGTGCGGCTGTATTCCGGCATCGGTCTCGGAGTCTCGTTCTTAACCGAGACCGGGCTGCGCGGCACGGACATGACTCTGCTCCCGGCATTTGCGCTGACGCCCATAGGCATTACTGTCGGAACATTTGTCTACGGCATAGCGGAGGTGTCATTGGGTAATACCGGTGCGTTCTCGCTGGGAATCGGATATAAATTCTAAAACAGGGAATCATGAAAAATGCTATAAAGATATGGTTGGCGGCAGCGGCTCTTATGGCAGTGGCGGGATGCAAGGTGGACAGTTCGGAGGAGAGGTATGTAAATATTGTCGAGGAGGCTTACTACGTCTATTGCGTTACCGGTGACTATGTGCTCTCTCCGGTTCTTTCAGTGTTGGACAGGGCTTTGAAGGTGGATATGTACGTGAGAGCCGACCAATATGGAAGATATGAGCTGGAGGATATGTATTTTCCTGAGTATAAGGTGCGTCTTTACGACGATAAATGCGTTCTTGCCGATGGACGGGGCGAGTTTGTATTTGACGGTAATTCCATTCTCGACGAAGGTTCTGTCTGGGAATGTACTTTCAACGGGGTGGCGGCTACAGTCTCCTGCACCGGCCCGGATGAGTGGGATGTGGATGTGGACTTTCAGACAACCAGGCTGGATGCTCCCTATTCCTTGAATACCATGGAGATGCATGTGGCTCTTGCCGATTCGTGCGGGTATGGTTATGTCTACGAGGTGACCGTTGAGGGCGATTATACAGAACATACTTCCAGCCGGGAAGGTAATACCGTGGTGGAAGTCGTTTTCTCGACAGCGGAGCCGACGATGGCGGTACTCAGCCGCGGACCTTTGTTTCATTTTTTCAACGGTGGATTCGATCTTCATATGGATATATCCGGAGGGATGCAGCGTTCGGAGGATATAGAGGTACGGCTGTCTCCGGCCATGTCAGGCACCGAGGTGACGGTAAACTACATGGGTGAAACAGAATTCTGGAGGGAATAGTCCGATGAGATTTACGTTGCTTAAGACAGATCCGCAGTCCAATGCCCGCAGAGGCAGGATAGAGACAGATCACGGGACGATAGAGACACCGATATTCATGCCGGTGGGGACTGTCGGTTCGGTCAAGGGCGTGTATCATCGGGATCTTAAAAGCGATATACAGGCTCAGATTATCCTGGGCAATACGTACCATCTGTATCTGCGTCCGGGACTGGACGTGCTCAGGGAGGCCGGAGGCCTGCACAGTTTCATAGGCTGGGACCGTCCGATACTTACCGACAGCGGCGGATTCCAGGTGTTCTCCCTGGCGGACAGCCGCAAGCTCACACCCGAAGGATGTACTTTCCGCTCGCACATAGACGGTTCGGCCCATAGTTTCACCCCCGAGAACAATGTGGATACTCAGCGCGTGATAGGAGCCGATATCATCATGGCTCTGGACGAATGCACGCCCGGAGACGCTGACCGCGCTTATGCCCGGAAGTCCCTGGATCTTACCAAAGAGTGGCTTAAAAGGGGAATCGCCCGCTTTGACAGTACCGAGCCGCTTTACGGGTATTCTCAGACATTTTTCCCCATCATACAAGGCTGTGTGTATCCTGATATGAGGGCTGAGGCGGCTGAGTTCGTGGCCTCGTTTGACCGTGAGGGCTATGCCATAGGCGGGCTTTCGGTAGGAGAACCTACGGAAGTGATGTATGAGATGATAGAGGTGGTGCATCCGATACTGCCCAAGGACCGGCCACGGTATCTGATGGGAGTCGGTACACCTGAGAACCTGCTGGAGGGCATTGCCCGCGGTATCGACATGTTCGACTGCGTGATGCCCACCCGCAACGGCCGCAACGGGATGCTCTTCACATGGGAGGGCCGGATGAATATGCGTAACCGGAAATGGGAGAGGGATTTTTCTCCGATAGATCCTAATGGCACGTCCTTTGTTGACACCGCCTACACGAAAGCTTATCTGCGTCATCTTTTCATTGCCGGGGAGATGCTTGCCGCACAGATTGCCAGCGAGCACAATCTGGCATTCTATCTGGATGTCGTCTCAAAAGCGAGGCAGCATATAGAGGACGGAGATTTTTACCAGTGGAAGGAAGCGGCGGTTAAGAAACTGCAGAACCGCCTATAACCGAAGCGAGCATGAACATACTGAGTACATTTAAAGTAAGACTCCTGGACAGGTACATCATAAGGAAGTTCATCGGAACTTTCTTTATGGCTCTGCTGCTCATCATCGTAATCGTGATCATCTTCGACATAAGCGAGAAGATAGATGACTTCGTGGACAAGGAGGCTCCCCTGAAGGCGATAGTGGTGGACTATTACTTCAACTTCATCCCGTACTTCATCAATATGTTCAGTCCGCTTTTCGTCTTTATCACGGTGATTTTTTTCACTTCGAAGCTGGCCGGCAACAGTGAGATCATAGCCATGCTGTCCGGGGGAGTCAGTTTCGGCAGGCTGATGTATCCGTATTTCCTGTCAGCCTTGCTGATCGCGGCGATGAGTCTCTCCCTCAATCTTTTCGTAATACCCAGCGCAAATGAGAAAAGGCTGGCCTTTGAGGAGCAGTATATAAAAGGACAGAAGTTCTACAATACCAACCGCAACATACATTATCAGATTGCGCCCGGGGAGTTCGTCTATGTGGAGTCGTTCAGTACGTGGAACAATACCGCCTACAAGTTCACTCTGGAGACCACCGAGGACAGTCACCTGCTGTCCAAGCTCTCGGCGGAGAGCGCGGCCTGGGATTCCACTACCGGGGGATGGCGGCTGAAGAACTATACTCTCAGGGACTACACCACCTCGCAGCAGACGATAACTTTCGGAAAGCAGCTGGATACAGTCATCAGTCTCAAGCTGGATGATTTTTACCGAAGGGAAAATACAGTGGAGACTCTCAGCTATAAGGAGCTGCAGGATCTTATCGATATGCAGAGGATGCGCGGGGACAGTATGGTCAAATACTCCCTTATCGAGAAACACACCCGTTTCGCAGTGCCGTTCTCCGCATTTATCCTGACACTGATAGGAGTGTCGCTTTCATCCAAGAAACGGCGCGGAGGCATAGGACTTAACCTGGGACTGGGTATCGGACTGAGTTTCTCCTACATCCTGTTCCTGCGTTTCAGCCAGATGTTCGTGATAACCGATACTCTCCCGCCATGGCTGGCCATGTGGCTGCCCAATATCCTGTATGCGGTGATTGCGGCAGTCCTCTACCGTATGGCTCCGAAATAAACAGAAATATGTATCTTTGCAGTTTACAACTGATCAGTTCATTAATATGACTTCAAAAGAGATTAGACAGCAGTTCCTGGACTTCTTCGCATCGAAGGGTCACAAGATAGTTCCCTCTGCGCCCATGGTCGTAAAGGGAGATCCCACGCTTATGTTCACCAATGCCGGTATGAATCAGTTCAAGGACTGGTTCCTCGGTAATTCTCCCATACTCTATCCAAGGGTGGCGGACAGCCAGAAGTGCCTAAGAGTGAGTGGCAAGCACAATGACCTGGAGGAGGTGGGCCACGATTCCTATCATCACACCATGTTCGAGATGCTGGGCAACTGGAGTTTCGGCGACTATTTCAAGAAAGAGGCGATTGCATGGGCATGGGAACTTCTGACCGAGGTGTACAAACTGGATAAGGAGCGTCTTTATGCAACGGTGTTCGAGGGGTATGACAAGGACGGCTTGGGTCCCGACTCCGAGGCTCTGGAGATATGGAAGCAGTATCTGCCCGAGGACCGTATCCTCTACGGCAACAAGAAGGACAATTTCTGGGAGATGGGCGATACAGGTCCGTGCGGCCCGTGCAGCGAGATACATATCGACCTCAGGGACGATAGGGACAGACAGGCCGTGCCCGGTCGGGAACTGGTCAACAAGAGCGATCCTCTGGTCATCGAGATATGGAATCTGGTGTTTATCCAGTACAACCGCAAGGCTGACGGCTCTCTGGAGCTTTTGCCGCACAGGCATGTGGATACCGGCATGGGCTTCGAGCGTCTGGTAATGGCCGTCAACGGCAACAAGAGCAACTACGATGGCGATATGTTCCAGAGTATCATCGCCAAGATAGGAGAGCTGTCCGGACACAAGTACGGTGCGGAGTCAGAGCAGGTGGACGTGGCGATGAGAGTTGTGGCGGACCATATCAGGGCCATCTCGTTCTCGATAGCTGACGGGCAGCTGCCTTCCAACGTCAAGGCCGGTTACGTCATCCGGCGCATCCTGCGCAGGGCAGTCCGTTACGGTTATACTTTCCTGGGATTCACAGAGCCTTTCCTGTGCCGTCTGGTACCGGTGCTGGTGGATGTCATGGGTGATGCCTATCCCGAACTCAGCCGGCAGCAGACGCTCATCGAGAAGGTCATCCGCGAGGAGGAGGAGGCTTTCCTGCGCACCCTGGCCAAGGGTATAGGGCTCATCAACGCGGTGATGGAACGCTGTGCGGATACCAGGCGCATCTCCGGCAAGGATGCATTCGTACTTTATGATACATTCGGTTTCCCGATTGACCTGAGCGAACTGATTGCCAGGGAAAACGGATATACTATCGACCTGGAGGAGTTTGAGACCGAGCTTGGAAAGCAGAAGGCCAGGGCCCGTAACGCCGCCGCAGTGGAGGCCGGAGACTGGATGGTGCTGGACGGGACAGAGGATCATTCTTTCGTAGGTTACGACACTCTGGAGACGGATGTGCGCATAGTCAAGTACCGTACCGTCAAGACCAAGGGCAAGGAGGTCTACCAGTTGGTATTCGACCGTACTCCCTTCTACGCCGAGAGCGGCGGACAGGTCGGAGACTGCGGAACCATAGTCTCTCCCTCAGGTGAGAAGACGCTTGTTCTCAACACTATCAAGGAGAATAATCTCAGTATACATATCGCGGACCGGATTCCTTCGGAGCCGGAGGCGGTGTTCCACGCCTGTGTGGACGCTCAGAAACGGCAGGAGACGGCCAACAACCATTCGGCCACCCACCTGCTGCACCAGGCCCTGCGTTCCGTGCTGGGTACTCATATAGAGCAGAAGGGTTCCTACGTATGCCCCGCGTATTTCCGTTTTGACTTTTCTCACTACGAGAAGATATCCGCTGAGAAACTGCGCGAGGTGGAGAGGATGGTCAACCGTCTTATACGTGAGGATTATCCCCGTCAGGAGTTCCGGGATGTGCCTATAGCCGAGGCAAAGGACATGGGTGCGATGGCTCTTTTCGGAGAAAAATACGGGGACAAGGTGCGCGTAATCCGCTTCGGAGACTCAGTGGAGCTCTGCGGAGGAACCCACACTTCCTCGACCGGCCGTATCGGTATGCTCAAGATAGTCTCTGAGTCGGCCGTTGCGGCAGGTGTACGCAGGATACAGGCCGTTACGGGCAGTTATGTGGAGGACCTTTTCGACGGAGTCGAGGACCAGATCAACGCAGTGCGCTCCTTCCTGGAGAATACCCCGGATATTATCACCGGTATCAAGAAGCTCGTGGCCGAGAATGATTCATTCCGCCATTCCCTCGAGGAGGTGGCCCGTGAGAGAGCCGCTGCCCTCAAGAAGAACCTGACGGAAAAGAGCGAGATGACACCTTCCGGAGTGCGTCTGTTCTCCCTGACCGGAGTATATTCGCCCGATATTATTAAGGAAGTGGCCTTTGAACTGCGGAAGGAGAATACACGCGCTGCCATGGTTGCCGCGATTATGACCCCCGACCGCAAGCCCTCGCTGCTTATGATGTACACGGATGACCTGGTGGCTGCCGGAGCTCATGCAGGCAAGGATGTGAAGGCCGCCGCAGCGCATATCAAGGGAGGCGGAGGCGGTCAGCCCTTCCTGGCTACCGCAGGAGGCAAGGATCCTGACGGACTTGTAGCGGCTTTGACAGCCATGATTGAATCCGTCAATAAGATAGGCTGACAGATATACTGTTCTGCAGGATGAAGAAACTCGACCTGTTCATACTCAAGTCCTTTCTGGGACCGTTCGTGATGACGTTCTTCATCACCGTATTCATACTGGTGATGCAGTTCCTGTGGCTTTACATCGACGAACTGGTGGGCAAGGGTCTGAGTTTCTGGGTCATCATGGAGTTCCTGGGCTGGGGCTCGGCGACCATCCTGCCGCTCTCCATGCCGCTGGCCACTCTGCTGGCCTCCATCATGACATTCGGCAACCTGGGAGAGAACAACGAACTGCTGGCCATGAAGGCCGCCGGAATCTCCCTCCAGAGAATATTCCTCCCGCTGATATTCGTGGCATTTGCCATCAGTGTGGCGGCGTTCTTTGTGTCCAACAACCTTATACCGCTGGCATACAATAAGATATATACCCTGCAGTACGATATTGCCCGGACAAAGGACGAGATAAAGATACCGACCGGTACATTCTACAACGGTATCGACGGTTATTCTCTCAGAGTCAACTCCAACAACAAGGAAACCGGCATGATGTACGATGTGATGATCTACAATCACACCAAGAACAAGGGCAATATATCTCTGGCCGTTGCTGACTCAGGTATGATACGCTCCACGCCCGACAAGAAGGCCCTGGTGTTTACTCTGTACCACGGAGTCTCATACGAGGAGGACAATACCAGGACGGCCCGTGACACCTCCTATGTTCTTCAGCAGGTGGACTTCGAGATGCAGGAGATAGTCATAGCCCTGGAAAACTATGCGTTCCAGAAGTCGGAGGATACCCGTTACGGCAATGAGATCATGGCCAAGAATCTGCAGCAGCTGCGCGTAGACCGGGATTCTCTGGGACATCTTTATGACTCCACTGCGGCGCTTCAGAGAAAAGAAGTGGTGTACGACCTGTACATGAGGTCCGCCCGGCAGCTGGATACGGCCAAGAATAAGGAACTGGACAGTGCTGCCGTGTTCCCGTTGGATACTTTGAAGTGGACTGATACGCAGAGAGAACTGAAAGCGGTGGAGGATGCCATAAGTTCTGTTCAGAAAGCGATTCAGACCATGAACGGATACCACCGGGAGGTGAATCAGTACACGTATTACCTCAGGAGGATAGACCTGGAATATCTGAGAAAGTTCACGCTGTCCTTCGCATGTTTTATATTTTTCTTTATAGGTGCGCCTCTTGGAGCTATTATCCGCAAGGGCGGTCTGGGTACGCCGGTGATAGTGTCGGCTCTGTTCTTCGTGCTGTACTGGGTGGTGGATATCTCCGGAAAGAAACTGGCCAGGGACGGAGTCATATCGCCGGAACTGGGAGCGTTCATATCCTCGCTGGTGCTGTTGCCCATAGGTGTGTTCCTTACGTGGAAATCCACAAAGGATTCCTCTATCTTCAATATGGAGACCTATATCCTGCCGGTTAAGAAATTTTTCGCCAAGATGTTCGGAAGTAAGAAGAAACGCAGTACGGGTTCTACTGACGGAGCCCTCAGCCGTGGCCGCAAGGCCGGTATAGTATTCATGGGTACGCCTGAATTTGCCGTGGAGTCATTGAAGGCGTTGGTGGAGGGCGGATACAATGTTCTGGGCGTGGTGACTGTTCCTGACCGTAAGATCGGCAGGGGACAGAAGATAGGCTGCAGCCCTGTAAAGCAGTATGCCGAGGAGCATTCCCTGCCCCTGCTGCAGCCGGAGTCCCTCAAGGATCCCGGTTTCCTGAAGGAACTGGAAGCTCTCGGGGCCGATATGTTCGTCGTAGTGGCATTCAGGATGCTGCCCAAGGCAGTGTGGTCCATGCCCCGTCTGGGCACATTCAACCTCCATGCCTCCCTTCTTCCCTCTTACCGTGGAGCGGCCCCCATCAACTGGGCGGTAATCAACGGTGAGACGCGGACAGGAGTGACTACGTTCCTGCTGGACGAGCATATGGACACGGGCTCTATTCTGTTCCAGGAAGAGGAGGAGATACTGCCTGAGGACAATGTCGGCAGACTTTATGACCGTCTGATGGTCAGGGGAGCGGCTCTGGTACTTAGGACAGTTGACGCGCTGGTCAACGGAACGGCGGAGCCGAGGCCGCAGGATACTTCGTCGCTTACGCCCGCGAGGATGTCTGCGCCGAAGCTGAGCCGTCAGACAGGGGAGATAGACTGGACTCTCAGCGCGGAGCGGATACACAATCTGGTGCGCGGACTGGCGCCGAAGCCTGGTGCTCACGGCCTCCTGCATATGGGCGGGCAGGAACTGGAATTGAAAATCTACGAAACAGAGGTTTTAAGCGGAGACGGTCTTCCGGAGGATTTTCTGAACTCGGCCCCCGGTACGGTATATACTGACCGCAAGTCCCTGCTTGCAGTCCGTTGCGGTGAGGGCATATTGTCTGTAAAGGAACTTCAGGCTCCCGGGAAGAAGACTATGCCGGCGGCCAGTTTCCTGGCAGGATGGAGGGGATAAGGGATGAGACCGTCAGTTTCTTATGCGATATTGTGTGACGGGGATTTCCCCGGCAATGCGGAGGTCAGGGACTGCCTTCTCTCCTGTGATGTGGTGGTCTGCTGCGATGGTGCGGCGGCCTCGTTCATGCGGTTCCGCCGGCCGGAGTTTGTGGTAGGGGATATGGATTCGCTGTCGGAGGATGTCAGGGATGAACTTTCCGACCAACTGTTTCACATAGGGGAGCAGGAAAGCAATGACCTCTCCAAGGCTTTCCGATGCGTCTGCGCCCTGCTTCGGACGGGCACAGGCCGGCACATTCCGGATTTTTCCATAACCGTGTTCGGGGCTACCGGCAAGCGCGAGGACCACACGCTCGGCAATATCTCCCTGCTGGCCGACTTCGCGCAGTATCTGTATACCTGCGGGTCTCCCGGGCGGCTTTCCATGATGACGGATTACGGTTTGTTCGTGCCGGTGCTGGACTCATGTGCGTTCAGCCTTCCTGCCGGCCAGCCGGTCTCCATATTTGCCTTTGACCAGACCCTCAGAATAGACAGTGCCGGACTGGAGTATCCTACTGGGGATGTCAGGTTCGATATGTGGTGGAAGGCCACTTTGAACAGGGCTTCCGGCGGCAGGGTGGAACTGAGGCTCAGTCATCCGGCCAAGGCACTGATGTATCTGCCCGGATGGCACGGCAGAAGACTTGAGACGGAGATATTGCTATGATGCGTTTTCTCAAGGACTGGACTCTTCCGATTGCCATGGCGGCAGGTGCCGGCGGATATTTTCTGTTTCACTATGCCGGTTTTCTTGCTCCGCTTAAACCGGCGGTCTGGGTGGCGGTGGATATCCTGACACCGTCGCTGATTTTCATACAGCTTTTTCTGACTTTCTGCAAGATAGACCTGAAGGACCTGCGTCTGACGAAGTGGCACTGGATCATACTGGCTTTCCAGACACTCTCCGCGCTGTCCATGGCGGCCGTGCTGATATTGGTACCGATGAATGAGGTCTACCGGGAGATATTCGAGGGGGCGATGGTATGTCTGATATGCCCGACTGCCACAGCCGCTGCAGTCGTCACGGACAAACTGGGTGGCAGTGCTGCGCGCATTACACTTTATAACCTCATGTCCAATATTCTGGCGGCGGTCTTCGTGCCCGTTGTCTTTCCATTGATTGAGGTTCATTCCGAAATGGGATTCTTCCCGGCATTTCTGAAGATTCTCTCAAAGGTCTTTCCGCTGCTGATATGTCCCTTCCTGCTGGCAGTGCTGCTCAAGTATATCTGGTCCAAGGCCCATGATTTCTTCAAGGCCCGTGCGGGCATCGCGTTCTATCTTTGGGCGGTGGCTCTCTCGCTCGCTATCGGACAGACAGTGCGCTCAATGCACAACAGCACGGCTCCCGCAGCTGTCCTGTGGATGATAGCAGGCGCGGCTTTGCTGACCTGCATAGTTCAGTTCTGGTTCGGGAAGCGTACCGGCAAGGCTTTGGGAGACACCATTACCGCCGGTCAGGCTCTTGGACAGAAAAACAGTGTCCTGGCCATCTGGATGGCATATACGTACCTTAATCCCATATCATCTCTCGCTCCCGGAACTTATGCTGTCTGGCAGAATATTTTCAACTCCTGGCAGCTTTGGCGGAAAAATCACAGGGATTGTCCCGAAAAATAGGACATCTTCCGATATTTTTTATATTTTTGCTGCTTGATTCGGCTAAGTAGTAAATATGCGCAAGAAAATAGACAGACAGTATATCCTGAACCGCGAGACCCTTGAGTATGAGGAGGTGGAGCAGCCTTCCACCACCAAGCGGTATATCAGGACGGTCGTATCGTATGCTGTGTCCAGCATCTCTGTTTTTGTCCTGTCTCTCTATCTTATCACGGATGTCTTTCATACCCGTACTCCGAAGGGCATGATTGTCTATAGGGACTACAGTGAGTGGCGTTCCAAGCTGAATCTGCTGGAGCGCAGGCTTGAGGCTGCCGACCAGTCACTGCTGGACATGGAGAGGAGAGACAATATGCTGTATCGTTCGGTCTTCGGCATGGAGACTATTCCCGATGACATACGCAATGCCGGATACGGCGGTGTAGACCGTTATGCGGACATACGGAGCCGGGACTATACCGGTACCCTGACATCTGCTGTGATGCGCTCGGAGATACTGCTTAAGAAAGCCTATATACAGTCCAAGTCATTTGACCAGGTGGCGCTTATATCTGAAAGAGCCGCCGAGATGGCACTGTGTGCCCCTACCATACCGCCCGTGAATTATTCGCATGTGCGGCAGGCCTCCGGTTTCGGTGTACGCGTGGACCCCATACTTAGGAACCGTCACAGACAGCATAAGGGCGTGGACCTGGCTCCAAAGTCCGGCAAGGACGGCGAGCCTGTGTATGTGACCGGCAACGGAGTCGTCAAGGCCGTTGGCTATGATGCCGGAGGTTACGGCAGATATGTGCTGGTAGACCATGGTTTCGGTTATCAGACCCGTTACGCGCATCTGAGCAAGGCGTTGGTGGAGAAGGGACAGGAGGTGCAGAGAGGACAGCAGATAGCCGAGATGGGCAATACGGGCCGTTCGACCGGCACGCATCTTCATTATGAGGTAATCTATATGGGCAAGCACGTCAATCCTGTCAATTATTACAACAAGGACATCCTTCCGGAGGATTACGCAGCCATCATCGATTCCTCCAACGAGAAGCCTATGAGCTGACGGTATGGGCAGGCTTAAGTACGATAAGGAACTTCTGGACTATGTTGAGGACAAGCACCCGGCGATATATCATATTCTGCGGGTTCTCAAGTTCATGGGATATACCCTTGCCCTGGTGTTTTTGTATTATCTGATATTCATATTGTTTTTTTCCTCGGAGGAGGAGAAGCGGATGATTTCCGAGAGGCGTCTGATAGAGGAGGAGTATGAGGAACTGGCCGGTCAGACCGAACTGCTGGAAGGTGTGTTGGGCGAGCTGGAACTCAAGGACGAGGACATATACAGGGAACTGTTCAACACCAATTTCCCCAATTACTCGTTTGTGCCGGACACGATGTCCGGGGGGTATATTCAGCATACATCCCGTATGATAGACCGGCTGTGGGAGGAGGTGTACAGCTGCAGTGCTTTGCTGGAGTCTGTCACTGATTCACTTACGGCGATAGGAGACGGTGTTCTCAGGGATATTCCTTCTATCCTGCCGATAGCCGATTTCCCTCTGGGCAATGTAGGAGCCTCGCTGGGACGTAAGATGCATCCGTTTTATAAAAAAATGGTCTTTCACGGAGGGTTGGATCTGGTGGCTCCGGCCGGTATAGAGGTGGTGGCTACGGCCGATGGCAGGGTCGCTTCGGTGGAGAGGGCTATGAAACTGCAGGGGACCAGGATAATACTTGATCACGGTAATGGCTACGAGACTGTCTATGCGCATCTGTCCGACGTGCTGGTGCGGAAGGGTCAGAGAGTAAGCCGGGGGGATGTGATAGCGCGTACCGGCAATACCGGGACTTCCTTTGCGCCTCATCTGCATTATGAGGTGCTGCTGGACGGACGCCAGTTGGACCCGCTGTGCTTTTTCAACGCTGAACTGGATACTGAAAGATATGGGGAACTGCTTATGTATGCAGTCAATACCGGGCAGTCCCTGGAT
This sequence comes from uncultured Bacteroidales bacterium, assembly GCA_949297365.1. Lineage (GTDB taxonomy): Bacteria > Bacteroidota > Bacteroidia > Bacteroidales > UBA932 > Coprenecus. The sequence goes on along the minus strand of CASFSL010000003.1, from coordinate 26,249 downwards.
TAAATACAAAATTATGCCGTACAAGGAATACAAACCGGAGAAGTTGTATTACAGTATCGGAGAAGTTGCTGAGATACTGGGAGAGAGCACTTCTCTGGTGCGTTTCTGGTCGGACTCGTTCCCGGAGTTCGTAAGACCGGAGAGAAATAAAAAGGGCAACAGGAAGTTCACTCCCGCCGATGTGGAGAATCTCAGGATCATCCATCATCTGGTAAAGGACCAGAGGATGACTCTGGAGGGAGCGGCGGCCCGGATGAAGGTCAATAAGGAGGGCCTGGACTACCGGACTGAGGCGGTGGAGCGTCTGCGCGGCATAAAAGAGTCCCTTATGGAGATATCACAGTTATTGAACAGCAGGTTTTAGAATATGAAAGCAGCGGAAATAGCATCGGTCATAGAGGCAATGGCACCTCTCGGTCTTCAGGAGTCCTGGGACAATTCCGGATTCTGTATCGGGAACGGGGAGAGTGAGGTTCACAAGGCGCTGATAGGCTTTGACTGTACTCCGGCTCTCATAGCGGAGGCTGTGGAGGTCGGTGCGGATATGGTGATAACTCATCATCCTCTTATCTTCAGAGGTATCAGTAAGATCTCCATGGCCACTGACACCGGCAGGACTGTCATGGAAGCCATCCGTCACGGAATAACGGTCTATGCCTGTCACACCAACATGGACAAGGTCCTGTGCGGAGTCAGCGGACATACGGCCTCGCTGATGGGGCTGCGCAATGTGCGCGTGCTGGACAGTGACGCTGACGGTAACGGACTGGGTGTGATAGGCGAGCTGCCTTCGCCTGTGAGTGCGGAGGATTTTCTCAAGGCGATGAAGTCAGCTTTGGGCCTGAACGTAGTACGCCATTCCAGGCTGCCGGATGCTCCCGTGTCCAGGGTCGCGCTCTGCGGAGGCAGCGGACATTCGCTGATCGGCCGGGCTCATGAGGCTGGTGCGGATGTATATGTGAGCGCGGATATATCCTACCATGATTTTTATGCTCCTGACGGCATGATGATTGCTGACATAGGACATTTTGAGAGCGAGTCAGGGATTGTGGGCGTAATATATGATACCGTTAGGGAAAAAATTCCTAACTTTGCGGTTCAGATTGCAGAGAAAAGTATTGTTAATCCGGTATATTATTTTTAGACAGATATGGCTACAACAAGACAGAAAAATTTGGTGGACACTCCCATCGACAGGCGTGAGACATTCGTTTCTCTTTCCAAGAGCATCAATGACACCGATGCCGGGATGGAGCACAAGCTTCACACATTGTACATGATTCAGCAGAAGGACTCGAAGATAGATGAGATTCATATGCTGTTGGGAGAGCTTCCCGATGAGATCAGGGATCTGGAGGACGAGATAGCAGGTCTGAAGACCCGTGTGGGCAAGCTTCGCGAGGAAATAGTCGAGGCTGAGAAATATATGGCCCAGAAGAAGATAGAGGCTGACAACAACAGGGCTTCCATAGCCAAGTATCAGGAGCAGCAGGCCAATGTCAAGAACAACAGGGAGTATGTGTCCATCTCCCGTGAGCTGGAGTATCAGCAGCTTGAGCTGGAGCTGGCTGCCAAGCGCATCAATGAGAAGAAGGCCCGTGTGGACGAACTTAAGGCCGCTGTGACGGCGACACAGAATGCCGTCAGCCAGAAGGAGTCGGATCTGGAGGAGAAGAAGAAGGAGTGCGAGTCCATCACTGAGGAGACCGCCAGGGAGGAGGAGAGGCTTACAAAGGAGATTGCCGAGCTCAAGGCCTCCATCGATGCCAGGACACTGGCCGCTTATGAGAAAGTGAGGGCCAACGCCCACAACGGACTGGCCGTCGTGACTGTCAAGAGGGATGCCTGCGGCGGATGCTTCAACAAGATACCCCCTCAGAGGCAGCTGGATATAGCACAGAACAAGAAGATAATCGTATGCGAGTACTGCGGCAGGATTCTGGTGAGTCCCGATTTTGAAGAGGACAGCTCGTCCGCAGACAAGCAATGATACGCACGTTTTTCCAACACGTAGGACAGACATCACCATCCCCTTTGGCTATTGAGGTAGACAGGGCGGATGGTGTTTTTATCTATTCCGGAGACCGCAGGTATCTGGATATGGTGTCCGGTGTGTGTGTCAGCAACATAGGTCATCATCATCCTGACGTGACGGCCGCCGTGCGCGCACAGGCTGAGAATTATTTTCACCTGATGGTCTACGGGGAGATGATACAGGCCCCGCAGGTGCTGCACGCATCTCTGCTCACATCCATTCTGCCGCCGTCGCTGGACTGCATCTACTATGTCAATTCCGGCTCGGAGGCCGTGGATGCGGCCTTGAAACTGGCCAAGCGGCTTACAGGCCGCCGGCGCATGGCTTCGTTCGTACACTGTTATCACGGATCTTCCCATACTTCGCTGAGCCTTATGACGGATCCGGAGCGTCAGAGCGTGTTCGGACCGCTGCTGCCGGATGTGGACCATCTGCGCTTCAACGTGGTGGAGGATCTGGCCCGGATAACGGAGCAGACGGCGTGCGTGATAGTGGAGCCGGTACAGGGTGAGGCGGGGGTGATCGTACCAGAGGACGGTTTCCTGCAGGCCCTGCGGACACGCTGCGACGAGACCGGTGCACTGCTGGTATTCGATGAGGTGCAGACCGGGTTCGGCCGCACCGGCAGGATGTTCGCATTCGAGAAGTACGGAGTGGTGCCGGACATCCTCGTGTTGGCCAAGGCTCTCGGCGGCGGTATGCCTCTGGGAGGAGTAGTCTCTTCCAAACGGAGGCTGGACGCATTTACCTGCAATCCTGTTCTCGGGCATATCACTACATTCGGAGGACATCCGGTGTGCTGTGCCGCCGCGCTTGCCTCGCTCAAGGTGCTGCTGCGGGAGGACTGGGTGGCTCAGGCCGAGACCAAGGGGCAGTATATAGAGGATGCGCTCCGCTCTCATCCTGCTGTCAGGGAGATACGCCGCTCCGGCCTGCTGCTGGCAGTGGATCTGGGCCGGGAGGACTATGCCTCGCGGATGCTGGGCCTGCTGCTGGACGAGGGAGCGGTGAGCGATTATTTCCTCTACAATCCCACATCTTTCCGTATCGCGCCCCCGCTGTGCATAAGCATGGAAGAGGCGGATATGGCCGTGAACGCCGTGATCAGGGCGTTGGATAAACTCTAATCATTGAAGACCATGCCTGTTAAAACTACTAAACCTAAAAGTAAGAAAGAAGTCTCCCTGGATGCTGTCGGTCTGGAGGCCGGTAAGAAACCGCCTCAGGCTCTGGATGTAGAGGAGGCTGTGCTGGGCGCCATGCTCATCGAACCCAACGCTGTGCCGGATGTGCTTGATTCTCTGACGGCTGACTGTTTTTATAAGGATGCGCACCGGAAGATATTCTCTGCGATATCCAGCCTTTCGCTGGCGCATGATCCGGTGGATATATACACAGTGGCGGAGCAGTTGAAGAAGGACGGCTCGTTGGAAGAGATAGGCGGACCGTATTACCTGAGTCTGCTGTCGTCAAAGGTGGGTGCGGCCGCTCATGTGGACTACCATGTGAAGATACTGCTCCAGAAATACATACAGAGAGAACTGATAACCATATCGGCTCAGGTACAGAGGGACTCGTTCGATGACGGCATCCCTGTGGACGACCTGCTGGACGGAGCCCAGCAGAAACTGTTCAATCTGGCGGAGAAGAACATGAAGCGGGAGACCCAGCCTGTGCAGGACGTCATCAAGGAGGCAGTGATGGAGATAGAGGCCAACCAGGAGCGGACTGACGGTCTGAGCGGTGTGGCTTCCGGCTATACCGGGATAGACAGAATTACCCTCGGCTGGCAGGCTTCGGACCTGGTGATCATAGCGGCCCGTCCCGCCATGGGTAAGACGGCCTTCGTGCTGACCATGGCCCGCAATATGACGGTGGATCATCGGATACCGGTCGCGTTCTTCTCGCTTGAGATGTCATCCAAGCAGCTGGTCAAGAGACTTCTGGTCTCCGAGACCGGACTCTCTTCGGAGAAGATACGCGGAGGAAAGAAACTGCAGGAGTACGAGCTGGTCCAGCTTCACGAGCGGATAAAGGATCTGGCTTCGGCTCCGCTTTACATTGACGACACTCCGTCGCTTTCGATATATGAGCTGCGCTCCAAGGCCCGCCGCCTGGTGCGCAACGCCGGAGTCAAGCTCATCATCATAGACTACCTTCAGCTCATGACCGGTCCTCCGGAGCTGCGCGGCATGAGGGAGCAGGAGGTGTCCAATATCTCGCGCTCGCTCAAGGCCATAGCCAAGGAACTGGACATACCGGTGATAGCCCTTTCCCAGCTCAGCCGTGCCGTCGAGACCCGCGGCGGCAACAAGCGTCCCCAGCTCAGCGACCTCCGCGAGTCGGGAGCAATAGAGCAGGATGCCGACATAGTGATGTTCATACACCGTCCGGAGTATTACGGAACTGAAAGTGAGTCAGCCGTGCCGGGAGAGGCCCAGATCATCATAGCCAAGCACCGTAACGGCTCCACGGCTGACGTTCCCATGCGCTTCCGTGCCTCCGAGGCCCGTTTCGTGGATGCCAACGAGGGCGGATTCGGGGATCTGGAGCCGGCATCGGACGCGTATATTGAGTCCAGTATGAACAACTCCGAGTTCGATGAGGACTTTTAGATACATCCTTGTACTGCTGCTCGCAGTGACACCATCTGTCTCTCTTTCGGGGCAGTGCTTCCCGGTCCACCCGGATCTGGCGGAGGAACATGCGTTCGGACAGGACGAGAGACTGACATATATTATCCATTACAAATGGCTGGGCATCAGGACTGACGTAGGCTCGGCCACGGTGACGCTCCATGACGGAGGGGAGAGAGGCGGCAGACATCTGCTGCACCCGGTGGCTACCGGCAGCACCTACCGTTTCTGGGATGTGTTCTTCAAGGTCAGGGATACCTACGAGTCCGTTTTTTACGAGGACAGTGTCCGTCCGGTGTATTTCCACAGGGACATACATGAGGGCAAGTATACCATAAAGAACACCTACAACTGGGACGACAGCACCCATGCCATAGAGGCCAGGATAGAGTGGGCCAGGCGGTCGCTGGATACCCTGCTGCCTGGAAACGAATGTACGTTTGACATCCTTACCCTGTTCTACAATGCCCGGAACATGGATTTCGAGGCACTGGAGCAGGGAGTCAACAATCCCGTCTCCTTCGCCATAGACGAGGAGATATTCGACATATATTTCCGCTATATCGGCAGGGAGGAGAAGCGCGTACCGGGGCTCGGAGTCTACAGGACGATGAAATTCGCGGCCAAAGTAGTGGCCGGAGAGGTGTTCACCGGAGAGCAGGAGATGTATATCTGGGTCTCGGACGACATGAACCGGGTGCCCCTGCTGTTCGAGTCTCCTATCATCGTCGGTTCGGTCTTCGGACGGCTGGCGGACTGGGAGGGACTCCGATATCCGTTGGAAGATTGCAAAGTGGTTAAAAATAAAAAGAAATGAAACAGACAGATGCAGAGATAAGACATGCCGGCAGGGTGGTGGGCGTGTCCGGCTCACAGATTAAGGTTCAGATCCTGACGCAGACGGCCTGCTCGGGATGTCAGGCCAAGGCGGTATGCGGAGCCTCGGACGGAAAGACCCGCATCATCCCGGTACGCCGTCCAGATGACGGAAGCATCGCCGTAGGAGACGAGGTCAATGTGATAATACGACAGGGTCAGGGCTTCAAGGCAGTTTTGATAGCTTATCTGATTCCGCTGTTCATTTTATTGGTTTTATTATTAACTTTGCCTATGTTTTTTGAAAATGAGCTGGTGACCGGACTCGGAGCCCTGGGATTCGTGGCTCTGTACTATCTGGTGCTGGCTCAGTTCAGGGACAAGCTCAACTCAGGATTCATATTTACTGTAGAAAAGATAAAATAACAGCAGATGGGTACAACATTTATTTTTACAGTCATCACTCTCAGCGTATTGGGCCTGTTGCTCGCGGTGGTGCTCTTTCTCGTCGCCAAGAAATTCAACGTGGAGGAGGACCCGCTCATCGATGTTGTCGAGGCCACGATGCCCGGAGCCAACTGCGGAGGCTGCGGCTTTGCCGGCTGCAGGGCCTTTGCCGAGGCATGTGTGAAGTCCCGCTCGCTTGACGGCAAGTTCTGTCCCGTTGGCGGCAATGCCGTCATGCAGAAGGTGGCGGCCGCGATGGGTGTGCAGGCCGAGGAGAAGGCTCCTATGGTGGCCGTGGTAAGGTGCAACGGCACATGTCAGAACAGAGTGCGTGTCAATGAGTACGACGGCTCGGTCTCATGCCGTATCATCAGCTCGCTTTATGCGGGTGACACAGGTTGCCGTTTCGGCTGCCTGGGAGGAGGGGACTGTGAGCGTGCCTGTCCGTTCGGAGCCATAAAGGTCAACCCCGAGACCCTTATCCCTGAGGTGGACGAGGAAAAGTGTACTGCCTGCGGAGCCTGTGTAAGAGCCTGTCCCAAGGGTATCATCGAACTGCGCAACAAAGGCCCTAAGAACCGCCGCGTATATGTGTCCTGCATGAGCCAGGACAAGGGAGCCGTGGCCCGCAAGGCCTGCTCCGCTGCCTGCATCGGCTGCCGCAAGTGCGAGAAGGTCTGCCCGTTCGGAGCCATTACCGTCGAGAACAATCTGGCTTATATAGATTTCAATAAATGCAAGCTCTGCCGCAAATGTGTGGCCGAGTGTCCTACAGGAGCCATCCATGCCGTCAATTTCCCTCCCAAACCGGCTGCCGCTCCCGCGGAAGAACCAAAAACTGACAAGCAATGAGACGTACATTTTCAATGGGTGGCGTTCACCCGCATGACTGCAAGATATCCGCAGACTCAGCGATAGAGACATTCCCTCTGCCTCAGAGGATGTACATATCCATGTCCCAGCATCTGGGAGCTCCAGCCAAGCCTCTCGTTCAGAAAGGCGACAAGGTCAGGACAGGACAGCTGATAGGGGCTTCCGCAGGATTTATTTCCGCCAATATCCACAGTTCCGTCTCCGGTACCGTCGCTGCCGTCGAGCCATACGCCGACCTGGCGGGCAATCCGGTGATGCACGTGATCATAGACGTGGAAGGTGACGAGTGGGAGGAGTCCATAGACCGTACACCGGACATCGTCAGGGATATAACCCTGTCTCCGGCCGAGATTATAAAGAGGATAGCGGACTGCGGAGTCGTAGGTCTGGGAGGTGCGTCTTTCCCGACTCACGTGAAGCTGTCTCCTCCTCCGGGTAAGAAAGCGGAGTTCCTTATCATCAACGGTGCCGAGTGCGAGCCGTATCTGACCTCCGACTACCGCCTGATGATCGAACATGCCGAGGAAGTGCTGCTCGGAGCCCGTATCATGATGAAGGCCCTGGGTGTTGTTGAAGGCTACATCGGTATAGAGGACAACAAACCCGAGGCCATAAAGAAGATGAGAGAGCTGACAGCCTCCTCGTATCCGGAGATAAAAGTGGTCTCTCTGCGCAAGAAATATCCACAGGGAGGTGAGAAGCAGCTCATCGATGCTGTGACCGGCCGCAAAGTACCTTCCATGGGACTGCCTATCGATGCCGGTGTGGTGGTTCAGAATGTCGGCACATCGTTTGCCGTATATGAGGCTGTTCAGAAGAATAAACCTCTGTTCGAGGGCGTGATGACGGTTACCGGAGAGTGTCTGGACTCCCAGCACAACTATCTGCTCAGGGTGGGAACTCCTTTTGAGAAGATTCTCGAGGCTGTCGGAGGCATACCTCAGAAGACGGCCAAGATAATCAGCGGCGGCCCTATGATGGGCAAGGCCGTGGCCAATCTCTCCGCTGCTTCCGTCAAGAGCACCTCATCCCTGCTGCTGCTCACAGAGAAGCAGACCAAGCGCATGGAGGAGAGTGAGTGTATCCGCTGCGGCAAGTGCGTGCAGGCCTGTCCGATGGGACTGGAGCCTTATCTGCTCAACAAGCTCGCCCGTGCAGGCCGTATGGAGGATCTGGAGCACAATAAAGTCTACGACTGCATCGAGTGCGGATGCTGTATGTTCACCTGCCCGGCCTACATCCCCCTGCTGGACTACATCCGGACCGCGAAGGCCGATGTCATGCGCATCATGCGGAGCCGTCCCAAGAAGTAACTGATTAAACCATTATAAGAATATGAGAAAACTGATAGTATCTCCCGCACCCCATGTTCATGGAGATGAGAGCACGAGGAAGATCATGAAGGACGTGCTTATCGCCCTTGCTCCCTCGATGCTGGTGGCCGTGTACTTCTACGGTCTCTCCGCCATAAAGCTGCTGCTGGTGGGTGTGATAGCATGTATGGGTGTGGAGTTCCTCATTCAGAAATATCTGATGCGGACCAAGGTGACCGTAACCGACCTGTCCGCAGCCGTGACCGGAGTCCTGCTGGCTCTCAACCTGCCTCCGACAGCACCCTGGTGGGTGATAGTGATAGGAGCCGTGGTGGCCATAGGTGTGGCCAAGATGACATTCGGCGGATTGGGTCACAATATCTTCAACCCCGCGCTGGTGGGCCGTGTCTTCCTGCTGATATCCTTCCCTGTGATCATGACGGACTGGACTGTGCCCGCTTCCTGGTTCCGCCCCGGAGTGGATGCCGTCACCGGCGCGACTCCGCTGGCTTTGGTCAAGGAGGGACTTGCGCAGGGCATGACAGTGGACCAGATTCTCTCCGCCAACCCTGACCTGACCTACGGGCAGATGCTTTTTGCCAGGGCAGGCGGCTCGGCCGGAGAGGCCTCCGCGCTGGCCATCATCCTCGGTTTCATATATCTGCTGGTACGCAGGGTCATCCGTCCGCACATCCCCGTTACTATCATCCTGACCGTGGCCGTGATGACCGGTATCTTCTGGCTGATCGATCCGTCCCAGTACACCGACCCTCTGTTCAATATCCTGACAGGAGGCGTTCTGCTCGGTTCGGTATTCATGGCCACCGACTACGTGACCTCGCCCATGGCGGTCAAGGGAATGGTCATCTACGGTATCGGCATCGGAGTGCTCACGGTGCTTATCCGTTACTTCGGCTCGTATCCCGAGGGAGTCTCGTTTGCGATACTCATTATGAACTCGATAGTACCCTTACTCAACAAATACATCAAGCCCGCAAGGTTCGGGAAGGAGGTGAGTCATGCCTAAGGAATCCACACTTCGCAGCATGGTCCTCTGCCTGTCTCTGGTATGTCTGGTGTGCTCCGCTCTGCTCGGAGGAGTATACGTGATGACTAAAGGCAAGATAGACCAGGAGCAGATCAAGAAGACCAACAATGCCATCGCTCTGGTGACACCGGAGTTTGACAACGCGCCGTCATCCGAGAAGATGACGGTGGAGATAGACGGAAAGGAAGTCGCGGTATATCCGGCCCGTAAGGACGGCCAGGCTGTGGGCTATGCGGTAGAGTCCTTTACATCCAAGGGATTCAGCGGCACGATCAACATCATGGTAGGCTTTGACATGGACGGCAACATCATGGGTACTTCCGTCATATCCCATGCCGAGACCCCCGGTCTGGGCGCGAAGATGACGGAGCCTGCCTTCTATTCCCAGTTTGTAGGCAAGAATCCGTCTTCTTTCAGGCTCAGCGTGGCCAAGGACGGCGGGGACGTGGACGCCATCACGGCCTCCACCATTACCTCCAGGGCTTACTGCGATGCGGTGGACAGAGCCTGGAGGGTATTTCAGAAGATTATGGACAACAACTCAAAATAGCGGAATATGAGTAAACTGAGAATTATAGCCAACGGCATCATCAAGGATAATCCTACGTTTATCCTCGTGCTCGGTATGTGTCCCACCATCGGTACCACTACCTCCGCGATAAACGGTATGGGAATGGGTCTCGCCACTACTTTCGTCCTCATTCTCTCCAACGTATTCATCTCGCTTCTGGCCAAGATGATCCCCGACAAGGTCCGTATCCCGGCCTACATCGTCATCATAGCCTCGTTCGTTACGGTCCTGGAGCTCCTGATGCAGGCCTATGTGCCTGACCTGTATGCGGCCCTGGGCCTGTTCATCCCGCTGATTGTGGTCAACTGCATCATCCTCGGCAGGGCGGAGGCGTTCGCCAACAAGAATACTCCCCTGGACTCGGCCTGTGACGGTATCGGTATCGGACTCGGTTTCACGCTGGCCCTGACAGTCATCGGTATGGTGCGCGAGCTGCTTGGCAATCTGTCGTTCTTCGGCATGAAGCTCGCCGAGGGCGGAGACGGTATGCTGGCTTTCGTCCTGGCACCCGGAGGATTCATCGTACTGGGCTACCTCATGGTGGTATTTAGAAAACTTACTCAAAAAAAGGCTTAATACATTATGGAATATCTGATAATAATCATATCGGCGGTATTTGTCAACAATATCGTACTGGCCCAGTTCCTCGGCATCTGCCCGTTCCTGGGTGTCTCCAATAAGGTCAGTACGGCCACGGGCATGTCCGCCGCAGTGGTGTTCGTCATCACCCTGTCTACTCTGGTCACATATCTCATAGACCATTATATACTGGCCAGTCTGGACATCACGTTCATGAGGACGATAGTCTTCATCCTGGTGATTGCGGCCCTCGTGCAGATGGTCGAGATCATCCTCAAGAAGATATCACCCTCGCTGTATCAGGCCCTGGGTATCTTCCTGCCCCTGATTACCACCAACTGTACTGTGCTCGGAGTGGCTATCAGCGTGGTGACCAAAGAGTTCACCTTCGGCGGTGAGGCTCATCTGCTCAATCTGGGCGAGACCGTAGTCTACGCCGCATCCAGCGCACTGGGCTTCGGAGTGGCGATGGTGCTCTTCGCCGGTATCCGCGAGCAGCTGGACCTGGTATCCGTTCCCAAGGCATTCAAAGGTACTCCCATCGCACTGGTCACGGCCGGTATCCTGGCCATGGCGTTCATGGGATTCAGCGGACTGGTATAGAGTATGGCTACTATAACTGAGATAGAGAAACTGATAGCGGCCGGCCGTCTGGACGATGCCAGGGACGAGATAGAACGGCTTCTGGAGGCAGAGCCTCAGAATCCCCAGGCGTGGTTCCTGTTGGGAGGTATCTACCGCCGACATGAGCTGTGGGGGGACGCCATCAATGCCTACAACAGGGCCAAGCTGATAGAGCCGGAGGGACCCGCAGCCGCTGCGATAGAGTCCATCTACGACATTATCCGCTTTGTCAATACTGACCTGATGAATCCTTAGTGCAGTCCGCGCCCGAGGACATAGAGGACTATGCCTATGGCCACGGATACGTTGAGCGAGTGCTTGGTGCCGTACTGGGGAATCTCCAGAGTGAAATCGCACAGGTCCACTGCCTCCTGAGAGATGCCGTGGACTTCGTTGCCGAAGATTACTGCGTATCTCCCGGCAGGGTCAAGTTCCCTTCTTCCGTAGAGGAAATCATCGGTGGATATTGAGTCTTCGGTCTGTTCCACTCCTATGACGGTGTATCCCTGCGCCTTCAGTTCTCTGACTGCCTCCACGGTGTCCTGCCGCCATATCCAGTCCACAGAGAACTCGGCCCCCAGGGCGGATTTGTGAATCTCCGGGGCGGGAGATGTGGTGCTTATCCCGCACAGCACTATCCCCGAGGCGCGGAAAGCGTCGCAGGTGCGGAAAGCCGAACCGATATTGTGCCGGCTCCTCACATTGTCCAGGACTACGGTTATAGGGCTTTTAGACAAGGTTTTATATTCCTCGACGTCAGGTCTTCCCAGCTCGCTGTTCAATAATTTCCTAAACATTTTGTCAAACGGTAAATTTTTGCGTACTTTGCAAAGTTAAAATGAAAAAATCAGTTTAACCAAACAATATGAAACAGGATCTGCAAATATCAGAACTTATCAAGAAAGAGGAGAGCAGACAGCTTCACGGAATAGAGCTGATCGCCTCTGAAAACTTTGTCAGTGACAACGTTCTGGCCGCACTCGGCTCTTGCCTGACAAACAAATACGCTGAGGGTTATCCCGGAGCCCGCTACTACGGCGGATGCGAGGTCGTGGACCAGGTAGAGCAGCTGGCCATCGACCGTCTCAAGGAACTCTATGGAGCTGAGTTTGCCAATGTACAGCCTCACTCCGGTGCTCAGGCCAACATGGCGGTATTCATGGCATGTCTCAAGCCCGGTGACACTTTCATGGGTCTGGACCTGGCTCACGGCGGGCACCTTACTCACGGCTCACCCGTCAATATGTCCGGTATCAACTATCATCCCGTAGCGTACAAGCTGAACGAGGAGACAGGCCGTGTGGACTACGACCAGATGGAGAAGACAGCCCTCGAGTGCAGGCCCAAGCTGATTGTCGGAGGTGCCTCTGCCTATTCCCGCGAGTGGGACTGGAAGAGGATGCGCGAGATAGCCGACAAGGTAGGTGCCATCTTCATGGTCGATATGGCTCATCCGGCAGGACTTATCGCAGCAGGTCTGCTGGACAACCCTGTGAAGTATGCCCACATCGTGACTACTACTACACACAAGACTCTCCGCGGACCCCGTGGCGGTGCCATCATCATCGGCAAGGACTTTGAGAATCCTTGGGGCCTGAAGACTCCTAAGGGTCAGATCAAGATGATGTCCCAGCTTATCAACTCGGCTGTATTCCCTGGTGTGCAGGGCGGTCCCCTCGAGCACTGCATCGCAGCCAAGGCCGTGGCATTCTACGAGGCTCTCCAGCCTGAGTTCAAGGAGTATCAGATGCAGGTCAAGAAGAATGCCGCAGCCATGGCCCAGGCATTCATCGACAGAGGTTACAAGATCGTTTCCGGCGGTACTGACAACCACTTGATGCTGATCGACCTCCGTACCAAGTTCCCCGATCTGACAGGCAAGGTGGCCGAGAAGACCCTCGTGCGTGCCGACATCACTGTCAATAAGAACATGGTGCCTTTCGACAGCCGTACTCCGTTCACAACTTCGGGTATCCGTGTAGGTACACCCGCCATCACATCCAGAGGTCTGGTGGAAAAGGATATGGAGGCTATCGTCGAACTTATCGATGAGGTGCTTTCAGATGTTGAGAACGAGGCAGTCATCGAGAAGGTCAAGAATGCTGCGCATTCTCTTGTTGCCGGCCGTCCTTTGAACGTCTGGTAACAAAATGTACGCATTTTGATACATTTTACGAACTTAAGCAGATAGAATTTAACGGGGGTGGATTGACAGTCCGCCCCCTTTTTTGTGTCAGTCCCGCAGGCAGCCGACAGGCACTATCAGCACACCGTCTTCTCTTCTGTAGGCAAATTCTCCACCTGTCAGGACCATTAAGAACGAAGGGGCCGGAAATTTTTCTGTGTTGATATTGGCGGCCAGTTTTTTCAAGTGTTCCGCTCCCTCTTCTATTTCCCTGCTGCCCAGTTTGACCTCTACTGCAGCCCATCTGCCGTCATTCAGACTGATAATCAAGTCAGCTTCAAGATTATTGTTGTCGTGGTAATGTTTTATAGTACCCCTCATGGATTCTGAATAGATTCTCAGGTCGCGGGAACATAAGGATTCAAAGAGGAATCCGAAATAGCAGAAATCTTCGAGTATGGCGGCAGGACTGATGCCCAGGGCGGCTACAGCTATGGACGGGTCAACAAATTGGCGTTTGTCGGAAGTCCGTATGCCGGTCTTGGAGCGCAGCGAGGGCTGCCATGCCTTGATGTCTTCTATAACATAGAGTCTGCGCAGGGCTCTGAGATATATTTCCAGAGTTTTGTCGCTCATGGATATGTCGTTGGCTTTGACATCGCCGATTATTGTTTTGTCTGTGGTCATCGTGGATATGTTCCGGGCCAGTGAACGCATGATGCTGCGGACCCGGCCCGGGTCTTTCTGAGACTTGTCTACTGAGGATGTGTCTCTTTCCGCCAGGGCGTCATAGTAGTCGAATACGACCTCCAGTGCATCATCCCTGTCCATACCCATGGCAGCAGGCCAGCCTCCGCGACAGATGGCGTAAGCCAGATCCTCAATGGTCAGACTGCTTGTTGAGGCTATGCCTGTATTTCCGTCGAAGAGGCTTTTGAGTGAGACAGTGCCGTTGGATTCCCCGCTTTCAAAAAGACTCATCGGACGCATTCTCAGACTGGATATGCGCCCTGTGCCGGTATGCTCGATCTGTCCGGTGTCATCTGAATCGTCTACGACCACACTACCGGTCAGGATGAACTGTCCTTTAGCCGGGTTTTGGTCCACCGCGAAGCGTACTGCGTCCCAGAGCACTGTGGCGGTCTGCCACTCATCTATCAGACGCGGTTTTTCACCCTGCAGAAGCATAGACGGAACAGTCTGTGCCATTTTCAAGTAGGATGCCCTTTTATCGGTGTCCTGCATGTATATTACACTGTTTGCGGCGTTAAGCCCGGTCCAGGTCTTGCCGCACCATTTCGGGCCTGTTATCAGCACGGCTCCGCTGGTCCTCAACTTTTTTTGCAGGAGAGTATCGCAGATTCTAGGTCTGTAGTGCTTATTATCCATTGTCCAATTCTTTATCCTTTTGCAAAAATAAGCAATTCCGAACTTTTTGGCAAGTTTGCTCCGAACTTTTCGGCTGTTTTGCTCCGAACTTTTTAGTGAGTTTACTCCGAACTTTTCTGAAAAAATGAAGCGGCATTTTCCTGAATCAGCCGTATCTTTGTGGTATGAAAGATTACCCGATAGTATTGTCAATAGCCGGTTCCGACCCCTCTGGTGGAGCCGGAATCCAGGCTGATATCAAGGCGATATCGGCCTGCGGAGGTTATGCCGCTGCGGCCATTACGGCTGTAACTGTTCAGAATACCCAGGGTGTCAAGGCTGTGGAATATGTACCGGCTGAGATTGTCGGACAACAGATAGATGCGGTAATGTCAGATCTGGCCGTGGATGCCGTGAAGATAGGTATGACAGGTACTGTATCCATAGTCAAGGCTATAGCCGCTCAGTTGTCGGTACATCCGGTATTGTATGTGGTGACTGACCCGGTTATGGTCTCGACCAGCAAGGACTCGCTGACCATGCCCGAAGCCGTGGATGCCCTGTGCTCATGTATCTTTCCGAAATCGCATCTGGTGACTCCCAATATTGATGAGGCCTCGCGCCTGGCCGGTTTCCGGATACAGTCCGTTGAGGACATGAACCGGGCAGCTGTGCAGCTCCGCGACCGTTACGGCTGTGCTTTTCTGGTCAAGGGAGGAGATCTGGATGCAGACAATACTTCTGTGGATGTTCTTTGTGATCTTGACGGGCTGGTGCATATTACGTCCGAGCGGGTATTGACCGACAATCTGCACGGAACGGGATGTACCCTGTCTTCCTCAATCGCCACTTTTCTGGGCTCAGGTCTGCCGCTGCGGGAGGCTGTTCAGACTGCTGTCGCTTATGTCCACAATGCTATTGTGGCCGCAGCATCTCTGCGTATCGGTCATGGTCACGGACCTCTCAGACATTTTTACAGATGAGGGTAATTGTCATAACCGATCCGGAGTTTTTGCCCGGGGAAGCGGAGGCTGTGACGGCTTTGCTTGATGCCGGTGCATGGCGGGTGCATGTCCGTAAGCCGGGAGCTCATGCGGAAGATGTGTCGGTTCTGCTGGAGGCTGTCCCGGCGCGGTACTACAGCCGGATATCCCTGCACGACTGTCATGACCTGGTTCTCCGCTACGGGCTGGGAGGCGTGCATCTCAACAGCCGTAATCCCGTGCCGCCTTCCGGATTTGCCGGCCTGGTCAGCCGCTCCTGCCACTCTTTTGAGGAGCTCGGAAGATATGCCGGACAGTGCGACTATATGTTCCTAAGCCCTGTGTTCGACAGTATATCGAAGCGGGGCTACAGTTCTCATTTCTCCCTTGAGGATATCAAATCCAAGTCAGGCATTGTCAATGACAGGGTATTCGCGCTAGGAGGAGTGTCCGCCGACAACATAGGACTGTTGCCCGATGCCGGATTCGGCGGTGCTGCTGTCCTCGGCTATATCTGGGAGCCGTTCAGACTGGACCATAATTGTGCGGCACTGTCCGAACGGCTCAGGAACCTGATGAATTCTGCCTATTGAATCTTCGTGAAAGTGAATTCTCCTGCCGGAATTTTCAGTACTGACTGGAATATATTGTAGTAGTATATCTGACCGTTGGGGTCGTATCCGACAACTTCCATGCCTACGACTGTCGCTTTTGCTGTATGCTCTTCATTCAGATAGCCTACTGCGCTCTTTGATGTGATGGATGTGCCGTCATTTATTATCTCGAATGCGTAGGGAAAGTTGTTTACCACCTCGATGTCTCCGTCCTCGTATCCCTGCACTCCCTCCAGTTGTGCGTATGTGAGCCATGACTGGCTGAATCCGAATACGTCTTTTTCCTCAGTCCTCCCGTTTGCCAGTATTTTGAGACTGCCTTCGGGGGTCAGTTTCATGAGACCCGGATAGATTGTGAATTCCTCAGTAAAATCAAGGGCGCTCCAGCCTGTAAATTCGACCGTGCTGTCGGCCTCTGATGTTCCGGTCATGGATATGGTTATCTCAAATGTCTGAGGCTCGTCCACCAGCTCGTAGATATTGTTCCCGGTCTCAGAATGAGTGAAGACAATGGTCTTTGTACACTGAACCTCATATGTTCCGCACCAGTCCTCCAAGGTCATGGCGGTAGTGGTGGAGTCTTCTGTAGACGGCGGTGTGGGTTCGTTTCCTTCTGTCTCCGGAGAGCTCTTGCTGCATCCTGCGATAACTGTTGCGGCCGCGATTGCGGCGCATAGATAAAAAACAGATTTTCTCATAAGTCTTAATCGATATTTAATGCCGGTTCAAAAATACCCCTGCTGAATCACCAATGCAAATTTCGCTGTTGATAATTCGCTAAATTTACATATTATCCGCTTTTATCGGAGGAATGGCTGCTCTCCAGTAGTGTACGTAACGATAAATCCCGGAACAGATTCAGTGTCTGCTCCGGGATTTTTCTGTATAATAATTCTAGGTTACTTCTTAAGTCGGGCGATGATCTCGTCGGCGACTTTCTTGCCGGAGAGGAGCATACCGCCGAAGATGGGACCCATGCGGGGCGTGCCGGAGACGGCGGAGGCAGCCATACCGCAGACGTAGAGGCCGGGGAAGATCTCCTTGGTGCCGTTTACGACTTCCTGTTCTCCGGAGGTTACATCGAGAGAGCGTTCTCCGATGACCCCGCCGGTCTCGGTGGCCAGGCGGATGCCGTTCTTGCGGGCGACGGTGGCGGCTATCTCGCTGTCATGGCCGGTGCCGTCCACTACGACCTTGGCCATGATGTTCAGCGGGTCCACGTGCAGGCCCTCGCGGAGCACGGGAGTCCAGTTGACCACCACTCCGCTGACCTTGCCGTCCTTGAAGATCACGTCCTCTACCGAGTAGCAGTTGAAGATGTGCGCCCCGGCGTGTACGGCGTGATAGAGCAGGGAAGAGGTGCTCTCGACCGAGTCCATGGTGTAGAGACCGTCCCCGTAGGGAGTATGGTTGATCTCGAAGTCGCGCACGATGTGCATGGCCTCCTCCTGGATTACGATCTGGTTGAACATCATGGCACCGCCCCACATGCCTCCGCCGGGAGCCAGCTTGCGGTCGAACTGGGCCACCTTGAGCCCTGCCTTGGCCAGGTAGTAGGCGGCCACTATGCCCGAGGGACCTCCGCCCACGATGGCGGCATCCAGCTCGAGGCAGTCCTGGAGTTTGTCGAAATAGGTACTGATGATACCTCTGGAAACTTTTGTCTCAATCATTGTGGTATATAATTTAAATTGTATGATTCGGTGAAACTTCCTCACCCTCGGTCGAGAGGCCGCAGTCGCGGAGCTGGCTGCTGATGCGCATGGCGCAGAAGTTGGGGCCGCACATGGTGCAGTACTTGCCGCCCACGTGGTTGGCCTCCTTGTAGTATTCAAGGGCGCGCTCGGGGTCCAGGCTGAGGTTGAACTGGTCCTTCCAGCGGAACTCGAAGCGGGCCTTGCTCAGTGCGTCGTCCCTCACCTGTGCCCCGGGATGGCCCTTGGCCAGGTCGGCGGCATGAGCGGCTATCTTGTAGGTGACGACCCCGACGCGCACATCCTCTTTTTTGGGCAGGGCCAGATGTTCCTTGGGGGTCACGTAGCAGAGCATGGCGGTGCCGAGCCAGCCTATCTGTGCGGCTCCTATGGCACTGGTAATGTGGTCGTAGCCGGGGGCTATGTCTGTGACGATGGGGCCGAGGGTGTAGAAGGGGGCATTGTGGCATTTCTCGATCTGCCGCTCCATGTTCTCGGCTATCTTGTGCATGGGCACGTGGCCGGGACCTTCGATGAAGGCCTGTACGTTCTTTGCCCACGCCCTCTCTACCAGCTCGCCCATGGTGTCCAACTCGGCGAACTGGGCGGCGTCATTGGCGTCACGGATGGCTCCGGGACGCAGGCCGTCACCGAGCGACAGGGCCACATCGTACTGTGCACAGATGTCGCAGATGTCGTCGAAATGCTCGTAGAGGAAACTCTCGCGGTTGTGTGCCAGGCACCATGAGGCGATGATGCTGCCTCCGCGGCTGACCATTCCGCACAGGCGGCTGTCGGCCAGGTGTACGTTTTTCAGGCGGATACCGCAGTGTATGGTGAAATAGTCCACTCCCTGCTCGCACTGCTCTATCAGTGTGTCGCGGAACAGCTCCCAGGTCAGTTTCTCGGCCCTGCCTCGTACCTTCTCCATCGCCTGGTACATGGGCACTGTGCCTACGGGTACGGGGCAGTTGCGGATGATCCACTCGCGGGTCTCGTGGATATTGTTTCCGGTGGAGAGGTCCATAAGGGTGTCTCCGCCCCATTTGCAGCTCCATACGGCCTTCTCTACCTCTTCCTCGATGGTCGAGGTGGTGGCGGAGTTACCGATATTGGTGTTGATCTTCACGAGGAAGTTCCGGCCTATGATCATCGGCTCTGCCTCGGGATGGTTGATGTTGGCCGGGAGGGCTGCCCGTCCGGCTGCTATCTCGTCGCGCACGAATTCGGGGGTGATATGGGTCTCGATGCCCAGGGCCTTGCAGTTCATGTTCTCGCGGATGGCCACGTATTCCATCTCCGGGGTGACGATACCTTGTTTGGCGTAGTACATCTGGGTTATCTGCGAGCCCTTCCTGGCCCTGTAGGGCAGACGGATGTGCTCGAAGCGCAGATGGTCAAGCGATTTGTCGGCCAGACGCTCGCGTCCGTATTCGGAAGAGACCTGAGGCAGCTGCTCCACCTCACGCTGCAGGATCCACTTCTCACGGAGCCGTGGCAGGCCGCGGCGCAGGTCAATGTCCGCAGACGGGTCGCTGTACGGTCCGCTGGTGTCGTAGATGTAGACGGGAGGGTTCTCTGTCATGACCTTCTGCCCGTCCTTTACAGTCACGGTGGGGGTGAGGCTTACTTTCCTCATGCCCACTTTCACGTCCGGATGGAGCGAGCCCTGCATGTAGACTTTCTCCGAGTCCGGATAAGTGATTCTGATGTTGTCGTTGTTCATATTGAGGTAAAATTATTTTCTTTCAGATGTGCTCTCATTCCAATGTCACCGAGGCGGCAGCCATGACCCTCCTCATCTCCTCTACGGGGTTGTCTGCCCGCAGGATGCTGCCGCTCAGGGCAATGCCGCTCAGCCCGGCTCTGGCCAGCGCGGGGATGTCCTCCACCGTGACGCCTCCGATGCCCACCACCGGCAGGGTTATGCCCTCCAGCCGCATCCCGTCCATCAGCCTACGGTAGCCGTCTATGCCCAAGACGGGGGCCAGTTTGTCTTTGTCTTTCGTCGTGGTGAAGCGCAGCGGGCCGCAGCCGATGTAGTCCGCTCCCGCCCGGGCGTGCAGGCGGATGTCGTCGAGGGTATTCGCGGTGCCTCCTATTATATATTGTTCCTTGGGTAAAATCTTCCTGGCCTCGGCCACCGGCATGTCGGTCAGTCCTAAGTGTACCCCGTCGGCTCCGGTCTCCCGGACCAGCTCCACGTGGTCGTCCAGGATAAGCGTCGCGCCGTACTGCCTGCAGAGAGGCAGGGCCTTCCCGGCGGTCTCCCGCACCTCTGCCTCCGTTGCGTGTTTCATGCGCAGCTGTATCCAGCGGCACCCCCCTTCGAGGGCGATACGCACGGAGTCCAGGTAGGAGATGGTCTCCGTGAAATGGGTGATAAACTGTACTTGAAAGCTCATTTCTCAAAAATTATCCGGAACGGAGAGATGCCGCAGATGTGCGGCGGAAGAGCCTTGCACTCGAAAAGTCCCTACGACGGTACTGACCGTATCAGGTTCGACGGGTGTAATCTCAGCCTCCGGGCAACGCCTCGTGAGGCACCCCTCTTTTCCTGTTGCAAAGATAAGCGATATTTGTTTTGTTAAATTTGTTTTGTTAAATTTGTTGAAGTTTATTAACCTTAAGAATATATGAAAAAATTGTATGCGCTTCTTTTTCTGGCAGTTTCAGCCACTCTTCCTTTGTTCTCGCAGTCTGAGTCAGATCATCATCCCAAGTGGGTCGATTATACCGGTACGCATGAGGTGGATGTCAGTGTGGGTTTCCCGACTGCATATCTGATGTATGGCTATATGGGTATGTTGAACGGACTTGCAGGACTTGCCAATATATTGGAGGATGCCTTGACGGACGACGGTAGCGGCGTGAAACCGGCTGCCGCAGTAGAGCGGTTCGGAAAGATGAAGATGATTCCGAATCTCCGTGCCGAATACGGATACAATTTTCTGAGCTGGCTCAATGTGGGAGCGGCAGTCAACTATTCGGATTACAGGATGCCGATGAGGTACGAGGATACAAAACTGTATGCGTATACGGAGAAGTTCCACATGACATCCGTGACGGTCAAGGTGAGGTTCTACTGGCTGAACCGCAAGTGGGTGAGGATGTATTCGGCTGTCGGGGCCGGTGTCGGTATAGTCCATACAAATGCTTTTTCTTACGATTCGGCTGGTCAGGGAGACTTTGTGACGAAAGCTGTGTTTATGCCGGATCTGTGTCTGATAGGTCTTACCGTCGGCAGAAAACTGTATGGCCGTATTGAGTACGGTTCTATGTATGGCGGACTTACTGCCGGTATCGGCTACCGCTTCTGATAAGGATCAGCGGATTTTCCATTCGTTGAGTTCGCGGCTGAATGTTGTCTCCCGGCCGCCGAGCAGGGAGTCCAGCAGGGCGTGGAAGGCCGGGCCGTGGTCCGGGTAACGGAGGTGGCAGAGTTCGTGCAGTATGACGTAGTCCTGCAGATGCTCCGGGAGGAGAATCAGGCGCATGTTGAGGTTGATATTGCCCTTCGAGGAGCATGACCCCCAGTTGGACACGTTGTTCTTTATGGCTACCCGGCCCTTGAAGGGAAATCCGTACCTTGCTGCGGCCGACAGCAGTTTGGGAACGAGTGCCGCGCGGGCCGCTTCGCGCATTCTTTCCAGTTCTGCAGGATCGTCAGGAACGGTGGCTGTCCTTCCGCTCTCAGCGGCTCTGTGCATCTGTCCGGCCTGTCGTTCCAAAGCATCCGCGACCCACTGCCGCTTGGACAGAAGGAACTTCTCTGCGATAGCGTACGGCAGCATCCATGGCATCGAGACCACGACTCCCCGGCGTGGCGACACGCTTATGCGCAGCCTCGCTGTGCCAGGCCGCTTGACCAGCAGCACTTCCCCTATTCCGGGAACCTGAATTATCTTCTTCCGGGCCGCATCCGCCATCATCGTAAAATCTTGAAATAAAATTATCTGCAAAAGTAGCGGAAACTGATTTATTTTTATTATATTGTGAGGTCATAAACCAATAAAAATAAAACGAAATGAAAAAAATTATCTATTTAGTCGTATCGGCAGCGGTTGTGACGCTGCTCTCGACAGCCAGTGCAAAATCCGAGGAGGACTTCTTTTCAGCAAATGCTGCGGCATTGAACGAGCAGGCCAGCGGCGGGAACATCGTTGAGTGTTTCTCGCAGTGCAAGGATAATGGGAATTATCATTTTTATAAATGCGGGCCATGTGAATGGACACCAGGGCTAGCAAAAGGGACTTCAAGTCACTGTGTTGTTAGTAGTGGATCGGATAAGGGTGATGATTATTTAATACCAGGTCCAGGAACAGTGCGCCCGTGATGAGAAAAGTACTATTGACAATTGCATTCTCGTTAGTGCTTTTAAGTTGCCGGGATGATGGTAACGTGACTGTGCTGAAGAGGCTGCCCGATGCCGTGGAACTGACCCCGGTCCGTGTGCTGGAGGGGGACGAGTATATGTATTCGGGCAGTCTTGCGCCTATCGCGATGGCGGGGGATTTTATTGTCGGGGATTTGTGGCGGAATGAGTGCGTGTTCCTGCTGATGGACGGGCAGTGCCGTCCGCTTGCGAAACTGGGCAGGATAGGCAACGGGCCGGGTGAGTTCCTCGGACATGAGTACGGAGGATTCATTTCTCAGACTGACGACACGTTGTCTTTTTATGCCCTGGATTGGGAAAGGGGGACAGTGTCGCGGATGGATGTCTGCCTGCATGATTACGGTGTGGACGTTACGCTGCTGAAGTCGTTTCCGACGATGATGCGGGCGGCATATCCGCTCGGAGACGGTCGTTGGCTGTGCAGTGCTTTTAACAACAGGTATTATTTTTGCGAAGACGGCTCGGACAGTACGGTATGGCTTCAGGGGTGGGATGAGGATCTGAATGAGGCGATAGAGGGACAGCTTATGTATTCGCCGCCTGTCCAGACAGGTGAGGTGTTCAGCGGCGACTCCTCCAAGGTGCTGATATATGACCTGATGCATCCAGTGCTGTGGCTTCACGATGTGCGTGACGGACGGCTGGTGAAGAAGGTGTACGTGGAGAAAAAGCCGGACCAGCTCATCTACCAGGCAAATGTCGGAGACGAATGTTCGTTCGCAGGCGCAGCTGTGGCCGGAGACCGTTTTGTGCTGCTGTATTGGCATTATGATGCCGTGCGCGATGTGTATACAGATAGTGACAAGCTGCTGATTTTCAATGGCAGGCTGGAACTGGAGACGGTGCTGGAGCTACAAGGAGAGAACAAGTGCTTTCTGCTGAATCCAGACACGAAGGAAGCCGTGTTCGCCGGATATGACTATGACGGCTTCCGCATTTACGACCTTTCGCCATGGATTTGAGATTTGTAAAGCATTCGGCTGCAATCTTGTTATGTGCTGTGGCACTGAACACATGCGGACTGAATACAACTGACAAAGTGCTTAGAAAAATGTCAGAGGCTCAGTTTGTTTTGCCGGAAGGATGTCTGTCGGTTGACGGCGGCCATGTATCCGTTTATAGACCGGACTGTATTGCAAAGGCGAAGTTTGTCATATTTTACGGGCCGGAAGAATGCGGCAGTTGCCGAATAGACAGGTTGGAAGGACTGGATACCTTATACCGCCTGGCCGAGACCCGCCGTAATTTTGATGTGGAGGTCATTTTCTCGCCGTCTCAGGAGCAGGTCCAGGAGATAATGGAACTTCTCAGGAGAAAAGCATTCAAGTGGCCCGTATTGGTGGACGTGCAGGGAACATTTATGGAATTGAATGATTTTGTTCCTGATGACAACAGGTTTCATTATTTTCTCACGGATGCTGACGGCAGGCCGGTGTTTGTGGGCAATCCGTTGTTTTCAAACAGTCTGTGGAATCTGTTCATCAGGGCAGTGGACTCTTTGTAAAAGATTGAAATAAAATTGTCTGCAAAAGTAGCGGAATTTGATTTTAATTGCATATCTTTGCAGTCCCGATTTTCGGGGTAAACGTAATTTTTAATATTTTAACACTTTAAAGGTTTATGGCAGAGTATCTTGCAGCAGACAAGAAGCAAGAGATTTTCGCTAAATACGGGAAGTCTAATACGGACACCGGCTCGGCTGAGAGTCAGATTGCTCTATTTTCCTACCGTATCGCTCATCTGACAGAACACCTTCGCAACAACAAGAAGGACTTCGGCACCCAGCGTGCCCTGCTCCGTCTTGTAGGTAAGAGGCGCCGCCTCCTCGACTACCTGAAGGCCAAAGATATTGAGAGATACAGAGAGATTGTCAAAGCGCTCAACTTACGTAAGTAACGGCTTTGGCATCGTAAGAGAAACGGGGTTGTCAAGACAGACTGGGCAGCCCCTTTTTCTTAGTAGCTGTGACCGGCTCTCATAAGGCAGACACAATTTAAGGACAATATGAATATAGTTAAGAAGACCATCACAATGGGTGATGGAACGATCATTGAGATCGAGACCGGCAAACTCGCCAAGCAGGCAGCCGGTTCGGTAGTCGTAAAGGTCGGCGGTACCATGCTGCTGGCTACAGTCACATGTGCAAAGGATGCCAAGGAGGATGTTGATTTCATGCCTCTGTCGGTGGAGTACAAGGAAAAATATGCTGCTGCAGGCCGCTATCCCGGCGGATTCCTCAAGAGGGAGGGCCGCGCTTCGGATTCGGAAATCCTGGTGGCCAGACTGGTGGACAGGGCTCTGCGTCCCCTCTTCCCGGATGATTTCCATGCCGAGGTGTTTGTAAACGTGCTCCTGATTTCAGCTGACAAGCAGAACATGCCTGATTCCTATGCAGGACTGGCCGCTTCCGCCGCACTGGCAGTGAGCGACATACCCTGGCACGGACCCATCTCGGAGGTAAGAGTGGCCCGCATCGGCGGCAAGTTCGTGATCAACCCTACTTTCGACATCGTAAAGGATGCTGACATAGACCTGATAGTAGCCGCCACCGAAGAGAATATCATGATGGTGGAGGGCGAGATGAACGAGGTGAGCGAGGCCGAGATGCTCGAGGCCATCAAGTGTGCCCACGAGGCCATCAAGGGCCAGTGCCGCGCCCAGAAGGAGCTGATGGAGGAGACAGGCAAGGGGGAGAAGAAGGCTTACTGCCACGAGGTCAATGACGAGGACCTGCGCAAGGCTGTTCATGACTACTGCTATGACAAGTGCTACGCCATCGCCAAGAGCGGTCTGGCAAAGCATGAGCGTGAGGATGCTTTCGATGCCTTGAAGGAGGAGTTCATGGAGACCATCCCCGAGGAGGAGAGAGAGGAGAAGGAGATGATGGTGGCAAGATATTACGGTGCAGTGGAGAAAGAAGCCATGCGCCGCATGATCATAGACGAGGGTGTGCGCCTCGACGGCCGCAGCACCACTGAGATCCGCCCTATCTGGTGCGAGGTGGGCTATCTGCCCGGAGCGCACGGCTCGGCCATTTTCACCCGTGGTGAGACCCAGTCCCTGTCGACTGTCACCCTCGGTACCAAGATGGACATGAAGGAGCTCGACGAGGTACTGGTACAGGACACCCAGCAGTTCGTGCTGCACTACAACTTCCCTCCCTTCGCCACCGGCGAGGCTAAGCCCCAGAGAGGTGTGGGCCGCAGGGAGATAGGCCACGGCAACCTGGCATGGAGGGCCCTGAAGCCCGTAGTGCCCGTAGGTGAGGAGAATCCCTATGCCGTCCGCGTGGTGTCCGACATCCTCGAGTCCAACGGCTCTTCATCCATGGCTACAGTCTGCGCCGGTACACTGGCACTGATGGACTGCGGCGTGAAGATCAAGAAGCCCGTAGCAGGTATCGCCATGGGTCTTATCTCCGATGAGAAGACAGGCAAGTTCGTGGTGCTCTCCGATATTCTCGGTGACGAGGACCACCTCGGAGACATGGACTTCAAGGTGACCGGAACCAAGGACGGAATTACCGCCACCCAGATGGATATCAAGGTGGACGGCCTTCCCTATGAGGTTCTCGAGCAGGCTCTTGCCCAGGCCAAGGAAGGACGTGCGCACATCATGGGCGAGATGCTCAAGACCATCTCCGAGCCCCGCGCCGATTACCGTCCCAACGTACCCCGTATCGTTCAGATTACCATTCCTTCCGAGTTTATCGGAGCCGTTATCGGCACCGGCGGCAAGGTTATCCAGGATATCCAGAAGACTACCGGTACCACCATCACCATCACTGAGGAAGGTGACAAGGGTATCATCGATATCTTCGGCGAGAACAAGGATTCGATGGATGCCGCTCTGGCACGCATCAAGGCCATCACCACTGTGCCCGAGGTCGGCGAGACCTATCATGGCAAGGTCGTATCGATACTCGAATTCGGTGCCTTCGTGGAGATCCTGCCCGGCAAGGAAGGTCTGCTGCACATTTCCGAGCTCGACTACAAGAAGGTCGACAAGGTGGAGGATGTGCTTCAGGTAGGTGACGAGGTGGATGTCAAGCTCCTCGAGATCGACCAGAAGACCGGCAAGATGAGGCTTTCCCGCAGGGCTCTTCTGCCCGCTCCCGAAGGATGGGT
>CASFSL010000002.1 GCA_949297365.1 uncultured Bacteroidales bacterium | reverse complement strand
CCCACTGGGGATATGATGATTCTGCCATAGTTATATATACCGTACCACGGAATACAAAGATAGAACAAAAAAACACACCTGCAATAGTGTGGCTTAGATTTTTGAAAAATATTCCGTGGTTTAGCGGAAGTTACAGCTTAATGCTACGTGGGCTTTATTCATTTGTTTGTGCTATAGGTAGTCGAAAACCTCAGATGGCAGACGAAGAGTGAAGTCCACTTTTTTTATGTCTGTAGGTAAGAAATGACATTAAGCAGAATATTAACCAAATTTGTCGACTAGACCCTCTATGGCATTTTGGAAGTGATGGTGCAGGTGTTATGATGGAGAGGCTGTGTAGCAGTGCTTTATGAAGTGTGGCTGCACATTTGGGCACTTTCAAACCCGGTCAAATGTGCAGTATGTTTTGTACATTTACTGATAATCAGGTAGGTGATTTAACGAGGTGCACCGGCGCTTCAGTTTTGTGGTGGATGTATGCAGGGGGACGGGTTGGGTGAAGGATCTCGCGTGAGGTGAATTAAGCATACTGGATGCGGTGCATGGGTTTGCAGACTGCCGAGTGAAAGTATGGCCATGAACTACTCTCCGGTGATGCTCTCTTTGTCAATTAGGTAGGCGTTGTTGACAGTCTCAAGGGCCATCATGTCGTACTTGAGCGGAAGTGCAGGCGGGCTGGATTGCGCAGGCCGGTGAGGCGGCCGTCGCGGACGGTGCGGGTGCCGTTGACGAAGGTGTCGGTGACGGCCCAGTCGAATACAGTCCCTTCGAGGGGAGACCAGCCGCAGCGGTAGGCGATGTTGTCCTTGGAGACAGTCCACGGACGGTGGCGTACGATGACCAGGTCGGCGAAGTACCCTTCTCTGATATATCCCCGGCGGTCAATTCTGAACAGGTCGGCGGGGGAGTGGGACATCATACGTACCGCCTGCTCTATGGGAAAACAGCCGCGTTCGGCCAGCTGGAGCATCATCACCAGCGAGTGCTGCACGGTCGGCAGACCCGACGGAGCATGGAGGTAATCCTGCTTCTTCTCCTCGAACAGATGCGGTGCATGGTCGGTAGCCACAGCCTGGACAAGGCCTTCACGCACAGCAGCGGTTATAGCCTCCCGGTCGGCTTGGGTCTTGATGGCCGGATTGCATTTGACAAGACTTCCGTAACGGTTGTAATCCCTGTCATCGAACCACATATAGTGTACGCAGACCTCCGCGCTGATGCCCGGATGCTTCACATGTGCCTCCGACAGCATGTCAATTTCCTCGGCTGTGCTTACATGCAGCACGTGCAGACGTGTGCCGTGTCTCCTTGCCAGTTCCACAGCCTTTGCCGATGATTTCAGGCAGGCCTCGCGGCTGCGGATCAGCGGATGGGCGCTGAACGGAATGGGGGAGTCACCGTATCGGGCTCTGGCTTCTTCCAGATTGTGCCGGATAGTGGCCTCGTCTTCGCAGTGGGTAGCTATAAGCCATCCGTCGAGGGAGAATACCGCATCGAGCGCCTCCTGGGAGTCCACCAACATATTGCCGGTAGAGGAGCCCATGAAGACCTTTATGCCGCAGACATTACTGCGGTCGGCACGCCGGAGCTCTTCGATATTGTCGTTTGTGGCCCCGATATAAAAGGAGTAGTTGGCCCATGACTCCCGGGCGGCTGCATCGTATTTGCTTTCAAGTAGTCCGACGGTGGTTGCCGGAGGGTTGTTGTTGGGCATGTCCATGAAGGATGTTACTCCGCCGAGGACGGCAGCCGCGCTCTCAGAGGCGATGCAGCCCTTCTGGGTGGCGCCTGGCTCTCGGAAATGCACCTGGTCGTCTATGACGCCCGGCAGCAGCATCGCCTCACTGCCCCCAATGATTACCTCTCCCGCAAAGTTTTCTGCCTCATGGACCTGATGTCCGTAATCAGGATCCGATGCCTGCATGACAGAGGCTATTGTCTTACCCTCAATCAGGACGCTGCCCTCTGTCATACGTCCTTCATTTACTATTCGTATGTCCTTTATCAGTGTGCCCATCAGTGTTGCTTTGGGGTTATTTTCCTGAATCTTAGAGCGATTACTCCTCTGAACGCCTCTCCGAATATGGAACTGCTCATCTTTGACTTGCCCTCCTTGCGGTCGGTGAAGATGATGGGAACCTCCTTTATATTGAATCCCAGCCTGTAGGCATTGTATTTCATTTCTATCTGGAATCCGTAGCCTTTCATGCGTATCCGGTCCAAATCAATGGTCTCCAATACCTTTCTGCTGTAGCATACAAAGCCGGCGGTGGAGTCGTACACTTTCATTCCGAGTACGGTGCGTACGTAGAAAGACGCTCCGTAGGATATCATGATGCGGCTGAGCGGCCAGTCCCTCACGGCTATGCCCTCCACGTAACGGGAACCTATGGATATATCTGCTCCGTCTGAGGCGCATGCGTTGTAGAGTCGGATCAGGTCTTCGGGATTGTGCGAGAAGTCGGCGTCCATCTCGAAGATATAGTCATAGCCGTGTTCCAGGCACCATTTGAAGCCTGCGATGTAGGCTGTGCCGAGTCCGAGCTTGCCGGAGCGCTCGATGATGAAAAGTGTGTCGGAAAATTCTTTCTGTAATCCCTTGACTATCGCGCCGGTGCCGTCAGGGGAGCCGTCGTCCACGATCAGTATGTGAAAGTCCCCGTCGAGAGAGCGCACCTTGCGTATGATCTTCTCTATATTCTCCTTCTCATTGTATGTCGGGATGATTACAATCTTGCTGTGCTCCATGTCTATTTGCATACATTTTTACAAATGTACGAAAATATTGGTATATTCGGCCAATTTTAGACAGACTGAGTGCATATGAGAAAAATAAAGATATCCCTTTTGCTGAAGATAGTCATAGCTATTCTGGCCGGTATAGGGTGCTCATGGTTTTTCCCTCCGGCTCTGGCCAGGGTATTTGTGACCGTCAATTCACTGTTCGGCAATTTCCTGAACTTCATAATACCTCTTCTGATTCTGGGACTTGTGGCGCCAGGAATAGCAGAGCTCGGACGCGGCGCGGGACGTATGCTGGGCGTGACTACCCTTATAGCCTATGTGTCCACGGTGCTGTCCGGATATTTCTCCTACGGAGTGTGCAGGGCAGTGTATCCTCAGATACTGGATCCGTCCGCGTCCGCGCTAAGCCAGGCGCTTGTGACCGGCGGTGGGCTGGAGCCGTATTTCGTCATAGACATGCCGCCCCTGTTCGGAGTCATGTCCGCCCTGGTTCTTTCCTTTGTGCTGGGACTGGCCCTTTCTGCTATAAAGGGCAATATCATGCGGGGGATGCTGTGCGAGTTCCGGGAGGTCATCATGATGGTCATCCGCAAGGTCATCATCCCACTGCTGCCTTTGTATATTTTCGGCATTTTCCTGAAAATGGGCGTGGAGGGGACAGTGATGACTATACTCGGCCTTTTCCTGAAGGTCATCATAGTGATATTCGTACTGCATGTGGCCCTGCTGCTGATACAGTTCTGCATAGCCGGGGCCGTTGCGGGGAAGAATCCGTTGAAGAGTTTGCGCAATATGCTGCCGGCCTATATGACCGCGCTCGGTACGCAGTCCTCTGCTGCGACCATACCCGTGACCCTGGCTCAGGCAAAGAAAAACGGGGTGAGGGCCGAGGTAGCTGACTTCGTGATACCTCTTTGCGGCACTATTCATCTTTCAGGCAGTACGCTCAAGATTGTGGCCTGTGCCCTGGCGCTTTCGATTATGACAGGAATGCCTTCTGACATAGGGGTGTACACTGAGTTTATATTTATGCTCGGAATAGCTATGGTAGCGGCTCCCGGTGTCCCAGGCGGGGCGATAATGGCATCTATAGGCATTATCGGCTCTATTTTAGGTTTCGACGAGGATATGCAGGGGTTGATGATTGCGCTTTATATTGCGATGGACAGTTTCGGAACGGCCTGCAATGTGACCGGGGACGGTGCCATCGCCATGATAGTGGACAGGATATTTAAAAGGTCTGCAGTATGAGACAGATATTGAATGTGTCTGTGTGCCAGGTTGATGTTCTCTGGGAGAATCCTGAGGGAAACAGAGTCCGTCTCGCGGGGCTGATTAAAGGATATGTGAGGTGTGCCGGAGCGGCTATGAGGCCGGACCTGATAGTGTTGCCGGAGTTCTTTACGACGGGATTCACTTCCAGTACTGAGTATGCGGAACCGGAGGCGGGGCCGACTCTGCAGTGGATGCGCTGTCTTGCATGTGATACTGGTGCGGCGCTGGCTGGTTCTGTCCAGGTGGCTGACAAGGGGCTCGTCCATAACCGGATGTACTTCGTGTACCCGGACGGCAGGGCAGAGGTCTATGACAAGCGGCACCTTTTCAGGATGAGCGGGGAGAATGAGGTATTCGCATCCGGTCACGACAGGAAGGTGGTGGAGTACCTGGGCTGGCGGATCGGACTCAATGTGTGCTACGACCTGCGTTTCCCGGTCTGGAGCAGGAATACCGGCGACAATGCCTATGATGTGATGCTGAATGTCGCTTCGTGGCCATCTTCAAGGATAGAGGCGGCATCCATACTGGCTCATGCCAGGGCGGTGGAGAACCAGTCCTGGTTCGTTTTCTGCAACCGTACCGGAGAGAGCCCGGAGGACAGTTACAGCGGAGGCTCCCTTATAGTGGACTACAAGGGACGCTCTGTCGGACATCTGGCGCAGTGCGGGGAAATGAGAGGGCTGGAAGGCTTTCTGGAGGCATCTATGGACATGGAGGCTCTGCGCAGTTTCCGGAAAAAATTCCCTGCTTGGATGGATGCGGACAAGTTTGGGATAACAGATGATGATAGATAAATAATTTTTTATAACTTTGTGCCTGCTGTAAGTTTATTATGGACGAGAGTTGCAGAATACTTATCGATGCGCATAAGAGGAAGATAGAGTACTTCATTTCCCGCTATGAGAATCTTCTGGCGAAGAACCGGGAGATGCAGGACGAACTTGGACGCAAGGACTCTGAGATAGAGGCTTACAGGGAAAGATTGGAAAACAGTAATAACAAAATTAAAGAATTAGAACAGAAGATAGATAAATTGCAGTTGGCAGGAGCCTTTGAGACTTCTGCGGTAGATGTTAAAGAAGCTAGACAGAACATAAACAGACTGGTGCGGGAGATTGACAAATGTATTTCATTGCTGAGTAACTGATTATGGAGGAGGAAAAGGATAAGTTGGTATCGGGTAATGTTGTAATCAATGTTACAATACTTGACCGTAAGTTCAAGTACACGGTTCCGCAGGAGGATGAGAGTCTTATCAGGAATACGATAAAGGGGTTGTCGGAAAAGCTTTCGGATTTCAAGCTTCGTAAGAATTTTCATGACAATCAGGAACTTCTGACAGTGGCTCTGGTGCAGACAGCGGTGGAGAAGGCGAGGTTGGAGGCAGTATTGGGAGACATGCGGGACGGTATTCAGCTTTTGGACAGTCAACTGGATGAGTATATAGAAAATAATGTGGAATAATAGCTTAAGCCGTTAGATCGCTCTTTGCGAAAATCAACATTTTTAACAATACAGAGCCAACTCGATGGATGAAGACAGGCCTGGGTGACCCGCAAGGGGATTCGGTTTTACCGGACGTTGGAAGTCTGAGTCCGCAATCGGAGCTCAAATCCTATTTTTTTAGGTTTTTCTGATAAACAGTGTTCTAACGGCTTTTTTCTTCAACAGTCTTCTGGTCGTAATTCTTTATAGATTGGGAACATTAACTCAATATATAAAAATTATAGATATGCAGATTTCGTTAGTAATCATTTTACTGATAGTCGTAGCCGCAATAGCGGCGGCGGTTACTTTTTTTGTCATCAAGGCTGCCAGAAAGAAGCAGGCTGACAAGATAATAAAGGAGGCCGAGCAGGAAGGAGAGAACATCAAAAAGGAGAAGATCTTCCAGGCCAAGGAGAAATTCCTTCAGCTTAAAGGCGAGCACGAGCGTTATATCAACGAGAAGAATTCCCAGATACAGCAGACTGAGAATAAGCTGAAACAGAAAGAGATGCAGCTTAATCAGCAATATTCGGACCTGCAGCGCAAGCAGCGCGAGGCTG
Organism: uncultured Bacteroidales bacterium; assembly: GCA_949297365.1. Lineage (GTDB taxonomy): Bacteria > Bacteroidota > Bacteroidia > Bacteroidales > UBA932 > Coprenecus. Next base: position 21,686 of record CASFSL010000002.1, on the reverse strand, counting down.
ATGTGGTCAGGGAGAACCTCAAGGCTCAGGTGGAAGTCGTGAACCGTAAGGCCGAGGAGTACGACAGGCTTCATAAGGATGCGGTGGAGAAGCTGGAGAGCCTGGCCGGAATGTCCGCCGCCGAGGCTAAGGATGTCCTGATGGAGACCATGAAGGAGGAGGCCAAGACCCAGGCGATGTCCTATATAAACGATGTCATGGACGAGGCCAGGATGACAGCCGGAAAGGAGGCCAAGAGAATAGTCATCAATACCATTCAGCGCATAGCTCCCGAGACGGCAATCGAGAATGCTGTGACTGTCTTCAATATTGAGAACGATGAGATGAAAGGCCGTATCATAGGCCGTGAGGGCCGTAATATCCGAGCCCTGGAGGCTGCTACAGGAGTGGAGATAGTCGTGGACGACACTCCCGAGGCCATTCTGCTTTCGGCATTTGACCCTGTCCGCAGGGAGGTGGCCCGTCTTGCCCTGCATCAGCTGGTGACTGACGGACGTATTCATCCCGCCCGTATCGAGGAAGTTGTGGAGAAAGTACGCAAGCAGCTGGACGACGAGATTATGGAGACAGGTAAGAGGACCTGCATCGACCTTGGCATCCACGGTCTGCACGCCGAGCTGGTCAAGCTGGTCGGAAGGATGAAATACCGCTCCTCGTACGGTCAGAACCTGCTGCAGCACTCCCGTGAGGTGGCCAATATCTGTGCGACCATGGCAGCTGAGCTGGGACTCAATCCCAAGACAGCCAAGCGTGCCGGTCTGCTGCACGATATCGGAAAAGTCTCGGAAGAGGATTCGGAGCTGCCTCATGCTATCCTGGGTATGAAGCTGGCTGAGAAGTATAAGGAGAAACCGGAGGTATGCAACGCCATCGGAGCGCATCACGAGGAGGTGGAGATGATGTCTCTTATATCTCCGATAGTTCTTGTGGGTGACGCTATCTCAGGTGCAAGGCCCGGTGCCCGCCGTGAGGTCATCGAGTCTTACATCAAGCGTCTGAAGGATATGGAGGCGATAGCAATGTCCTATCCTGGCGTGACCAAGACATACGCCATCCAGGCCGGACGCGAGCTCAGGGTGATTGTGGGAGCCGAGCAGGTGAGCGATGCCGAGGCGGAGATGCTTTCCAACGAGATTGCACGCAAGATCCAGAACGAGATGGTCTATCCCGGCCAGGTGAAGATTACGGTCATCAGGGAGACCCGTTCAGTGGCTTTCGCCAAGTAGGAACATCAGCAGTGGACGACAGGAATGTCGTTCCAGTCAGTGGTATAACAGGGAGACAAGTGCTCCCTGTTCATTTTTATACCGTCCAGAGACTGTGAGGCCACGCCTATGGTATTGCGTCCGTCGCGGCGGTTTATGCTGTCCATGACGCTCATCAGTCTGGCATGTCTCTCCCGGTCCACATCGTCAAAGAAAGCCATCTGCACTTTATCGGCCTGTATGATATCCCCGAGGACAACACCGGCTCTCTTGTACCCGTATCCTTTGCGGAACATTTCCTGCAGGGTCCGCATGACGGCGGCGTTGATCTCTATGGTGCTGTCCGTGGCTGTCGGAAACTGTGTCAGGCGACTTTCAAATTGCGACCTGCCGCTGTCCTTGTGAAATCGGTTGGTCGTAATGAAAGTGGTTACGCTGCCGCAGCAGGAGCCTTGTTTACGGAGTTTCTCCACAGCCATCGCGCAGAACATGGAGACATGTGCGGACAGGTCATCCGGGTCGGTTATCTCCTTGGCGAATGTTCTGGATATCATAATCTGTTTCTTCGCCTGCTCCGTATCTTCAAATTCGATACAGGGCATACCGTGCAGCTCTTTCCAGATCCTCACTCCGCCGATGCCCATCTCGCTGCTCACCCATGACTCGTCCCTTGTATAGAAATCCCAGGCCGTATTCATGCCGAAGTATCCCTTGAACCGTTTGGAGTAGCGCCGGCCGATGCCCCAGATATCCTCTATCGGGAATGTCCTCAGCACCTTCTCCACATCCTGTTTCCGATGCATCCAGCATCCGCCCCTGGTCGCGGGATACTGCTTGCACAGTTTGGACGCGATCTTCGCGAGGGTCTTGGTAGGGGATACTCCTACGCTGACCGGGATGCCGGTGCAGCGGCGGCATTCGCGGGATACATTCTTGGCCCACCGGTCAAAGTCTGTGTCCGGGCTCATGCCGCGCAGGTCGATGAACGACTCGTCTATGGAATATACTTCAATGGCCGGAGCGAACCTGGACAGGGTCATCTGCACCCGTCTGGACATATCTCCGTAGAGAGAAAAATTGGAAGAGAAGACTGTGACGGCACCAGACTCAATCAGATGCCTGAACTCAAACATCGGCTGTCCCATCTTGACACCCAGTTTCTTGGCCTCGTTTGAACGGGCTATAGCGCAGCCGTCGTTGTTGGACAGCACTACTACCGGCCGGCCTTCCAGATCCGGTCTGAAGACCCGCTCGCAGCTTACGAAGAAGTTATTGCAGTCGGCCAGGGCGAACATAACCCTATCTGTTATACTTTCTTGATAACGTAACGCACTATGCCCCAGATTGTCAGGTCGTCACCTTCCCTTATGGTCACGGGCCTGTACCGGGGATTGGAGGGGACGAGCGTGATGCTCTTGTCCTGGATCCTCAGCCGTTTTACTGTAAATTCCCCGTTGATGAAGCACACTGCTATCGCGCCGTCCCTCGGCTCTTCGGACTTGTCTATGACCAGTATGTCCCCGTCCCGGATGCCGTCACCTTCCATACTGTCACCGCTGACGCGGGCGAAGAAAGTGGATGCGGGATTCTTGACCACCAATTTGTTGATGTCCAGAGCCGTGCCCGGGATGTCCTCGGCGGGGGACGGGAAGCCGGCGTGGACGGATTCGTAGAGCTTGACTTCCGGCTTCTTTTCGGATTCTCTGCTGCTCATTTCTATGTCTTGGATGCGTTGTCTGATTTTGGCCGGAATTTGTTTGCCGTGATGAGTTACTGGAGTTTGGCCAGGAACTTGTCCACCTTTATGATGAAACGCTCGTGTGTGCCGTTGGCTATCTCGCCCTTTGAGTCACGGGCGGTCACGTCAAATACCAGACGGCGGCCGTCGATTTCCTTGAGCGTGGCTGTGGCTGTGATGGTCTCTCCAATAGGGGACGCCTTGATGTGCGCGATGTCCACTCTGGTGCCGACGGTCGAAAGGCCCTCTTCCAGCAGATCATTGACAGCATAGCATGCGGCCATCTCCATGTAGGCCACTACAGCCGGGGTGGCGAATACGTCCAGTGCGCCGGAGCCCATGAGCGAGGCGCAGTTCTCCTTGCAGACCTTCGTAGTCGATGTGCCTGAAATTCCAATTTTGATATCTTCTGTTGCCATATTTATTAAAATTGTACCTAATCTGATAAAATCAAGCAGTCTTTTCTCGTTGCTTGATTTTATCAATGAACGTTAAAAGTGTGCGCAAATTTATAAAAAAACATGGACCGCTGCACTAAAATACAGTTCCCATTCCACAACGGCAGTATTTTCCGTGAATCGGTGCCGTTGCGGAACAGCATTTTCCCCGTCACCCCTGCCACAGCCCTTCTACGCAGCATTGCCCGTCCGTCCCCATTCCACAACGGCAGCAAAATCCGCATTTTTCTGCCGTTGCGGAAGTACTTGATGAAAACAGGAGCGGATAATACGAAACTGGAATGTGAAGAGAGTGCGGCAAGAAATGAAAAATCCGGCGGAGAGCGGTGTCTCTGCCGGATTCTTCAGTGTCAGTATGAGCGGATTAGCGCACCTTTACGACGGCGTCCATGCCGACCTTGATGGCCTGCTCGTTCATCGGGATGAGGTTGTGGTGACGGGGAGGAAGAGACTTCTTCAGTCCGGCTGTCACGTTCTCCATCTTCACGATGGGCTTAACCTTCAGGAATGCTCCGAGCACAATCATGTTGTAAGCCTTGGCGTTACCCAGCTTGGCAGCCTCGTCAGCGGCATCGATCTTATAGATCTGGATGTCGGTACGTGTGGGATGATGGGTGATGCCGTTGGGGTCGTAAACGAGCAGACCGCCGGGCTTTACCCTTGACTCGAACTTGTCGAGAGACTGCTGGTTGAGGATGATGGCGGTATCGAACTTGCTCAGGATAGGAGAGCTGATCTTCTTGTCGCTGAGGATGACGCTTACATTACATGTACCGCCGCGCATTTCAGGACCGTATGAAGGCATCCATGCCACTTCCTGATCCTGCATGATACCGGAGTAGGCCAGAATCTTGCCCATGGAGAGGACTCCCTGTCCTCCGAATCCTGCTATGATGATTTCTTCTTTCATATTTCTGTCTAAATATTTTGTAGTATTTTAAATTATGATCTCAGTATCTTGTGTACTGCTTTGTCTTTCGTTGATTTCCAAAATCTTGTGAAATGCAAGGAACGCGAAAGTCCGAGTACCGGAGTTTACTTCCGTAAATGAGGATACGAGGACTGAGCAGTGACGCGGCAGTTCGCAAGATTTTAAATCAACGGTCTTTCATGTCGCCGAGCGGGTAGAACGGGAACATATTCTCCTCCATCCACTTGTTGGCCTGTACAGGAGGAACTTTCCAGCCTGAGTTACATGTGCTGACCACCTCTACGAAAGAAGTTCCCTTCTTCATCATGGAGTTCTCGAAAGCCTTGCGGATGGCCTTCTTGGTCTTGCGCACTGCGGCGGGGTTCTGTACGGACTGACGGGTCACGTAGCAGGTTCCCTCGAGCTGGGCGATGAGCTCGGTAATCTTGAGGGGATAACCGTTGAGCTCGGCCTTACGTCCGTAAGGAGTGGTGGCTGTCACCTGTCCGAGGAGGGTGGTAGGAGCCATCTGGCCTCCGGTCATACCGTAGATGGCGTTGTTGATGAAGATGATGACGATGTTCTCACCGCGGTTGCAGGCGTGCATTACCTCGGCTGTACCGATGGATGCGAGGTCACCGTCACCCTGGTATGTGAACACGTATTTATCGGGCATCAGCCTCTTGGTGGCTGTGGCGAGGGCGGGAGCACGTCCGTGGGCTGCCTGCTGCCAGTCGATGTCCAGATAGTTGTATGCGAATACGGAGCATCCTACAGGGGAGATACCGATGGTCTTGTCCTGGATGCCCATCTCCTCGATGACCTCGGCGATGATCTTGTGGACTACACCGTGGGAGCAGCCGGGGCAGTAATGGAGGATGTTGTCTTTGAGTATGGGGGTTTTCCCGTAAACCTTGTTCTCAGGTTTGATTATTTCGTTAATATCCATCATGATTGCCTTTTGTTACATAGTTTTTTTGAAGACTTCCAGGATTTCCTCGGGGTCAGGAATCATACCGCCCTGACGGCCGTAGAAGTTGACGGGGATGCGTCCGTTGACGATCAGTCTGATGTCCTCGACCATCTGGCCGGCGTTGAGCTCGAGAGAGAGGATGTTCTTGAGCTGGGGTACCAGGGCGTCAATCTCTTTCTTGGGGAAAGGATAGAGGGTGATGGGACGCAGCAGGCCGAGCTTGATGCCTTCCTCGCGTGCCAGTTCCACAACTTTCTCTCCGATACGGGACATACATCCGAATGCTACGATGAGGTACTCGGCGTCGTCGGTCATGTAGGTAGAGTAACGTACCTCGTTGGCCTCTATCTCGGCGTACTTCTTCTGGAGCTTGATGTTGAAGTTCTCCTGTACCTGAGGATCGAGGGCAAGGGATGTGATGGTGTTGCCGTGACGGCCCTTGTTGCCGATGGTGGCCCAGGAGTCGCAGAGGGCGCGGATCTCCTCGTCAGTGCGGCGGGGCTTGGCGGGACGGAGCTCTACTTTCTCCATCATCTGGCCGATGACACCGTCACCGAGAATCATGGCAGGGTTGCGGTATTTGAATGCGAGCTCAAAAGCCTCGCCTACGAAGTCATACATGTCCTGAGCAGAGGCGGGAGCGAGGACGATGGGATGGTAGTCACCGTGTCCGCCGCCCTTGACTGCCTGGAAATAGTCTCCCTGGCTGGGCTGGATGGTTCCGAGTCCCGGACCTCCGCGCATCACGTTCACTACTACGCATGGCAGCTCGGCACCGGCGATGTAGCTGAGTCCCTCGCACATAAGGCTGATACCGGGGCTGGAAGAAGAGGTCATGACCTTCTTTCCGCAGCAGGCACCGCCGTATACCATATTGATAGATGATGTTTCACTCTCGGCCTGAAGCACTACCATACCGGTGGTCTCCCAAGGCTGTACTTTCATCAGGGTTTCCATCACTTCGGACTGGGGGGTGATGGGGTATCCGAAGTATCCGTCGCATCCGCAGTCGATGGCTCCGTATGCGATGGCCTCGTTACCTTTCATAAGAATCTTTTCTGCCATATTCTCAAAATTTAGATTTTAACACGATAAACAGTAATAACTGAATCAGGACATACGGTCGCGCAGTTGGCGCAGCCGATGCATTTCTCGGGATTGACCAGAGAAAGGAAGTTGTAACCCTTGCCGTTGACCTCATGGGACAGGGCAATGGCCTCGGTGGGGCAGTTGACGACGCATACGCCGCAGCCCTTGCACCTCTCTTTGTCTACTACAATAGCTCCTTGTGTTGCCATAAAATTAGTGTTTGTTATTGGTTATTGAAATTTAAGAATCCGAATGATGATACTACCCGCTCGCTGATATAGTCCCAGCGCAGGATTATCCCGATGATGAGGATAATCCCCATCCAGATGAATCCTTTGGTGGTAGGTGTCTGGTCCGTATACCAGTTCTTGAGCTTGATGAAGGGGTTCATTATTTGGAAATGTCTGATTTCTCAATTCTTATACGTGCATCCACTGCTGTGACGGACTTGGAGTTGCCGAGCAGGGGATTGATGTCCATCTCGAAGATCTCCGGAGCAGCCGCGCAGAGGGCGGAAACCCTGCGGATAACCTCGTTGAACAGTGTAAGGTTGACGCCTTCCTTGCCGCGGATGCCCTCAAGCAGCTTGATGGCCCGCAGTCCGCGGATCATCTCGTCGGCCTCGACGGTGGAGACAGGAGAAAGCGCGCAGTTGATGTCGTGCAGGGCCTCTACATAGATGCCGCCCAGACCGCAGAGGATGAGATGTCCGAACTTGTCCTCTCTCTTGGCTCCTACGAATATCTCGGTGCCGCTGAGCATCGGCTGCAGCAGGACGCCTGTGGCATCCTTGATACGCATCATCCTGTAGAACTCGGATGACAGGGTGGTGTCGTCGGTGATGTTGAGGGATACTCCGCCTACATCCGACTTGTGGATGGGTCCTACGACTTTCATCACCACGGGATATTTGATCTCCTTGGCGGCCTCAAGCGCAGCTCCTAGCTCGCTTACGACATATTCCTTAGAGCGGTTGATGCCGGCAGCGTCCAGCAGAAGCTGAACCTGATCGGGGGCCAGATATCCGTTGGGATTGGCGTCTATGACCTCACGTATCATCTTCTTGTCCACGGGAGGCAGGGTGCAGTCTTCTATGGGTCTGGGACGGTTCATGATCTTGACGATGGCTGAACCGAGGGCCACCTCGTCGGGGAAGCTGATACCGCCTTTGTTGTGGAACGCCTCGATCTCGTTCCTGGCATTGACGATAGAGGGAAGGACGGGATATATAGGCTTCTTGGAAGTTCTTATCTTCTCGCTGATAAGGTCATATACGTCGTATACCGTACTGAGTCCGGGGTTACCGAATATGATGGTGATGGCATCCACGTCAAAGTCGTTCTCGCAGGCATCCAGGATATAGCCCAGCTGCTCGGCTGTACCGGTGGCCAGAAAGTCGATAGGATTGGCTGTGGACGAACCCAGGTACAGTCTTGCAAGCAGTTCCTGAGCCTTGGGCCCGGAAAGTCTGGGTATCTCGATGCCGTTGGAGGAGAGCACGTCGGTCTGCATGACGGCGGGACCTCCGGCATGGGTGACAATCGCCACTTTACGGCCGTTCGGCTCCGGATACATCATGGCTGCCGCTACTGTTACCAGCTCGGTGCGGCTGTAGCACCTTACGATGCCGGTCTTGCGGAACAGGGCGTTGACAGCCTTGTCGGGCGAAGCCATGGCACCGGTGTGCGATGATGCCGCGCGGCTGCCGGCCTCGCTGTAGCCGGCCTTGATGGCTGCTATCTTGGCTCCTTTGGCTATCAGAGACTTGGCATGTTTGGCCAGCTTGGCCGGATTGTTCATGCTCTCGATGTAAAGCATAATGACGGGCGAACTCTTGCCGTGTACGTATGTCTCGTCCATATATTCGAGGGCATCCTCCACGCCTATCTGGGCGCAGTTGCCGACTGAGAATACCTGGTTGAAATGCAGGCCGAGCTGCATGGCCGCCTCAAGGATGAATACGATGGTGGCGCCGGAACCCGATATGAGGGTCGCGCCCATGGGATTGATTTTAGGTATGGGCTGGATGAACGCACCGATGTAATGGCTGGTCATCACACCCACGCAGTTGGGGCCAATGAGGGCCGTGTTGGTGGAGTTGCAGACCTCCGTTATCTTCCTTTCCCACTCCGCGCCTTCTGCACTGTCCTCCTTGAATCCTGCAGAGAGTATGATGATGGCCTTGCAGGTCTTCTTGTTGCAGAGTGTCTCTACGGTTGCGAGACAGGTCTTGGCCGGAATGGCCAGTATCGCGCAGTCTACAGAGGGAAGTTGCTCTATATCCCTGTAGGATTTGACTCCCTGAGCCGAGTCGCATTTGGGATTGACGACATACAGCTCGCCAGAATAGTGTGTGTCCAGCAGGTTCTTAAGTGTGGCTCCGCCAGGCTTGTGGACGTCGTCTGAACCACCGACTACCACGATGCTTTTGGGGGCGATTAACTCTTTTGTTATCATTGTGTGATAAATTTCTTCTATAATTCTGCAAATATACTAATTTTATACCAAAATAGACCTGAGGCTTTCAATATTTAATGAGGGTGTTGAATATTGTAAGAAAAATATAGGGATTTCGGGCAGTTCTTATTAAATTTGTAAATTTGACTGAATGGATGAATATGGGAACATTGCTTATAAGGAATGTCGTCAGGGACGGAGTTCCTTGCGACATATATATAAAGGAGGGGGTGATCAGCAGTATCGGCCGGGGACTTGACCCGGAAGCGGATACTGTCCTGGACGGTGGCGGGAAGACCGTGATGCCGGCCTTTGTCAATATGCACACCCATTCTGGGATGACTCTTTTCAGGGGAATCTGCGAGGATATGCCGCTTTCAAGATGGCTTGACGCGGTATGGAAGGCCGAGACCGTACTGGACGACGAATTTATCTACTGGGCGACCCGTCTGGCCTGTCTGGAGATGATAAAGACCGGTACTGCGGCTTTCAACGACATGTACTGGAGAGTGGACAAGGCCGCAAGGGCGGTGGAGGACAGCGGCATGAGGGCGCATCTTACTTACTGTTTCCTAGACGGCGGCGACAAGGATAAGCAGAGGCTTCAGAGGGAGGAGTGCGAGGCTATGTACGAGGCTTCCAGGTCCTGGTCTTCAAGGGTACGGTTCGGTGTGTCGGTTCATGCGCATTATACTGTGTGCGATGACAATATGCTGTGGGCGGCGGATTTTGCGAGAAGCCGCTCGCTGCTGCTGCATACGCATATATCGGAAACCCGTGGGGAGAACGAGGCCCATCTGGCCCGTTACGGTGTGTCGCCGACCCGCCGTCTGGCGGATATGGGACTGCTCGGCAGGGATGTCGTGGCGGCCCACACTCTCTGGCTCAGTGAGGAGGATGTCCGACTGCTGGGAGAGTCCGGTACTACAGTGGTACACAATATAAATTCCAATCTCAAGCTGGCTTCAGGTTACCGTTTCCGGTACAATGAACTGCGGGATGCCGGAGCCAATGTCACTATGGGTACGGACGGCTGCGGCTCGTCCAACAATCTGGACATGAGGGAGGCCCTGAAAACGGCGGCTCTGATGCAGAAAGCCTGGAGGGAGGATCCGGCGGCACTGCCTGTGGACGAACTGCTGGCTATGGGAACACGGAACGGAGCGAAGGGGCTCGGGCTCAATTCGGGTGTCGTGGAGGAAGGAGCCTTGGCGGACCTGATACTGGTGGATACGGATTCGTCATTCTTCATCCCTGAGCACAATTTCAAGGCCAATTTCATATATTCGGCCAACAGCTCCTGCATCGATACGCTTGTCTGTGACGGCAGGGTATTGATGTCCGGCGGTAAAGTGGACGGAGAAGAGGAGGTGCTTGCCCGTGCAAGGGAGGAAGCCGAACGTTTTATAAAGAAAATCAATGCAATAAGATAATATGGACAGTAGAATGACAGCTATAGCCGAGGCAGCGGACTATATGAAGTCACGTCTCGGAGGCCGTATGCCTCAGGTGGGAATCATCCTGGGCAGCGGTCTGGGCAAACTGGCCGACAGTATAGAGAATCCGGTGGTGATTCCCTACACAGACGTGCCTAATTTTGTAAAATCCACGGCGATAGGCCATAAGGGCAACTTCATCGCGGGAACTCTCGGCGGGAAATTCGTGTTGGCCATGCAGGGACGCTTTCATTATTACGAGGGATATCCCATGGACAAGGTGACGCTTCCAGTGAGGGTGATGGTGCGTCTGGGCATCAAGGCTCTCTTCGTGTCCAATGCGGCCGGAGGTGTCAATTTCGACTTCAGGGTAGGTGACCTGATGATCATCAGGGACCATATCAACAAGCTGCCCAATCCTCTCATCGGACCCAATCTGGACGAGTTCGGTCCGCGTTTCCCGGACATGACCCGTCCGTATGATCCCAAGCTTATCGCTCTTGCCGAGGAGATAGGCCGTGAAAAGGGCATAGAGCTGAAGAAAGGAGTCTATCTGGCCGGGACAGGTCCTAGTTATGAGACCCCGTCGGAGTACAAGTACTTCCGTATGATCGGTGCCGACGCGATAGGTATGTCCACTATTCCCGAAGTGATAGTGGCCCGTCACAGTTCCGTGCCCGTATTCGGTATGTCTGTGATTACCAACGAGGCCCACGATGACTATGCCGAGGACTTCGAGAACAACGGAGACGACGTGGTCCGTGCTGCGGATGCGGCGGCAGACCGTATGACAACAGTATTCACGACTTTGATAGAACGGATGTAGGACGTGAGGCTGGACAGTCTGTTCACATATGACAGTGTGGCTCTCAATGAGGCCGGAGACGGAGTGGTGATACTGGACCAGACCCTGTTGCCGGGAGAGGAGCGTTTTATTACTCTCAGGGATGAGGGCGCGGTCTATGAGGCGATAGCCAGACTGCGGGTCAGGGGAGCACCGGCCATAGGAGTGGCCGCTGCATACGGACTGTATGTCTCGTTGTTCAATAAGAACAGGGCTGTGTCTCTCAGTTGCAGTGAGTTTATCGCGGAATTTTACAGGATAAAGGAATATATCGGCTCCGCCAGGCCTACAGCCGTGAACCTTCCGGCCGCGCTGGAGAGGATGACCCGTTGTCTGGAGTCGCACAAGGACGGTTCGGTTCAGGAGATTCTGTCCGCTCTGCGTCGGGAAGCCGAGGCTGTCAAGGCGGATGATATGGCCATGTGCCGCTCGATAGCCGGCTACGGTGCCTCTCTGATAGACCGTCCCGGCATGGGGATTCTGACACACTGCAATGCCGGGCATTATGCCGTGTCCAGGTACGGTACGGCTCTGGCTCCCGTATATCTGGCTCACAGCCGCGGTATGGCTCCCCGCGTATATGCAGACGAGACCCGTCCCCTGATGCAGGGAGCGCGTATTACTGCATTTGAACTCAGCAAGGCCGGAGTGGATGTGACCCTCCAGTGTGACAATATGGCCGCGTCCCTGATGGCTTCGGGCAGGATAGACCTGGTCTTCACCGGCTGCGACCGGGTGGCTGCCAACGGAGATACTGCCAACAAGATAGGAACTTCGGCTCTGGCCATACTTGCCTCCTATTACCATATTCCCTTTTATATTCTTGGACCTACATCTTCCATAGACCCATTGGCGGCTTCCGGGAAGGATATACCCGTGGAGCAGCGTGAGGCGGAAGAGGTGACGGAACTGTATTTCCGGCACAGGATAGCCCCGGACGGTGTCAAAGTCTACAATCCGGCCTTTGACATCACTCCGGCTTCGCTTATAAGCGGAATAGTGACGGAAAAGGGTATCTTCAGATATCCGTACGATTTTTCAGACTTACAACTTAAAGACTTGACAGTATGATTAAGAATCTGGTTTTTGATCTGGGCGGAGTGATAGTCCCATTGAACCGTGTCGCCTGTATCAGGGCATTCAACGATATAGTCGGCTACCGGGATTTCGGTGAGGTACTCAGGTCTTACCGTCAGATAGGCTTCTTTGAGAAATTCGAGACGGGGCAGATATCAGCGCGTCAGTTCCGGCAGATTATCCGGACACATTCGGCCATTATCAAGGACGGTAAGCCGAAGATAATTTCGGACAGGGAGATAGACTACTCGCTCAACTGTTTTCTCAATGATATACCCCAGGACAAGATAGAAACCCTGTTGTTCTACCGCAATGACTACCGTATGCTGCTGCTCAGCAATACCAATCCCATAGGCATGGCATACTGCCGCAAGCTCTTCAAGGACAAGGGATATGATGTCAAGGAACTCTTTGACAAGCTGTATCTGTCGTATAGGATGAAGCTGGCGAAGCCGGACAAGGCCATATTCCTGAAGATGATAAAGGATTCGGGCATCGTACCCGAAGAGACACTGTATATCGATGATTCTCCGGCCAATGTAGAGGCCGGCAAGGCACTGGGCCTGCACACAGTGCTCTATAACCCCAAGGACGATTTGTATGGCAAGATTTCTGAGTATCTCGAGCGGGAGCAACGGTAACTGTTACTATATAGGCAATGAGAGTACGGCCCTGGTAGTGGATGCAGGGATAGGTTTCCGTACCATCAAGCAACGGCTGGCGAAGGCCGGGGTGGATGTGTCGTCGGTGGAGATGATATTCGTGACACACGATCATGTGGACCACATACGGGGCCTGCTGTCACTGGCGCAGAGACTGTCTGTGCCGGTATACGCCACGGCCAGGCTGCATGATGCCCTGACCCGTCACAGCGCAGTCGGTCCAGACCTGGCCGGCTCGCGCAGAGTGCTGCGTCCCGGATTCCCGGAGCAGATGCGCGGAGTAGGCTGCGTGACATTCGAGGTACCCCACGACGCGACCCAGACCCTGGGTTACTTCCTGGACTTCTTCGGCACACGCTTCGTATTCATGACCGACCTGGGCCGGGTGCCCGAGTATGCTTATGAATATTGCAGACAGGCTGATTACGTGATAATCGAATCCAATTACGATATAGACATGCTCATCCGGGGCCGCTATACGCCTGAACTCAAGGCCCGTGTCATGGGAGACAACGGACACCTGAGCAACGATGACTGCGCCTCTGCCCTCAAACGTATCTGGCATCCGGGCCTCAAGGGAGTATTTCTCTGTCATCTCAGTCAGGACAACAACACCCCCGGCCTGGCTTACCGCACCTCGTATTATGCCCTGACCTCCATCGGCCTGACCATACCGGATGATCTCCAGCTCGTCTGCCTGCCCCGCTCCGACATCTTCTCCCTCGACTTTTAGCAGGTATATAAAACAGTGAGACTGCACCGGGATCTCCGACGCAGTCTCATAAAGTCGTGCTGTGTCCTTGCGTTTACGGCAGGGCGAGGAAGGCGCAGGCGAACGAGAGGATGGCGTAGAGCTCGGGGAACACGGCGAGAATCATGGTCTTGGAGAAGACATCGTTGCCGTTGGACATCTCGTTGATACCGTTGCATACCAGACTGGCCTGCTTGATGGCTGACCATAGACCCACGAATCCGAGAGCCAGACCGGCTGCGCACATAGCCAGTCCTTGATTCATAGTGAGTACCTGCGAGGCATCCTCCATGCCGCCCAGACTGCTGAGCATGAGGAAGAATGCCGCGAATCCGTACAGACCCTGGGTAGAGGGAAGCACGCAGAGGAGCATGGATTTTCCGAATATCTCAGGTTTCTTTTTGAGAGCGGCTATAGTGGTGTTGCCGCCCATGGTTACACCGATGGCACTTCCAGTGCAGGAGAGGGTAAGCATTACTGCCATGCCCACATAGGCTAAAATCAGTGGTGTTGTCATAAGATTGAGTTGTTTATTTGTTATTGTTATATGATTTCAATGGTTTGTATGCTCTGCCGCCTCCTTCGAAGCCTACGTTCTTGTAGAACTCGACAAAGGTCAGACGGACAGGATGGACAAATGCTCCGAGACAAGAGAGGCCCATGACGGCCAGGTGCCCGAAGATGAGGAATATCACTGTGACAGGCCAGCCGACATACGGGATGCCGGACAGGCTCATCGCGATAGAGTTGATCACAAGCGCGAGGATACCTCCGGTAGTTCCCAGTCCGAAAAGACGTATGTATGAGAGCATGTCTCCGAAGATGCCTGTGATGTCGTACAGTGATACGATGCCTTTCAGGGGTCTCAGCAGGAAGAACTTGGCCGGTTTGCTGCAGAACAGGACGAGCACGAGTCCTCCGAACAGCAGTATCTGTGCGGCGATGGAAGGCAGCAGTCTCGAACCGGTCTGGCTTCCGGCATACGCGCATGCGGCCCAGACAATGACCATGCACCAGCCGACCTCACTCAGCCCCTCGTCCCACTTGTGCCTGGAGAAGGCGAAAACGGCTTTTATCATCCTGGCGAAGACTATCTGGAACAGTCCGAAAATGATGGCGAACCAGAACATCTTCAGGTCGGAGAAGAAGAGGCTCTTTATGTCCTCCCGCATGGGGAAGATGTCGTAGAGTTTCATCCCGAATACTGTTCCCGAGAGGAGGGGCATGATTAGCGAGCCCACTCCGAGCCATGCGATAAGCTTGCCGTATGCCTTGTATTTAGGTAATGCAATAGCTGCGGCTATGCCGGCTATGACCAATATCAGTCCGTAGCCCATGTCTCCCAGGCAGAATCCGAAGAAGAGCATGTAGAACGGGGCGAAGTAGGGGGTAAGGTCCAGCTCATCGTAATTGGGCAGCTCATACAGACTGCCTACAGGCTCGAAAAGCCGTGCGAACCAGTTGTTGTGCAACTTTACTGGAGGGTTGTCCTCGCCCTTGGCGGCTTCGGCCATGTAGTAGACGCTGCATGAGTCGAGGTATTCCTTGACTTTGATGTCGTCCTCTGTGGGAGCGAAGCCTTCCACGATACTTATGGTCCCTTCTCCTTCCTTGACGGAGGATGTCTCTGCAAGATACAGGTCAAGTGAGGCGAATGTTCTGTCGGCGAGTTCCTGCAGTTCGGCAGTCCGTTCCGCATATCCGGCGGCCACAGCCAGCAGCCTGTCCCGTTCGGCTTTAAGCCGGTCTATTTCGGACAGTACAGCGGATGCCGGACGTACGGGAAACTGTGCCTGCTCCATGGGAAAATTGAAATCCTCTTCCGGTCCGGACAGTACGGTGAAATATGTCTTGCCGCCTGTGCGGTTGAGTACCCACAGCGGGTATTCCTGCTCCCATCTGCTTTGGAACTTCTTGTCGCCCGCGCAGTAGAAATGGGGGATAAGCCCGGCTTTCCTGATGCGGCCGAGATCTTCCTGGGCGAATTCTCCCCACGGGAGTGCGTTCTGGTACTCTTTCTCCAGTGAGGCCAGTCCGGTACTTATATCCATGCGGCGGGCAGCATTGCTTTCAAAGTCTGACAGCATCTGCTCTCCTGAGATTTCAGGATGCGCTTCGGCCTTGAGGTCCGGGTTCTCCTTTGTCAGATTGCCAAGGGAGTCCACAGCGTTCCTGCATCTGGTTATAAGGTCGCTCATCTGCTTAGAGGCATCATCGCAGGCTGCGGCGGAGCGGGTGATGTCCACCATACCTAACGACTGAATACCTGACAGGAAGGAGTCCAAGTCTCCCGAAAGGAGGATCATGGAGTATTTTGTCATCTTGGTAATCATAACGCTTCCTCCTCTTCTTCTAAGTTGTGGCGTGTCTTTACTATTTTCTGGGATGCCTTGGAAAGGTTCTCCTCATCCTCCAGATATCTCTTTATCTTCAGGATGGCTTCGTGGTAGCCTGGTATCTGCACTTTCTCGTAGAGGTTGACCTTCTGGGTGGTCTTCTTGCGGGACCAGTCCAGGATGCGGCTCTTCTCCGAACAGATCTCTGATTCGATACCGAGACGTGCCAGGTCCTTCAGTATCTGTACTCCGTCACTGTACCACATGGGCTTGCGGAACAGGTCGAACTCCTTGACCTCGTATATGACGTTCCTGAGCTCCGGAATCTTGACACCTGCAAACTTTGCTGTTTCCAGCTCCACGTCCTTAACGGTTATCAGTCCGGGCTCGAACTCGTTCCACAGACCTGACATGTATCTGTATTTTTCCAGGGATGAGGCCAGCTCTTCCAATAGCTCATCCGAGCGCTTTTTGGCCTTCTTGACCTCTAAGCGCAGGGCCGCCTCCTTGTTTTTCAAGGTGGGCAGGGCGCGTGTACGGACCTTGAGCTGCTTGCCCAGTTCGTTCAGCGATGTCTTGTTGTATTGGAATTTGATAGCCATTGTAAATTATAATTCTTTGCCTTTCCAGTATTTCTGTATCAGCGACTCCTTCAGTCCAGTCTCGGCCTTGGTGAAATACTTGCCGAACAGCTCCCATGCGGTGTCGAGCATCTCGTTGATGGAGATGTTCACGTCGATGGCCAGCAGTCTGGTGGAGTATTCCTTGGCAAATTCGAGACAGCGGTTGTCGTAGTCGCTCAGGTCGAAGCCGTTCTCCAGCTTGGTCCTGGCGTTGGCCGCGTCTGCGTAGAGACGGACGGCGGTGTTCATCACCTGGTTGTGGTCCTCGCGGGTCTGCTTGCCTATAACCAGCTGTTTCAGACGGGACAGTGAGCGGAAAGGGTCCACAATTACCTTGCCGGTGTCGCTGTCCAGACGCAGGAAAAGCTGACCCTCGGTGATGTATCCGGTGTTGTCCGGGATGGCATGTGTGATGTCCCCGTCATTGAGGGTAGTCACTGCGATAATCGTGATCGATCCTCCAGCGGGCAGCTGTACGGCCTTCTCGTAGATCTTCGCCAGGTCGGAGTACAGGGAGCCGGGCATGGAGTCCTTCGAGGGAATCTGGTCCATACGGTTGCTCACTATCGAGAGAGCGTCGGCATACAGGGTCATGTCGGTCAGCAGCACGAGGACTTTCTCGTTCTTGTCCACAGCGAAATACTCGGCGGCGGTCAGGGCCATGTCCGGTATCAGCAGACGCTCCACGGGAGGCTGCTCGGTAGTGTTTACGAAACTGATGATCTTGTTCAGCGCACCGGCACTCTCGAACATGTTCTTGAAGTACAGGTAGTCGTCGTTGGAGAGTCCCATGCCGCCGAGGATGATCTTGTCCACGTCGGCGCGGAGGGCCACCATGGCCATCACCTGGTTGTAGGGCTGGTCGGGGTCTGCGAAGAACGGAATCTTCTGGCCGGATACCAGCGTGTTGTTGAGGTCGATGCCGGCGATACCCGTGGGAATCAGCTGCGAGGGCTGCTTTCTCTTGTAAGGGTTGACGGAAGGGCCTCCGATGTAGCGGCGTTCTCCCTCCACCTCAGGGCCTCCGTCGATAGGCCGGCCGTAGGCGTTGAAGAAACGTCCGGCCAGGTCATCGCTTACGTTGAGGGCGGGCGGTTCTCCGAAAAATGTCACTTCGGCGTTTGTCGGTATGCCTTCCGTACCCTCGAATACCTGGAGGGTGACGGTATCGTCCTTCATCTTCACCACCTGGGCCAGACGTCCGGCTACAGTGGCGAGCTCGTCATTGGAAACTCCCTGAGCCTTGACTGAGACAGTGGCTTTGGTAATGGCTTCCAACTGAGTGTATATTCTTTGAAATGCTCTATTTGTCATGGCTCATGAATTTATTGATCTGTTCGAGATATTTGTTGAATTCCTCACTCTTGAACTCGGAATAGTTCATCTGACGGAAAATGTTGATGACTTCCTTGTACCATGCCGAGCATTCCTCGAATGTCTCGAAGTCGTGCTCCACGTCGCAGACTTCCAGTACCTTGGTCAGCATGAACTTCTGCCTCTCGAGAGGTGATGACGCATCGATGCGGTCGAATGCGTCCTGCTGCAGGATGATGAAGTCTATCAGCTCGGACTTCCAGTAACGCTCGTGATAACTTACGGGCACTCCGTCGTCACCGAGGATGTTGATCTGCTCGAAAGCCTCCTTTCCTCTGAGTACAAGAGTCTTGGCTTTCATCACCATGTCCACCCATCCTGGAGCCACCTTCTCGTTGAGGAAGGAGACTATCTCCGGGTATTCGAGATATTTGGAGTAGGAGTCAATCGGGTCTACCGCCGGGTAGCGTTTCTTGTCGGCGCGGTTCTGCGACAGGGCGTAGAAGCATCTGGCGGCTTTCTTGGTGGACTCTGTGACAGGCTCCTTGAGGTTACCTCCGGCGGGGGATACAGTTCCGATGAATGTGACTGAGCCGGTCTGTCCGTTGTTGAGCGTCACTGCTCCGGCGCGTGCATAGAAATTGGAGATGGTAGACGAGAGGTCCACGGGGAATGCGTCGGCACCTGGAAGCTCTTCCATACGGTTGCTCATCTCCCTGAGGGCCTGTGCCCAGCGTGACGTGGAGTCGGCCAGCAGGAGCACCTTCAGCCCCATCGAACGGTAGTACTCGCAGATGGTCATGGCAGTGTAGACTGAGGCTTCACGTGCGGCGACGGGCATGTTGGATGTGTTGCAGACGATGGTGGTCCTCTCCATCAGCGAGCGTCCGGTACGCGGGTCCACCAGCTCCGGGAACTCGGTGAATATCTCCACCACCTCGTTGGCACGCTCACCGCAGGCCGCCATGACTATCACGTCGGCCTCGCCCTGCTTGGCTATGGCGTGCTGGAGCACTGTCTTGCCGCATCCGAACGGACCGGGGATAAACCCGGTACCACCCTCGGCAATCGGATTGAAGGTGTCGATGCACCTCACTCCGGTCTCCATCACGCGCCAAGGACGCGGTTTTTCCTTATATGCATTGATGGCCACTTTCACCGGCCATTTCTGTATCATGGATACGCTGTGCTCCTCGCCTGACTCATCGGTGAGGACCGCGACAGTGTCCTTTGCCCGGTATGTCCCGGCGGGTACCACGGACTTTACCCTGTAGGTCCCTTCAAAGGAGAAAGGCACCATTATCTTGTGAGGCAGCCAGCCTTCCTTGACCTCTCCGAGCCAGTCGGCGGCACGTACCTCGTCGCCGGCTTTGGCAATAGGGGTGAAGTCCCATTCCTTGTTCACGTCGATGGGAGCGGTGTATTCTCCGCGTTTGAGAAAGACACCCTCCATAGTGGCCAGGTTGTTCTGCAACCCGTCGAAGTTACTGGAGAGCAGTCCTGGACCCAGGGTGGCCTCAAGCATGTGTCCTTGAAACTCCACCTTGTCACCGCCACGCAGGCCTCTGGTGCTCTCGTAGACCTGTACGGATGCCTTTCTGCCCGTCACCTTGATGACCTCGGCCATAAGCCTCGCGTCTCCGAGCTGGATATAGCATATCTCGTTCTGCGAGACAGGGCCGTCCACCTCTACCGTGACAAGGTTGGAAATGACTCCCGTAACCTTTCCTGCAGTTTTTCTATTAGGATTCATATATTGATGATGTTTATTGACTTATTGAAAATTGACACCTTTAAAAGTTCCCCTGACCTCATCCACATACTGACGGAACAGAGCGGAACCACGTTCCTTGTCGAGTCTGCTCCATCTGTCCACGATGAGACCTTTGGCCAGAAAGGCCAGGATGACATCCATGTCAAAATAGTGGAAGAGAGTCATATCGGTTATCTTCTGCCACCGGAACATGTCCAGACGGTGCTCCCGCTCAAAGAGGTCGGCGCACTGGAAGACAGCCTGCAGCTCAGGATAATCCTCCTTGTAGGACTCAGTCTCCCCGACAGTGTATCTGGAGGAGTCCAGTCCGTCTCTTGCCGAGAGGAACTCCACCTGGGCATTGCGCATCCTGCGGTCCATGTCGAAGTAGCTCCTGAGAAAGCCGGACTTCTGTCTGGTTACGGCCCGGTAGAAATGTCCGGACAGATGAGATGTGTCTGTCCCGAAATCCAGCCAGTCCACCAGTCTGCGGTCACGTGCCGAGAGCTGCTCCCTTATGGCTGCTTCCAGATCCTTGTAGGAGAATCCGTCGGCACGGAAATCAGGCATCAGTTCGGGCAGACCTGCGATGATGTAATGGTAGTTGTTCATTATTCCTGTCCGAATAACAGTTTCCTTGCAGTGGGCCTGAGGTATTCGGTAAGGATATTCTCAAAATCACCTTCTGCAAAACTAATCATATAGCCTCCGTCCTTGGGGCCTATCTTGAAACCACCCTGAATCTGCTTGGAGAAAGTCACGTCGATGCCCTTGTCCATCGCGTCAGAGGCATTCTTCTTGAAATATTCCTGGAGGCTTTCCTGCATGGAGGCGGGAAGGACGGCTTCCAGTCCTGCCGGAGCGGCATCAGCGGCATTGAATGCCTTTGCGACTGTTGTCAGGAGCGACTTGACCAGTTCCGGATCTTCCAGACTGTCCTTGATGCCGGTAGATATGGCCTTGGAGATGATGATGCTCTCAACCTGCTGCCTCACGGCGGAGATTGTCTGGGAAGACGCCATCCTGATGTCGTTCTCGACCCTGGTCTGGAGTTCCTCGGCTTCCTTGCGGGCATCAGCGATGATTTTCCCGGCTTCCTTACGTGCGTCTGCTATGATTCTGTCGGATTCCTTTACGGCTGCGGCCTTGAGATCCTCGGCCTCCTTCTTTCCCTTTGACAACCCTTCATTGTAGAGCTTGTCGGTGAGTTCTTGCAATTTGTTTTGCATATGGTATGATAATTTATTTTATTCCTCAAAGTTAGTAAAAACTTTATTGAAATAAAACAAAAAAGTGCCATCCGATGATGACACTTTTATTACAATGATATCTTATCAGGCTGTTTAGCCCAGGAATCCAAGCAGGATACCTGCGGCGACAGCTGAACCGATCACACCGGCTACGTTCGGACCCATGGCGTGCATCAGCAGGTGGTTGGTCTTGTCGTACTGCAGACCCACCAGCTGGGACACACGGGCGGAGTCCGGTACTGCGGATACTCCGGCGTTTCCGATAAGAGGGTTGATCTTGTTGCCCGGCTTGAGGAAGATGTTGAAGATCTTCACGAACATCACACCGCCGAAGGTAGCTACCATGAAGGAGAACGCTCCGAGGATGAAGATGTATACGGACTTCAGCTGCAGGAACTTGTCGGCCTGGGTGGAGCATCCTACGGTCAGACCGATGAGGATGGTCACGATGTCGATCAGCGGTCCGCGTGCGGTCTCGGCCAGACGGCGGGTAACACCGCTCTCTTTAAGGAGGTTACCGAAGAAGAGCATACCCAGCAGGGGGATACCCGAGGGCACGATGAATGCAGTTACGAGGAAGCCGATGATAGGGAAGAGCTTCTTCTCTGTAGGAGATACCGGACGGGGCGGCTTCATCCTGATGAGTCTCTCCTTCTTGGTGGTCAGCAGCTTCATGATAGGAGGCTGGATCACAGGTACCAGGGCCATGTAGGAATATGCCGACACGGCGATGGCGCCCATAAGGTCGGGAGCAAGTCTCGAGGAGAGGAAGATGGCGGTAGGACCGTCAGCACCTCCGATGATACCGAT
>CASFSL010000001.1 GCA_949297365.1 uncultured Bacteroidales bacterium | reverse complement strand
GCCGAGGCGCAACAGTATATGTGGACGAAGTCCAAATTGCGCAGAAGCCGAGAGCAGAGCAAATGAATTTATTCGATTTGCTTTGCCGAGGCGCAACAGTATATGTGGACGAAGTCCAAATTGCGCAGAAGCCGAGAGCAGGCCTTCCAACAGAACCTGGACGGCATCGCTATTAATTGGTATTGCACCGGTCGGAAAAGTGTGGTATTTTTGCCTGCTGGAATTTCGAGCGGAACCATTATGAGATTATCGGATTTAAAGACAGGCGAAAGAGGCATCATAGTCAAGGTAAGCGGCCACGGCTCCTTCCGCAAGCGTATCACCGAGATGGGATTCATCAAGGGCAAGGAGGTCAGGGTCGTGCTCAACGCCCCGCTTAAGGACCCCATAGAGTACGAGATAATAGGTTACAAGATATCCCTGCGCCGGGAAGAGGCCGAGGAGATAGAGGTCATCAGCGAGAGCGAGGCCAGGGCTCAGGAGGCTGCGGAAACAGCAAAGGCAGCGGTTTCCGGCAATGCAGACACGTCAGATGCAGGCCATGCGGCAATGCAGGATGCTGTCGCAGAATCCGATGCCGGATCCGGCAATCTGAGCCGGAACGAGACTGGATGCGGCGATGCAGAAGCTCTGGACAGGAAGATGAGGGAACTGGCCGAGGAGCGCCGCCACATCGTCCGCGTCGCCCTGGTGGGCAATCCCAACTGCGGCAAGACCTCCCTGTTCAATGTCGCCTCCGGCTCACACGAGCATGTCGGCAATTACAGCGGTGTCACAGTTGACGCAAAAGAGGGACATTTTGAATATAAAGGCTACCAGTTCGTGCTGGTGGACCTGCCCGGCACCTACTCCCTGTCGGCTTACAGCCCCGAAGAGTTGTATGTCCGTAAGAACCTGATAGACAACATACCCGATGTGGTCATCAATGTGGTGGACGCATCCAATCTGGAGAGGAACCTCTACCTGACCGCCCAGATCATCGACATGAACCTCCGCGTGGTGATGGCCCTGAACATGTACGACGAGCTGGAGTCCAAAGGGGACAGGCTGGATACTGTCACCTTGGGACATCTGCTCGGTATGCCCGTAATCCCTACTGTGAGCCGCAGCGGCAAGGGCATAGACCGGCTGTTCGACACAGTCATACACGTCTACGAGAACAACGATCCTACCGTGGCCCGTCACATCCACATCAACCACGGACAGGAACTGGAGACCAGCATCGACCGCATCCAGCACCTGATATGGAAGAATGAGGACATCCGCACCCACTACTCCACCCGCTGGCTGGCCATCAAGTATCTGGAGAATGACTCCGATGTGGAAAAGACAGTGGAGGCCCTGCCCAACCACGATGAGATCATCGCGGCCCGCTTCGAGGAGAACAAGCGCATAGAGAGTCTGCTTGGCAGCACCAACGCCGAATCGGCCATCGTGGATGCAAAGTACGCATTTGTCCAGGGAGCATTGAAAGAGACATATACTCCGGCCGAAGTCAGGAAGAAGCACACTATCACCGACAAGATAGACGCGGTGGTCACCAACCGCTGGGCAGCTTTCCCGATATTCATCCTGCTGCTGTACATCATATTCGAGGCCACATTCCGCCTCGGGGACTATCCGATGCAGTGGATAGAGTGGCTGGTGGAGCAGTTCGGGGCCTTCGTGGCCACCACCATGCCGGAGGGTATGCTGAAGGACCTGATAGTGGACGGCATCATCGGCGGAGTGGGCAGCGTACTGGTATTCCTGCCCAACATCCTGATACTATATCTGTTCATCTCCCTGCTGGAGGACTCGGGCTATATGGCCAGGGCCGCTTTCATCATGGACAAGCTGATGCACAGGATAGGCCTGCACGGCAAGTCGTTCATCCCGATGATCATGGGCTTCGGCTGCAATGTGCCGGCCATCATGGCCACCCGTACCATTGAGAACCGCAAAAGCCGCCTGATAACCATGCTCATCATCCCCATGATGTCCTGCGCGGGCCGTCTGCCGGTGTACATACTGGTGGCCGGGGCATTCTTTCCCAAACAGGGCTCGCTGGTACTGCTCGGACTCTACGCACTGGGCATCATCATGGCCATCATCTCGGCCAAGATCATGAGCCGCTTCATCAAGGACGACAACCTGCCCTTCGTCATGGAGCTGCCGCCCTACCGCGTTCCGACCTCCAAGTCAGTCTTCCGTCACACCTGGGAGAAAGGCAAGCAGTACCTGCACAAGATGGCCGGCATCATACTCGTGGCATCCATCATCATCTGGTTCCTGGGATATTTTCCCCACCATGACAGGTACTCTACCCCCGCCGAGCAGCAGGAGAACTCCTACATCGGCATGATAGGCAAGACCATAGAGCCTGTTCTGAAGCCTCTGGGCTTTGACTGGAAAATGGGCGTGGGTATCATCTCCGGAGTGGCCGCCAAAGAACTCGTGGTCAGCACCATGGGCGTACTCTACAGCGGTGAGTACGACCGCTTCCCCTCAGCCGACAGTGATCCGGGCACAGCCTCCGCCGATATTGCCGACGCAACCAATAAAACCGATGCTGTGACCGCCGGGTCTGAAACCGAAAACGTATCCGGTGACACCATGCTGCAGAACGCCCTGGCCCGGACCACCACCCCGGCCGCAGCCCTTGCCTTCATGGTATTCGTCCTGCTCTACTTCCCGTGCATCGCCACATTCGTAGCCATCAAGAACGAGAGCGGCGGCTGGAAATGGGCCATTTACTCAGCCGTCTACACCATCGCCCTGGCCTGGGTCATCTCCTTCATCGTCTACCGCATCGCCCTCCTGCTGCTCTGACCCCGGCAGAATACCTACAAAGGGGGAACGGACTTGGAACGAATAACCACTTATTAGGATTGACGGGCATGAGACAGGGCAGTACCTTTGCACCCGTTATATCCATAATGTAGTGTTGTTATTTCAAAATATCACGGACCCTTTACCTGCGACAGGCCCCGGGGTCCGTTCTCTTTTCAATACCGCGCTACAGAAACGGTGCAACGACAATCCGTGGAGCTGCGGGTCACCAGTCCCGTCCCGATTTTAGACAGAATTGGCTATATTTGTGGAAAATACTGAACAATGAGAAAGAATATGAAAATGGCCGACCTGCTCGGCATAGACTACAGACTGCTGACCGTCATCTACCGCCTGGGCATCAGGCTGGGCTTCGGGGAGAAGACCGTAGAGGAGACCTGCCGCGAGAGCGGGGTCAACTGCGACACCTTTCTTCTCATAGCCAACGTGTACGCCACCGAGGGATATGTTCCCACCACGGAGATGATGACGGCCGCCTCGGCCATTGACCTGGTCCGGTACCTGCACGCCTCGCACTCCTACTACCTCGACCACCAGCTGAAAGAGCTGGACAATCTGTTCGAGGAACTGCTCAGACCATGCACGGCGATGCAGAAGGACGTCATCATGCGCTTCTTCTCGGAATACAGGAAAGAGGTGGAGAATCATTTTGCCTACGAGGAGGACATCGTCTTCCCCTACGTGCGCTCGGTGGCCGGCGGACAGAGCGTGGAGGGCTACAGCATGGAGACATTTGAGGAGAACCACAACAACATAGACGAGAAGCTCAACGACCTGAGGAATATCGTCATGAAGTACCTTCCGCCGGTGTGCGACACGGTCGCGGCCATCCGTGCCCTCTCGCGGCTCTGCACCCTGGAGGCCGACCTTGAGAAACACACCATGATCGAGAACTCCATACTAATCCCCATGGTAAACAGACTGGAAGAGAAATGTCAGTAACGAAGAAGAAAATATTGCTCATCACCCCCTCGCGCATCATCGCACGCGGTATAGCCGGCATCCTGGATGAGCACGGGGGATTTGTCATCGAGACAGTCCTGACCGATCTATCGCGCGAGAACGAGGCCACGGTACGGGACAGCATGGCCGACATCGTCATAGTGGACCCGGTCATCTTCGACTATGCCTCCAGACCGCTGGGACGCAGCCGCATATCGGATCTGACCGATGCCGCCGTGGTAGCCGCGCCCACTGTCCTGCCGGACGACGAGGCCATGAAGAACTACGACGAGACCATCAGCATATACGATAGCCCCGCAGCCGTTATCAGCAAGCTCCGCAACTCCCTGACACACACCTCCGGTAAGTCACCGGCAGACAGTCGGGAAGAGCTGTCCGCCCGTGAGAAGGAGATACTGGTATGCGTGGCCAGGGGTATGCTCAACAAAGAAATAGCCGACCGCTACCATATCTCCATATACACCGTCATCACCCACCGCAAGAACATCACCCGCAAGACCGGCATCAAGACCGTAGCCGGCCTCACAGTCTACGCCCTCCTCAACAACCTCATCGACCCGGCCGCGATGGAATAGGGAATTTTGTTATCTTCGCGGCAAATTCCGCATGAAGATGAGAGCACTGCTGACCGCTGCCGTCATGGCGGCCATACTTTCAATCATACCCTTGAATACTCTGGCATCCGATAAGGCCGACAGTTCCGCATTCCGTTTCCGGGGCTACACGGGGGGCATGATGCTGCACAGCGGCTACATCCAGAGCGGCCGGTTTCAACTGCACAGCGGCAGCGGTACGGAACCCGTAACCATGCAGATCAAAGGCGGGGCCACCGGCATCGGCGGTCACGTCAAGTTCGCGTTAGGCACATCCACGGATATGATACGCATAGGAGCCGAGGGTCACAGCTCCAATGTCTCCTACCGGCCCTCCCCGTCCTACTCGCACACCGGATGGGGCGGACTGCTCGTGGATTACATCCACCGCAGCAAGGGCCGCGTACATCCGTTCATAGGCTGCCTGGCAGGAGGAGGCGGAGTGAAGAACCACATCATAGCCGAAGGTTCTACGGATGACTTCGTCACCGAGCCTCAGGCGGCCATGCACAGATATACATTCATGGCCATAGCCCCTTTCGCCGGCATGGAGGTAACCCTTACTCCCAAACTCAGCCTGGTAGTCAAGGCCGACTGGCTTCTCAACGTCACCTGCCGCCAGAGCGACTTCTCCAGCGGTCTCCGGCTATACGTCGGCATCCTCTTCAACCGCCTCCAACACTGAGGTCATCCTGGCCCCGAACTCTTGCCGAAACCAACCTTTTTGGCTACTTTTGGCGAGTTTTGATATACGAACTCTTGCCAAAATCAACTTTTTTGACTACTTTTGGCAAGCTTAATCTGATATTATGACGAAAATAATAGGACGAGATATTGAGCAGGCGACTCTTAACAACCTGTACCACAGTGGTAAAAGCGAGTTTGTCGCTGTCTATGGAAGACGACGGATCGGGAAGACTTTCCTGATAAGAGAAATGTTCAAGGACAGATTCGCATTCTACCACACAGGACTTTCGCCTTTTGAGCTGAACGGCAAGAAACTGCTGTCCGAACAATTACGCAACTTCACATTGTCACTGGCGCGTTACGGTTCAGGCAACACCACTGCTCCTTCCAGTTGGATGGAAGCATTCGGTCTACTGATTGAATTGCTGGAAAGTAAGGGAAAAGAAACAAGACAGGTTGTTTTTCTGGACGAAGTACCGTGGATGGATACTCATCGCTCAGGCTTTATAACCGCCTTGGAACATTTCTGGAACGGATGGGGTGCCGGACGGGACAATCTCATGCTGATTGTATGCGGCTCCGCCACCTCATGGATCAACGACAATCTGATAAACAATACCGGAGGCCTTTACGGACGTCTCACCAAGCAGATATGCCTGTCTCCGATGACATTGGCAGAGACTGAAGAACTCTTTCGACTCAATCAGGTCAGAATAGACCGGTACGATATCATACAAAGCTGGATGATATTCGGGGGCATCCCTTATTACCTGAACTGCTTGACAAAGGAACGGAGCCTGGCTCAGAACGTGGATTATCTTTTATTCAGACACGGATCTGAATTATCAAATGAGTTTGACAGGTTGTTCAACTCACTGTTCGTAAATCCGGAAGACTACAAGCACATCGTACGGTTCCTCTCAACCTCCAGCAACGGTTATACCAGGGAGGAAATAGCGGCAAAGGCCCCGTCATCAGGCGGAGGTCTCACTAAAATACTCAGAATCCTGAGAGAGAACGGTTTCATATCCGTGTTCCAGGACTTTTCCGGACGCTCAAGGGATCTGCGGTACAGACTGACAGACCCTTTCTGCCTGTTTTATCTCAAATTCATAGACGGTCACAAGACCAACGATGAAGCGTTCTGGGAAAACAGTCAGTTTTCCCCGGGCATAAACGCCTGGAGAGGTCTTGCCTTTGAAAATGTCTGTTTCGCACATATCCGTCAGATCAAATCGGCACTTGGAATATCCGGAGTACACACGGAAACATATTCCTGGACATTCAAAGGAGATGAGACACACGACGGCACACAGATCGACATGCTGATAGACCGGGCCGACAGGATCATCAACCTGTGCGAAGTCAAGTTCAGTCTATCCGAATATACTATCACAAAAGACTACGACCGTAAGTTGAGAGACCGCCTTCAGACATTCCTCGATGTTGCCCACCCTAAAAAGGCCATTCATCAGACATTCATCACGACGTATGGTCTACGGGACAATGAATACGCCGGAAAGATCCAGAGTATCATAACAATGGAAGATCTCTTCCGATAGGAGCACGGCATATACGGCACAAAGATTTCTTACATTTTATGTACTATGTGATACAAGGTAATAATTTTTTTACATATATTTGCAGTGCAGAATAATTCTAACAACACAATAGTAAAGCTATGAAACAAGTACTCAATGTAGGAATCGGAGGCCGCAGCTTCGTCATCGACGAGGATGCCTTCGACAGACTCAACTCCTATCTCAACGCATTCCGCTCCAAGACCGGTATGGGCTACCAGACCAAAGAAGTCATGGACGACCTGGAAATGCGTATCGCGGAGATCTTCTCCGAATCCCTCTCTTCCCGTCAGGAGGTGGTGGACATCTCCCTCGTAGAGCGGGTCATCGCACAGCTCGGTATGCCTGACGGCTCTGACATTCCGGGAAATACCGGCTACAATGGCACAGGCAGCACCGCAGACTCAGGTGAATACTGGCACTCAGGCCACGATAGCCGCCCGGTAAAGAAACTCTACCGCGACACAGACCACAACGTCATCGGCGGTGTGGCTTCCGGCCTGGCCTGCTACTTCGATGTGGACGTGCTGGTCATCCGTATTCTCTTCGTATTCCTCTTTCTCTTCGGTTCATTCGGAGGCTGGATCTACATCATCCTCTGGATTGCAGTTCCGGCTGCCCGTACCAGTGCGGAGAAATGCCGGATGCACGGCCTTCCTGTCACGGCCGAGAATATGCGCAGATTCTACAACACAGCTAATCATTAGGAGACACAGCCATGGAAGTAATGAACAATGTCGAGAACGTAAAGACCCAGATGCGCCGGGGAGTGCTGGAATACTGCATCCTCAGCATCCTAAGCAAGAAGGACTCCTACGCATCGTCCATCCTCTCCGAACTCAAGGACGCCCGGATGATAGTGGTCGAAGGCACCATCTACCCGCTGCTGATACGGCAGAAGAACCAGGGACTGCTCACCTACCGCTGGGAGGAATCCCCCCAGGGACCGCCCCGCAAATACTATCAGATCACCGACAAGGGCCGGCAGGCTCTCGCCGAGATGGACTCAGCATGGCAGGAGCTCGTCGAGACAATCCGTCTTTTAAGAGAAAAATAACTTTTTTTGATTTTTTTAGAATTTATAAAAATGCAACAAGTTGTTAAAGTCAGTATAGGAAACATAGCGTTCACTCTGGACAAGGACGCACATGAGTTGATGGAGGATTATCTGGACCGTCTTGCCACGCACTACGCTGGAAACGCCAACTGCAGCGAGATACTCTCCGAGATAGAATCCAGAATCGCAGAACTCCTCACCGAAAGGGGATACCGCGACAAAGTCATCCCCGCCGACGCAGTGCAGGGAGTCATCAATACCCTGGGCCGCCCCGAGGACTTCGACGGAGAGAGTGAGGAGGAGCACAGAACGACGAAAAAGAGAGTGTACCGCGACCCGGACAACAAAATAGTGGGCGGAGTCTGTGGCGGACTGGGCGCGTACTTCTCGACCGACCCCCTGATATTCCGCATAATCTTCGCCGTCTGGATACTTTTCTTCTTCTGGCTGGAGATATTCGAAGACTGGGGATGGGGAATGTCCGTACTGGGTATGTTCGCCTATATAGTACTGTGGATCGCCATGCCCGAGGCCCGCACCGTAGAACAGAGGTACAATATGAAGGGCGGTTCCGTCTCCCTTAAAGATATACAGAAGAGCATGAGAAGGGAGGCCGGAGATGCCGGCCGGCGCGTCGGCAAAGGCGTAAGAGACGGTGTCAGAAGTACGGGAGGATTCTGGAAAGCAGTGGGACGCTGCATAGTGATATGTACCGGAATACTTCTCCTGCTCATAGGCATGTCGGGAAGCGTCGCAGGCCTGATGGCGATGTTCGGCATCGGTATATGGAACAGCGTCAATGCCTTCGGCCTGTCATGGATGCTGTCCATATTGACTGACACTCCCGTCTGGGCCTCGGTACTGATAACGGTACTGGCCTGCATAGTAGCCGTCCTGCCATTCATAGGAGCATTGTATGCCGGCATTCTCATGCTGTTCAGGCTCAAGTCCCCGAAATGGAGGCCCGGTCTGATTATGTTCATCGTCTGGGCCGCAGCCCTGCTGGGACTTATCGGAGCCTCGCTGGGCAGTCTCTCCACCATACGCAGCATAGACCACAAGGCGGCCAAAACGCAGTTACCGGCCCTCGACACGCTGTACATAGAATTTGCCGGCTGCACCCAGTGGAAAGACTGCGATGTGCTCATAGATGCCGACAACAGTTCATTTGACCTGATGTATATGGATAAAAAAGACGACCGCTCCCTCCTTGTAATCTATCCTGACCTCTATATCGGACGCAACAGCGATACCGTCGGTCACATCAGCGCCTACACCGAATACGTGACCGAGGGCATGACCCTGAACGACATAACGGAAAAGAAGAGCCGTGATTTCTGGTCTTTCGACGAACAGACCAGGACTCTGAGGCTGGAGCCTATAGTTTTCTCTTCAGATGTCCGCGCCACCGATATAGAAAGGGACATCCACCTGGCTGTAAACAAAAAGACCAGAGTCATAGTCCGAGAGCCTGTCAATCATGAGTTTGACAGTCACATAGACTTCTGCTCCAGTCGGTTCCTGAAAATGATTTCAGAAATGTAACTGATTTTTTTCTACAATAATTTTTTGCCTGGAACGCCGCAGTTACTCAACGTTCCAGGCTTTTTTTATTATTCTGCCTCTGCAGGAGCGGCGGGATCAGCCACAGGCTCTATGGGAGCGGCCTCACCACCGGGAATGGTAGTAGGGAACTCAGGTGCGCCTGTCGTCGTTCCGGTCTGCTCAAGCTTCTGAAGCACTGCGTTGTCACTCTGTTTCCTGGTAGGAGTAAATGCTGTCGCCAGAATGCAGAGAGCGAGTATTATAATCGCCAGTGTCCATGTAGCCTTCTCAAGGAAGTCAGCTGTCTGACGCACACCGAATGTCTGGTTGCCGGCTGCGAAATTGGCTGCGAGTCCGCCACCCTTGGAATTCTGAATCAGAACCACGAAAGTGAGCAGAAGGCTCGCAATGATTATCAAAATTGAAATTGCTATGAACATAACTACAAATATTTCTTAATATCGTTTTTAAGGGCTGCAAAGTAAGCACTTTTTTCTGGATATAGCAAAATAAGTTTCTCATAAACCTCATTTGCCCTGTCATATAGCTCCTGGTCTGCATAAATCCTGGCCAGCGTCTCGGTATAGAACGCCTCGTCGGTAAACTCGGAACTGTCCGAGGATACCTGGCTTTTCCGGGAACTGTCCAGTGAAGAGAGATCCTGTCCCTGGACATCCCTGAGGTCATCCGGCATGAAATAGTCTCCCCCGACGACATATATCCGCTTCCGCTCAGGCCCGGCTGTCTGCTCTTCGGTCTCAGCCTCGGGAACCGTCACGGACAGTCCGGCATCCGCAGAGGCAACGGATACCGTTTCCTCATATACGCCTTCGTCCACTTCGGCGGCGGAAGAAAGCACATACGCCTCCCTAAACGCACTGTAGTCCGGATAGATATACAGCACAGTCCGGTGAAGGGCATCCCTGCGGTACTCCTCGCCCATGGCCGACATCCTGAGAAACAGTTCCTTGCGGGCTGCGGCGAACCAGGGGTACGACTCCACCAGTTTCTCCAGCTCGGCGATAGTGTTGTTTTTCAGACTGACCGTTTCCATGACTGACACTACCAGTTGGCCACAGTGGCATTGAATATATCCTCCACCAGTATGTCGATGATCTCGTCGCAGAGAGACCCCTCGACGGCATCCAGCAGCTGGTTGGAATCATAGTCGGCATAGGCTGAGAAAGACTTCTCGAAATCCTCCTCGGGATGCAGACGATTGGTGAAATATATCTTCACATTGACGGTCAGACGGTTCTGTGAAGCCACCTCATCGGCGGTAACGGCCATCGGACGGGTATCATACGAGGTAATCTCACCGGACACATTCATATCTCCGTTCTCAGTAAGAATATCCAGACTGGTAAGCCTGCGGTACTGGTCGATAAGCGCGTCCGTAAGATTGGCGGCAAGCGTAGGATTGACCTTCAGGGCATTGTTCTGGAAATACTCCACCGCTATGGTCTTGACATCCGGCTGGATGGATGTTCCCGAGAACGAATAGATACCGCATCCGTACAGGGAGAAGCACAACAGCAGCGACAGAACTATATTCCTAATCTTTCTCATCTTGTTTATCATTGTCGTTTATTTTCAATTCCTTTATCTTTCTGTACAGGGTTCTCTCGGAGATTCCCAGCTCGGCCGCAGCGGCCTTCCTGCGCCCCTCGTGCTTCTCCAGAGCCCTGCGTATCATATCGTCATTCATATCGTGGATTGTCAGCGGAGTCTCTTCCTTTACAGGCACCACCTCGGCTGAGGGAACTACTATGGAGAAGTCCGGCATATCGGACAGCTTGGCCGGAAGAGCGTGTACCTGAGGTATCTCCGGGACATTGCTGTCCGGCTTACCCACCATGGCCCTGAGCTCATCCACCTCTTCCCGGAGCTGGAACAGCATCTTGAAGATGATGTCCCTGTCCTGGATATTTCCGGCAGTACCGCTGTCGCAGTTACGTACAGGAAGGCTGTGGGGGTCATCCGCCGGCAGATACTTTCTAAGCACATCCGCCGATATCTGACGGTTGCTCTCCAGAACAGATATCTGCTCCGCCACATTCTTCAGCTGACGGATATTGCCCGGCCACCTGTATGCCTCCAGAAGAGTCCTGGCATCCGGTTCCAGACGCACGGCCGGCATCTTGTATTTGTCTGCGAAATCCAGTGCGAACTTCATGAACAGCAAGTGGATATCACCCTTCCTCTCTCTTAGTGGAGGTATATATATAGGAACGGCATTCAGCCTGTAATACAGGTCTTCCCGAAACTTTCCCTCGCGGACGGCGTGCATGAAATTGATATTGGAGGCCGCTATGACCCTCACATCCGTCTTCTGGGCCTTGGACGAGCCCACTCTTATAAACTCGCCGCTCTCCAGCACCCTCAGCAGCCGGGCCTGCGTGGGAAGAGGCAGCTCTCCCACCTCGTCCAGGAAGATGGTACCCTTGTCGGCCGCCTCGAAGTAACCCTTACGGGCCTCGTTGGCACCAGTGAAAGAGCCTTTCTCGTGGCCGAACAATTCGGACTCGATGGTTCCCTCCGGTATCGCACCGCAGTTGATGGCTATGTAGTTGTTGTGCTTACGCGGGCTGAAAGCATGGATAATCTTGGGGATCACCTCCTTGCCCACACCGCTTTCCCCGGTGATGAGCACTGACAGATTCGTCCCGGCAATCTGGACGGCAGTATCTATGGCACTGTTGAGCCTCGGATCATTGCCTATAATCCCGAACCTGTTTTTGATTTCATTGAGTTCCATATCGCAAAGTTATCAATTTTTATCATCAAAAATCAAATAATTATTATATTTGCGTTTACTATACCCGTAAATAGAGAATCACTATTTTAAAATAATTAAAATGAAAAAGATTTTTAACGTACTCATGATCGTTGCGGCAGGATTGCTCATTCAGTCCTGCGGCAGTCCCAAGAAAATGGCTGAAAGCGCCGAAGAAGTATCCGTAAGCTGCAACCCTCAGGTTCTCGAGGTAGTTGCCGGCAACATCAAAGCCGACGTGACTGTCACATTCCCTGAGGATTTCTTCCATCCTAAAGCAATTGTCGAAGTCGTTCCCGCTCTTGTATATAATGGTGGTGAGACCGTACTTGACCCTGTAATGCTCCAGGGCGAGGATGTTACCGAGAACTATCAGGTAGTAGCCGAGGCCGGAGGAACCATAACAAAGACATTTGAGTTCGCATATGAGGAAGGCATGGAGAACTCTCACCTCGAGCTGAGGATGACCGTTATTCACAAGGACAAGAGAATACCCTTCACTGCTCCCTATAAGGTGGCTGACGGTGCCAACACCACTTATATGCTCGTGAAGACTGACGGCAGCCTCGCATACGCTCCCGATGCATATCAGGCTGTTATCGCCGAGCAGAACGAGGCTCAGATCCTCTATCTGATCAACAGCGCGACAGTACGCCCCTCACAGTTGAAGTCCGATGAGATCAAGGCTTTCCAGGAGTTCCTCACCAACCTCAAGGCCGATGAGCGCAGAGAGCTCGTAAGCACCGACATCATCGCTTACGCCTCACCTGACGGAAAGGAAGATTTCAACGCAGAGCTTTCTGAAAGACGTGCGAAGACCGCCAGCGATGCCTTCAACAAGAAGATCAACAGCAAGAAGATAGGTATCGAGACCACAGTCAACACCACCAACGTGGACGAGGACTGGGACGGATTCCAGGAGCTCGTATCCAACTCCAATATCGAGGACAAGGACCTTATCCTCCGCGTTCTGGAGATGTACAGCGATCCCGCCGTCCGTGAAAGAGAGATCAAGAACATGTCCGAGGTCTATACGACTCTGAAGAAAGACATTCTCCCTGAGCTCCGCCGTGCAAGATTCATCGCCAACATCGAGTTCACCAACTACAGCAACGAGGAACTTACAGCTCTTGTAAACGACAATATCGAGATTCTCGACGAGGAGGCCCTTCTCCGCGCAGCATCCCTGCTTGAGGACGCCAACCAGAAAGTGACCGTTTATCAGAAAGCCATTGAGAAGTTCAACAGCGACCGTGCCAAGATCAATCTCGGTGTCGCATATCTCGTTCTCGACAAGAACGCCGAGGCTGAGAATGCCCTTGCTTCCGTATCCGACAAGAACTGTGCTTACTACAACAACGCTATGGGTGTAGTTGCTCTCCGCAAGGGTGACAACGAGGCAGCAGCAGCCGCTTTCAACAAGTCTTCTCTGAAAGAGGCTCAGTACAACATGGCTGTCATCGACATACTGAACGGCAACTATGCTGACGCAGCCTCCAAGCTCAACGGTGCCGCTTCATTCAACGAGGCTCTCGTAAACATCCTGAACGACAACCTTGATGCCGCATCGAATATACTCGGTGACGCACAGTGCGCCTGCATGAGCTACCTGAAAGCCATCATCGCTGCCCGCCAGGGTAATGTAGAGGCCGCCAACGCAGCTCTTGAGACCGCTTCTAAGGACGAGGCTCTCGCAGAGCGTGCCGAGAATGACATTGAGTTCGCAAAAATCCGTTAGGCGAACCATAATGGGCA
The DNA here is from genome assembly GCA_949297365.1 of uncultured Bacteroidales bacterium. Classification (GTDB taxonomy): domain Bacteria; phylum Bacteroidota; class Bacteroidia; order Bacteroidales; family UBA932; genus Coprenecus. The sequence goes on along the minus strand of CASFSL010000001.1, from coordinate 69,800 downwards.
AACATACAAAAAGACCCGACTTTGTCAGCCGGGTCTTTTTGTATGTGCTCTGTACTTTGTGTTCCGGTTATCTGCTGAGTTCGGCCAGATGCTTGGTATAGAGGCCGTCTATGATACCGTCCGAAAGACCTATGACCGGCACGTAGATATAAGCCGCGCCAGTGATGTCGGCTATGGTCAGGAATATCTCCCCTGCAGGAACGATCACATCGGCCCTGTCCGGCTTCAGGTCGTACTCGTCCATTCTCTCCTTGACGGACATCTCCTTAAGTCTGTCGTGCAGAGCCTGAAGCGAGGAGGTGTGCATACGCGGATAACGTTTGTCCCTTCTCTCCACCAGTTTGTAGAGCTTGTTGATATTGCCGCCGGAGCCGATGATATTGATTCCGGGATAAGATGCGGCCAGATCCTCGAGGTCGGAACGGAAACGCTTCCACTCCCCCTCCGAGACCGAGCTGTTGAGCATCCGGACAGTACCGATGTTGTATGAGCGGGAGCAGATCAGTTCCCCGTCCGTAAGCAGGTTGATCTCGGTACTGCCGCCTCCCACGTCCACATACATGTAGTTGCCCTTACGGCTCTTCATAGCCTCGATATGGTTGTTGTAGACCATCCGGGCCTCCTCCTGTCCGTCTATTATCTCAATGCTGATACCTGTCTTTTTCCTGACCTCCCTGATGATATCAGCACCGTTGGCCGCGTCGCGCATGGCAGAAGTGGCACATGCACGGTAATCGGTCACATCATAGATCTTCATCAGCTGCTTGTAGGACTTCATCAGCCTTACCAGGTCCTTGCGCTTGCGGTCCGAGATACTGCCGCCGTTGGAGAAGACATCAAAGCCCAGACGGAGCGGCACGCGGAGCAGCAGCACCTTGTTGAAACGGGGCTGAAAATCGTCCTCCAGCTGCTTTATGAGCAGGCGCACGGCATTGGAGCCGATATCTATCGCGGCATAAGTGACCGCATGGCCTCTACTATCCATTGCATCCATATTGACGTTCCTTTTCTTCAAGTTCATGATAATACCTGTAGAGTGCATACTGAGAGCCTGTCTCCAGAGGATTGCCGCAGGTCCACGGCAGATTGGCACCGGTCCCGTCCACTGTACGGCCCTGACGGACATCGCGCAGGGCATAGTCCACGATCCGCTTCATCTCCTGCTTGACAGTCGGGTCATAGACCGGGACTACCACCTCTATCCTGTTGTCCAGATTGCGGGGCATCCAGTCCGCCGAACCGATGAAGACCTTCTCCTCTCCCGCTGCGGCGAAGACAAATATCCTGGAGTGCTCGAGATAACGGTCGATGATACCGTTGATCCTCAGATGACAGTTTTCAGGCAACCCGTCAGTGACCAAGGAGCAGTTGCCGCGGACAGACAGATCTATCTCCACTCCGGCATAAGCCGCATCGTAGAGCTTGCCGACCATCTCCGGATCGGTGATATGGTTGACCTTAGCCCTGATGTACGCCGGCTTGCCGTTTTTCTTATTCTTGATCTCGTTATTGATCAAGGTGATGAACCTGCTCTTCATCTCATTGGGAGAGACAAGCAGCTCCTTGAAGCGGATCTGGGCATAGGGTCTCTCGATGAAGTCGAAGACCTCCTCCACCTCCTTGACGATACGCCTGGATGAAGTCATGAGGATACAGTCCGTATAGGTCCTGGCGTTGCCCTCATGAAAGTTGCCTGTACTGATGCAGGCCAGGTCGGCACCGCGCTTCATGCCTATGTGAAGTACTTTGGAGTGTACCTTGAGGCCTTCCACCCCGAAGATGACCTTCACACCGGCCTCCTCCAGTTTCTGAGACCACTGGATGTTGGACTCCTCGTCAAAACGGGCCAGCAGCTCGATCACCACCGTCACTTTCTTGCCGTTACGGGCAGCGGCTATAAGAGCCCTGACCACTTTGGAATCCTTGGCCAGACGGTAAAGCGTAATCTTCAGGCTCCGGACATTGCGGTTGGTGGCCGCCTCATGGAGCACGCGGATGAACGTGTCGAAACTGTGATAAGGCACATGCAGGAAGCGGTCCTGGATACGTATCTTCTCCAGGATGCTTTCCGGTCCGTCCAGCGAAGACCTGTGAATGGTCCGCATGGGCGGATATTTCAGAGTGCTGTCAGGAAAATCGGGGAACTTCATCAGATCCTTGTGGTTCTGATACCGGCCGCCTTTCATCACCGTATCCCTTTCTCCAAGATCCAGCTTGCCAAGCACCCTCCGCAGCAAGTCCTCCGGCATATCCTCATCGTAGATGAACCTCAGAGGCTCGCCCTTCTTGCGGCTTTTAAGGCCCTTGGATATCTTCTGCAGGATACCGCTGCGCTGATCATTGTCTATCTCCATCTCGGCGTCCCGGGTGAACTTGAATGTGTAGGCCCCGAACGACACGTAGCCATTGCCCTCGAAGACTTTAGGCAGACAGCAGCGGACCACGTCATCTATATACATGATATAGCTTCGGCCGTCCCTGTCCGGAAGACGGACAAAGCGGCCGCAACTACGTACCGGAAGACTGAAATACGCATAGTCATACAGCATCTTTCCGGTCTGACTGTACCGGCCTGCCTTTACTGCCAGATATATTTTCTCGTCCGTCTCGTAATCCAGGTGCTTTACCGCAGACAGCCAGACCGGAACTATGAAACCGTCTATCCGTTCCTGATAATAACGGCGGATATACTCCTTCTGCTCCTCATCCGCCTCCGTATCCGGGATGATGTATATCCCGTTCTCCGCCAAAGACTTGTTGACCTGTTTGACTGCCAGCTCAAAATCCTTGACATACCGGTTGTTGATCTTATTGATCTGCCTTACTATACCGGCGGCGGCCCTGGACTCGCGCAGTCCGGCCCTGCCGTCCCACTCAGCCACACGGTTCTGAGAAGCAACCCGGACGCGGAAGAACTCGTCCAGGTTGTTCGAATATATTCCCAGAAAATTAAGTCTCTCCAACAGGGGCACTTCCTCCTTGCAGGCCTCCTGCAGCACCCTGCGGTTGAAATACATCCAGCTGATGTCCCTCTCCAGATAGGGTCGGGACTCCTTCTTCTTTCCCATAATTGTCAAATTTGCCGCAAGTTATATATAATTTGTTACAAATCTGTGACAAGTACGGACAATCATGCCGATATTGCATCACAAGAAAGCCGCCACAGACTTCTGCGACGGCTTATGATAAAAACAAGGCACAGTATTAGAAGACGAGCCATGCCCTTACCTTGTATTCCTTGGTCTTCTGCTGGGCGCTGATGTATCCGGGGTCGAAAACCGATGAGTCCAAGCACACCATATAGGACCAGTATCGGCAACCGTTCTGAGCCCAGTGCTCAGTGCTGGACCAGTATCTGGCGTCATTTCGCAAGATAGGAACCGCAGCGTCTCCGAGTTTGGCTATAGCCTCGTCAATCACCTCATTGTATAAGTAGGCATAGTGCATCTGCTGCGCCGACGGCAGGAACCAGCCGGATGAAATCTCAGGAGCCGGAACTTCTTCCTCATATAATTCTACGGCAGCATAAGCCGCAGGGTAATTGTTCACCGGATCATCGCTCAGCCCTCCGGCTTTTTCCTCGGCCTTGGCCTTGATCTGCATGGTGTTGTAATACCCCATGAAGTCAGTATCAAGATGTGTTGTCCCCGCTCCGTCATCCCCGTCCACATCATGTGAGCCCCAGGCAAAAGTTTTTCCGCCGGCTACATCTTTCAGGGCGATGACGTATCCATTGATATTGTCCATACGTGATGAGCCGTTCTTGGTGTAATAGACACCGGTGTCCTCTCCGTTTGCAACGGTACTGCGTCCGGTAAGGACTACTATTCCTATACAGTCTTTTCCCTCAAGAGGAGATTGGGCACCGCTACTCCATGTGCCGTCACTGTAGTACCAGTCACCTATGGCGACCGGCTCAGGCTCAAGAGTCGTCACAGTCTCACTCTGAACTTCACTGCAAGTCCCGTCCGCACTCTCAGCTACTGCCGCTATGATATATTCTGTCAATGAAGCAAGCCCGGCTACGGCATATTGGTCGGTCATTCCCGGATCTGCCTGCTGACCCTCACTCAGAATTGTCTCAGGTGTCGGCACGCCCTCCGATGCGGGCACGCACATATAGGCGACTTTCTCAGCCTTGTCAGGCACGAGAGTGAACTTTATGGAAGTGGAGAGGGCAACTGCATCTCTAAGCACTAAGCTTGGAACGATTGCCTGACTTTCTTCTGTCGCGAAGGCTTTCTCGCATACGGCGGACACTCTTCCGTCCGCATATCTGGCAGCAGCAGCTATACGGTACTGCGTCTCAGGTTCAAGATTGCGGACATTGTAGACTTGCGTAAGTTCCGGATCAGCCATGGTTCCGGAGGCAAGCAGCTCATCTGCGGAAGGAAGCGCGTCATACTCTGAAAGAAGTTTGTAAGTCAGTAATGACGCACCATGAGCGGTCACAGTGAACTCTACTGAGGTGTCATATACATTCTGAATCTCCAAGCTAACATCAGGGACAGTGGGCTCATTTTTATCACACGACGTCAGGGTCATCATAATGAGAAGGCCTGCCAGCATCCAAGCTGCTGTCATTGCCGATACTATCTTTTTCATATTGAACATTCTATCTGGTTAAATCATTTGTTGAACTCCGAAACGGGTGATGCTCCCTCTTCGGTAATATTGGCAAACATCCTGTATACACCTCCGTATACTCCGTCAAAATCTATGGCGAAACCGAGAACGGAAAGCTCGCCGTAATTGACTGCCATGGCGATACGGTCGCGGTCTTGCAAGCCTCCCATCATTACTGCGTCATACACACTGTCATCAGGATATCTTTCAGAGTCACTGTAGTCGCCTGGCAGAACACCCACAAACCACGATGCCGCATTGTCTGAATGACTTACATCGGCAGTGAAATATGCGCGGCCCCTAAGTTGCTCATACTGAGAATCCATATCCGCAAGATCATCCCCGTTGAACCATTTCACATTGTCAAGACTCACGGTTGCATCGGAAACATATGCTGCAACAGCAAACTGTTTCTTGGCAACAGGCCCGGCGGCCTTGCCGTCCGATGACAAAGCATATGCGAATGCGTAGTAGTCAGTTCCTTCCTCCAAATCAGAATAAAGCCAGTTATCCGCTCCTTTTACTGCAATCCTCTCTACTGCCTGGTTCAATGTGATACCGTACTCACCGGCCAACCTCACTATCGACTCATATACTCTCTCTATCAGAACTTCGTCAGAGACATATTCGGAATTTTTTATCACTGAAGTGAAATATCCTATTCCGTCATCACTTGGTATGACTGTTATATCCACACCGGAAGCACTATGGACAATGTCGAATGTGAACTCACAGTCCTCAGGATTACCTGGAGATTTTGTATGAAAGAAGACCGTCTCCGGCTCCCCATAACAGGTTCCATCATCATGAAGTCCGACGGCATATACCGCCATATCTGTATCGGAAGGGAGCCCTGTGATATTGTCACTATCCGGTCCGCGTATTTGAAGAGACTTCACAAATGCCTCTTTATCCAGACCCTGCGACGTAACCGCCGCTTCTATCGCATTGGTAAGATATGTTGCGACATCACCCCCGCAGGCATCGTATTCCTCCTTCGTGATAAGATCAAAATAATATGGGAGAGTGTCATCCGACGGGTCCACGGAGACAGAAGCGGCAGTAGCGGTAGCAGACACCTCCACAGTAAAAGAAAGTTCCACAACAGGCTCGTCTTCCTCCAATGTCACAAAACTCTCTGTAAAGGCATCAGTAACATACAGACCTTCCTCATTCACTCCTACTGCATAGCAGACATACTCAGTACGAGAAGCGAGGGTATCAGGAGTCATGGAGACATCTCCTCTCACACTCAATGCCGAGACAGCCTCAGACCGGGTCATGCCACTCTCCGACATCATAGCGGAAAGCCTTGCATCTATAAAACGCTTCACATCTGAAGACGACACAGTACCCAGTTCCGCCTGCCTCACACACCCTGCAATATATGGATAATGTTCCGAGGAGGGCGCAAAGACTATTGATGCGGAAATATCGGATATATCAGATATCCCTACCACAATTGTAAATTCAGTACCGTCTCCTCCTGGCACAGTCTGCTCCGATTTACCACATGACACCAATGCAAACAGCAGCGGCATCATAAAAACAACAACTTTCCTCATCTTCTCAGAATGCTAAAACAGGTCTTACTTTCCAAAGCCTGGCTATATCATCAGACTCAACAACCAGTCCCGAGTCCAGAAAATTCACCTTATATACCGTTCCGTCTTCACCAGACTCCGTGCTGCTCCAGTACCAGTCCCCGCTGAAGTCATACAAAGAATCTCCGTCAACCATATCAAAAGCGGCATATACCTCAGACCTTACGTTGTACAGTTCTTTGAGCTGGCCCAGAGATGGCAGATACCATCCAGTGCTTGACTCAGGCGCAGGCACCTGACTATCATAAAAATCCACAATATAAGAGACAACGTCACTTGAGCCTCCAATATTTCTTATCGCCTCCATAATCTTGACAGTGTTGTAGTAACCGGAAAAGTCATCCTGATCTGCGGAAGTTACTCCCAAAGGGCTGTCAGACCACTCAAAGCCGGTCTTGGGAGAGAAAGGATCCGAATTGTCCTTGACATCAGATAAAGCCACTGCAAAGCCATGAATCTCATCAATACCTGCCGCATTATAATCTGAAAGATCTGAATCAGCGGCACCCGACTTAAAGACAACGCCAACCACCGTCTTGCCGTCAAGAGGAGACTCGCTTCCCGAACTCCATGTACCGTCGCTGTAATAATAGTCTCCAACGGCTGGAGGGGTTACCGGTGGCTTTCCTGTCTCAAAAGCACATGAGGCCACATCCGAATATTCCTTGTCCGCGCTTACCGCAACCGCATAAAAAACATATGATGCCTCATACTCAAGGTTCTTAATGGACAAGGGTTCTGATACATCCAAAGGCAGGTTACTGCCGTCAGCCGACAATATATCTGCGGAAGGAGCGGGTTCGGACGAAGGAAGACATACACAAAAGGCTGCATCTGCATCTTTCAGAGAATATGTCACAAAAGCAGAGTTTCCGTCAACCTTTATCTCACTTATAGTGACTTCAGGCACTATGGGAACGTGCTCCCGGGTAGTCATATCCGCTTTTGCCACCATTGATGTAAGCCCCTCGGAATTTCTCGCAGCAGCAAAGATGACATATCCGGTAGAAGGAATAAGCTCAGCCGCCGTATACTCTTTTTCTGAAACCGGGTCTGCCGACTTTCCCTCATTCATGATTCCGGCAGCATCGGGAGCCGGATCTGATGCAGGCAATACCATATAGCGTACCTCAGCCGCATTTTCAGGGATAAGAGTGAATGTCAGAAAATCCTCTCCGGATTCACCCGTCGCAATCTTTACGGAGGGTGTCAACTCGGTAGGCTCATCACCGCCACCTTCGTCTTTTCCGGCCCTGTCGCAGGATACGGCAAAACACAGCACTGCTGACATGCACAGCATACCTGCTAGTTTGTTCAAATAAAAAATTTTTTTCATAAGAGTGTATTTTAATTTGGTTAAAATTGTACGCTTTGCGCCTCATCCGCTTACAAAGTTATTGCAGCGGTTCGCGGCTTTCCAAATTTTATTTTTCCGAATATTTTAAAATCAAGAATCAGGAAGAATTTTACGGTTCTGGAGTTCCTTGCGGTAACGTCCGGGAGGGAGCCCCGTCTCCTTGCAGAATGCGTTGTAGAACACGCTCATGGAGGCATACCCAACCTCGTCGGCAATTTGTTTCAGCGGCATCTCGTCCTCCCGGGACATGAGCCTGATCGCTTCCGCTATACGGTACATGTTGAGCCATGATGAGAACGACTGACCGGCATAGTGATTGACGGCTTTTGAGACATAAGTGCGGTTGCTGTCAGTCATCTGGGCTAAAAGGTCCAGGGACACATCCTTTTGACGGAACAGTTTGTCCTTGGACATAAAGGCGTCCAGTTTCAGGAAAAGTTCCCTTTCGGCGGCATCCTTGTCATCGTAAGGCGGAGTGTTGACCTGCTTTACTCCGGCCTGAAGCATCTCTATCTGCTGGACGTAATGGACATGCTGGTCCACAAGTATCCTGCACATCCGCTTCTGCCTCCTCCACAGCAGATAGAAAGAGGCTACCAGCAGAAAAGCAATCAGAGAGACAAACACCCAGATCATGTTTCTTCTCCGCATCTTCATCAATTCCAGCTCATTTGTGCTCAACTCCAACTCATGCCGCATACGCTGGTTGGACAGAAGAAGAGAATTGAACTCCCTTTCCCGCTCCACTATGGTATCAAGGCTCTCGCGCAGCTGCCTGTAATAATACCGCAGCATTTCGGTGGAACCGCTGTCGCAATAGATGTCCGTCAGCCTGCGCAGCAGCTCCAGACGGAACTCCACATTGCCGTGGTTATTGGAAATTTCCAAACCCAGCTTATACAGGTCCGCCGCTTTTTCCGTCTTTCCTCTCAACTCACAACACTTACCGTAATTGAGGTATATTCTGGACATGGTTCCCGGCTCGGTATTGTAAGGATGCCTCAACGCCACGCTATAGTGCTCCTCAGCCTCACCATAACTGCCATACGCCATGCACAGGTCTCCGAAAAGCAGCTCGACCGTGGCTGTCAGAGAACTGAAATTGCCCTCATGCACGATAGAGTCTGCCCGCTCTATCCAAAGTCCGGCAGCCTTATAGTCTTTCTTCATGTAGTGCATCTGTGCCATCGCCAGATAAGTCAGGCCCTCCGAGAATCCGGAGATATGACATGAATCCACAATATTCAGCGCCTCCATGGCATACGGCATCCCACTGTCATCCGAACGGAGGTAGTAGACATTGACTATATTGGTCAGCAATCCCACCCTGTCATACTGATTGTCCACTGCGGTGGCTGCCTCATACCCTTGAAGAAAACACCACAAGGCTTCAGAGTAATCCAGCTTGAACTTAATCGCATACAATGCCTTCGTATTGTAGAATACGATTTTGGACGGTAGGCTGCCGTTATCCACGCCCAACTGCTCGGCCATCCGTATCCAGTACCTGGCAGAATCCTCACTCTCAGTGAACATGTAAGCCTGGGCCGTCATCACCGAAAGCATCAGGGCTGTACTGCTGTCACCGCTCAGCAGGGCCGAATCCAACACGGGTCTGGCAGCCACAATAACAGAATCATACTGCCCGGTCTGATTGTACTTAGCCCAGCGCGACAGATACTCAGAGTCCCTTGATGCGTCCATACCGCCTCTGGCTTCCAGACTCAGGAAGGGAGAGAAGACAAAGACCGCCGTCAATAACAGTATGTCCCTCAAACAGCCCATCCAGCTAATCCAGCTTAAGCACAGCCATGAAGGCGGACTGGGGCACTTCGACATTGCCGATCTGGCGCATACGCTTCTTGCCCTTCTTCTGCTTCTCAAGCAGCTTGCGCTTACGGGTGATGTCACCGCCGTAGCACTTGGCCAGCACGTCCTTGCGCACGGCCTTGACGGTCTCGCGGGCGATGATCTTGGCACCGATGGCGGCCTGGATCGCTATCTCGAACTGCTGGCGGGGGATGAGTTCCTTGAGCTTCTCACAGATACGGCGGCCGAAGTCGTAGGCCCTGTCCCTGTGAATCAGAGAGGAGAGTGCATCCACGGACTCTCCGTTGAGCAGGATGTCCAGCTTTACCAGGTCGGCCTTCTGATAGCCGATGATATGGTAGTCGAAGGAGGCATAGCCCCGGGAGATGGACTTGAGCTTGTCGTAAAAGTCGAACACTATCTCGGCCAGAGGCATGTCGTAGGTCAGTTCCACCCTGTCGGCCGTCAGGAAATGCTGTCCCTTCAGCACTCCCCTCTTGTCCAGGCAGAGCTTCATGATCTGGCCGAAATACTCGCTCTTGGATATGATCTGGGCCCGTATATACGGCTCCTCGATATAGTCTATGAGAGTCGGGGCAGGCAGTCCGGACGGATTGTGTACGTCCACCACCTCGCCCTGAGTGGTATATACCTTATAAGATACGTTGGGCACGGTCGTTATCACGTCCATGTCGAACTCCCTGTACAGCCTCTCCTGCATGATCTCCAGATGGAGCAGCCCCAGAAAGCCGCAGCGGAAACCGAAACCGAGGGCCAGGGAGGATTCCGGGTCAAAGACCAGGGAAGCGTCATTGAGCTGGAGCTTCTCCAGCGAGGCCCGCAGGTTCTCGTACTCGTCCGTCTCCACCGGATAGACTCCGGCGAACAGCATCGGCTTTACCTCCTCGAATCCGGCTATCGACTCCGCACATGGCCGGTCCACATGGGTGATGGTATCACCGACCTTCACTTCCACCGCCGTCTTGATGCCGGAGATGATATAGCCCACGTTGCCGGTGGTGACTTCTTCCGTAGGACACATCTTAAGCCTCAGATAACCCACCTCGTCGGCCTCGTATTCCTTGCCTGTGTTGAAAAACTTCACCTTGTCACCCCTGTGTATCACGCCGTTGACCACCTTGAAATAGGCTATCACACCACGGAAGGGATTGAACACCGAGTCGAAGATCAGGGCCTGGAGCGGAGCCTCGGGGTCGCCCTTGGGTGCGGGAAAACGCTCGACCACCGCGTCCAGGATGGCCGGCACACCCTCGCCTGTCTTCGCGCTGCACAGCAGGATGTCCTCACGGTCGCAGCCTATCAGGTCCACTATCTGGTCGCTGACCACGTCCACCATGGCCGCGTCCATATCTATCTTGTTGAGTACGGGGATAATCTCCAGGTCATGATTAATGGCCAGGTAGAGGTTCGATATCGTCTGGGCCTGTATACCCTGAGTGGCGTCCACTACCAGAAGGGCTCCCTCGCAGGAGGCGATGGCGCGGGACACCTCGTAGGAGAAGTCCACGTGGCCCGGAGTGTCGATGAGATTGAGGATATACTTCTCACCTTTATAATTGTACACCATCTGGATCGCGTGGCTCTTGATGGTGATGCCCTTTTCCCGCTCCAGATCCATGGAATCCAGCACCTGATCCTCCATCTCCCGCTCCGTAAGGGTGTGGGTGTACTCCAGCAGACGGTCCGCCAGCGTACTCTTTCCATGGTCTATATGGGCTATTATGCAAAAGTTACGGATATTTTTCATCTCAATGGCAAAATTAGATGCAAAGATACATTATTTTCACAGTTTCTAAAATTCATACTATCTTAGCGCAATAAACATTTTTAACTGATATGACAGATACCGAAAGACTGACTCAGACAGCGTCCCAGGTCAGAAGGGACATTGTGAGAATGGTCACTCAGGCCGGGTCAGGGCATCCCGGCGGCTCCTTGAGCAGCACTGACATAGCCACTGCCCTGTTTTTCAAAGTAATGAAACACTCCCCGGAGCACTGGGACCGCAGCGGAAAGGGCAACGATATGTTCTTCCTCTCAGCGGGCCATATGTCCCCCCTGTTCTACAGCGTACTGGCACGGAGCGGATACTTCCCCGTAAAGGAACTGGCCACCTTCCGCCACCTGGGCTCAAGACTCCAGGGCCATCCGTCCACGGACCACGGACTTCCCGGCGTGTACATGCCCTCAGGCTCTCTCGGACAGGGACTGTCTGTAGCCTGCGGAGCAGCCCTCGGCAAGAAGCTGGACAAGGATGACCGTAAGGTATATGTCCTCGTAGGCGACGGCGAGAGCGAGGAAGGCCAGATATGGGAGGCAGCCATGTTCGCCGCCCATCACAGGATTGACAACCTCGTAGCCATGACCGACTGGAATCACCAGCAGATAGACGGCACGGTGGAGTCCGTCATCGGACTGGGCGACCTGGAGGTCAAATGGAAAGCCTTCGGATGGGAATGCATCACCGCTGAGGGCAATGACATGCAGGCAGTGCTGGAGGCCTTTGACAGGGCCCACAGCCTCTGCGGACACGGCAAGCCGGTGATGATCCTCTTCAAGACCGTCATGGGCAAGGGCGTGGACTTCATGGAAGGCACCAACAAATGGCACGGCAAGGCCCCTTCTGCAGAGCAGTGCGAGGTCGCCCTGGCTCAGATTAAAGAAACTCTCGGAGATTTTTAAGATTTTTGAAAAATGGAAAAATTTATAAATACAGGAAATAAGGACACCCGTTCCGGTTTCGGAGCAGGACTCGCCGAGATAGGCAACGAGGACGAGAGAGTCGTCGGACTGTGCGCCGACCTCACAGGCTCGCTCAAGATGGACCAGTTCGCCAAGGAGCATCCGGACCGTTTCTTCCAGTGCGGCATCGCCGAGGCTGACATGATAGACGCGGCCGCAGGCCTGTCCCTCAGCGGCAAGATTCCTTTCGCCGGATCATTTGCCAACTTCGTAACTTCCAGGGTCTATGACCAGATACGCCAGTGCGTCTGCTATGCCGGTGCCAATGTAAAGATAGCCGCATCCCACGCCGGCATCACCCTCGGCGAGGACGGAGCTACACACCAGGTAATGGAGGACATAGGCATGATGAGGATGCTGCCCCGCATGACCGTCATCAATCCCTGTGACTACAACCAGACCAAGGCCGCCACGATAGCCGCCGCCAGGTACAACGGTCCCGTATATCTGCGTTTCGGCCGTCCGTCAGTACCAAATTTCACCCCTGAGAATCAGACATTCGAGATAGGCAAGGCCCTGCGCCTGACGGAAGGCAGGGACGTATCCATATTCGCCACCGGCCATCTGGTATGGGAAGCCCTGCTGGCTGCCGAAGAACTGGAGAAACAGGGAATATCCGCAGAAGTCATTGACATACATACCATCAAGCCGCTGGATACGGAAGCCGTACTCGCATCCGCAGCCAAGACCGGAGCTGTAGTCACCGCCGAGGAGCACCTGATAGCCGGAGGTCTCGGAGAACTGATAGCCGGAGTGCTCATCCGGACCCGTCCGTGCCCTATGGAATTCGTAGCCGTGGACGACCAGTTCGGCCAGAGCGGCACTCCTGCCGGACTGATGGAGCTGTACGGTCTTGACAAGGCCCACATAGTATCGGCCGCGCTCAAAGCCATAGCCAGAAAATAACCGCAGATGGACGACAGGGAGATACTCGCCGCACTCAGGGAAGAAGGCAATGAGAACTATGCCTTCAACCTGCTGGTGCGCAAATACTCCCAGCGTCTGTACTGGCATATCCGCAGGGCCGTCCTGGATCACGACGACGCGGACGACCTGTTGCAGAACACCTTTATAAAAGCCTGGAAGAAGCTTCCTTACTTCAGGGAGGAGTCCAGGCTTTATACATGGCTCTACCGGATAGCCACCAACGAGACCATCAATTTCCTCAAGAGCAAACGCCTCAGGACCATGCTGTCCATGAGCGGGCATGAGTCATCCATCGCCGACAGGCTGGCTTCCGATCCGTATTTCACCGGAGACGAGATATCCCGCAGGCTGTACCAGGCCATATCCAAGCTGCCGCCCAGACAGAAGATGATCTTCAACATGAGATACTTCGACGAACTGAAATTCACCGAGATAGCGGAGATTCTCAACCGGTCGGTCGGAGCCGTGAAGGCCTCCTATCACCATGCCTTCACCAAGATGCAGGACATTTTAAACGAAAACGATTAATCCAAACCGTCTGATAAGTGTCTAAAGTACAGTATGAGTGAAGAGATAAGACATAGCAATCCGTTCACCGTCCCTGAAGGCTATTTCTCCACACTGGAGGACAGGCTCCGGGAGATAGCCGTGACACCTGAGCCGGAGCATGTAGGATGGCTGGCAAAAGTCAAGCCTGCCGTAATGCTGACTCTGATGTTCGGTGTCATCGCCGGATTCGGATGGGTCGTATCCAAGGTGACCGGCCTGCTGTACACCGATCCGGTGGAATCCGACGACCCCATCACGGCCATGATAGAGGAAGGATGGATTGAGAGCAGCTTCATATACGCCTACAGTGACGAGATAGATGTAGAGGAAGCCCTGAGCAACTCCCTGGAGAATACCGTCACGATGGACGAGGAACTGTCCGAAGACATAGAGGCCTCGCTTACCGAAGATGACATTATCAGATACCTGAACCTTGAATAGACAACGCAATGAGACGATTTATCCTTATTATCGCTGCTGCCGCCATATCTTTGTCTGCGGCAGCCCAGCCGGGACCTTCCGGACCAGGATGCCAGACTCCCGGAAAGCCCGGCCCCAGGAACATGGAACAGCTTGAGAGCGCCAAGATAGGCTTCTTCACTACCCGGATGGAGCTTACCCCCGAGGAGGCAAGCAAGTTCTGGCCCGTCTACAACGAATACAACAAGGCCCTGTGCGATGCCCGCAAGGCCACCCGCGACAACTATAGAGCCATCAGGGAGCTGGCCGACAAAGGCTCTTACTCTGAGGTGGAGATGAAGCGGCTCCTTATCAAATATACGGAAGAGTGCGTCAAGGACGACGAGCTTGAAAGGCTGTATCTGGATGAGTTCCTGAAGATCCTGCCCGTGGACAAGGTCGCCCGGATGTACATCGCCGAGGAGGAGTTCCGGGACAAGATGATCAAGATGTGGAAGAAGCCCGGAAAAGACAACGACCCACAAAGACCGGAAGACAGACCCGGCCGTGAAAAGCCTATGCCGCGATGATACAGGCAACAGGCATCACTAAGAGTTTCGGCCCCGTACAGGTACTACGGGGCATTGACTTCAGTGCGGCTGACCGCGAGGTCATATCCATCGTAGGAGCCAGCGGTGCCGGCAAGTCCACCCTGCTTCAGATACTCGGATCGCTCTCCAGGCCCGATACCGGAAAGGTACTCATCGACGGCACTGATATCTTCTCCCTTTCCGCAGACGCCCTGGCCGACTTCCGCAACCGGAAGATAGGATTCGTGTTTCAGTTCCATCACCTCCTGCCGGAATTTACGGCCCTGGAGAATGTCATGATACCCGCGCTTATCGCCAGGACTCCTGTCCACGAGGCCAGGAAAAAGGCGGAGGAGCTGCTCGGCACACTCGGTCTAGGACACCGGATCTCCCACAAACCGTCCGAGCTCTCCGGAGGCGAGCAGCAGAGAGTGGCCATAGCCCGCGCCGTCATCAACAATCCTTCGGTAATCTTCGCTGACGAACCCTCCGGCAACCTGGACAGCCACACCAAGAAAGACATCCATCAGCTTTTTTTCGACCTGCGCGACAAGTTCGGACAGACTGTCATCATCGTCACTCACGACCGTTCTCTGGCCGCCATGTCCGACCGGATGCTGGAGATGAAGGACGGCCTTTTCTGCAATTAACCTGCAATTAGATTTCAGTATTCTTGCATTTGTCTTACAGATTCTCTAAATTTGTGAGATATTGACAAAATTTACTAACTAATAATCTTTTGATAAAATGAAAACCTACCAGACCGGAAACATCAGAAATGTCGTGCTTCTGGGAAGCTCTAAATCTGGGAAGACCACCTTGTCGGAAGCCATGATGTATGAAGGCAAGGTCATTGACCGCAGAGGAACTGTAGAAGCGAAGAACACCATCAGCGACAACACCGAAATCGAACAGATCAACCAGAGATCCATCTATTCGACTCCTCTTTACACGGAGTTCATGGACAACAAGCTGAATATAATGGATACTCCCGGTGCAGATGATTTCATCGGAGGCGTTGTCTCCTCATTCAAAGTCTGCGACTCAGGTATCCTTGTAGTGAACGCACAGCAGGGAGTAGAGGTAGGCACGGAGATCTTCGCAAGATACGCCGACAACTATAAAAAGCCCGTAGTGGTGGCAGTCAACCAGCTTGACGCGGAGAAAGCCAACTGGGAGAACACCATCGACTCCCTCAGGGAAGCCTTCGGCAACAAGGTGGTCCTCGTACAGTTCCCCGTAGCCGTAGGAGCCGGATTCAACGGCTTCATCGACGTGCTGACCATGAAGATGTACACCTTCACCGACGACAACGGCACCAGAGTCGAGGCCGACATACCGGAGCAGTTCAAGGCCCAGGCCGACGAGGTGCTCTCAGCCCTGACCGAGATGGCCGCCGAAAGCGACGAGGCCCTTATGGAGAAATATTTCGACGCAGGCGAGCTCTCCCGCGAGGAGATAGAAAAAGGCCTCAACCTCGGCTTCCTGCAGGGCTCCATCATGCCGACATTCTGCATCTCGGCCAGAAAGGACATCGGTGTCAAGAAACTCATGGAGTTCATGATCAACGTGGCCCCCTCACCCGCCGGTGACAATGAGCCCACCAAGGACGGCGGCTCCGTACCCTGCGATCCCAACGGCCCTACAGCCATATTCATCTTCAAGAACGCCCTCGAGCAGCACCTCGGAGACGTGTCGTACTTCAAGGTCATGTCCGGCAAGCTCACCGAAGGCATGGATCTGGTCAATCCCGAGAACGGCAACAAGGAGCGCATCTCCCAGATATTCGCCGTAGCCGGCAAGAAGAGGGAGAAAGTCAGTGAGATGGTGGCCGGAGATATAGGCTGCACGGTCAAGCTCAAGAGCGTCAAGTCCAACCAGACCCTCTGCGTTCCCGGACAGGAGATCGTCTTCGCTCCCATCGTATATCCTCAGGCCAAGTTCCGCACAGCCATCAAGGCAGTGGACGAGAAGGACGAGGAGAAGCTCGGCGAAATCCTCAACAAGGCAGCGGCCGAGGATCCCACCTACATCGTACAGTACGCCAAGGAGCTCAAGCAGACTATCCTCAGCGGACAGGGCGAGCAGCATATCAACACTCTCAAGTGGCAGATCAACAACATCAACAAGATGGAGATCGAGTTCATGGCGCCCCGCATCTCATACCGCGAGACCATCACCAAGGTGGCCGCAGCCAACTACCGCCACAAGAAACAGTCCGGCGGTGCCGGTCAGTTCGGTGAGGTTCACCTCCTTCTGGAACCCTACGTGGAAGGAGCTCCCCAGAACAACCGCTTCAAGGTGGACGGCAAGGAGATGGTGCTCAATATCAAGTCCAAGGAAGAATACACCATGGACTGGGGCGGAAAGCTCGAGTTCTACAACTGCATCGTCGGCGGTGCCATCGACGCACGCTTCATGCCCGCCATCCTCAAGGGTATCATGGAGAAGATGGAGGAAGGTCCTCTGACCGGATCCTACGCCCGTGACATCCGCGTCTACGTGTACGACGGAAAGATGCACCCGGTGGACTCCAACGAGATCTCCTTCAAGCTGGCAGCCCGCAACGCCTTCAAGGAGGCATTCCGCAACGCCGGTCCGAAGATTATGGAGCCTATCTGCAACATCGAGATTATGGTGCCCGGTGAGTACATGGGCGACGTGATGTCCGACCTCCAGGGCCGCAGGGCCATGATCGAGGGCATGAGCAGCGTCAAGGGCTTCGAGGTGCTCAAGGCCCGCGTGCCCCTGGCAGAGCTCTACAAGTACTCCACCACCCTCAGCTCCCTGACTTCAGGACGCGCTTCCTTCACCATGGAGATGGCCGAATACCAGCAGGTACCTGCCGATGTTCAGGAGAAGCTGCTGAAGGCTTACCAGGAGGAAGAGAAAGACGAATAACCCTTCGGCCATCAGGAACAAAGCCGCATCGGGATGACCGGTGCGGCTTTTTGTTTTAGAAGAGGTCGTTCCAGTGCCGCTCCATATCCTTGATGGAGGAGAAACCGGACAAGGACCACACACAGTCATAAGGGACTCCGTACCTTACCATAAGCTGCCTGGCGAACATAAGTCTTGCTGCCATTACTTCCTTTCTTCTCGAATGCCGGTGCAACATCACCGATTTAGCAAACATCATATTGGTCATATTAGTTGTATTTGAAAACTTAAAGTTATAACAGAGTCGTATTACACCCTCGAAAATAAAGAAACATGAGGTGATTTTTACGTTTTTTTACAATTACCCTTTATTCATGATATTCTAAAAGTTATTTTCTACAACTATTCATTAGTTTTTAAATTCTTTTTTTGATAATACTTTTGTTTATATGAACAATGAGGAGATCAGAAAAAGGATTTTGGCAAGGCGCAAGGAGCAGCAGCTCTCGCAGGCTGATCTGGCAGACAGACTGTCGATCTCCCAGACCGCATACTACAAGATAGAGAAGGGCAGCACCCATCTGATAAGCGACCACCTGCCCAAGATAGCTTCCATCCTGGACCTGCCGGAAGAAGAGCTGGTTCTGGGATACGATCTAAGCAGATACACTGAAATACTCCACGAGAAAGACCGCCGGATAGCAGAACTGGAGGCTATAATCGCTGACAAGAACAAAATCATAGAACTTCAGGCCGAACTTCTGAAAAAAATTTAGTTGTTTTGCATTCATGTTGCAGAGCTATGACATACCCGGCACTGTGGAGGCCGGAACAGACGAGGCCGGACGCGGATGCATCGCAGGACCGGTATATGCCGCAGCGGTAATACTTCCTGCGGACTTTCACGAACCCGGGCTAAACGACTCGAAACAACTGTCGCGACGCAAAAGGGAACGCCTGAGAGATATCATCATAAAGGAAGCCCTGTCCTGGTGCGTAGCTTCGGCCAGCCCGGAGGAGATAGACGGCATCAATATCCTCAACGCCTCCATCCTGTCCATGCACAGAGCCCTGGACGGACTTAGTATCACACCGGGACACATAATCGTGGACGGCAACCGGTTCAAGCCGTACAAGGACATCCCGTTCACGTGCTTCGTAAAGGGCGACGGCAGATATGCGTCCATAGCAGCCGCATCCATACTTGCAAAGACATTCAGGGACGACTTCATGAGAGAAGCCGCCGCTCAGTATCCGCAGTACGGCTGGGAGGTCAACTGCGGCTACCCTACGAAAGCGCACCGCGAAGCCGTCCGGAAGTACGGTATCACCCCATTGCACCGCAAATCCTTCAAGATACTTCCCGATCCGGAATTATTCTAATCCTTCCTTGCTCAGAGTGAACTCAAACCTGAGTCCCGAGGGCTTGGCCGATACGGCCCTGATGCTGCCGCCGTGCAGATTGACGGCATTTTTGACTATCGAAAGCCCCAGTCCGGTCCCGCCTATCTTGCGGCTGCGGCCTTTGTCCACCCGGTAGAAACGCTCGAATATACGGGTCAGATGCACACTGTCCACGCCCACACCGTCATCCTCCACCGATATCCAGTACTGCCCTCCGTCCTCCTTGTCCAGAGAGACAGTGACAGTAGTACCCTTGGAATAAAAAATGGCATTTTCAAGAAGATTGCGGAAGACAGAGTATAGCAGGTTGCGGTTGCCCACGATTTCCCTGCCGGAGGGAAATTTGCTGACTATGTGCATAGTGCCTCT
The DNA here is from genome assembly GCA_949297365.1 of uncultured Bacteroidales bacterium. Lineage (GTDB taxonomy): Bacteria > Bacteroidota > Bacteroidia > Bacteroidales > UBA932 > Coprenecus. The sequence continues at coordinate 50,523 of CASFSL010000001.1, read as the reverse complement.
GTCAGACGGACCTGCCTTGTATTCCTGATCGGACACACCGTCATATTTGCCGGCCACCGGCTCCATATCGGACACCGCCTCAGCGACCACATCGGAAAGCGACAGCCTCTCTTTCTCTATCTTGTCGCTGGCCTCGTCCATCCGCGTAATGGTGGACAGGTCAGTCAGCAAGTTGGAAAGACGCTGGGACTGCTCGTAGCACTTGCGCAAGAACATCTCCTTCTGCGAAGTACTGAGAGCAGGGTTATTGATGATAGTCTCCAGATAGCCGTTGATGCTGCTGACCGGTGTCTTAAGCTCATGACTGATATTCTGGGTCAGCTGCTTCTTCTGACGGATATTGTCCTGAGACTCGCGGACTACGAGCTCCCTTGCAGCGGACAGAGTGTCCCTGTCGGACATATCCCTGGTGTAGACCTGCACAAGGCGGTTGAGCAGCCGGCCTTCCCTTGTATCCGGAAAAGACGGAAACAGCTTATCCAAAGGATTGCCTTTCTCCGCCATATAGACGAACTCCTCCAGACGGGCCAGAATACTTTTTCTATAGAGAAAGTCCTTAAGCATAGCTTCTATACGTCAAATCCATAACCGTAGCCCTGACGGGTGACGATGAACTTGCCGTACTCGCCTATCTTCTTGCGCAGGCGGGTGATATTCACATCGATGGTACGGTCCAGGACCACAACCTCGTCGCTCCAGACATTGTGCAGGATCTCCTCGCGGGAAAGCACCCTGCCTGAATTGCGCAGGAAGAGAACCATAATCTCCATCTCCTTCTTGGTGAGCTGCACCTCCTGCCCGTCGATATAGCACTTGTGCTTGAGCAGGTCCAGACGCAGGCCGTTGTAAGTGATGCTGTCTCCGTCCATTTCAGTCCGGGGCTGAGCCTGCTGCGGTTGCACCTGAACCTGGGGCTGCTGCGTACAGCGGCGCAGCACACTCTTGACCCTGGCCACCACTTCCCGCACGGAGAACGGCTTGGAGATATAGTCGTCCGCCCCGAGGGTAAGACCCGCTATCTTGTTGTCCTCCGTATCCTTGGCGGTACAGAAAATAATCGGGATAGAAGCTGTGGCCGGATCCTTTTTCAGAAGCTGGGCCATCTTGAACCCACTCATCCCGCCCATCATGATGTCGAGCAATATGAGCGAATAACTCTTCAGATCCATCTTGAGCGCCTGCTCCGCACTATAGGCCACATCGGCCTCGTAGCCCTCTATCTCGAGATTGAACTGCAGTATCTCACAGATAGACTCCTCATCGTCTACTATCAGTATCTTTTGCATACGCAAATATAATATTTTTACCTACGCCTCCTTGCCTTTCACAGTCGAAAGGTAAGTATAGGCCCTTATAAGGTGCTTGAGGTCATCGGCCATCTGCTGGGTCTCCTGAAGGATGGTCTGGTACAGTATGTAGATATTGAAGTTGGAAGTGTCTGACTCCGAATTGAAGCGGTCCACGTTGTTCTTGCGGAGGACGGCCACCTGTTTCTTGTATGCCGATATCTCCTTGATGATAGCCTTGGACTTGGCGTCGTCGGCTTCTGCTCCCACATACTCGGATGTCCTCCTGAGAAGTACGAGGAAAGCCTCGCTGGCCGGAGCGAACTCCTCGACACAGTCCTTCGGCAGAGGATTGAAATTATTCTCCAGGTGCTCCTTGCACGGTTCGGAGATACGTTTGAGGCTGTACAGCAGCTGGGAAAGATGGTTGGATTCCAGATGGAACCAGGTGCCGGCCTGCATTGACACGGTCGGGTCGGTGCGCTTGAGAGCCAGGATCTCCTTCCTCCGCACAGACTTGTAGCCCTCTATCTCCCCATGCAGCGTATTGTAGTTGCGGCGCAGGCACTTGAGGTTCTCGTTCTCGAAACAGTCTATGAACGTAGTGTAGTAATTAGACACATAGTCCAGCTCCTTGACCGTATTGTCCTTGATCTGGCCTTTGAGAAGAGTCCATACCTGCTCAGGCTCAGCGGACATCATCTGCTCGAACACGGTCTTGTTCTTCTCCTTCTCATGAGACTTCCTGTTGAACTTTATGTTGCTGTGGATAATGATGAACAGGGCCACGAGGCTGAGGAGTATCATCGCGACGAAGCTGCCGTAATGCATCAGAAGAGCCATCACGAAGCAGACAGCGAATGCTATCACCGCTGTCAGCAGCCAGCCGCCCATCACGGACATCATGCCGGTCACCCTGCCGACGGCACTCTCGCGGTCCCATGCACGGTCCATCAGGGAGGTACCCATGGCCACGGTGAATGTCACGAAGGTGGTGGAAAGGGGCAGCTTGAGGGAGGTTCCGAGGGCAATCAGGAGGGAGGATACCACCAGGTTGACGGCGGCCCTCATCTGGTCAAATGCGGCACCCTTGACGAGAATGGCCTCGTCCTTGTTGAAACGGCTGTCGATCCAGTTGCGGACTCTCAGGGGGGTCACCTTCTCCAGCCATGTGGCGAAGGAGTTGGCTATCTGCACGAGGCGGCGACCGGTGGCGGAGGTGCCGAAGGAAGCCTCGGACTCGTTCTGGTTGGTCAGGTTGACCTCGGTGTTAATCACGTTGCGGGCCTTCCGTGAGGTAGCCAGGGCAAATACCATGGTGGCTCCGGAGAGTATCAGAAATATCATCGGGGTATGGGCCGGTTCGAGAAGGCTGCCCATCAGGTAGTTGTCGGCGCCCACGCCCATTCCGTTGGCGGAGTAATCCTGCCATGCGGAGAAGCCTGCGAGAGGCACGCCGACGAAGTTCACCAGGTCATTGCCGGCGAAGGCCATGGCCAGCGAAAGAGTACCCATCAGCACGATTACCTTCAGGATATTGACCTTGCACCAGTGGAGTATCTGCATGATGACGCTGCTGCCGACGAAGAGGCAGAGCACCAGCATTCCGGTGTGCTCCTTGACCCATGCGTTGGCCTCGGCTGTCATGAAAGAGGAGTCCTTGAGACCCTTGATCAGCAGGAAATACACGATGGTCGTAATAGCTATGCCGCCGAATATTCCGGCCAGGTACTTCAGCCTGGGCTTATAGTTGAATGTAAATATCGTCCTGACTATCCACTGTATCACCATACCGAAGACGAAGGCTATGGCTATCGATAGGAATATACCGAGTATCACCGAGAGAGCCTTGTCGGTATTGATCATCTGGGCGAATGTCAGGGCGCCGTCGGTCTGGATGTTCTTGATCATGGCGAGGGCCACCGTACCTCCGAGCAGCTCGAAGACGAGAGAGACTGTGGTCGAGGTGGGCAGGCCTCTGGAGTTGAATGCATCGAGGAGTATCACGTCGGTCACCATTACAGCCAGGCAGATGGTTATAATCTCCGCGAAGGAGAAATACTGCGGCTGGAAGATGCCGTGGCGGGCGATGTCCATCATACCGTTGGACAGAGACGCTCCGAGGAAGACTCCGATGGAAGCGATGATGATGAGGTTGCGGAACTTGGCGGTCTTGGAACCTACCGCGGAGTTGAGAAAGTTAACAGCGTCGTTGCTCACGCCGACGATAATGTCCGAAATGGCGAGGCAGAAAAGGAAAACGATGATTCCTATATACAAAAACTCCATAACTGTGTATAAATTTCGGTTGCAAAAGTATGGCTGCAATGTTACAAAAATATTACAAATCTGTAACAAGTCTATGAAATGAAAAACGACCGGCCCTGCATCTGCCTGTGTCTCATACTTCAATGTCCGGGCAAGGCCCGCTGTGTATGCGCAAGGCCGCCGGTCCAGGGCCTTCCGCTGCCTCCTGAATACACTTGTCTACACCCCTGCCCGGCATCTCTCTGGGATACTATACCGCTTAATCGCCACTATACATTTTAGTCAAATCATATACACCTCATTATTAGCACTTTATCTATCCGCCAATATGTTAAGTGGGTCGGATTTCGGCCAAAACAGGCTTTTTTACCGCCACCTAACATTTTTCGTAAAATGCAATACCCGGTCAATCAGGATGTTGCAATATAACGAAAATGCATAGTGGCAATTCCGACAAGACGCACGCAGTATATAAGTGCCAACCATCAGGCTGCTCTCAGACTGACCATAAGGCATCGGCGGAATTGTTCCAGGCCACTGACTGCAGGCATCCAGAGGCACTTCAGTCTGATGACCATAACGCACCGGCATCGCTCTTAACTTTCTATCAGTCAACGATTATCTGATTTGCCTATTGCCCTATGGTCTGTTTTTTCAGGCCATAGAGCCGTCGCTATTACAATACAGATCTGAGAATCAGCGCCTTATTGAGACAGATGGTGCTTTATGGTTGACTGTCTGCCGCTTCTATCAGGACCGGATCATACCGTTACCTGTAATTTCAGGGTGAGTTTGCAAATAATCATTAAAAAGTTTGCTAACTTTGAGACATTAGAACGTTAACACATGAAAACTTTACAGATTAACGCGGTACGTTGCTCCTACGCCGTTCTGCTGTCGGCAAACTCCCGCACCAGAATATCCACCATCCTCGACGGCCTGACCGAGAACGACAACATCATACTCATGACAGCACCACTTAAATAAAGTATATGGAAAGAAAAATCGCACTTATCACCGGTGCCACAAGCGGTATCGGCGAGGCCTGCGCGAGAAAGTTCGCAGCAGGCGGCTATGACATCATCATCAACTGCCGCAAGCCCGAGAAGGGAGAGGCCCTGAAGGCCGAGCTGGCCGGATTGGAAGCCGACGCCCTCGTCCTGCCCTTCGATGTCCGCTACAGGGACCAGATCATCGCGGCCCTCGGTTCCCTTGAAGGCAAATGGAAGAACATCGACGTGCTCATCAACAACGCCGGCCTCGTCTTCGGCGTGGACAAGGAGCATGAGGGCAACCTTGACGAATGGGACATCATGCTCGACACCAACATCCGCGGCCTGCTCTCTATGACCCGCCTCGTAGTGCCCGGCATGGTCGAGCGCGGACGCGGCCACATCATCAACCTCGGCTCCATCGCCGGTGACGCCGCCTATCCCGGAGGCAGCGTGTACTGTGCCACCAAGGCCGCAGTGAAGGCCCTCTCCGACGGCCTCCGCATCGACCTCGTGGACACCCCGCTGAGAGTCACCAACATCAAGCCCGGCCTCGTGGAGACCAACTTCTCCGTCGTGCGCTTCCGTGGTGACAAGGCCAAGGCCGACAGCGTCTACAAGGGTATCCGCCCCCTGACCGGAGCCGACATCGCTGAAGTGGCATGGTTCGCCGCCAGCGCCCCCGAGTACATGCAGATCGCCGAGGTCCTCGTCATGCCCACCAACCAGGCCACCGGCACCATCACGTACAAAAAAGCCTGACAACAGATTCTCCGGCACATACCGTTATGAAACACATACAAATCTCCATACTCCTCTCCATCAGCCTGTTGCTGACCGTCTCCTCATGCGGACAGCAGCAGGCATGGGACGGAGGTCTCATCTCAGTACAATACGACAGATTGCCGCAGGGGGAAGACATCCTCCTCTCTGACTGGGCAGGCGAGCCTGAGTTCATCGCCCTGGACAGCAGTGATCCCGAAGCACTTATCGCAGGTGGAGAGGTTACCGTATCGAACCATTACATCGGTATATACTCGCCTATGGAAACACCCTTCAAGCTCTTTGACCGCGCTACCGGAAAATTCCTCTGTAATGTCGGCAACATAGGACGCGGCCCCGGAGAATACAACCGTATATCCTTCGCGCAGATAGATGAGACCGGAGGGAAAATCTGGATAAGCACCTTGTATGACAACAAAATCCATACATACGACATCAGCACCGGCCGGTTCCTGGAAGACCTTCCCTTAGCTTACGAGGCAGAAGGCAACCCGAATCAAGGTTACAACTTCATGGTTGACGGCTCTGCGCAGACCGTTACCATAGCCACGACTCCGTTTGACGACGGATGCCCGGTCATCGCCTGGTGCCAGGACTACGAGGGCAATGTCCTTTGGGAGATTCCGAAAACAGGAACGATACCGGAGAATGCCATACTCAGCCTCCATACCTCTCTCAATGTGGACGGAGCTCTGGATATCTCCCAGTGGTCGATGAACACCCAGCAGGACACCCTGTTCGTCATCGAGGACAGAGAGCTGCATCCGCTGCTTACGATGGAGTTAGGAAGGGCCACAGAACCCAACGCCTTGACATTCAACGATGGAGACTATATGCATGAGCCCTGTATCCTGCCGGACTACGTACTTGTGAACATCAGCCAGATAAAGATGGTAACAAGCAGAAACACCGGCTCAGGGGCAAGCATAAGCCTGGAGACAGATCTGCTGCCTGCAATAGTCCTGGACCGCCGGACCGGGAAGGTCTCACGCCGCACAGTCATTGACGATATCCTGACGATGGACGAGACCAGTCCCTCTTTTAAATGCGGATACCTCGCAGAGTCCTACAGTCCGGAATATTTCATAGAGACAACCGCAAAAGCCCTGGAGGAAGGCAATCTCAGCAACGCCGCCCGCAAACGCATCTCCACCATCTTAGAGAACCTCAGCGAGGAGGACAATAACGTAATCCTATTAGCCCCGATCAAATAACCATTCAATGGTAAAAAAGAAAAAGCCGGCCTCAACGAGAACCGGCCTAATGCTGCCATGCAGACGCCTCCTGCTAGAAATAGTATCTGAAGCCGATGGAGGCTCCAAGATTAATGCCGAAATTAAAGTTATTGACTGCCATTTTTACGGTCTCATTGCCTGAGGTCTGCTTATACGACATCAACGAATATGTAAGATCTCCGGCCCTGAACGAGATACCGAAGTTCTGGACTGGCCGGTACTCGAAAGAAAGCAAAGACAGCGATACATAAAAATTCGTAACTCCATACAATTTTTCCTTGCTGGTATCATCTATGTAATTCTGAGCCCCGAAACCTATGCCCAGGTCCAGCCCCGGAGTATAGAAGAACTTGTTCTCCACTATAGGCAGGTAATAGTTCACACCAGGATTTATGACAAACAGACTGGTATTCGTACTAGACTTATCGTCATCCGGTTCTTTTGTAAATGAGTAACCGAGACCCAGATGCAGCTCCAGATTATCGATTATAAAATAACCGAACTGGGGAGTGATGCTCATCTGAAAACCGCCAGGGCTTTTAACTGTAGTATTCCCGGCAGTGAGCTTGCTGCTTGAACCGTTCATGCCTATACTTCCGGAGATATACATATCTCCTTGATTCTGAGCGCTCAATGCTGTCACACCCAAAAAGCACAAAAGCGTGCACACGATAGCAATTCTTTTCATATCTGTATTTATTTGGTTGATAAAAGTTTCTTGACTATGGTGGAGATGAGACGGCCGTCGGCCTGGCCGGCGAGCTTCTTGGTAGCCACGCCCATCACCTTGCCCATGTCGGCCATGGATGTGGCGCCGGTCTCGGCGATGATGGCCTTGACGGCCTCCTCGACCTGAGCCTCGGAGAGAGCGGCCGGGAGGTATTTCTCCATTGCGGCGGCCTCGGCCAGCTCGTTGTCCGCCAGGTCCTGACGGTTCTGCTGGGAGTAGATCTCCGCGCTCTCCTTGCGCTGCTTCACCAGCTTCTGCACTATCTTGACCACCTCGGAGTCCTCGAGGCTGTCCTTGGCTCCCCCCTCGGAGGTCTTGGCGAGGAGGATTGCGGCCTTCACCGCACGGGTGGCCGCTAGAGCCACCTTGTCCTTGGCGACCATCGCCGCCTTGATGTCGGACTGTATCTGCTGTTCAAGTGACATATTTCCGTTTTTAAATTTTTGAAAATTTTTAAATTACTTCTCTTCCTTATAAGTACTCTGCAGGAAGAGCTCGTCCATCTGCGCCTGGTCGATGCGGGAAGGAGCGTCGAGCATCATGTCGCGGCCCTGATTGTTCTTGGGGAATGCGATGAAGTCGCGGATGCTCTCCTGTCCGCCGAAGAGGGCGCAGAAACGGTCGAAGCCGAATGCGATGCCTCCGTGAGGGGGTGCTCCGTACTTGAAGGCGTTGATCAGGAAGCCGAAGCGGTAGTCAGCGTCCTCATGGCTGAAACCGAGGACCTCGAACATACGCTCCTGTATCCTGGAGTCGTGGATACGGATGGAGCCGCCGCCCACCTCGGTGCCGTTGAGCACGAAGTCGTAGGCATTGGCGCACACGCGCTCTAAGTCTTCTTTCCTGTCGCTGTAGAACCACTCCAGATGCTCGGGCTTGGGAGCGGTGAAGGGGTGGTGCATGGCGTAGAAGCGGGAAGTCTCGTCGTCCCACTCCAGCAGGGGGAAATCCACCACCCACAGGGGGGCGAATACCTTCGGGTCGCGCAGGCCGAGACGGTTGCCCATCTCGATGCGCAGGGAGCCGAGGGCAGTGCGCATCTTGTTGCGGGCTCCTGCAAGAATAAGAATCAGGTCACCCTTCTGAGCCTCGACGGCTGCGGCCATAGCGGCCAGATCATCGGGAGTGAGGAACTTGTCGGCCGAGGACTTGAAGGTGCCGTCCTCATTGCACTTGATATAGACCAGACCCTTGGCACCTATCTGGGGACGCTTTACCCACTCGGTCAGCTCGTCGGTCTGCTTGCGGGAGTAGCCGGCGCATCCGGGCACCGCAATACCGCCCACATACTCGGCTGAGTCGAAGACAGGGAAGTTGTGGCCTTTCGCCAGAGAGGTAATCTCATGCAGCTTCATGCCGAAGCGGATATCCGGCTTGTCCGAGCCGTATGAGTCCATCGCCTCGGAGTAAGGCATCCTGTAGAAAGGCTCGGTGAAGTCCTTGCCCAGCACATTGTGGAAGAGGGTCTTTATCATGCCCTCGAATGTCTCCAGCACGTCGTCGCGCTCCACGAAGGACATCTCGCAGTCAATCTGGGTGAACTCCGGCTGACGGTCGGCCCTGAGGTCCTCGTCCCTGAAGCAGCGCACGATCTGGAAGTAACGGTCGTATCCGGCCACCATGAGGAGCTGCTTCTGCTGCTGGGGACTCTGGGGCAAGGCGTAGAACTGGCCGGGGTTCATGCGCGAAGGCACCACGAAGTCGCGGGCTCCCTCGGGAGTGGACTTGATCAGATAAGGGGTCTCTATCTCCATGAAGCCCTTGCTGTCGAGATAGTTGCGCACCTCATGCGCCATGCGGTGACGCAGCATCAGGTTCTTTTTCAGAGGATTGCGGCGCAGATCCAGATAACGGTACTTCATGCGGAGGTCATCACCGCCGTCGGACTCGTCCTCAATGGTGAACGGAGGAGTGGCAGCCGCATTGAGTACGTTAAGGGACTCGAGACGCACCTCGATGTCACCTGTGTCGATTCTGGAGTTCCTGCTCTGACGCTCCAGAACAGTGCCCGTAACCTGTATGACGTATTCGCGGCCCAGCTTCTCCACCTGCTCGTTGAGTTCCTTGGAAGCCGACTCGTCGATGACAATCTGTGTGATACCGTAACGGTCCCTGAGGTCGATGAAGCTCATACCGCCCATCTTCCTGACCCTCTGGACCCAACCGGCCAGAGTGACTTTCTGTCCGGCGTTTGCAAGGCGAAGCTCGCCGCATGTGTGTGTCCTGTACATAACTTGTAGAAAATTTGCAGATGCAAAGTTAGAAAAAATAACCTCACTGAGCCCGCCTGACAGCTAAAAGTCCACTCCGAACTTGAAACCGAGCATCAGCCAGCGGTTATCGCTGTTGGAAAGAAATACGTATTTGAGGTCAATACCCGTATGAAACCATTTCAGAGGACGGTAGAGAAGGGTCGAGCCGACACCAAAAACGGCCCTGGTAGACTCCCTGACACCATTGGTAGTACCGTAACCCACGCCTGTCTCTATGGTAGGACAAAGGGTGAGTTTGCCGGTCTGGTTGCCGAAGAGCAGGGAAAGATAGGCCGTGCCCATCACCATGCCCCTCATGCGGGAATCCGTATAAAGCGTACCTTTCGTGACCAGACCGCCGAGGTTGATGCCCGCTTCCAGGTTGTTGTTCAGAAAGGTGTATCCGAAACCCACCGCCTCATAGCCGTAAGTCTCCGGCCCGCTGCTGAACACCGGGAAGGCCAGATTGAGATTGACCGTGAAGTCTCCGCGTGTCCTTTCCTTCTCCGGAACCGGATCAACGGCCTGATATCCAGAAGCCGCAAATGAACACGTCAACAACATAATAATGACAACTGTACAGGAAACTGCATTCCATGCAAGGTGTGTTCTGTCCATAGAATAAATTCAAGTTATTGTTTTCGGTCTGCAAAGTTAAAAAAAAGTGTACATTTTGTAAAGATTATTCCAGCAGGATATAGTTTGTACTGCGTCCTCCTTCCTCGGTCTTCTTCAAAATGCCTTTTTCAACAAGATCACGAATATCATTAAGTGCTGTGTCTGTAGAGCATTTGGCAATCTTCGCCCACTTGCCGGTAGTCAGTTTGCCGAAGAATCCGTCAAACTGCATATTGAGCAGTTTCTGCTGTCTTGCGTTGAACGGAACATTCCGGTTGCGTTCCCAGAAATCAGCTTTCCTAAGGACTGACGACAATGCATTTTCGGTTGAATCCAGTGCTTTTTCGAAACAGCTCAGGAACCACAGTATCCAGTCGGTGATATCTCCGTCACCACGCTGCGTCCTCTCCAGGATTCCGTAATACTCTTTTTGCAGCAACTTCATCTCCGCTGATATGGAGTAGAATCGCTTTCTGCTATTTTCAGAACGGGCAAGCAACATATCGGTCAGTGCCCGTGCAATGCGCCCGTTACCGTCATCAAACGGGTGAATAGATACAAACCACAGGTGTGCTATGGCGGCTTTCAGCACAGCATCAATATCTTCGTCACTGTTGACCCACGAGATGAACCTCTCCATCTCCACCGGCACCCTGTCCGCAGCCGGAGCCTGATAATGTACTCTTTCCATGCCCATGGCACCTGACACAACCTGCATCTCACCACTCCTGTATTTGCCTACCTCTATACTGTATAATCCGCTCATACCGGTTGGAAACAATACATTGTGCCATCCGAAAAGACGTTCCGCCGAAAGAGGCCTGCTATAATTCTGTGTTGCATCCAACTGCATCTCCACGATACCATCTACATAACGCGAGGTTGGAACTACTCCTGCCGCTGTTATTCCGAGTCTACGGGCTATTGATGAGCGTACCTCCTCAAGATTAAGCCTTTCTCCCTCAATTTCCGATGAGCGGACAAGATCCACCGACATATTCGACAGCACAGCTTCATCCTGAGAGCTGAATCCAAGCGACAACATCCTCCCGAGCACCACGCCCTGCTTGGACCGCACACGTCCCAACTCATTCATTATCCTTCGAATATCATATCGGAACTGCCACCAGTTATCATAATCGTGAATATACCGCATCGTCTTATATTTTGCGCAAAATTAGGCACAATTCGGTGAATAGGCAAATTATTCGCCGAAAAAATTCGGCGAATAAACGAGTATTTCACCGAATTTCGTGAAAGTACTCGCCATCCTGCTCATCTTCACAGGAGTCTGGCTAGTTACCACCAGCAAGAGCCGCGCGCAGATGGAGCGGGAGGAAGCCGCATGAGTCCATTATTCAATTTGCATAATTTAATTTGAATAATTACATTTGTAGTAAAATAAATAGAGTATGGAAACTGTTGAGAATCCTTTTATCGTCTCCGGCAGCATTGATCCGAAGTACTTCTGCGACCGCCGCGATGAGTCGGCCAGACTGATCAAATCGCTGACGAACGGCAACAACGTGGTGCTTATGTCCCCGAGGCGCATGGGCAAGACAGGCCTGATTCAGTTCTGCTACGGTAAGAGAGAACTGAACGGATATCGCAAGTTCTTCATCGACATCCTCCACACTACCGGACTTAAAGAACTCACATACCTTCTGGGAAAGGAAGTCTTCAACCGCCTGGCATCCTCGGACCGCAGGATGATCAGTCTGCTGATCCGTACCCTGAAATCCATCAGCGGGAAACTTGGATTCGACCCTGTCAGCGGACTTCCTGCGTTTTCCTTGGAACTCGGTGACATAGACCGGCCGGAGTACACTTTGGAAGAGATCTTCACATGCCTGCAGGAAGCCGGGAAGCCGTGCATAGTGGCGATAGACGAATTTCAACAAGTAGCCAAATATCCTGAGAAGAACATAGAGGCACTGCTCCGCTCACATATCCAGCGTATCAGCAACGCCAAATTCATATTCGCGGGCAGCGAACGGCACCTCATGCAGGAGATGTTCACCTCCTCTGCCAGGCCATTCTATCAGAGTGCTGACATGCTGGAGCTCGGTCCCATAGAACGCAGCACCTATATTGACTTTGTCACCGGACATTTCCGCTGCAGGAACCGCTCCATAGAGCCGGAAACCGCCGGCCAGGTCTACGACCTGTTTGAGGGCAACACCTACTGTATGCAACGGACATTCAACGAATCCTTCGCCGACACAACGGACGGAGGGACCTGCACAACCAGGACCACCTCCCACGCTATCCGCAGCATCATCACCATGCTCGAACCTACCTACCGCGAGATCCTTTCCAATATCCCGGAGAAACAGAAAGAACTGCTCTACGCCATCGCCATAGACGGCAAGGCGGAGAGTATCACTTCCGCCGCATTTATCCGCAGACACAGTCTTTCATCCGCCAGTTCCGTCCAGGCTGCATCCAAAAAACTGCTGGAAAGAGGCCTGGTAACAAATACAAACGGCACCTGGTACCTGAACGACATGTTTTTCGGAATGTGGATTCGCACCCTCTACGGAACCGCCATCAACTGATATCTACGTCAATGAAAAAATCTCATAGAACAACCATACCCATACTGTGCGTGCTGATATGCGCTCTGATGCTGTGCCCGACCGGCTGCCGACAGCAAGCGTCCTCGGATAACGGCAAGCAGACCCGTGAGGAGCTGGACTCACTGCGCCAGAGTTTCCGATATTTCAATGTGGAGGGCCAATATGACTCCATAATATCCAGCGCCCGTCCCATACTGATGAAAGCTCTTGACGGGCAGGACACTATGACCGTACTCCTCACCGGCGCGTATACAGCCCAGGCCTTTCTGACCATGGAAAGCATGGACTCGGTACGTCATTATATGAACCTCATCGGTCCGTACAGGAAAGGAGGCGGGAAAGACCCCAGTCTCCAGACCGTACTGTTCATAGTGGAAGGCCTCTCACATCTGAAAGCCGAACTCAACTACTCCCTTGCCCTCGAATCCTTCACAGAAGGATGCAAGTGGGCGGAGGCAGGCAACGACCCTGACAACCATATCGTACTGCTGGCCAATATCGCGCACATATTCTACGTAAGGGGAGACAGGCACGGACTTCAATATGCCGAAGAAGCCTATGCAATCTCACGTGACCAGGCCGTAGAGGACTTCCCCAGGTGCCAGGCCCACCTGCTCATGGCCCAGATGCTGCTGCTTTCCGACCGTACACAGGAAGCGGCAGCATATCTCAACGACGCACGTACAATGATTGAGGAGCATCAGTTCATATCCCTTATTTCCATCTGCCGACTGCTCTACGCCAATATGTATCAAAGCAACGGCGATTACTTCCAGGCCGAACGCAACTATCAGGAAGCCATGCGGTGGGGAAAATACGCCGAGGCCGGTACCGCGACCATGATCTATCTGGATTACGGAGACTTCCTGCGTATGCGCGGTATGCCGGGGAAGGCACTGGAACAGTACAAGGCCGGCCTTGGGATATCCTATAAAAACAACAGCCTGGAGTTCCGGCGGGAATTGCTGAGCAATATATCCGACACCTATCAGACATTGGGGGACAGAGCCTCGGCCGCTGAATACTCCTATCTGTACAAGTCCTACGTTGACAGCATCTCCAGCCTGCAGAAAGAACAGGAATTCAACAGTCAGCTGCTGCGGTACTCCCAGATCGAGCACGAACACGAGATACAGGCCAAGGAACTGGCCCTGCTACAGGCCAGGCGCAAAAGCTCCACAGCCATATTTATCTCTGTAATAGTCGTCATCATAGCCCTCTCGCTCTATATTCTCTATATAAGACAGCGGAGGACAAACCGGCTGCTGGTGACACAGTACGAGACATACATGCAGCGTCTGCTGCCGATGGACAAGAATAATCACACCGCCAAAGAGGAGCATGATGCCTCGGACACCGGCATACAAAACCAGGGCAGTACGGGAGAACAGGAGCTCTTCGCCCGCATTGAGGATCTAATGAGAAAAGACAAAATCTACCGTCAGAAAGATCTTTCCCTTGACCGACTGGCCGAAATACTTTCCACTAACCGCACCTATGCGTCAAAGGCCATCAACTCCTGCGCCTCCCAGACATTCTTCAACTATGTGGACATGTACCGGATAAGAGAGGCTGTGATGATTCTGTCCGACGAATCCGAGAAAGGCAATGTACCGTTCAAATATATAGCGGACACGGTAGGATACAACTCCGTGCAGGTCTTCTACCGCTCGTTCAAGCGCGAGACCGGATGTTCCCCGGGGCAATATAGGGATGAGGCACGGCGGCTTAGAAAAGAACGCGGTCCCATAGAGGATTAACTATTCTTTAATTTACAAAGTATCAAAAAAAGAATTTGCGGTTAAGTGCTGCGGAGAATAATTTTGTGTACAAATAATCAAAATCCAAAGCATTATGACCAGAACATTTAACCATTTCAAAAAGACTATGCTGTTGGCCGCGGTCGTCCTGCCGGCATTCCTGCTTTCAGGCTGTCAGGAAAAAGAGAGCCCGGTCACCACGGAACTGAAATTAGAGTCCTCCACTTTGAATGTACCGGCTGAGGGCGGTGACGCTGTGATGAACTACACCGTCACCAACCCCATAGAAGGCGCAAAGATCAACGCTGGAAGCCAGGCCGGCTGGCTGCACGACTTTGACTGCTCTGAGGAAGGCCGGATCAGATTCATAGTGGATGAGAACCCGGAAGTGGGTCAGACCCGCACTGCGACCGTCACGGTCACGTACAATGACGGTGCCATCGAAGACGAGTTTACCGTCCTCCAGGGCGAGGGCGTGGAAAAAGCCCCGTTTGAGATAACCATAGACGAGGTCGGCATGGACTATGCCATAGCTACCATCGCTCCGCTTGACCCTGAAATGACCTGGCATGCCCTCGCCTACGATGCCTGGGTGTTCGACGAGGAAGGCAGACCCATAGAGCAGTGTGTCGAGGAATTCCTGACTGCATACGCATTTGTAGCCTCAATGGCCGGAGTGGATCTAGAGACATTCATGGAATCAGAGATTCTGTGTACCGGTACTGAGACCCTGCCGTTCGAGCAGCTTGGTGTAGGTACGAAGCACTATATTATGGCCATAGGCATAGACGCTAAGGGGACCATCCTTTCCGACGCGGTACTTGAACCTTTCACCACCGAAGGTATTGACATGCAGGACATCACCTTTGAGGTTTCTTTCGATGTGGATGGAGTGAACGGCACCCTGCACACCATACCGTCCGACAACAATATAAGATACTATACCGACATCAAACTCAAGTCCGACTGGGCAAATGGTCCCGAAATCCAAAGCTGGATACAGACTCTCATCTGGAGAGGCTCCGTATCCGGGAAATCCCGCGAACAGGTCATAGAGGAAATCACCTCATACGGAGAAGTCTCAAAAGAATATTACCTTGATGCCAATACCGAATACTACGCATTTGCCGTAGCCATCAATGAAGAAGGTATAGTAAACTCTGAAGCCGAGATTATCGAGTTCACAGTGGGTGGGGTGCCAATGTCGGACAATACTTTTGAAATCAACGTTACGAATGTGGGCGTGGACAATGTAGAACTGCATATCAAGCCTTCCAACAATGACACATATACATGGGCCGTATCGCCTGTTGCCGAATGGGACGGCATGACTGACGGGGAATATCTGGAATGGTACTTTGCCAACTACGGCACATTCTTCCTTGACCTTTCCGGACGCATCGGAGAGAATACAGTGACAAAAGACAACTTGGCATCAGACACCGAATACTACGCCTTCGTATTCGGCTACGAGCAGAGTACAGTTACTACCGATGTGACAAAAGTCAAATTTACTACCGGTGGCGCCGACAATCCCGAAGATCTCACCTTTGATTTCACAATCGGCACTGTCACCTCAACCAGCGTGGATGTCAAAGTAGTGGGGACTCCTGAAAAGGCTCTCTATTACTGGGATGTCATAGACGCTTCCGCAACCGAGGAAGTGGCCAAGGAGACCCTGGACGCAAGAGTACAGAGATGGATTGACATAGGCTACAAGCTGGACCGTGCCGAAGTGTTCCAGGATATGGCCGTAAGAGGCACTGTCGAGACGACTGTCACTTCATATAATTTCGGCTACAACTCCATAGAACCCGGCAAGGAGTACAAACTCTACGCTGTAGGCATATACGATGAGACCGGCGAATACGCCACCGACTTCGTCTTCAGCGAGCCGTTCACCACTCCCGCAAATTAAATCAGACAAAACCTGAACACACAGAAAGGCCGGCAGGGAAAATGCTCTCTGCCGGCCATCTTTCTATTTCATCAAAAGGGTTATTCTATCACCAGGTTGTCTATCGGGGAGCAGCCTTCCTCAGAGAAGATTATAGGCTCGCTCAGGAAGACCTCGCCGTAATTGCCGTCAGCATCCCTGGCGACACCTACAAGTGTGTACGAATGTCCGTAGAAAAGATACAGCCACTCGCCTGTACCGAAAGGACCGAGGTCATTGTAATGGTTCTCCAGCATCGTGATAAGATCATCTACGTGACGGTCCTGCACATTTTCCGTAAATTCCAGGAAATAAGAGAACGACGCGGGATCTCCGCCCAGTTCCACATCCATCCATACTACAGGACGGCTCTCACCCTCGGGATTCCTGAATACGTCCGGATACTTTTCAAACGCCTGACGCAGATCATAATACTCACTGCTGAACTGCGGCTTGCAGGTAACATCCGAAACTGTCGGATTAGGTGTCGTAAATCTCAGGACAGTGGGCTCGGTCGTTATCTGCCCGGCCTCATAACCGAATGCCACGAGTATATAGTCCACATCACGGTGCATACCTTTCATAGGGATGATGATATCGTTCCTTCCACTGTAAAGATTATCGCTGTCCGCATAGAGGATGGCGTTGGCCAGTTCCTTACCCTCCAGACCGTCGTACTCACTGCCGTCCTCGTCGAACATCACCAGATAGAGATCATTGGTCGTAGTTGTGACTGTCAATGTAGCGGTACGCGAGGTCAGGGCCGAGAGTTCCATCTTTATCTTATTGCCGGAATCATCGAGGGCATTGGTGCGGAACTCCTTTATAATCATCTTACCGTTCATATTGCCGCGGTCATCTATCGTGTAGGCATACACCACGCCCGGAGCATCGGCCAGACCGAGTTCCTCTTCTACAGACTGTTCCCCGGTAAAGGCCATCCACTCCACAATCCCCTCCCAGGTGTCGGTATTCTCAGGGTGACTCCAGTACATGAAGATCTGGTCCTCCCTCTTACGCAGGATGTCCGCCTGAAGATCTTCCAGAGCAGGCACCTCATCACGATACAGAAGGATTCCGGCAAAATACTGCTGACCGTTATCAGAAGGGCTGATCCTGAATGAACCGAAATTTTCGGTTATATCTATGTCTATATCAAATGACACCGGATTGGAGAGGTCGTAGTCCGTAGTCGCTGTTTCCACACTGTAAAGGTCGGTCAGTATCTCCCCATTGCCGTTGATTCCATAAGCATAGACTACATATTCAGTATTGTTTTCCAGGTAGACCGTACCCCTCACTCCGTCCTGCACATACATAAACATGTGATAAGGAGTCGCATACTTTATGGTGCCGAACTCTTCCCGCAGCCATGATTCCAGACTGATACCCCAGCCGTCGGCATTCCACTGGAACAGTTCCCTGTCATGGGCAAACACATCTTCCTCACCGGCATACTGATCCCAGACAGCCTTTTCCTCAATATTTATAAAATAAGTAAGGTTGCCGTCCGTCTCTATGCTGACTATCACGGTATTGGGTCTGGCCTCCACAATCTCCAGCCTTATCTCGTCATCATCCGGTTCCTCTCCTTCCTCAATTCCGGCCTGCACCACGGTAAAAGAGGATGTGTCCTGACCATAATTAACCGCGATTCTTGCCTCACGCGCCTCCTGCTCCGTATAAGAGTCCACATTGAAACGGATCTCTCCATCGACTGAAGTGTCAAACTTATTGATCCATTCCGGATAACCCCGTGCAATCATCACATTTGCACCTTCAATCGGGTTCTCAACTTTCCATGTCACTACCGCCTCGCCTCCTTCAGCGGACATCTCAACAATATTTTCATTCAAACTGAACCCTGTTTCCTTATCCTGAGTTTCCAATTTCTCCTGACAACCGGCCAGACAGAATGCCAGACCGGCACACATACACATAAGAGTAATAAATTTTTTCATACTGCTAAATTTTAAAATAAATTGTTAGTACGGAGACAAAGATATATATGAAGAAGATTAATTACAATGAAAACCTTTTCCAGAGATATCAATTGTTCTCTTTGGAAAGGAAAATTATCTTTTCCCTGAACTTCGCAGGAGGCATTCCGACCTTTTCACGGAACAACTTATAAAATAATGAAAGGGAATTAAATCCTACGGCCGTGGCAAGAGCCTTTAACGGTATGTCATTTCCCGGATCTGACAGAACCGCTATGGCCTCCTGAATCCTGTAGGCGTTGATATATGAGTTGAAAGACATCCCCAACTGGCCGTTTATCACCTGCGACAGATACGTCCTGTTTATCTGAAGCATGTCTGAAAGAGACTCTATGCTTATATCGTTTTTCCTGTACACTTTCTCAGTTTCCATAAGGCCCGTCAACTGTTTCAGTATCTCCTCGTTCCTGTCCTCGGCCAACGATGAATGCACATATTTCAACGACCCCTCATTCATCTTGTCCGCCAACTGTTTGTAAGACCTGGCTATCTGAGTGTACATCCTGTCCTTATTTCTGTACATCATCCATATACAGACTGACAAAGGGACAAGCACAATCAATATCGACAGAAGCAGCCAGCTCTGCTTTTTCTTTCTGAGCAGCTCCAGCTCATACCGGCTGACCTCATTCTCGTGTTTCTCCTGCTCATACTGCAGTTTCAGATTAGAAATCTCCCTTTCCCTCTTGATTCGGAAAACATCATAAGACTCATCGTGAAACTGAGTGTACCAATAAAGTGCGGATGAATCATCTCCCATATTACCATAAGCCTCGGACAGTCTGAGGTATATATTGAACAGATTGACTCGGTTGCCTGTACTCAGAGCCTGATCCATACCTTTTTTAAGAACAGCGATTGCCTCTTTGTTTCTGTTCTCGGCCATCAGGAACTCCCCATAACATAAAAAGACATCCGTGTACGTCGAGACGGATATACTGTCCATATTCCTCAAAGCCTGTTCAAACCAGCGCTCAGCACCCTCCGCGTCTCCTTCAGCGTAAAGAATCTCCGCCTTAAGCTTATATATCATCGCTATGTCGGTATAGCCATGGGAATCTGAGTTAAGGGCTATGTCAAGATACTCTTCGGCCCTGTCTGTCTGTCCTCCGAGAAACAGCATGGACGCACACAGATAGGCACCCATACCGGCAATCTCATCATTACCGTGTTCCTGACCTATTCTGTATACGTCCTCAGCATATTCCAGTCCGGATGAGTCCTTACGGATATTGTATACAAGCACCAGATTTGACAACAGCACAGCGTGCTTTTCCCACAAATCGCTGTTTTCCGCATACTTGCACCCACGAAGAAAATACCTCATGGCATTCTCGTAATTCATATCGCGGTTTATCGAATATATGCCCAGGCTGTTGTACACAATACACGCAGCCTCCGACAGTACGTCAGTATCCTTTATCGCGTCACAGGACAGCATATCCTCCGCCTTTCTCAGATATTCTATGGCCAGATCATATTTGTCTTCCATTAAATATCTCTGCCCGGCATACACATTCTCCAGCAACAAACTGTCCGGAGTATCGGATGAAGCATAAAGCAGCACCACCGATACCGCAACACAAAACAGACATGCAAGTATCTTCTTCATGAGAAAGTTAAATGACTTTCCGATACAAGGGAAACGGCTACAGTCTGTCGGCTATGGCGGCGAAAGCTGCGGCATCGGGGCCGTCGGAGAAAGCGGCCGGCTGTCCGGCATCTCCGCCCTGCTCCACCGACATATAGATCGGTATGCTGCCCAGAAGCGGTATATGCAGCTCGTCGGCCATCTTCCTGCCGCCGTCCTTGCCGAAGATATAGTACTTCTCGTCCGGATGCTCAGCGGGGGTGAACCAGGCCATGTTCTCCACAAGACCGAGTATTGGGACATTCACGTCCTTGTGACGGAACATGTTGATGCTCTTGATCACGTCGGCAATGGCCACCTGCTGCGGAGTGGTGACGATGACCGCTCCGGTCAGGGGAATGTCATGCACCATCGAGATGTGGATGTCGCCCGTTCCGGGAGGCAGGTCGATGAGCAGGTAGTCCAGCTCGCCCCAGGCGACCTGCATGACTATCTGTTTCATGGCGTTGCTGGCCATGGGGCCGCGCCATATCAGGGCCTGCTCCGGAGCCACCAGATGTCCGATGGACAGGAACTTGATGCCCCATTTCTCCAGAGGCACAATCAGGTCAGAGGCCTCGTCCATATAGGGCACTTCTCCTTCCGTACCGGTCATCTTGGGAACAGACGGGCCGTAGACATCCGCGTCCACCAGGCCGACCCTATATCCTTTACGGGAGAGGGCCACGGCCAGATTGACCGAGACAGTGGACTTGCCCACTCCGCCCTTGCCGGAAGCGATTGCGATGATCTTGCCGATGCCCTGGAGCTGGGTGTCGTCCAGGTCATTGAGCGTCTTCCTGGTAGGCTTGCGCTCCCGCACCAGCTCTATGATAGAGATCTTGGCATGAGGGAACTCGGCGGCCAAAGCCTGCTCGCATTCCTTCTTAATCGAAGCCAGAAGGGGATCGGGCGAGGGTACCACCAGCTTGAAGCGCACCAGCACGGCCTTTTCGCCGGCCTGAGGATCCGTAGGCTCGACGGCAGCCCCGTTCCCGTCGAAGAGCTTTATGTCCTCGACGAGACCCAGGGATACGATGTCCTTGTCAGCCGCCGGATGAATAATCCTAGAAAGTGTATCTACAATCATTTCAGCGTAGAAATAAGTTATTCAACGATATCCAGTTCCTCGATGAGATTGGTGGCTCCGCCATACTTCTCGATGATGAAGAGTACATAGCGGATGTCCACGCTGATGCACCTCTGGAGCTCGGGCTCGAAGATGATGTCACCGCTCATGGACTCCCAGTTGCCGTCGAATGCCAGACCGATGAGCTCACCGCGGCCGTTCATGATGGGAGAGCCTGAGTTGCCGCCGGTGATATCGAGGTTGGAGATGAACGCCACGGGCATCTCCCCCTTGTCGTTGGCATAGCGGCCGAAGTCCTTGGCCTCGTACAGTTCCTTCAGCTTCTCAGGTACCACGAACTCCCAGTTCGAGGGGTCTTCCTTCTCCATCACGCCCTTGAGGGTGGTGTAGTAGTTGTAGAAGACGGCGTCACGTGGATAGTACGGCAGCACTGTTCCGTAAGTCAGACGCATGGTGAAGTTGGCATCGGGATAGATAGCCTCGCCCTCACGCATCTCGAGAGTTCCGGCGATATAGTCCTTCTTGCCCTGGGCAAACTGCTCCGCATATTCAATTAACGCCTGTTGATGAGGATTGTAGCTCTTGATATACGAGATGAGCACCTTGCAGGCGGGATCATCAGTAAGAGCTGAGACATCAGCGGCATCCACAGCCGCTTTCACCTTATCAAGTGAAGTGTATAACGACTTGCTGTAAAGATCCTCCACAAAAGCATTGATATCCCCACCGAAGCAGCTGTCTATTTCCTGATAGAACGAAGGCAGCTCCTCAGCAGGAATACTTTCCTTCAACAGACTGATCATGGCAACAGCCACTTTCTTGTCCGTAGGCATAGAATAGTCCTTGTAGAAATTCTCCAGTGCAGCCTCTATCGATGCCAATTCAGCATCCTTTTTCTCCTGGTCCTTCTTGTCCAGAGCTTCCTTTATCATACCGCCGTAAGCAGAGACATTGACCAGCTCAATGCTGCCCAAGCTCTCACGGAGATAAGCGGCCAGCAGATTGTCCGCCTTGCGTCCTGCAACAGCCTCGTCAATATTTTTCAGAGCATCACCGTAGCGGTCTATCCTCTCCTGACCGCCTGCGTTGACCCACTCGGTAAAGGCCACCTCCTCTTCGGCACGGCGATCCTGTACACCGAGCTTGGCGAATGTCTCGTTCATTCCGATCCATTTCTTCCAGCCGTTAGACGAGCCGGCGTACTTGCTGGCATACTGAATCATGATCTTCGGGTCTGCCTGCATGTCGGCCATAAGCACATCCTGACGCACTGTCCTGACCTTGATAGCGACCTCGTTCCTCTCACGCTGCTCGGCAAGCTCGGATGCCGTCATGAAACGGTTGGTGGTTCCGGGATATCCCATAATCATAGCCGGGGAACCCTCCTCGTAACCTGCGAGAGATATCCTCAGATGCCTTTCAGGGCTGTAGGGCACGTTGTCCTCGGAGTACTCGGCAGGATTGTTGTCCTTGTCGGCATATACACGGAAGATGGAAAAGTCCCCGGTATGACGAGGCCACATCCAGTTGTCGGTATCGGCTCCGAACTTGCCTATGGAGGAAGGAGGCGTACCTACCAGACGGATATCCCTGAATATCTTGTAAACTATGAAGTAGTATGTATTTCCACCGTAGAACGAAGTCAACCGGCCTACAATGAACTTGTCGTCGCAGCCGGCCTTCTTGCAGAGCTTGTCCTGCAACTTGTCCAGAGCCTTGGCCTTGTCTTCCTGGGTCTTGCTCTTCTTCAGGGCTTTCTCCACCTGATCGGTAACGTCGGTGAAACTCTCCAGGAAACTGACCGTAAGACCCTCGGCATAAAGTTCCTCGTTGGTGTTCATCGCCCAGAAACCGTCCTTCAGATAGTTGTGCTCAACGGAGCTGAGCTGCTGGATGGACGCATAACCGCAGTGGTGATTGGTGAAGACAAGTCCCTGATCCGAGACTATCTCACCGGTACAGCCGTTGCCGAAAATGACTATGGCGTCCTTCAGCGTAGTATTGTTCAGATCGTATATTTCCTGAGGGGTTATCTCAAATCCCAGTTCAGTCATCCTGCCGCTGTTCATCTTCTCCAGCAGAGGCAGAAGCCACATGCCCTCGTCGGCCTTCACGGGAGTCAGGGGCAGAAGCAGCAGCATCAAGCTCAAAAGTTTAATTTTCTTCATTTTGTATTGATTTTGATTTTTGTTGTTTATTAAAATTCAAAAATTGGTCACAAATATAAATAATTAGGCTCTATCTTTGCCACATGAGATGTAATAAAATCGTTGTTGCGACGGATAAATTCAAAGGTTCGATGACGGCAGCAGAGGCCGCCCAGGCCATAAAGGACGGATTATCAGCAAATTCCACACTTCCAAAGACAACTTCGGACAATATTCTCCTATGCCCTATGGCCGATGGAGGCGAAGGGAGTATGGGAGTGATGGAGAGAGCATTCCACAGAAAGGAGGTACAGTATGAGAAAATATTCATAGAAAGCGTCAATCATCTGGGCTCTCCCATCCTGGCTCCGGTACTGATGTACAGGGTGGACGGCATCAGGACCGCTTTCATCGAGATGGCATCAGTATGCGGGCTCAACATGATACCGAGGGACAAGCGCAATCTGCTGCGTGCGACCACCTACGGGCTGGGCTCCGTCATGCGGTCCGCCATAGAGAGCCACGGTGCGCGACGGATAGTCATGGCCATCGGAGGCAGCGGGACCAATGACGGCGGCTTCGGAATGCTCGCGGCCCTCGGCTGGTCATTCTCCAACAGCTGTCCGTTCCGCAACAAGGACATCCCTACATTCATCAGCGGCATAGACTCGGCCTCGGACCGCTCCGTACAGAGCGTATGTCCTCATCTTCAGGAAACAGAGATCCTCGTAGCCAGTGACGTAACGAGCCCCCTGCTCGGTCCTTCAGGAGCCACTGCAGTCTACGGGCCGCAGAAAGGATGCAAGAGACAGGATATTCCGTTGTTTGAGAACGCTTTGGAAAATTGGATAAAAGTCATCGGCCATCCGGACTTCCCCGGTGCCGGAGCGGCAGGAGGTACCGGATACGCCCTTAAAGCCGCATTGGGAGCGCAGTTCGTCCCCGGATGGAGATTCTTCGCCTCGGCCCTGGAGCTGGAACAGGAAATAGCCTCTGCAGACCTGGTAATCACGGGAGAGGGCCGCTTCGACCGTTCCTCTCTCTCCGGGAAACTGCCCTCCGGCATAGCGGAGATGTGCCGGCAATACGACAAGCCGCTGTGGGTCGTCACCGGACAGAATAAAATAACCGAAGCGGAATATCTCAGCCTCGGTATCTCAAAAGTATTCGAACTCTCATCCCTCGCCCTTCCGGAAGAGCATCCGCTCCAGGACGCCCCGGCCATCATCCGCCGGATCATAGCCGCCGCCAGATACCTATAGAATATTTTTCCTTAAATTTGCGGCAGTTATGAAGAAATCACTTGTAATTTTCGATCTGGACGGGACCCTGCTGTACACCGTTCCTGATATCGCGGCGGCCACCAACCAGGCCCTGGCCGCCTGCGGTTATCCCGTCCACAGCGAAACGGAGATAGCCTCCTACATCGGCAACGGCATCAACAAGCTCTTTGAGCGGGCCCTTCCGGAAGCCAGCCGCAGTCAGGAAGAAGTCCTGCGCATCCGGAGCTTGTTCCTGCCCTACTACGGCGAGCACTGCGCCGATATGACCAGGCCCTTTGAGGGCATACCGGAACTCCTGTCGGATATCTGCCGCCGGGACATCAAGGTAGCAGTCGCCTCGAACAAATACCACCCCGCGACCGTCAGGCTCATGCGGCATTTCTTTCCTGAAATACCCTTCTGCGCCGTATTTGGAGAGAGGGAAGGGGTGCCCCGCAAGCCGGAGCCAGTGATAGTGTGGGACATCCTCCGCGAGGCGGGGATACATTGCCCCGCTGTAGACGGTCCCGGACGGAATTTCCCAGACGAACGCCCGTCCGTTCTGTACGTCGGGGACTCGGGCGTGGACATGCAGACCGCAGCCAATGCCGGTATCGAGGCCGTAGCCGTCACCTGGGGCTGCCGTACCCGGGAAGAACTCGCCTCCTACTCCCCGGCCCACATCGTAGACCGGCCTTCTCAGATAGCAGATATCCTATTCTGACTTACTGGAGCAATTGATTTACCGCAACATCCGGCAGGTGCCGGGACGGAGAGAGCCGTCGGACTCGCGCAGATGCATCGACCCTCCGAGACAGTACCGGAAATACTTGCAGCGACCGCATTCATCTCCTCGCTCCCGCATCCAGTTGCGGTCCCGGAATACCTGATAGCGGTTCTCCCAGACATCGATGAAATCGTCTCCCCGGTAGATATTGCCCTGGGCGTAATCGCTGCGGATGCTGGCGCAGGCCGCTATGTCTCCGTTGGCGAGGATAGAAGAAGTGGTGAGACCGGCGTTGCAGCTGAAGAAATTGTCCCGGACAAGGCCCTCGTAGCCTCCTAGGAAATTCTCGCAACCGTAATTGAGATGAATACGGCCTTCTTTTCTGGTCGCCATTATAAATTCCATCAGCGAGTCGAACTGCTCCGGGGAGAGCTGCATCTCAGGATCATCGGCAGCCCGGCCTGACGGGAACACAGTGAATATCCTCCATCGCTTGAGGCCAAGGGATATAAGGAACTCCTTGAACTCGGGCAGCGACGCCAGGTTGCGCCGGTTGGCACATGTGACGACATCGAATATCACGTCTTCCACTTCCGTGAACATCCGGACACCTTCCGTGGCCTTCCTGAAGCTGCCTGGGACACCGCGCATCCAGTCGTGGTCGGCCTCGAATCCGTCCACGCTTATCGTCGCACTGTGGATACCGGCCTTGAGCAGAGAGTCGAAACGCCTGCGGTCCAGCAGCATACCGTTTGTAACAATACCCCACGGAAAGCCCATGTCGTAGATGGCCCTTCCGCACGAGACTATGTCGGGACGCATCAACGGCTCCCCGCCTGTAACGATGACGAAGACTTTATGCGGATCGTATTTTTCGGATATGCGGCGCAGGACCCTGGCGAAATCCTCGAACGGCATGTCCTTTACCGAGGCCGTAGTGTGACAGTCACTGCCGCAGTGACGGCAGCGCAGGGAGCATCTTAGAGTACACTCCCAGAACAAGTCGCGCAGAACATGCTTCTCAGCCAGTTCCCTGTGCAGCGGACGGGCCAGCTCCAGTGCCAGCTTCTGCCTGACGGACAAAGAACGCATGACTACTCTTCGCTGTCCTTTTTAAGCTCAAGTGTTACATTCACGTCTTCTTTCACGGCATAGTCGCCCTCGTCCCAGCCGTCACCCTCCTCAACCATCTCGGCCTGGACTGTAACGGTCTGCTCCTCAAAGAGACCGCCTCCGGCCTCTCCGTCTATGTCCGTAAACTGAATGTCAAAAGTATTGTCCCTGAACGGGAATGTTCCGTGAATGACGTGGAAACGGCCTTCGGCATCGGTGACGGCCACGGAATCCAATTGGCTGCTCTGCGACTCGCCCATACTTACCCTGACGCCCTGTATAGGAGTGCCTTCAGCATCCGACACCCTGCCCTTGACCTCATACTCCGCGTATGGCGTCCCATACTCCATTGTCCCGTTCCATATCTCCACATCGCAGGCTGTCAACGATTTAAAGCCAAGACAGATAAGCAGAAACTTGATAATCTTTCCCATAACTGTTATAATTTTAAAAATAAGCAGGTGCAAGGTAAGCATAATAACCTGCCAATCCAAATATTTCCCGACAATTCGGTTATTTTTTGCGGGCAGCCAGGGCCAGGAGCACGCCGAGGGCGACCCCGAGCAGGGCGGCGCAGAGAACGCGGCCGGAGGGCGGCAGCAGGAAGGTCACCGTATGGGCCGGGAACCAGAACAGGGGGATGGTCTTCTTGAAGACGAAGCCCCACTGGGCCTTCCAGTTGACGCGGCAGAAGAGCTCGCCCATCTTCCAGGGCCTGATCAGGGCCAGCGCCGAGCCGTTGTAATCCGCTATATGGATGTCGCATATCTTGTGCAGGGTCATGAATACCGGAGCGAATATCGAGTTCATGGCCACCGAGACGCAGAAGGCCACCAGCACCTTCTGCCAGCACATCGGCCCGGCGAGGAACTCCGTGGCGCCGGTCAGTCCCATGTACTCCAGGAATGCCGGAGTGCCGGACGAGAAGATGATCATCGCCATGTTGATGCCCATGCCGAGGATGCCCCAGACGAGCATCTTGGATATCAGGCCGAAGCCTTTGTAGTAGTAATGTCCGGTGGTGATACGCGCTCCCAGCATCTCGCCGGCGGTCGAGAGCACAGCGAACTTGATGAAGCTCACGATCATCCCGTGAGCGGCATTGAAACTCTTATAGGCCTCGTAGACAGGCTCCGAAAGCACGAAGGGCAGGAACACCGCCACCACCGCGCACACAAATACTATATCCGCTTTTTTCATGCCGCGAATATACTATATGAAACTTAAATTCCGATAGTTGATTATATTTATTTCTCCGGCCGTATTCTCAAAATCCCCTGCATAGACAACAGCCCTGCGCTCTACCGGCGTATTCAACCAGGAAGGCAGATTCCTGAGCGTCTTCTCAAAATCTTTAGTGTAAGTCATCGATGACTTTATTTCAAAGGCCTGTATACGGCCCTCCTCTTTCAACAACAAATCCACTTCATTGCCATTTGAGTCACGGTAAAAATACACTCCGCCCTCCCTGCCGGCATTCATACGGTGCTTCACTGCCTCCATTACGACATAGTTTTCGAATATTTTTCCCCGCATCTTGTCCCTTGACAACTGTTCCGGGCTCTCTATATCCAGCAGATATGCCGCGAGGCCAGGATCCGTAAAATACAGTTTAGGGCTTTTTATCAAGCGCTTGGATATGTTCTCAAAGTATGGAGGAAGCAGATATACGACATAGGAGGCAGTAAGAACTGAAAGCCAGGATGTCGCTGTCTTATTGTCCACGCCGAGTTCCGAACATATCTCAGAGACATTCAGAATCGAACCGACACGGGCCGCACACAACTTCATGAATCTTGTAAACTGCATCATGTCCTTTACATTCATCAGATCTCTGACATCTTTCTCCAGATAGGTCCTGACATAAGAAGGATAAAAGAACTTGGCGACGCTCTTTTCTGAACACACAGCCGGAAACAGTCCGTCGAACAGGAACTCATCAAGCCCCTTGGCGAAGCCGATGTCTCCGGCTTCTGTCAAAGACAGTGGCAACAGTTCATATACTCCGGCTCTGCCGGCCAGTGACTCGGAAACAGATTTCATTATTTCGAAATTGGAACTGCCTGACAATAAAAACTTCCTGTCCGGGTCAGCATCCACAATTCCTTGAATATATTCAAACAGTTCAGGAACTTTCTGCACCTCGTCAATAAACATGACATCTTTGGTAGAGTTCAGGAATGCTATCGGATCATTCTCAGCGAACTCACGGACATTAACATCCTTCATCGAGTACCTGACAGCTTCCGGGAACAGATGCCCCAGCAATGTACTTTTACCTGACTGCCTCGGCCCGGTCACTGCCAATACTGAAAAATATTTTGAAGCCTCCAGCAGCAAGGCTTCCATTGTCCTGTTAATGTAGTTCATACGAAAATTTATGCATTTTTGGAGTTCAACTCCAAATTTACATAAAATATTCGATTCTCAAAATTATTTATGCTCCGCGACGAAGGGCTTCAGGTCCTTGACGGCCTCCCTGACGGTGATGCGCCCACCGTTGTCATCTGGAGCTGCTACATTTTATTTATTTGCACCTTTTCCCGCCAGAGGTAAACTTATGATATCCGATTTATTCTTATTTTTGTGGAAAATGACGATATGTCCCGTACTGAGAAAAATAAACTGGAGTATACAGTTGCGCTGATAGCCGACTTCGCCGCTGCTTTTAATCTGAGCAAAAAGCAGGCATACAACTATTTGCAGCGTTTCAAGGGACTTGATTTCTTTTTCACTCACTACAATGTGATGCATACCCAGTCCTTCGAGGACACTATCAGCGACCTCGTCCTGGTATGCAGTCGTAATGGAGGGCGATTGGCATGAGACTGTATCACGGATCAAATGTGACAATAGAGCTGCCCAAGTCGTAGACTTGTTGAAACAAGGAAGCCCTTCGGTAACCGTTTTTGAATGGAACGAGGATGATGCCATTGCTGACGGATTAAAGATAAAACGGTTTGACGACTACTGTGAGGAATGGGCGGAATTTGTATTGAAGAACAGGGACCGTCATCAACCACAGCCTGTGCATGACTATGATATTGTGGTCGGCCCTATTGCCGATGACGGTGTGACATTTCAGCTCAGAAGATATACCGACGGTATTATCACGATGAGACAATTAGTCGAAGAACTGCGGTACGCCAAAGGACTGACTATCCAGTATTTCTTCGGAACAGACAGGGCATTATCCTATTTAAGCAGAATATGAGACTGAACAGTAGACAGATAGAGCATTTGCAGGAGGCATTGACGGTAGAGTTGACCCAGATGCTTATGGAGAACTGGGGCTACAGTATGCAGGAAGCATTGACAACCCTCTACAACTCCGACACCTTTGAGCGTCTTTCAGATCCTGCTACCGGACTTTATTTCCAAAGTGCCGGATACATCTACGACTATCTTCAAAACGAACTCACTTCAGGCAAGATTTCCTGATAAAACCGTCACTTTTAACTTTTTGCACGTTACTGCACTTATCTAAATCTATACTGTTCCTGTATAAACTACTGCTCTGCGACGAAGGGCTTCAGGTCCTTGACGGCCTCCCCGACGGTGATGCGCCGGCCGCCGTTGTCCAGGTCGATGATGATGTAGCGGTCATTGCCCATGCCGAGCTCCTTCATGTAGGAGAGCTGCCGCAGGCCGTGACGGGACTCGATGCGCTCCACCAGGGCGTGGTGCTCCTCTTCCGTCATGGCGTAGACCATATCCACGCAGGCCTGGTCGATGGCCAGGATGTCGGTCGAGGCGAGGATACCCACGTTGGGAGTAACTACCGGCTCGGCGGCCACACCCTCGCAGTCGCAGGAGACGGACATGTTGCGCATCACATTGACATACGTTATGTGCTTGCCGAAATAGTCCGTTATCGCCTTGCTTGACTCGGTCATGCGCTCCATGAACTCCTCTTCGGAGATATCCCACTGGTCGTTCTGGCCGGGAGTGGTGTGGATCCAGGCCTTGCCTATGCGGCCGTCAGCGCAGCCGATGCCGATGTTCTTGCTGCTGCCGCCGAAACCACCCTTGGAATGTCCCTTGAAATGGGTGAGAACGACCATTGAGTTGTAGTCGGTGATGTGGCTGCCCATCGACATGCGGTCAAACCACTTGCCGCCCCTAACGGGCAGGGTCAGGGTGTCCTCCTCGTCCATGATGTCCACGGGGCAGAAGGTCCATCCGTTGACTTCCAGCGTCCTGCGGTGCTGCTCGGTGGTGTAGCGGTCGCCTGTGTAGTAGGTGTTTGTCTCGACAATAGTAGCGTCGGGTATATCTTTTTCAATCAGCTCCTTCACCCAGGAGCTCGGGATAATGTTAGGGCCGTTCTGCTCGCCGGTATGCAGTTTCACGGCCACACGGCCCACGATGTCTCCGCATACCGCCTCGTAAGCCTTCCTCAGTCCCTCAGGGCTGAGGTCGCGGGTAAAATAAACAATCGACTCGTTGCCGGTACGCTCCTCATAGGGCACATATTTGTTGCCGTCCTTGCCGGGCACGGGCTCAGCCTTCTGAGCGTTCTGGGCACATGCCGCCGACCCTGCCGCCAGCACGCCCGCCATCATAGCTGTAATCATTGCGCGTTTCATATCTTGTATTTTAAACATTTCACCAGAATACACTGCAAAAATAGCACTTCCAAACTTACCTACGGCTACCCGCATCACTGATAAATGTGCCTGAATTACCTGGATTTAATTCTCGGCTAACCGATTATAAACGATTATAGCCGTTTATATCCGTTTCGAGTATGGATAATCCCGTAACATCTTCCTAAATTCGCACATGGAAAACAAGGGAGAGATCATAATGTACCAGCCGGACGAGGAGGTGAGGCTGGAGGTGCGCATGGAAGATGAGACCGTATGGCTGACACAGGCGCAGATGGCAGAGTTATTTCAGACAACTCCTCAGAACATTACAATACACATTCGAAGTATTTATAAAGAGCACGAACTGGAGAAACTGTCAACTTGTAAGGATTATTTACAAGTTCGAATAGAAGGTAAACGAAAAATTCAAAGAGTGCAGAAGTTTTACAATCTTGATGTCATTATTTCTGTAGGTTACAGGGTAAAATCCATAAGAGGTACTCAGTTCCGTCAATGGGCAAATAAAGTGCTGAAGGAATATCTGCTGCAAAACAACTCCGTAAATCATCGACTTACTGAACTGGAGCATACCGTAGCCGAACACTCTAAGAAAATAGATTTCTTCGTGCGGACATCCCTGCCACCGGTCGAGGGCATCTTCTTCAACGGACAGATATTCGATGCCTATAAGTTCGCTACAGACCTAATAATACGCTCTGCCAGGCAGTCCATAATTCTTATCGACAATTACATCGACGAGTCAGTCCTGCTGATGCTCAGCAAAAGGGACGGGGACGTCTCAGCCACCGTCTACACCGGGCACATAAGCCCTCCGCTCCGGCTGGACATAGACCGGTTCAACTCGCAGTATCCACCCGTCGAGATACGAACCTGCACGAAGTCCCATGACCGTTTCCTGATCATCGACGGCTCAGAAGTCTACCACATAGGCGCATCCCTCAAAGATCTGGGCAAGAAACTCTTCGCTTTTTCGAAACTCGATATTCCGGCATCCGTTATTTTTGAATGGATCCAGACTACCGTTCCCGATGCTTAGGCTCCAGAGAAGTCGGTACCGGATCATAATAATCCACAGCAGTGGAACTGAACGACGGAAATACGCCTGCCGTCTCTAAACAAACCTCTATCTGTTTTTCGCATAAAGTCATATTACACTGATTATCAACCTGTCGTGACATAATTGCAAAAACAGATACAAGGGGTTTATATACAAAAAGCAATGTTTATGGGTAGTATCTGTTATGCTCAGCATGGAGCATATACTTAACAAACAGGGCATTACGCAATCCTTACGAAAACAGATCGCATCTATGCTTTCCGCAACGGCACCGAATCGCGGGAAATGCTGCCGTTGTGGCAAAAGGGCAGAATGGCAATGCCGTCCAGAAGGCCTGTAGAAAGGGTGCAGCGGGAAAGGACACTCCGCAACGGCACCGAATCGCGGGAAATGCTGCCGTTGTGGCAAAGGGGCAGGCAACCAAGCAGGCAAACCAAGCAGACAAAAAGCGACGGAACAAACCGAAACAGGCCAAATAGGCGGAAACAGGGCAGACCGGACAGGAAGCAGCCGCCCTGCTATTTAAGGTCCTTGGAGGCGCGGAGAATGGTGTCGACCGCTCCGTCGATGCCCATGCGGTCAGTGTTGACCACCAAGTCGTATTCGCCGATGTCGGTCCACTGGCGGCCTGTGTAGCGTCGGTAGTGGTTGGCACGGCCGGTATTGACCCGCTCGACTTTCCGTGCAGCCTCTTCCCCGGAGATATTGAACCGGGAAGCGACACGAACAGCGGCCGAGTCAGGGCCGGAAGTGACGAAGACACGGAGGACATGAGGATTGTCCCGGAGAATCCAGTTGCCGAGACGCCCGATGATAACGCACGGGCCGTGATGGGCCAGCTCCCGTATCGTCCGGCTCTGACTGACATAGATAGCGTCATCCTTCGACGGGTTCATCGAAACAGGTATGCCGCTGTCCTCGAAAATCATCTCCCAGAGTTTGCCGGTGGATATATTCTGCTCGTTCTCGGCCACAAACTCAGGTGTGCGTCCCATCTGCTCAGCGGTCCTGTCTATAATCTGGCGGCTGTAACAGGGGCAGCCCAGACGGCGGGCCACTTTCTCGCCCACCTCATTGCCACCGCTGCCGTATGTACGGGCAATGGTAATCACGCGGTGAGAAGCCCAAAGGGCTGCTTGCTGAGCCTGAGCGGAAGCCCTGGCCGCACGCTCGGACCGTGGAATGAATATCCGGTCCAGCCATCCGATCCGGGGCGAGAACACCCGTACCATAAAGCCCACATAGAACATCGACACGAGGGTACCCGGCCCGATCATCTTCCAGTCCCAGTGCCCGAAGAACACGAACATGAACACCACGCCGACGGACACCAAAAATGTGTCGGTACAAATCTTTACCTTTCCGAAATCCTTCTTCAGGAACTTCGCTATCGCCAGCGGAAATCCCTCACCGGCCAGCATCAGCGAGTCGCAGCGTACCTCGCAGGCGATACCGAAGGCCAGAATGGCACCGCCGAGCAGCAGTTCCGCGAACCTAAGCGGATACCCCACCGCCGGATTGATGTCGAAAGGCACCTGCAGGAAACCGGTCAGCCACAT
Source organism: uncultured Bacteroidales bacterium (assembly GCA_949297365.1). Taxonomy (GTDB): domain Bacteria; phylum Bacteroidota; class Bacteroidia; order Bacteroidales; family UBA932; genus Coprenecus. Next base: position 16,886 of record CASFSL010000001.1, on the reverse strand, counting down.
GGTCACATCGGTGTACAGCCCGAAGAGAAACGAGACGAGAATCTGTGTCAGCTGCCGTTTCTCGAAATCCTTGCGCAGCAGCAGTATCTGGGACAGGATAAAGAACACGTGCATACATATCGTCAGCTGTCCCATGGTCAGACTCATCCCGGGCACCAGCGACAGCACGTACGGAGGCGCCGAGATAGGCGACGAACCGAGATTGGCCCTGATGGACAGGGATGTACCGAATGCGATAACGAACAGGATCACCACGAAACTCAAGTAGCGCCGGATCCACTCCGCCCTGCTTCTCCTGATATTGCTCATGTCTTTCAACTCTTCGATTAAACCGGGCGCAAAATTACAGTTTATTCCGCCAACATGTCCACTCTTTTCTGTTCCGCACGCACATACCGGACAGCCACATATACTGTTGCGCCTCGGCATAGCAAATAAATTTGTTCTGCTCTCGGCTTCCGCGTATATTTGCCATACCAACCCGTCCGAAATATGATTGTCATTGAAACACAAAGGCTGCAGCTGCGTGAGATGACCCCGGCAGACCGGCCCGCCCTCTGCCGCATCCTGCAGGACAGCGAAGTCATGTACGCCTACAACGGCCCTTTCTCCGATGAGGAAGTGGACGAATGGCTGGAACGGCAGCTCGCCCGCTACCGACAGTACGGCTACGGCCTCTGGGCAGTGGTGCTCAAGGCCACCGGAGAGATGATAGGCCAATGCGGTCTGACCCTCCAGCAGTGGAACGGCCGGGAAATGCTGGAAGCCGGCTACCTCTTCCAACGCTCCCACTGGCATCAGGGTTACGCCACGGAGGCCGCCAGCGCCTGCATGGACTACGCCTTCGGCACCCTGAACTCCCCCATAGTCTGCTCCATCATCCGGGACAATAACCTCCCCTCTCAGCAGGTGGCCCTCCGCAACGGCATGACCCGACGCCCTGGGGTAATGATCAAGCACTACCGAGGTGCCGAGATGCCCCACTGGCTCTTTGTCAAGCCCAGAACAATTCGGACTGTCCGGTACCATGCGCCGTGCGGGGAAATGATGCTGGGGGCTGTCGGCGACCGGCTCTGCCTCTGCAACTGGACTCAGGAACTGCATCCGGGGAGGGTAGAGCAGCGACTCAGGACCATCCTCAAGGCACAATTCGAGGACTGCGGGCAAATTCTTCCCGAGGTCCTGCGGCGGACCGTCCGGGAACTGGACGAATACTTCCGAGGAGAGCGCAAGGACTTCGACATCCCCCTCCTGCTGGCCGGCTCCGACTTCCAGAAGCGCGTCTGGCAGCAGCTCCCCAACATCCCCTACGGACAGACAGTGTCCTACGGTGAGCTGGCCGCCACCATCGGGTCCCTCAGGTCCGTCCGGGCTGTGGCCAATGCCAACGGCGCCAATGCCATCTCCATCATCCTCCCCTGCCACCGCGTCATCGGCAGCGACGGCCGCCTCACCGGCTACGGCGGCGGCCTCAGGGCCAAGCAGTATCTTCTCGACTTGGAATGTACAGAATGTACGCGCATCGGGCAAACACGACAACTATCTATATCCCAAATAAATAACCCTCAGAACTAATGGATTTCGGCTGGTCTCAAGTTCTCGAAATCCATCAGTTATAGCAATAACATATTGATTAATAACGCATTACACAAATTCAAGATGCTCAAGGATTCCATAGATACTATCGACAAACTGACAGTGATATGCTTCTCGCCGACACGCACCTCCAGAAAAATAGCCGAGGCAGTAGCCGCCGGCATGAACGGCACGCCTGGCGGAACGGCCGGCCATGCGGGGGCCTCACAGCATATACGGACCATCGACCTGACTCTCGACCGGTCGGACGAGCCGATAATCCTGAACTCAGGTGAGACCGTAGTGCTCGGAGCTCCGGTATATGCCGGCAGGGTGGCTCCCGAGGCAGTACGGCGGCTCAGACGGATACAAGTGGCGGCTGGAACGTCCGTCCCTGCGGTGGTGACCGTCACCTACGGCAACCGCGACTACGAGGACGCATTGGTCGAGCTGTATGACTTGGCCGTATCGCTGGGTCTCAGCCCTTTCGCCGCCGGAGCCTTCATCGGGGAGCACAGCTACAGCACCCCTGAGATGCCCGTGGCCGAGGGCCGTCCCGACACATTGGACCTGGCCGACGCCCGTATCTTCGGCGGACAATGCGCACGGAAATTGGACAGTTCCGGAGCATTTGCCCCATTTCACATCAAAGGCAACCGGCCATACAAAGAGCCGTCCCGCCCGGCCTCAGACACATCCCGTACTGCACAGTCATCATCCGGCAGCCCGGCCAAACCAGCTCCGTCTGTCCCGTTGACCACCGACGGCTGCCCCCTCTGCGGAGAATGTGTAAGGGTATGCCCGACCGGAGCCGTCAGCATTGACCTGAAAGTCCGGAAAGTGCTGACCGACCCGGCCCTCTGCATCCGCTGCTGCGCCTGCGTCAGAGCCTGTCCCGCCGGACTGCGCACCTACACCACTCCATTCACCGCCTTCCTCCACGAGCACTGCTCCGCCCGCCGGGATCCCGAGACATTTCTGTAACGGTCAACTCCATTCCACTATACATTTTCGTTGCGTTATAATCTACTTATTTTCAAGATATTCCGCATTTGTAAAAATGTAAGAAGGCATGAAATTGGCCATATTTTGGACTATTCAAGGCCTTCTAACATTTTCTGAAAATACTAATAGTCTGAGAATAGGTGGTTCAGAATATAACTAAAATGTATAGTGACGATTACTATTTGTAAATTCAGTTTTTGCCATAGTAGAAAAAGCCTCGGCTGTCGTGACTGATGCCGACCAGGCCCCAGTGAACGAAAAGCGAGAGCAGATGCACGACCCGGCGGCGGGGGATGGTCACGCGGCGGCATATCTGCGACAGGGTCAGGCCACAAGGAGAAACCGAGAGAGCGGCGGGGTCTGAAACGCCAGAACAGGTACTGGCTGCAGGTGAGCCAGACCGGACCGGCTGACGGAAGGTACCGCCGGAAGCGGCTGCGACTACGGCAAGCAGCTCGCGTTCCTGGTCAGTAAAAGCCACCGAGACCAGGCCATGGTGCAGGCCTGAATCCGGCGCCATCCGGACGTTACCGACCGGCACTCTGTCCGCACTGCCGTTACGGTCATCGTCAGACTCACATTTCCACAGGCCGATGTGTACCGGCGAGGCCAGGATGTTCTCGTCAGCGATACGCACGTAGGCCAGCCTGCGCCCGTTCTCCTCCTTCACCAGCACCGGCTTGCGGACAGCCGGTCCGACCGAGGCGACCAGCACCGAACGGCCCTCGGGGCGGTACACCCGCATGTCCACCTCAACCGCCGGAGTGCAGTAGACCTGAGCCGCAGCCTCGACCATGTACATCTCCTCCTCGCTGCGCACCCCGGCGATGCGGCCATTGTCCTTGACCCCTATCAGCAGCCGGCCTCCCTCAGTGTTGGCAAACGCCGACAGCGACCGCGCAATCTTCCGCGAGTCCGAAATCTCGAACTTGAAATCCTGCCGGACATGCTCGCCCTCCGAAATAAGGGCCCGTATGTACGCTGTATCGTCCTGTACTTTCATGTCCGCAAATTTATGATTTTCCTTCTTTATTCGTATCTTTGTCACCGCCGGCAATCAGTCATCGTGGACTCTTTTGGACAAATAATTTAAGAGCGAGCCAGAATTAAATTCCTAATAATAAGCAATATCCATTTCATCATGATAGAAAAAATACTGGAGCAGTACATTCCGGAGAGGTTCATAAGCGATGCCCGGTACCGCAGGGGGCACATCCGCGTTATCAACCCGTTGCCGGGGACACGGGTGCTCGGGCTGCATATTCCCTATATGAGGAAAGCCGCTGCGGAGCTGACATCTTCAGCCGACCGTGCGGCGGAACTCATAAGGCAGTTCGAGACCGCCCCGGAGCGGAGCCTGTACTACGAGGAGTACATGGTCTGGGGCATGATGCTCAACCGGATGAAAATGCCTTTGGAAGAGCGTCTCGACAGACTGCGGGCATTCGTTCCCCATATCGACAACTGGGCCGTGTGCGACCATGTCTGCGCCGGTGCAAAGTGGACCCGTCCGGGAGACCGCCTGACATGGGCATTCATCCTGGAGCACCTCGCATCGCACAGGGAGTTCGAGGTGCGCTACGGCCTGATCCTGTACATGTCCCGCATGATGGAGGAGAGCACGCTGCCGGAGATATTCCGGCTGATGGAGAGCCTGGACTTAGAGCACATCCATTCGGACTATACCCAGGGGAAAGCCGACCGCGACAGCCCCGACCTCTGCCCCGGAACCGCCGCCGGCCGCCCGCCCTACTATGTCCGCATGGCCATGGCCTGGCTGATGGCCACCGCCCTCGCCAAATACCCCGATACGGTCCGCACACTGCTCTCCCGGACCCGCCTGCCCGAAGACGTCCTCCGCCTCTACGTCCGCAAGGCCAGGGAGTCCTTCCGCACCCGGGATGTATCTCCTTTCTAATTTTATGCGGTAATTCCGCCATTTTTCCCTAAGTTTGCAGCCGAAATGAAAGTACGGGCGAAAAAACGGTTAGGGCAGCATTTTCTCAACGACGAGGGCATCGCGCACAGAATCGTGGAGTCTCTCTTAGAGATGGATCCGCGAGGGGCGGAATGCTCTGTCTTAGAGGTCGGTCCGGGCATGGGCGTGCTGACCAAATACCTGCTGCAGGAGGACGGCCTGGATTTCAGGGCCGTGGAGATAGACGAGGAGTCGGTCGAATACCTCATCCAGAACTATCCTTCCATCCGGCCGCGGCTCTACGAGGAGGACTTCCTGCGGATGGACCTCGGGAAAATATTTCCCGGCAGGCTCGCGGTCATCGGCAATTTCCCCTACAACATCTCCTCTCAGATATTTTTCAAAATCCTCGACCATAAGGACAATATCCCTTTCGCAGTGGGAATGATCCAGAAGGAGGTGGCGGACCGTCTCGCCTCCCCTCCGGGCAACAAGGCCTACGGCATCCTCTCGGTGCTGCTGCAGGCCTGGTACGACATCGAATACCTGTTCAGCGTGGAGCCCGGCTCGTTCACCCCTCCCCCGAAGGTGCGCTCGGCGGTAATCCGGATAAGGCGCAATGACCGGACGTCCCTCGGCTGCGACGAAAAACTCTTCAAGGCTGTCGTCAAGACCTGCTTCAACATGAGGCGCAAGACCATCCGCAACTCCATCAAGCCGATGCTGGGTGACTATACTCTTACAGACACAGCATCTCCATTGCTGGACATGCGGCCAGAACAACTCTCGGTGGAGATGTTTGTAGAACTTACGAAATTATTGAAATCCAATACTAAAACCAATTGATATGAAACTCGGAAACATCTTTTTCGCACTTGCAGTGACCGTATCGATGCTTATGACGGCATCCTGCGACTCAGTAAGACACTGCGACAGTTCGGTCCCCTATGATATCCAGAACGGCAGAATCGTATTCCAGACCCCTCCCAGAGTGGAGGGACAGAAATCCGTTCTCGGACTGGCCGTCGAGCCGATGAAAGTCGTGCGCGTAGGCTTCATCGGCCTGGGCATGAGAGGCCCCGGCGCAGTGGAGCGTTTCACCCACATCGAGGGTACTGAGATCAAGGCTCTCTGCGACCTCTATCCCGAGAGAGCCGCCGCCGCTCAGGAGATCCTGAAAAAGGCCGGTCGTCCCCATGCCCAGGAATACAGCGGCGAGGACGGCTGGAAAGAGCTCTGCCAGAGAGATGACATAGACCTCGTCTACATCGTGACCCCCTGGCAGAACCATGTGGAGATGGCCGTATTTGCCATGGAGATGGGCAAGCATGTGGCCGTTGAGGTCCCGGCAGCCACATCCCTGGCCGAGTGCTGGGAGCTTGTCAATACCGCCGAGCGTACCCAGAGACACTGCATGATGCTGGAGAACTGCGTCTACGACTTCTTCGAGATGACCGCCCTCAACATGGCCCAGCAGGGTCTCTTCGGAGAGGTACTTCACGGAGCCGGCGGATACATTCACAACCTGGAGCCTTTCTGGGACGAATACCAGGGCAACTGGCGTCTGGACTTCAACCAAGACCATCGCGGTGACGTATACGCCACACACGGTTTCGGTCCCGTCTGCCAGGCCATGAATATCCACAGAGGCGACAAGCTGGAGACTCTGGTCGCCTTCGATACCAAGTCGGTCAACGGCCTCAAGCTCGTGCAGGACAAGATGGGCCTCGATGAGTGCGCCAACGGTGACTACACCATCACCCTCCTCAGCACCGCCAACGGCAAGATGATCGAGATACACCACAACGTGATGACTCCCCGTCCCTACGACCGCAAGTACCAGCTGACCGGCACCGAGGGATTCGCCAACAAGTACCCGATTGAGGGCTTCGCTTTTGAGCCTGAGAACATCAGCTCGGACGAGGTGCCCGACCACGAGGACCTCAGTTCCCACAGTTTCGTACCCGAGGCAGCACGCAAGGCTCTCATGGAGAAATATATGCACCCGATTCACAAGGAAGTGGGCGAGATAGCCAAGAAGGTCGGCGGCCACGGCGGTATGGACTTCGTGATGGACTACCGCCTGGTTTACTGCCTGCTCAACGGCCTGCCCCTCGACATGGATGTCTATGACGCAGCCGAGTGGTCCTGCGTCGGCGAGCTCGGGGCAGTCTCTATGTTCCACGGCAACATGCCTGTCGAGGTGCCCGACTTCACCCGCGGCGACTGGGACAAGACCGACGGCTTCCACTTCGCCTACAAGAAATAAGCACCTGAAGCTATAGACAGAACTGTTCCGGGATCACACGTGGTTTCGGAACAGTTTTATTTGTATTCCCAAACCGTAAAGTTCATAGTAAAGCTAAATTAATAGTGAAAATAATCAGTGGGTTGGGGTACAAGCAATGTCTCGGCGAGAAGGTGATAATTACCATGATAGGCCTGTTCGACTCTGATATTGGAAATGGTATTTCCTTTTGTGTCCTTAAATGTGACTTTGCTGGAAGGAGCCGTCATGCAGCCGCATTCGATCATGTGATGGTGGATACTGAATTCTATTCGCGAGATCCATTCTTGCTTAACACCGTATCCGGTGGCGATGGCTCTGAAACGGCTGAGTGAGGCGGCAACTTTATCAATTATGGATGCCGGCCGTCTTATGCCGTTCGCGGCTGCGAAAGCCAGAATATCCTCTTTGGTAAAATTGCGCAGTTTGCCGCCGGCCGACAGACAGTGCTCCTCCTGCGCCTGATAGCCTCCTGTGTTGAATATGAAGGTCATGTCGTATGCGGGAGCCAGTCTCCATTGCCCTTGAGGATTCATGATGAACGAGAAGTTCTTGTTGTGGTCGTCGGTGTTGTTGGCCATGATATTGAAGACCATTCTGCGGAAAACCTCCTCGGAGTCGGTTTCAGGCAGCTGCAGTTTCCGGCACACCAGCAGCATGTCCTCATAGCTTGCAGCGTCCGGATACATAGCCGCGAGAGTCTGTATGTGCAGCTTCCGGCCGTTTTCCCGATCGAAACGTTCAGTCAGGAAATACTTTGTGCCCTCTATCTCCATAAGCCTCGAATCAGTCATCCGTATGCCGGCGTCCACAGCCATACGCCAGTAGCTCATCTCCAATTCGGCCGAAGACCGGGCCGGGTCACCGAACTTCAGAATGCAGTAGTCGTAGCCTTCCAGACCGTATATCTGTCCGGAACGTATCTCCCCGGTTTCCTTGGAAACAGCGACTACGGCCTTGGGCTGGCGTCCGCCTGCCGATGTGCCTACGGCGATAAGGGACTGCATGGTCAGGGACTCTTCCGGAAGGATGTGTGCATTCTCCCTGTCGGAGAATATCTTCTGAGCAAGAGCTGTCAGCGACTGGATATCTATCTTCCCTCTGCTTATATAACTCCCGGTCTCAGGAATGAATTCAAGAGCACCCATGCCTCTGCTTCCGATGAATGACAATTTCTCGAGAGGTGTAATCTCCGCTGCCGGGATCCGGTGCTCCTGCCTCCAGTAATCAAAAAGCCTGTTTCCCCAGTCATCCGGCAGAGAATCCGCTATGAAAGGGGGAAGTTTCTGATATATGCGCTCCGATGCGCCGTAGACTGGCATTCTGCTCCCGATATCTCCAATAGGAGCGGTAAGCGGAGCAATATCAATTCCTTTGCTCAGAAAATCCGGATTGAAAGTGAAATAAGACAGGTGTCTCCGCTCATCCCACAGCAGCCGACCGACCTCCTCGCCCCACAATATTACTTTGATCATTCTGCTCATAACTTGACTTTAGAATTAATAACCTTTTCCCGCCTGTGCCTTATCCGCTGTACTTTTCTGTCATTGTCTTTCAAAAGATAGGGGGAGGGCGGAAGTTCCGGCATCAGCTCATCCAGCGCGTCAATCCATCCTACTGCCTTCAGCAGCAGGAGAAACGTCCCGAGAGACAGATTGTTGGCCGCCCCGCTCTCGAACTTGTAGACAGTCACGACAGACAGCCCGGCCCGCTCGGCCACCTCCTTCTGAGTCATATCGGCCCTCTGCCGGTAATCCCTGTAACGGCTCCCGAGCAGGTGAATCAGCTCGGGGATGGAGTAATCTTTCAGCTGTGCCATATTAACTATAATTTAGTTTATATTTAATACCTGATTTTAGGGTTAAATATAAAGTTGTTTATTGTTAATGCAAAGATAGGAAATTTTGCGAACTTGCGTCGTAGAAATACGGAATTTATATGTAAGTTTGCAGTATGGTTACGAAATGGGGCCACTATATCACTTCTCTCTTATTGACGGCATTTTTTCTACTGTCCGCCATGTCATGTTCCGACCGCAGTGGACATATAAGGTCAGCACTCGCCGCAGCCGACTCGCTGATGATGACACAGCCGCAGGCCGCACTGGATACCCTCATGAGCATCGACAGCTCCGACGCCGGGAAACTGTCGCGTGCAGACAAGGCTTTCTATACACTACTGCATACTGAAGCCGAATACAAATGCTACCTGCCTGTGGCCGAAAATACAGCCATAGCCGAGGCTGCGGACTACTATCGCCGAAAAGGGCCGGAAGACAGGCTGGCAAGGGCACTCATCATGCAGGGTGCCGTCTTCTCCGAACGCAGCGACCCCGAGAGGGCCATGCTAGCCTACAAGGAGGCCGAACCACTCTTGGAGCACTCCGATGACCTCGAACAGCTCGGCCTCCTCCACACCCGCATCGGCGACGGATGACATCACTAGGATTCTCATCTACCAGACCGTTCCCACCACGAGAAGCATTGTCGAAGACATGCCCGAGGCATCCGTCCGGAACGATTTACTCACCGTCTCCTTTGACGGCGCAGGCATGTACTCCCTCTATATTGAGGATAGCTTCGGTGTAACAGTTTACTCCTCTGCCCTGCCCGCAAACGGCATGGAGTACGACTACGACTCTTATTTTACAAAGATGAAAGAACTTGTACCGTCCAAAACTCAGGAACTTAATATTCTGTATCATTCAAACAAGGTACGGAGGTCCCACGAGAGAAATTCTTCAAGCGGGATTCCTCCGGTGCCTACGACGAGCGAATGAACAGGATGGAAGGCAGCTGCGAACTTCGAGAGTCCCCTGTCTGTCGGCCGGCTGCCGCTCTTGACCTCAACGGCCACACAACGGCGGTTGCTCTCTATGACAAAATCCACCTCGTCATCCCTTTCGCGCCAATAATAAACCTTATAGTCCAGGTTTTCAGCCATATTGAGGATATGCGCCCCGACAGCACTCTCAACCCAGCGTCCCCACTGCTTCGGAGCCGTGAATACCTTTTCAAACGTCATCCCGGACAGAGCACTCAGAAGAGCCGTATTGTAAACCATCATCTTGGGCACTGAATTGTATTTTCTGGCATTGTCACTGGCATATTTATGAAGACCGCAGAGCAACTGCGCTTCGGAAAGGGTATTAAGATAACTTGCCAATGTGGTGACATTACCGGCATCCTGAAGCTGGCCAAGCAGTTTGGTCAGCGAAATCTCCTTTCCTGAGTACGTACAGCCAAGTTCAAAAAGCTGCCGCATCAGCCCTGGCTTATATACTGTCTTGGTCATCATGATATCCTGCTCTATAGCCGGAGCGATGATACTGTCCCTGATATACCGGCGCCAACGGGACTCGTCTCCGATAAACCCTGCCGACCCGGGATATCCGCCGAAATAGACATACCTGTCCAGGTCCATCCCGAACGCCTCACGCATCTCCGGCCAGCTCCAATGCGGCATTCGGATAAGTTCATAGCGGCCTGCAAGAGATTCTGTCAGCCCGTCCTTCAGCAGCAGACGCGAAGAGCCCAGAATCACCACTTTCATGTTGACATCATTGAATGTATCAGCATCCCACTGCTTCTTCACCTCCTCGCTCCAGTTGTCCAGTTTATGCACCTCATCTATTACCAACAGGAACTCCCGATGATTCCCTAACTTCATACGGGCCCGGGCAGTATCCCACATCTCTCCGATCCACGCCGTGTTGTTCTTCGGCACACCGTCCGCAGACACCATCATGCCTGGGATTTCGGTTTCTTGAAGCACCTGTTTGATCAAAGTGGATTTACCAACCTGGCGCGGGCCTACTATTGCCTGAAGTTTGTTGCGGTTTTCCGATATGCGCGATGCAAGCTCTTTGAATTGTGGTCTTTTGAACATAACTGCCTCTATATTTTGAGACAAATATATACAAAATACTCAAATCTATCGTGCAAAATGTTAAATTTGTTCTTACAAAATACTCAAATATCTCCTACAAAATGTTCAAATCTCAGGCATTGATGGCCTGGACGGGATCCAGTGAAGCGGCTTTCCAGGCAGGCAGGAGGCCGGATAGTATACCGAGGGCCACCGATATGAGCATACCGCTCAGGGCATTGTCCAGGGACATCGAGATAGTGAATGAATGGGAGAAGGCATTGACGGGCAGGGAGACGAGCAGCACCAGCAGGATACCGGTCAGGCCGCCGGCAAGGGAGAGGAAGGAGGCCTCCACCATGAACTGGGTCATGATGACATAACGTCTGGCCCCCAGGGCCTTCTGAATCCCTATCTGGCTCATGCGCTCCTGCACGGAGACGAACATGATGTTGGCTATCCCGAAGCCGCCTATAATCAGCGAGAACGCTCCGATGATCCATCCGGCCTTGGCGATACCGGAGAAGACAGTGTCCAGCATATCCAGCAGAAATGTCATCTCGTTGAGCGAAAAATCGTCCCGCTCTGAAGGCGAAAGACCGTGACAGGAGCGCATCAGCAGGCGCAGCTCATCCAGAAAAGCCTGACGGTCGGCTCCGTCCGCCGGAGCGGCCAGCATCATACCGGAGCCCCAGGACGAGGCCAGCACGGTCTTGCCGTACTGCAGCGGCAGGATGACCGCATTGTCGGTATCGACCATAGACGCCATGCTCTCTCCCTGAGCGGCGAGTACACCCACCACGATAGCCCTGCTGCCGCGTATCTTGACCTTCTTGCCCACAGGGTCCTCATTGCCGAACAGTTCCTGCGCCACGGAATGCCCCAGCACGGCGACATTGGCTCCGCCCCGGGCCTCCTGCTCCGAGAAATTGCGTCCGTACTGAACCTCTACATTCATTACATTCTCCAGTCCCCCGGTCGTAATCAGCAGATACGCATTGTCATAGCTCCGCCTGCCATAAGCGGCGCTGCCGTTGCCCATGACCACATAGACCACGCTCTTGGACAAAGAGGCATTGCGGGAGACAAACTCGAAATCGTCTTCCGTAATCTCAGGCCGCTGAAGATAATCCCACCAGTTCAGTTCCTCCCCGTTCTCATCCACCTCCTGCGACATGGGAAAACGGTCGATATAGACCACATCACTTCCGAAGGACCTGACGCCCTCCATGATATTGTCCCGGAGAGAATCCACGGCGCAGAACACCGCGACTATGGAAAAAATACCGACAGTGACTCCGAACAGGGACAGAAAAGTCCTCAACTTGTCCGACTTGATGGAGAAAAAGGCGAAAGAAGCGCTCTCCGCAACCAGTCCCGCCACAATCCTCAGCTCTTTCACAAACTTTTTCATGATAGACAGAATTATTATTTACTTCGTAATACCCACCTTGCGCTGGAGCTCCCGCAGCATATCAAAGGCATCCATCGGGGTCATCGAGTTCATATCCATCTTTTTCAATGTGTCCCTGATGCTCTCCAGGAGCGGATCGTCAAGCTGGAAGATGGAAAGCTGCACCTCGCTCTCCGCCGCACTCCGGTCCCTCTTCCGCTGCCGCAGGGACTGCACCCGGCCCTTGATGGAGTCACTGCCAGTGGAACCGGCCTCGAGCTTCTTGAGTATCTTCTCGGCCGAACAGACCACCTCGGGCGGCACACCGGCCAGTCTGGCGACATGGATACCGAAGCTGTGCGCGACACCTCCCTCGCAAAGTTTCCTCAAAAATAGGATTTTTCCGTCAGACTCCTTCACTGCGATGTGAAAGTTTTTTACCCTTTTGTAATTTTCCTCCAGTTCGTTGAGCTCGTGGTAATGGGTGGCGAAGAGGGTCTTGGCCCCGTCTCCGTGCTCATGGATATACTCCACTATGGCCCAGGCTATCGACATACCGTCAAATGTGCTGGTGCCGCGGCCTATCTCGTCCAGCAGTATCAGCGAGCGCGGTGTCATGTTGTTGAGGATGGCGGCGGTCTCCAGCATCTCGACCATGAAAGTGGACTCGCCCCGGGAGATATTGTCAGAAGCGCCCACTCGGGTAAATACCTTGTCAAACAAACTGATATGTGCGGACTTGGCCGGCACGAACGAGCCTGTCTGGGCCATAACCGCTATCAGGGCTGTCTGTCTCAGCAGGGCGGACTTACCGGACATGTTCGGACCGGTGAGGATGATGATCTGCTGCGTCTCCTTGTCCAGATACAGGTCGTTGGCCACGTACTCCTCCCCGGCAGGCATCATCCGCTCTATGACAGGGTGACGGCCCTGCTCTATCTTCAGGATCTCGCCATCGTCCACCACCGGGCGGCAGTAACCGTAGTCCTCGGCGGTCCGGGCAAACGACAGCAGGCAGTCCAGACGGGCTATCAGGGCCGCATCCTTCTGCACCGCAGGGATATAGGTCTGGATGTATGTTATAAGCTCATTGTAGATACGGGACTCTATGGCGTATATCTTCTCCTCGGCTCCGCTGATCTTCTCCTCATACTCCTTCAGCTCAGGAGTGATGTATCTTTCGGCCGAGACAAGGGTCTGCTTGCGGATCCACTCCGGCGGCACCTTCTCCTTGTGGGTATTGCGTACCTCCAGATAGTAACCGAAGACATTGTTGTAACTGATTCTCAGAGACGATATACCGGTACGCTCTATCTCGCGCTGCTGTATCCCGGCGATGATATCCTTGCCGTGAGCGGCTATGCCGCGCAGCTCGTCCAGTTCTGCGTCCACCCCGGCGGCTATAACCTCGCCCTTGCCTATCTGGGCGGCCGGATCGGCCGAGAGTTTGCGGGCCAGCGTCTCCCGGAGTTCCGTACATTCGTCAATCTCCTTGGCCATCCGCGCCAGAGGACCCCGCTTGACCTTCTCTAGTATAAGCACCTTGACCGGCAGCAGCTGACCGATGCCCCTGCGCAGCTGCATCACCTCCCTGGGAGATACACGGCCCGAGGCCACCCTGGAAAGTATGCGTTCCATATCGCCCATATCCGCAATCCTATCGGACAGCGTCGAGGCCAGTTCCCGGTCAGCGAGCAGAGCCTCCACGGCATCCTGCCTGGCCGTTATCTCCTGCAGGTCCTTGGACGGCATGGTCAGCCACGAGCGCAGCAGACGCGCACCCATCGGGGAGGAGGTCTTGTCAATCACGTCCAGCAGGGTCACGCCCCCTGGCGCAGCCGGCTCCACCAGCTCCAGATTGCGGACAGTAAAGCGGTCCAGCCAGACAAACTCATCCTCGTCGATACGCGATATGCCGCTTATCTGAGCCAAAGTGCGGCCCGGGATGTATTCGGTATCCTCCAGACGGTTGGATTCCAAATAGAAGAGCAGGGCTCCGGCAGCCGTCACGCCCAATCTCAAGGACTCCACTCCGAAACCCTTCAGCGAATCCGTCTTGAAGTGCTTGATAAGCTTGCGGTAAGCTGATTCAAAGACAAATGCCCAGCCCTCCATCGTGGAGATGTAGATATTCGATGCGGGGGAAGTGAACCTCTCGCGCACACCTTTCTCAAAACCCTTCTGTACCAGCAGTTCCTTGGGCGCGAAATCGGCTATCAGCAGGTCGAGGTAGTCCAGGTCGCCCTCGGCTACCTTGAAAGAGCCGGTGGACACGTCCAGAAAAGCTACACCGCCCTTGTCCTTGTAGAAACACAGCGAGGCTATATAGTTGTTCTCCTTGCCTTTCAGCACCTGGTCGCTGTAGACCACACCCGGAGTGACTATCTCGGTAACGCCTCTCTTGACCAACTTCTTGGCCAGCTTAGGATCCTCCAGCTGGTCACAGACCGCCACCTTGTAACCGGCCCTCACCAGCTTCGGCATATAACTCTCCAAAGAGTGGTGGGGAAAGCCTGCCAGCTCGATATAGCCTTGATCCCCGTTGGACTTGCGGGTCTGCACGATACCCAGCACCTTGCTCGCCTTCACCGCGTCCTCCCCGTAAGTCTCATAGAAGTCTCCCACTCTCATCAGCAGCAGGGCCTCGGGACAGGCCGCCTTGAACTTGTAATACTGCTTGATCAGCGGTGTATCCTCCTTTTCCTTTTTTTCCTTTGCCATTTTCGAGTCACTTCCGATTTAAGAAAGGCAAAAATAACAAATTATAACATTCTCCCACCGTTTTCTTTTACATAACCGATTTTTTGCCGCCGCCCAGGTTTTTCCTCTGCTTTTCCTGCCAGTTCTGACAAAGCGGCGTACACATACATTATCCAGTTCCTGGCCCAGGATTATAGTCTGGAGGGCGACCAAAAAGGGTAATTTCTGCGCACCGCCTGCTTCAAAGTCCTGTTCTCCACCTGATAAAGCCTTGCCAGGTCGAAATCCAGCATGACACGCACTCCGCGCACCTCATAAATCATACTCCGGATCGTTTCCAGCTGCATAGTAACTCCGATTTGCTCCAAAGGGATGAAAATACCTGGCGGCATCCGGGGAAATTAAGATATAATCACTACTTTTGAAGACTTTAAATTTTTCGGAAAATATAAAATGAGCAAACGGGTACTGATCATAACCTACTACTGGCCGCCGACAGCCGGCTCGGGCGTGCAGCGGTGGTTGAAGATGTCCAAATATCTGCCGCAATACGGATGGCAGCCGGTCATCTACACTCCTGAGAATCCGGAGGCGGGCATGACGGACGAATCTCTGCTGAGGGACATCGCTCCGGAAGCGGAGGTCATCAAGCGGCCCATACTCGAACCATACACCGTATTCAATATCCTGACAGGAAAGAAAAAAGGTGGGAAATCCAAGGGAAACGCAGGCGGTACGGCAGTCAATCCCATCAACGCCGTCGGCCACAAGTCCCCCCTGATGCGCCTCTCCCTCTGGCTCAGGGCCAATGTCTTCGTCCCCGACCCCCGCTTCCTGTGGATCCGCCCCTCCGTCAAATTTCTGAAACAATACCTCCGCGAGCACCCCGTCGATGCCATCGTCAGCACCGGTCCGCCCCATTCCATGCACCTGATAGCAAGGGCACTGCACCGCTCGACCGGTATCCCTTGGACAGCCGATTTCCGCGACCCGTGGACCCGCATATTCTACTTCAAGCACCTTCCTCTGACCCGCCGGAGCCGGAAGAGGTACGCCGCCATGGAGCTCTCGGTGCTGCGCGAGGCGGACCATGTGGTGGCCGTCACGGACAATATGATTCGGGACTTCTTGGAGGAACTGGATGCAGATAAAAAGCGCGGCACCTCAGGACGGCAGACTGCCGGTGACAGCTCTGTGACTGAGCAGAAAAACAAATTCCACGTGATAGAGAACGGCTACGACGAGGCGGACTTCACCGGCATCACTGCCGCGGAGCTCCCGGCAGGATTCAACCTCGTGCACACCGGGCTTTTCTCTGCGGAGGGCAATCCCCGCAGGCTCTGGAAGGTCCTCGCGGAGCTCTGCCGCGACCTCCCGGGCTTCGGCCGCGACCTGCATCTGACATTTGCCGGAAAGACCGACCCGGAGATCCTCGCCGCAGTGCGTAAGGCCGGCCTCGGCGACCACCTGACCGATCGCGGATACATTCCCCACCACGAGGCCAACAGCCTGCAGAAGGCCGCGGACCTGCTCCTGCTGCCCCTGCGGGAAGAGCCCGAGGCTGCCGGCATCCTAACCGGAAAATACTTCGAATACCTTGCCGCCGGCCGGCCCATCGCAGCATTCGGCCCGCACGGCAGCGTCTTAGAACAATCCCTCGCTGCGACCCGCACCGGAGAGATATTCGACTGGGACGAGGAGGCACCGCTCAAAGCCTACATCACCGCCCTGTACACACGCACTCTGGCATTTGAGCCAAATACCGAGGCCATATCAGCATACACCCGCCGCTCTCTCGCCGGACGATACGCTGCAATCTTGAAAGATTTAACAAAATAAATACTTTAGCCGGGCTAACTCTCGGTCATAATCTGGGAGAGGAGACGTTTGGCGTAGGCCCGTTCCTCAACCTGTGGATGCGGAATGGTGAGTTCGGGGGTGCTCACCGTACGGTCGCCGCAATTGAGAAGAACTGGGACAGCATAAAAACTTATAAGAATCTGTTTAAATTTTATTCAAAAATAATTTTATGGCAGCGATATGCATCATGGCTTCGTGCGTATCGGCCCTGTATTCATAGTCAATGGTAAGTCTCCTGAAGTTCTCGAGCCATGAGAAAGTGCGCTCGACAATCCATCTTT